>CAWGAT010000040.1:0-55172 GCA_963820555.1 Candidatus Bathyarchaeota archaeon
AAGTGTTGCCTCACCAATGTTATTGAACGGGTAGTTTACCCTTTTTTATATATAGTTTTTTAACATATTATTGTAATGAGACTCTGGGATGATGAGAGTAACTGTTACACCATTAAATCAAAAATTAAGATGTAATAGATTCATTTTTAATAAAATGAACATTTTCAACGAACGGCACTCTTAATATATAAATAGGGCTCATCCATGAGCAAGGTTGAACAGTATGGCAGGTAGATTTACCGTTTTCGTGGTTTTCGCCGTGCTCGGCTTCGTCGGAGGTATAATTGCGAACTTGGCGTACAAACAAATACTTCCCTGGATCCAGATCAAATGGCCCAATATTGGGTTGGATTGGATCCTCTCAGGCGCAGCTGGTACAGTACTGACACTCATGATAGTGGTCATCTGGGCATCGTTCTCACCCGATAAGTAAATCATCGGGAATCCAATTTTCTCTCACCCCGTTTTTATTGGAAACTTTTAATGGAGCCCTACTGCAGTTCAACTGGGCACGGGCATGGACAGGATATCTCTAAAGATTGATCTCCACGTCCACACCCGCTTCAGCAGGGATGCGATAAACAGCTTCCCCGACGTTAATGCGGCGTGTGCGCGGCTCGGCCTTGACGGCTACGCCGTCTGTGACCATGATACAATCGAGGGTTTGAGGGCGCATAAACCAGATGGACTAGTAATCGTCCCTGGGCTTGAGGTGTCGGCTCGTGGCGCACACATACTCTGTCTCGACCCTGTTGAGGTGGTGCCTAGTAGACTATCTATTATCGAGACCGTTGAGAAGATACATACCCAGGGGGGCACCGCGGTCCTCGCGCACCCGAGAGCATTACCGAGGAGCTTCGTAAGCCTCAGAGGGGCGGGTGAGGCGGGCTTCGACGCAGTGGAGGTTGCGAATGCTGCTCAGATCCCCTTTGGGTTGGTGATGAGTTGGAACAGGGATCTTGCGAGGAAGCTTGGGTTACCGGAGACCGGTGGTAGCGACGCTCACTTCCCTGAGACGATCGGGCGATCGTATACGGTTGTGGAGTCGGAGTCGAGGGATCCAGAGGACGTTATTCGGGCGATTAGAGAGGGGAGGACGAGGGTCTTTGGTGCGGGGACCAGGTGGGGTGAGCGACTTCAGGTGCTGAGGTACGCCTTGAGTGGTGAAGTGTAGGGTTATATTGCGGGTGTGTTCTCGTCTGTCTGAGGCGGCTTGGCTAGGGTCTATGTCGAGGTCTACGGGTGCAGCGCTAACAGGGCGGACGCCGAGATCGCCTCGGGTCTCCTGCTAGAGGCTGGACACGAGATCGTTGATAGAGCCGAGGACGCGGATGTCTCCGTTTTACTGACCTGTATCGTGAAGACGCCCACGGAGCGTAAGGTGGTTAGGAGACTCAAGGAGTTAGAGGGGAAACGAGTCGTCGTCGCTGGGTGCATGCCGAAGGCTCAGAGGAGCGTCGTCGAGGAGGTTTCACCCGGCGCCAGTTTGGTGGGACCGGACGACGTGGAGAGGATACTGGAGGCCGTCTCCGCCGCGGCGGCGGGTGAGAAGATCGTGTGCCTCGGCGGGACCTCGCCGGACCGCACCTGTCTCCCCAGGATGAGGTTCAGCGGCGTCGTCCACATCGCCCCAATCGCCGCCGGGTGTCTCGGTAACTGTAGCTACTGCATAGTCAAAGTGGCGCGTGGTAGGCTTCGATCGTTCCCCGCGGAGGCGATTGTGAGGGACGCGGAGGAGGCCATCGCCTCGGGGTGTAAGGAGATCTGGGTGACGGCTGAGGACACGGCGGCCTACGACTACAACGGTGTGAGGCTACCAGATCTGCTGCGGAGCCTGGAGGAGATCGAGGGGGACTTCATGATACGTGTAGGCATGATGACGCCCAACTCGGTGCTGCCGATCTTAGACGACCTCGTCGACGCCTTCAGAGGGAAGAAGGTGTTCAGCTTCCTCCACGCACCCGTCCAGTCCGGGAGCGACGAGGTGTTGGCGAGGATGAGGAGAAAGTACAATGTTACTGATTTTAAAGACCTCGCCACACGCTTCAGGGATGGTGTACCCGGCTTAGGTGTATCAACGGACATCATCTGCGGCTTTCCAGGTGAGTCTGAGGATCAGTTTAGGGAGAGTCTATCCTTAATCGAGTGGCTCCGCCCCGACGCGTTGAACATGAACAGGTTCTGGCCCAGGCCGGGGACGGAGGCCGCTGAGCTTGGTGGGCAGCTGAACGGTCGCATCACTAAGGGTAGGTCGAGGAGGCTCGATGAGCTGTGGACGAGGGTGGGGCAGGAGGCGAACGAGTCTTGGCTTGGCTGGGTGGGGGATGTCCTGCTCGACGAGGTTGGGCACAGCGGCGCGAAGATGGGTAGAACCCGTTCTTATAAGGCGGTCACAGTTGTGACGGGGGCTCGCCTCGGTGAGTGGATTAGGGTTAGGGTGACGGGCGCCGAGAGGGCGTACCTGTTGGGTGAGGACGTCACGGATGGAAGCGACCAGCTGAGGTTTGCGTAGCGTCAACGGCGTCCAATGAGTTGGGCTCGAGAGACCAGTGGCTACGCTTGCTCGGTCTTCTTCGGCGAACTCGTCCGCAGGACCACTGCGAGGATGAGATAGGTTATGATGGCCCAGGAGGCGAGGTCGAGGATGAGGTTCAGCCAATCGTAGCTTACGAATTGGGTTGGTATTACGCGGGTCGAGTAGGTGAGGGGGGCGCCGTAGCTCACGACGTCTATCTGTATTCTTGCGAATGGCGTGGGGAACACGCCTGTCCCCCAGGTTAGGAATAGTCCTATGAGGATGGATACGGACGCGGTTACTAGTCTGCTGGTCAATTTTCTCGTAGCTTCGAGGCGGGTCGCTTTGGATAAACCTTGGTCGCGTTAATGCGCCTATTTATTAGCGGAAGTGCATCGATATGGTGACTATGAGCGCCGCGAGTAGGCAGGGTGTGGGGAAGAAGTGTGCGGAGTGCAGAAAGTACTCCAGGAACACATTCTACTGCTCTAGAGAGCATAAGGTGCTTGATCAGAACAAAGAGGCGTGCGCCTCCTTCGCTCCTAGGGAGTCACATCGCCCAAGGACAAGAAAGTTCTAGAAACGTGGTCGTTTTTTAATCTGTGACATTAGACCTGAAGTACTCGAGCTAGATATTGATGTGCGTCCTGGTAGCTCGCTAAATGATAGAAGCTTGCGGGGAAGCGACCCATAAGAAATCGGTGCTCTAGGAGAGCATTAAATTATATTCATAGCCTAATATTTTATTACTTGCATCTGTAGCTGGTTAATTATATCTCACCACTTTAGACATGGAAAAATATGGGTTTTACACCTGTGGCTGATATCATACTGAAGTTTAGCGAAAAATCATAAATGTTACACCTAGCCAGCTAGAAATCGAGTCACCTCTTCTCATACTTTACAGCTTTGGAAAGAAGACTATGTCTGCGATTATCGAACAATTCCTTTGGGGAAGTTAGTAAGTGGATTCCTGTGGGTGGGAAGAGGAATTCCTAATGGGCATCTGAAATTCCTAGTAGGACGGTATATTGGAAAAAAAAATATTTTCGCATCTGTGGCTAGGAATCACCAGTGTGGGAGTTGTTTATTCGTCACGGGTTCGGCGCTCCTGTGGCTGGGTAATTCTTCCTTGCTATGGGACATATGGAAAAATCATGGATTTCGCTACCGCTGCAAGAAATCCATGCTTCCGAAAGGTGATCACACCCACTGTAGGTAGCCACACTCTGCATCCTCTATTACTTCCTGTGAGGATGCGTGCATAATAATTATCTTAGTAAAAACCGCCGTATGTTTAGTAGGAGACCTCGCGAGTGACCACTTCATGGATTGTCACCGGGGAGCCCATCTCTGTGGCGATCTTGAAGAACATATTTGGGTCGAGACACTCGGCGCAGATAACCCCCTTATCTGTGTCTCCGTTGATGCACATCTTCGCCCCGATTACCGCGGGTAGCGCGACGCTGGTTATAGCTGTCCCAAGCCTGTTGTAGACGGATAGCCTCTCCTCGGTGGTTCTATAGAATGAGTTGGGGCAGACTACGCTGTATTTTGTGGCTGTCCCGGACATGGTTCCCTTTACTTCCACTACGATCAGGGTCAATCTGTCAAGTGCCTTTCTGACGCTTGCTTCGTCCTCGGCGAGGAAGGAGTTTACTGGGGGGCGCACAAGCTTGAGCAACACATCTCTTGGTGCAACCTTTACTCCGTTAACGTCAATCGGCTCGGGGCTTCCGAACCCCATCTTGACGAAGGCCCCCACGAGTGCGTCTACGGGGTACTTGAAGTCGCAGTATCTGATACCTTTCCCGATGAAGTGGGGTAGGGTTATTGGCTCTTGGTGTTGATGGTAGCTTAATAGTACTGGGCCGACGGGGTCGGGGAATGGGTACTCCTCGGGACTTGAGAAGATCGGGAACTTGCTGTAATGTCCCTCTACGAAGACCGTTGGCTCGATAGAGTAGCCCCAAAGGGCCCTGAATGGGGACCATGTAGGTGTCCACGCCTTCACCACCTCATTTGACTCCTCTAGAGCTCGCCCGCCGTAGCGAATGCGGATCTCCTCCACACGATCCATTTTTTCGCAGATATACCTAGCAATCACGTTGGTTGTCCCGGGGGAGACGCCGCATCCTAGTAGCGCGGTTAAACCAGCTTCCTTGTACTCTTTGTCGTAGGTGAGTGGTCGTTTCTCCATGATTTGGCTCAGGATGTTGTCTCTCGCGCGGATATCCATTAAATCGGGTTCACCGAATGAGGTATCGATGTAGTGGGCGCCGCTTCGTAGGGTTGCCTTCATGATGTTAATGTCAAAGGCGGTGAGAGTTAGGTTGATCACGGCGTCTGCACCCTTCGCTGCCTTTTCGACTTCTTCGGTTTTGGATGCGTCCAGTTTAATTGTAGTGATCTTTTCGTTCCCTATCTTCTTGCTGACCTTTTTGGCCAGCTCAAGGTTGATGTCTCCTAACACTATCTCAGATATTTTCTTGTCTCGGGAGAGGATTGAGGCGCAGGGACCACCCTGTGCGCCTGCTCCGATTAGCAGGATCTTGCTCATGATAAAACCGGTTAGATGATCGCTGTTACTCTAAATAACACTTGAGAGGTGTAAACGGTTAACGCTTAAGCGGAATTGGTTTCGTGCTCGTAGTGTATGAGGTTTCTATGCCTCTACCTCCTTGTCCGCTAGCTTCAACCCCTCGTCCATTGCGTCGATGCCAACATCAACCTGCTCCTTTGTCACGATCAACGGCGGAGCTATCACGAAATGGCTTATCCAGGTGTTGCATATGACTCCGTTCCTACCCATATCCGCGGCGACTTTATCCACCATCAAGGGGACGCCAGTTATTTTGTCAATCCGCGTGTTGAAGGGTTTCTTCGTCTTCCTGTTCTTCACGATCTCGACCGCCCAGAATAGACCTATCCCTCTAACGTCTCCGATTGAGGTATGTCGATCCATGAGCTCGTTTAGCCTCTTTCCCATGTGGGCGCCGAGGTTCTTAGCGTTCTCGAAGAGGTTGAGGCGCTTGTATTCGTTTATCGCGGGGACAACGGGAGCCATGGAGAGGGGGTGTGCCTCGTATGTGTGACCGTGGGCGAAGTAGTTCTCCTCGAAGTAGTCCGCGATCTTTTTGGTAGTGGCAGTTATACCGAGGGGCGTATATGCGCCGGTGCTGCCCTTGGCCGTGGTGAGGATGTCCGGCTTCACCCCCCAGTTGTCGACAGAGAACCAGGTGCCAGTCCTTCCCCAGCCCGCCATCACCTCGTCGGCTATGAAGAGAACATCGTGTTCCTCAGCTATCTGCTTGAGTCGGGGCAGGTACTCCTTGACAGGGACGAGCACCCCATTGGTGCCGACGACGGGCTCCACAATGATTGCGGCGACGTTTCCCTCGTTCCTGAGAATGTAGTCAACGTATTCGGCGCAGGTCACGCCGCAGGCCGGGTACTTTTGGTTGAAAGGGCACCTGTAGCAGTAGCAGTCGGGGGCGAATACTGTGCCATCAACCTTGCTGCTTGGCTCGGCGAACCACCTTCGGGGGTCACCTGTGCATGCGATGGCTGCCGCGGTTGAGCCGTGGTAAGATGTATAGCGGGAAATGACCTTGTAGGCTCCCCTTGGCTTCTGGTACATTCTAGCGATCTTAAGGGCGGCCTCGTTGGCCTCCGTCCCCGAGGTCGAGTAGAATATCTTCTCGAGCCCCGCGGGCAGGACCTTAACCAGGGCCTCACTCGCCTTTGCCCGGATGTCGGTGGAGTAGGCGGGGTTTATGTATGGCATCTTCTGAGCCTGCTCAACTATCGCTTTGATGAGCGCCTGGTTCTTATGGCCCAGATTGGAGCACATTAGTTGGGAGGAGAAGTCTAGGTATTTCTTCCCGGAGACGTCGGTGAGGTAGACGCCTTCTGCGTCGACTATGTGCTGGGGCCTCCATCCCTTCTGGAAACGCCATGTTCCATATGTGTATTTGACAACCTGATCCACGACATCGTCTGGTTGCTTCATATTGTATCAAAATGGCATTGCTCTACAAAGTAATAAAAATAGGGTCTAGATAGACAAAAACGTGCATACGCGTCGCCTTGTCCCTAGATTAAGAATAAACACATCTCAACGGTAACGCCACCTCCGTCTCCGTGGGTGGGTATCTCCCCACATCAACTCGACCACTCGACTCCAGTGGGTGGGTACGGGATACCATGTAGCATGGTAGGGAAGTCCCCATGGCATGCTAGGGATACCATGTGGGTTAGGATCTCGAAAAATCATCGTTTTAGCTCCTGTGGCTGGGTATCTTGTGGTGCCGAGTGGGGGTCGCCTCGTGTTCGCCGCCTTGAATAGATTCACAAACCCGCCTAATCACAAGCCACGGGAGCGGCGAACACGAGGCGATCCCACACGGGGACCGCGGGATACCCAGCCACAGGAGTTGAGAAGGTGATTTTCCGGGATACCCACCTACTGGGAATCCCTTCCTACCCACGAGGAATTCCCTTCCCACCTAATGGGAATCTGATTCCCACCCACTGGAGTCGGGGGGTCGATTCCCGTTGAGGAGATGTATCTTCACGGAGACGGGGGGAGACGCGTATTGTTGTTTTAATTAGTTTATTCTGAATATAGGGGCGAGGACAGGGCATATGCATGTTTTTGTCTATCTAGACCCTATTTTTATTACTTTGTAGAGCAATGCCTCTTTGATACAACTTGTCGAAGCAACCAGACGAGGTCGTGGATCAGGTTGTAAAGTACACATATGGAACTTGGCGTTTCCAGAAGGGATGGAAGCCCCAGCACATAGTCGACGCAGAAGGCGTCTACCTCACCGACGTCTCCGGGAAGAGATACCTAGACTTCTCCTCCCAACTAATGTGCTCCAATCTGGGCCATAAGAACCAGGCACTCATCAAAGCGATAGTTGAGCAGGCTCAGAAGATGCCCTACATAAACCCCGCCTACTCCACCGACATCCGGGCAAAGGCGAGTGAGGCTCTGGTTAAGGTCCTGCCCGCAGGGCTCGAGAAGATATTCTACTCGACCTCGGGGACGGAGGCTAACGAGGCCGCCCTCAAGATCGCTAGGATGTACCAGAAGCCAAGGGGAGCCTACAAGGTCATTTCCCGCTACACTTCCTACCACGGCTCAACCGCAGCGGCCATCGCCTGCACAGGCGACCCCCGAAGGTGGTTCGCCGAGCCAAGCAGTAAGGTCGATGGCACGGTATTCGCCCCCGACTGCTACTGCTACAGGTGCCCATTCCACCAAGAGTACCCAGCCTGCGGCGTGACCTGCGCCGAATACGTTGACTACATGCTCAGGAACGAGGGAAACGTCGCCGCCATCATAGTGGAGCCCGTCGTAGGCACGAACGGAGTGCTCGTCCCAGTCAAGGAGTACCTACCCCGACTCAAGCAGATCGCTGAGGAACACGACGTGATCTTCATAGCCGACGAGGTGATGGCGGGCTGGGGAAGGACCGGCACCTGGTTCGCTGTCGACAACTGGGGGGTGAAGCCGGACATCCTCACCACGGCCAAGGGCTGCACCGGCGCCTACACGCCCCTCGGCATAACGGCCACCACCAAGAAGATCGCGGACTACTTCGAGGAGAACTACTTCGCCCACGGCCACACATACGAGGCACACCCCCTCGCCATGGCGCCCGTTGTCCCCGCGATAAACGAGTACAAGCGCCTCAACCTCTTCGAGAACGCTAAGAAGCTTGGCGCCCACATGGGAAAGAGGCTAAACGAGCTCAAGGATCGACACCCCTCAATCGGAGACGTGAGGGGCATAGGCCTATTCTGGGCGGTCGAGATCGTGAAGAACAGGAAGACGAAGAAACCCTTCAACACGCGGATTGACAAGGTCAGCTGGCGTCCCATTGATGGTGGATAAGGTCGCCGCGGAGATGGGTAAGAACGGCGTCATCTGCAACACCTGGATAAGCCACTTCGTGATAGCTCCGCCGTTGATCGTGACTAAGGAGCAGGTTGATGTCGGCATCGATGCAATGGACGAGGGGTTGAAGATAGCGGACAAGGAGGTAGAGGCATAGACGCCTCACACACTCGAGCACGAAACCAATTCCGCTTAAGCGTTAACCGTTTACAACTCTCAAGTGTTATTTAGAGTAACAGCGATCATCTAACCGGTTTTATCATGAGCAAGATCCTGCTAATCGGAGCAGGCGCACAGGGTGGTCCCTGCGCCTCAATCCTCTCCCGAGACAAGAAAATATCTGAGATAGTGTTAGGAGACATCAACCTTGAGCTGGCTAAAAAGGTCAGCAAGAAGATAGGGAGCGAAAAGATCACTACAATGAAACTGGACGCATCCAAAACCGAAGAAGTCGAAAAGGCAGCAAAGGGTGCAGACGCCGTGATCAACCTAACCCTCACCGCCTTCGACATGAACATCATGAAGGCAACCCTACGAAGCGGCGCCCACTACATCGATACATCATTCGGGGAACCCGATTTGATGGATATCCGCGCGAGAGACAACATCCTGAGCCAAATCATAGAGAAACGACCACTCGCCTACGACAAAGAGTACAAGGAAGCCGGTTTAACCGCGCTACTAGGATGCGGCGTCTCCCCCGGGACAACCAACGTGATTGCTAGGTATATCTGCGATAAGATGGATCGTGTGGAGGAGATCCGCATTCGCTACGGCGGGCGAGCCCTAGAGGAGTCAAATGAGGTTGTGAAGGCGTGGACACCTACATGGTCCCCATTCAGGGCCCTTTGGGGTTACTCCATCGAGCCAACGGTCTTCGAAGAGGGGCATTATAGCAAGTTCCCGATCTTCTCAAGTCCCGAGGAGTATCCATTCCCCGACCCCGTCGGCCCAGTACTATTAAGCTACCACCAACACCAGGAGCCAATAACCCTACCCCACTTCATTGGGAAGGGTATCAGATACTGCGACTTCAAGTACCCCGTAGACGCACTCGTGGGGGCCTTCGTCAAGATGGGGTTCGGAAGCCCCGAGCCGATTGACGTTAACGGAGTAAAGGTTGCACCAAGGGATGTGTTGCTCAAGCTTGTGCGCCCCCCGGTAAACTCCTTCCTCGCCGAGGACGAAGCAAGCGTCAGAAAGGCACTTGACAGATTGACCCTCATCGTAGTGGAAGTAAAGGGAACCATGTCCGGGACAGCCACAAAATACAGCGTAGTCTGCCCCAACTCATTCTATAGAACCACCGAGGAGAGGCTATCCGTCTACAACAGGCTTGGGACAGCTATAACCAGCGTCGCGCTACCCGCGGTAATCGGGGCGAAGATGTGCATCAACGGAGACACAGATAAGGGGGTTATCTGCGCCGAGTGTCTCGACCCAAATATGTTCTTCAAGATCGCCACAGAGATGGGCTCCCCGGTGACAATCCATGAAGTGGTCACTCGCGAGGTCTCCTACTAAACATACGGCGGTTTTTACTAAGATAATTATTATGCACGCATCCTCACAGGAATTAATAGAGGATGCAGAGTGTGGCTACCTACAGTGGGTGTGATCACCTTTCGGAAGCTTGGATTTCTTGCAGCGGTAGCGAAATCCATGATTTTTCCATATGTCCCATAGCAAGGAAGAATTACCCAGCCACAGGAGCGCCGAACCCGTGACGAATAAACAACTCCCACACTGGTGATTCCTAGCCACAGATGCGAAAATATTTTTTTTTCCAATATACCGTCCTACTAGGAATTTCAGATGCCCATTAGGAATTCCTCTTCCCACCCACAGGAATCCACTTACTAACTTCCCCAAAGGAATTGTTCGATAATCGCAGACATAGTCTTCTTTCCAAAGCTGTAAAGTATGAGAAGAGGTGACTCGATTTCTAGCTGGCTAGGTGTAACATTTATGATTTTTCGCTAAACTTCAGTATGATATCAGCCACAGGTATAAAACCCATATTTTTCCATGTCTAAAGTGGTGAGATATAATTAACCAGCTACAGATGCAAGTAATAAAATATTAGGCTATGAATATAATTTAATGCTCTCCTAGAGCACCGATTTCTTATGGGTCGCTTCCCCACAAGCTTCTATCATTTAGCGAGCTACCAGGACGCACATCAACATCTAGCTCGAGTACTTCAGGTCTAATGTCACAGATTAAAAAACGACCACGTTTCTAGAACTTTCTTGTCCTTGGGCGATGTGACTCCCTAGGAGCGAAGGAGGCGCACGCCTCTTTGTTCTGATCAAGCACCTTATGCTCTCTGGAGCAGTAGAATGTGTTCCTGGAGTACTTTCTGCACTCCGCACACTTCTTCCCCACACCCTGCCTACTCGCGGCGCTCATAGTCACCATATCGATGCACTTCCGCTAATAAATAGGCGCATTAACGCGACCAAGGTTTATCCAAAGCGACCCGCCTCGAAGCTACGAGAAAATTGACCAGCAGACTAGTAACCGCGTCCGTATCCATCCTCATAGGACTATTCCTAACCTGGGGCACAGGCGTGTTCCCCACGCCATTCGCAAGAATACAGATAGACGTCGTGAGCTACGGCGCCCCCCTCACCTACTCGACCCGCGTAATACCAACCCAATTCGTAAGCTACGATTGGCTGAACCTCATCCTCGACCTCGCCTTCTGGGCCATCATAACCTATCTCATCCTCGCAGTGGTCCTGCGGACGAGTCCGCCGAAGAAGACCGAGCAAGCGTAGCCACTGGTCTCTCGAGCCCAACTCATCGGACGCCGTTGACGCTATGCAAACCTCAGCTGGTCGCTTCCATCCGTGACGTCCTCACCCAACAGGTACGCCCTCTCGGCGCCCGTCACCCTAACCCTAATCCACTCACCGAGGCGAGCCCCCGTCACAACGGTGACCGCCTTATAAGAACGGGTTCTACCCATCTTCGCGCCGCTGTGCCCAACCTCGTCGAGCAGGACATCCCCCACCCAGCCGAGCCAAGACTCGTTCGCCTCCTGCCCCACCCTCGTCCACAGCTCATCGAGCCTCCTCGACCTACCCTTAGTGATGCGACCGTTCAGCTGCCCACCAAGCTCAGCGGCCTCCGTCCCCGGCCTGGGCCAGAACCTGTTCATGTTCAACGCGTCGGGGCGGAGCCACTCGATTAAGGATAGACTCTCCCTAAACTGATCCTCAGACTCACCTGGAAAGCCGCAGATGATGTCCGTCGATACACCCAAGCCGGGTACACCATCCCTGAAGCGTGTGACGAGGTCTTTAAAATCAGTAACATTGTACTTCCTCCTCATCCTCGCCAGCACCTCGTCGCTCCCCGCCTGAACCGGTGCGTGGAGGAACCGGAACACCTTCTTCCCTCTGAAGGCGTCAACGAGGTCGTCGACGATCGGCAGCGCGGAGTTCGGCGTCATCATGCCGACACGAATCATGAAGTCCCCCTCGATCTCCCCCAGGCTCCGCAGCAGATCTGGGAGCCTCACACCGTTGTAGTCGTAGGCCGCCGTGTCCTCAGCCGTCACCCAGATCTCCTTACACCCCGAGGCGATGGCCTCCTCCGCGTCCCTCACAATCCCCTCCGCGGGGAACGATCGAAGCCTACCACGCGCCACTTTGACTATGCAGTAGCTACAGTTACCGAGACACCCAGCGGCGATCGGGGCGATGTGGACGACGCCGCTGAACCTCATCCTGGGGAGACAGGTGCGGTCCGGCGAGGTCCCGCCGAGGCACACGATCTTCTCACCCGCCGCCGCGGCGGAGACGGCCTCCGGTATCCTCTCCACGTCGTCCGGTCCCACCAAACTGGCGCCGGGTGAAACCTCCTCGACGACGCTCCTCTGAGCCTTCGGCATGCACCCAGCGACGACGACTCGTTTCCCCTCTAACTCCTTGAGTCTCCTAACCACCTTACGCTCCGTGGGCGTCTTCACGATGCAGGTCAGTAAAACAGAGACGTCCGCGTCCTCGGCTCTATCAACGATCTCGTGTCCAGCCTCTAGCAGGAGACCCGAGGCGATCTCGGCGTCCGCCCTGTTAGCGCTGCACCCGTAGACCTCGACATAGACCCTAGCCAAGCCGCCTCAGACAGACGAGAACACACCCGCAATATAACCCTACACTTCACCACTCAAGGCGTACCTCAGCACCTGGAGCCGCTCACCCCACCTGGTCCCCGCACCAAAGACCCTCGTCCTCCCCTCTCTAATCGCCCGAATGACGTCCTCTGGATCCCTCGACTCCGACTCCACAACCGTATACGATCGCCCGATCGTCTCAGGGAAGTGAGCGTCGCTACCACCGGTCTCCGGTAGCCCAAGCTTCCTCGCCAGATCCCTGTTCCAACTCATCACCAACCCAAAGGGGATCTGAGCAGCATTCGCAACCTCCACTGCGTCGAAGCCCGCCTCACCCGCCCCTCTGAGGCTGACGAAGCTCCTCGGTAATGCTCTCGGGTGCGCGAGGACCGCGGTGCCCCCCTGGGTATGTATCTTCTCAACGGTCTCGATAATAGATAGTCTACTAGGCACCACCTCAACAGGGTCGAGACAGAGTATGTGTGCGCCACGAGCCGACACCTCAAGCCCAGGGACGATTACTAGTCCATCTGGTTTATGCGCCCTCAAACCCTCGATTGTATCATGGTCACAGACGGCGTAGCCGTCGAGGCCGAGCCGCGCACACGCCGCATTAACGTCGGGGAAGCTGTTTATCGCATCCCTGCTGAAGCGGGTGTGGACGTGGAGATCAATCTTTAGAGATATCCTGTCCATGCCCGTGCCCAGTTGAACTGCAGTGGGGCTCCATTAAAAGTTTCCAATAAAAACGGGGTGAGAGAAAATTGGATTCCCGATGATTTACTTATCGGGTGAGAACGATGCCCAGATGACCACTATCATGAGTGTCAGTACTGTACCAGCTGCGCCTGAGAGAATCCAGTCCAACCCAATATTGGGCCAGTTGATCTGGATCCAGGGAAGTATCTGTTTGTACGCCAAGTTCGCAATTATACCTCCGACGAAGCCGAGCACGGCGAAAACCACGAAAACGGTAAATCTACCTGCCATACTGTTCAACCTTGCTCATGGATGAGCCCTGTTTATATATTAAGGGTGCCGTATAATGAAAATGTTCATTTTATTAAAAATGAATAATTTCCTCTTACTTTTTTGATTTAATGGTGTAACAGTTACTCTCATCATCCCAGAGTCTCATTACAATAATATGTTAAAAAACTATATATAAAAAAGTGTAAACTACCCGTTCAATAACATTGGTGAGGCAACACTTTGATGCTCTTTATGGCTTGCTGTATCTACGAGCGTAATCTGAAATGAGCTTCGCTAATAGATGGGAGAAGAGCAACGATCCGTCCTTATCCAACAAGGTAAAGGACGCCGTCAGGCCACCGGGCCCCCTCAAGCCCCGCCTCGACGCGGCCACCAAGCGGATCGAGATGCAGATCCAGCGCCTCGACCAGGCCAGCAACCGCTTCCAGGAGCGCGACAAGACGATCTTCAACAGGATCGTCGACGCATACGCCAAGCACGACACAGCACGCGCAAACGTCTTCGCAAACGAGCTCGCCGAGATCCGCAAGATGGAGAAGATGATCTTCCACGCTAAGCTCGCCCTAGAGCAGATCACACTGCGCCTCAAGACCGTAACAGAGCTGGGTGACGTAGCAGTCACACTCCTGCCGGTCGTCGGTGTCATCAGCGACATCAAAACGGGCATGGCGGCGATCAGCCCACAGGCTGAGAAGGAGTTGGGTGAGATCGGTAACCTCCTCAGCGGCATCGTCGTCGACGCAGGCGCGGTGACGGGGATGACCATCAACTTCGAGTCGGTGAACGAGGACTCGGCCAAGATATTGGACGAGGCCCAGACTATCGCCGAGTCGAGGATGAAGGACACCTTCCCAGAACTGCCCGGCGGCCAGAGCAAGGTCGGCACAGGCCTAGGCGACAGAGTGTAAAAAGGAGCGAGTCAGATATGGAAAATCGCCCCTCCCCCGCTTTTTTAAACACCCCACTCGTTGGGGCGCCTAGCCTGGGCGTAACCAGGCCAGTTTCTAGCCTAAGCTGTTAAAGGAGATAGAAGGAATGGGCATACTGAACCGCCAGCAGAGTATCCTTCCAACCCCCGAGTCTATAAACGAGCTCAAGCGTCAGAGCATGAGGCTCGATCAGGTCAACTCCAAGCTTAGGGAGCGTGACCGCGTACTGTTCGAGATGGTTGGCAAGGCGGTTCAGAAGAAAGATACTGCACGCGCGCAGATCTACGCGAACGAACTCAGCAGGGTACGCCACATAAAACAGGTGATATCCCAGAGCCAGCTCGCCATAGACTGCATCACGATCAGACTAGAGAACTTCCTCGACCTCTACCAGGTCGTCCAGGAGATGAAGCCCATCTCCGAGGTCGTCAAGGAGGTCTCCGCCGACGTACAACAGGTAATGCCCCAGTTCGCATCCGGTCTTGAGCAACTCAACATAGTCGCGAGCGAGACCCTGATGCAGACGACGATCGACTTCCGCCAGCCCGCTCTGGACGAGATGTTCAGCGTCAAGAGCCAGGAGAGCGCCGACATCCTCAGGGAAGTCTCCAGCATGGTCGAGAACAGCCTACACGAGAGCTTCCCCGAGCCACCAGTCACGGTCGCAGTGGCGTCGAAGGTCACGGATAGGCAGGCAGAGGCGGTCGCATACGACTATGAGCCAACGTTCGCCCCCCGCGCTGCACAGGCTGCTGAGACCACAAACGACTGGAGCGTGCTCTCAGACGACGTGGTTAAGATGCTCGACCAGATCAGCGGGAAAGGCCGCGTTAAGATGGAGGAGATAGTAGCATGAGCGTAGCAACCATGCTTGAGAACGAGGCGATGAAGTACGCTGCTGACGCCGTCAAGTACGACAAGATGGGCGACAAGGACAAGGCCACCGAGAGCTATAAGAGGGCAGTCGAGCAACTCACCCGCCTCATAAAACTCTATCCCGACTACACATTCAACAGGTTCTACGTTGAGAAGGTTACAACCTACCAGGAGAGAATCAGGCTCCTCAAGTCGGAGGACGGCGAGGAGACTGGGATCGAGAAATTCACCAGCTTCGAGACCAAGCAGACCGGCTCATCCGAGTCTCAGGTAGAGGCTGATGATTCCGTGCCAGCTGAGAAGCCGAATGTCACCTGGGGCGAGGTCGCTGGCCTCGAGGACGCTAAGAGGGCGATCAAGGAGGTCATCGTCTACCCGGTGAAGCGCCCCGACCTATTCCCACTCGGGTGGTCGAGGGGGCTCCTCCTCTTCGGTCCCCCGGGCTGCGGTAAGACGCTGCTCGCAGCCGCGGTTGCGAACGAGATCGAGGCCCAATTCATACAGATCGACCCAGCCAACATAATGTCGAAGTGGCTGGGCGCCGCTGAGCAGAACGTCGCCAAGATATTCGGAGCTGCACGTCGTACCGCTGTTGCCGGAAAGCCGGTCATCATCTTCATGGATGAGGTGGATAGCATCCTCGGCGTCCATACAAACGAGGTTGGCGGCGAGGTCCGCATGAGGAACCAGTTCCTCAAGGAGATGGACGGCCTCCAGGACAAGGGGAAGAACTACCACCTATACGTCGTCGCTGCGACGAACAAGCCCTGGGACCTAGACTGGGCCTTCATCCGCCGCTTCCAGAAGAGGATCATGGTGCCTCTCCCCGACTACGCGACGCGCCTACAGATGTTCGAGATCAACAGCTCACAGCTCGAGCTAACTCCCGACGTGGACTTCCACATCCTAACCCAGCTCACCGACGGCTACACCGGTAGTGACATCAAGGACATCTGCCAGGTCGTCCGACAGGAGGTCATCAGGGAACTCTTCGAGTCCGGCAAGGCGGACGACGTCAACTGCAAGCCTCGCCCACTATCGATGGCCGACTTCAAGCGCGCCATTAACAACAGGAAACCGAGCGTCTCCAAGGACATGATAAAGGAGTACGATAAGTGGTTCGACCAGTTCAAGGCACTATAGGAGAGATGTGAAATGGACAAACCGAAGACGGATTACGTGGTAAAGGCAGCGAGTGAGCTCAGCGAGACCTATTCAGAGTCTGCTGCGCTACTTAGCGGAATGAACGGGGCCATGAGCGAGGTTGACCAACTACACGATCACGGTTACGGTGGAGCGGGCAAGAGCCTGATATCATTCGGCATCACCCTCGTCTTGATACCCGAACCGTTCATGGTCTCGGATGTAATCGGCTGCGGAATCATAGCCGCAGGCATACTCTACAACAAGCTGGTCTCGCCGCCCCTATACATCGACAACATCTTCGAGACGATACAGGAGCAAGTGAAGGCGATCCACTCGGCGGGGGATAACCTCACAGAGAACTTCTCCGTCCCCGTCGACTTCTCCTCGATGCGCTTCGAGATCTAAGATTTCCGGGAGATTAGCTCCCGATACTCTTTGAGGAACTCTTCTCTAAGTTCACCTTTCTTCTTCGTCGGAAGGAAGCTTGTCTCAATTGAGTCTAGGCTTATCCTCATCAGCTCGTCGACTGAGAAGCCGAGTTCGCTGTTGAGCTGGAGATACTCGTTGTTCATGTCGGTGTTGAACATGGGCGGGTCATCGCTGTTGACGCTGACTCTTATGCCGTGCCTGATCAAGCTCCTGATTGGGTGCTCGTTCAACGTCTTTATCGCCCCCGTCCTCAGATTGCTGACTGGGCATGTCTCGATTGCTATCCCCCTCTCTCTGATCTCCCTGAGGAGTGCCGGGTCCTTGACCGCGGTTGTACCGTGACCTATCCTCTCCACGCCGAGGGTCTTAACGGCTCCCCAGACGCTCTCCGGTCCAGCCGCCTCACCAGCGTGGGCGACGAGGTGGAGACCGAGGTCCTTCGCCTTCTTGTACGCCTTCTCGTAGGGCTCCGGCGGGAAGCCGTCCTCGCTGCCACCTATGTCGACGGCGACGATGTTGTCACCCTTCTTCTTTATCCAGTCGAGCTCCTTCATCGCCATCTCCGGCCCATAGTTTCGGACGAGGTCGACCCTGATCGTGCAGGTGATCCCGAACTTCCTCCTCGCCCTCCTGATGCCCTTGTTCACGGCGTCGAGCATCTTGCCGTAGTCGAGGCCCCGCCTCACATGGTCGTTGGGGGAGAATATCGCCTCAACATGCTTCACGTTAGAGGCTGCGTCGGATTCCAGCATTTCGTATGTGATCCTCTCGTAGTACTTCTCGTCCGTTATGCAGTCGTTCACGGTGCTGTAGACGGAGATGAAGTGGGGGAAGTCTCGATACTGGAAGAACTGGCGGATGTCCTCGAGCGAGTTGAAGGGGGTCTTCGCCCCGCTGTCCTCGATTATGCCCATGAGGGTCTCCGGCTTAGTCGAGCCCACGATGTGTACGTGTTGCTCGAGCTTGGGGAGGCGCCTGATCGTCTCGGCTGTGTCCATTACGTGGGATGGGCGTGCTTCGACTAATTAGTCTTCTTGAGGCCGCCGTACGTCTCCTTCGTGAAGAAGACCATAGTTACCATCATGATGAGTGATGTGGCTATGATGACCATGTTGGAGGCGAAGTAGCTGCCAGTCGAGTCGATTAGGCCGCCGTAGAACGGGGTGATGAGAGAGAAGCCGATGGTCCCTAGCCCGTTTACTAGGCCGAGTCCTATGCTCGCCTTCTCCCTGGGGAGGACCTCGGGTACCATGCTGAAGAAGAGAACCCACATGGAGGCGCAGAAATTCATGCTGAAGGATAGCGTTGTGAATAGAGCGAGCGGGAGGCCGGCCGGGGAGAAGATGAATGTGGTGAGTACGACGACGTAGAGGCAGCTGAATATCATTAGCGGGAGCTTTCTCTTCCTGAGTCTGTCCGAGATGGCGCCCATCGCTATGCAGCCAGGTATCCCCGCTATCGTCCCTACACTGGATATGAGGCCAGCCTCGACGTAAGTGAAGCCCTTCGTCTCCGTGAGGAAGGCCGGCATCCAGGTGTTGAGGACCCAGCCGAAGCTGAGCAGCATGTAGCCGATGATGAAAGGGTATATTCTCCTGTCCCGGAGGACGTCGCCGAAGGATTTAAGGAGGTTCTTACTCGACCTGTGCTCCATCCCGTTCCCGTTTGGGCTGTTCTTGAGGGTGAAGAAGTTCATACCATAATTTGCGAGGAGCACCAGTGCCATTATGATGTAGAGGTTTCTCCAGCCTCCGAAGTTGGCGTTGGCGAGTGGAAACCCCATGTAGCTCGTGAAGTTGCCGAGTCCACTGGCGGCGCTTAGGATACCAATCGCCGTTGCCTTCCGTTCGATTGGGAACCACTGGGTGATGAGGCTGACCGCGTTAATGTAGAATACACTGCACCCGATTCCCATGATGATCTGGGCGATTACGAGCATCTCGAACCTGAAGCTCAGCCAGAATAGGAAGACGCCGATGAGTGTAAGGGCGGTGAAGCCGAGGATGGTCTTCCTGGGCCCGAACATGTCGGTGAACATCCCGGCGGGTATCTGCATCAAGCCGTAGATGATGAAGAAGGCGGTGATGAGGAGGCCCATGGTGCCCTTGTTTATCCCCAGTTCCTTGATGAGGACCGGAGACAACGCTGAGGCGGCGGTCTTGAGGAAGTTCTCGCCGTAGTAGGTAATGCAGATGGAGAAGAGAAGCACAAGTGCGAACCAGCGTTTGTTCTCCATTCGAGTCACTATTTTCGCATGGGGACGTTGACGCTATTTTTAAGGGTTATCGCGTGGGCTTGGGGTGAAAAACTTATCATAAATACCGTACATTACAATGGCGTGTCAAGAGACAATAGAGCGGAGATAGGTGTGATCGGCGGCACGGGAGTCTACGACCCCGAGATACTTGAGGATCGGAGGGACATCAAGGTCTACACGCCCTATGGGGCGCCGTCAGACATGATCACCCTCGGTACCGTGAAGGGGAGACGCGTCGCATTCCTCCCTAGACACGGGAGGGGGCACGTCATACCACCTCACATGATCAATTCGAGGGCAAACATCTGGGCCCTCAAGGAGCTTGGGGTCAAGCAGATAGTCGCCTCAAGCGCCGTGGGAAGCCTGCGAGAGGACTACAAGCCCGGCGACTTCGTCCTCACAGACCAGTTCATCGACAGGACGAAGGATAGACCTGATACGTTCTACGAGGGTGGGCAGCTCTGCCATATAAGCAGCGCGGACCCCATCTGCCCAACTCTCCACGACTACTTCTACAGATACGCGAAGAAGCTCAAGCTCCCAGTCCACGAGAAGGGGACATACGTCTGCATCCAGGGTCCGAGGTTCAGCACGCGGGCGGAGTCCCGGCTCTTCAGACAGTGGAACTGCGACATAATCGGGATGACCCTTTACCCTGAGGTTGTTCTTGCGCGCGAGCAGGAGATGTGTTACGTCACTGTGGCGATGGTGACGGACTACGATGTCTGGGCGGAGAAGCCCGTGTCGACGGCGGAGGTCGTCGAAACAATGCAACGGAACGCGGCTAACTTCAAGAAGCTTATCATGGGCGCTCTTCCAGGTATGCCTGAGGAGCGTAGCTGCGGCTGCTGCGACGCTCTCAAAGTTCGCGTTGCTATAGCTGGGAACCTTCTTATTCGTTTCCAGCTCCGTTTTATTCCGTGACCAAGCTCAACTACGTCTTCATGGTGCTGAAGGAGCACCCCTACGGTAGGGAGATGCTCAGGCAGCTCCTCGCCTCGGGCTTCGAGCCGAAGGCCATCGTGGAAGAGGACTCACCCGTCGGGGACGAGGAGAGGGAGAAGTTCCTCACCCGCATCAAGGGGTTCCCCGTTGCACCGACATTCACGGAGCAGCTCAAGGGGAGAAGCATCGAGCGCTATGCTGTGCCCCACCACAACAAGAGGGAGTCACGGGAGCTGATTGAGGGGTTAAAGCCGGACCTCAGTCGTCCTCGGCGGTACCCGGATAATAAAGCCCGCACTAATCAACATCCCACATGACGGAATGGTCAACAGCCACCCGGGCCTCCTCCCCGAGTGCAGGGGCTCCGCCAGCGTTGCGTGGAGCATCTACTTCGACATCCCCATAGGGTGTACCGTCCACTTCATAGACCCGAGCATAGACACTGGGCCGATAATCAAGAAGCAGATAATCCCAGTCCACAGGGGTGACACCTATGAGAAGCTATGCTGGGAGACCATCGCCCTAGCTGGCGAGCTCATGGTGTACGCGGTGGACCAGTGGATAAAGGGCACACTGAAGGGTACTCCCCAGCCAGTGGGGCAGGAGGCACTCAAAGTTGCGCCCCCAGATGTCCTCGATGTGGTCTACAAAAAGCTCCGCGACGGGACCTACAAGCACTTCGTGGACTAGAACTCGGGGCGCGGTTTGCCCCTCTTCTTATCGTAGCTCGCCTTGACCAACCCATAGTAGGGTGGGCTCGGCTTCCACGGGCGGCTCTTGAACTCCGGATGGAACTGTGTACCGAAGAAGAAGTAGTTGCTGGGTAACTCTATCATCTCCTTCCTACGTCCATCAGTACTCCAGGCGCTGAAGACTATGCCCGCCTTCTCTAGGCGCTCCCAGTACTCGGGGTTAACCTCCCATCTGTGGC
Organism: Candidatus Bathyarchaeota archaeon; assembly: GCA_963820555.1. Lineage (GTDB taxonomy): Archaea > Thermoproteota > Bathyarchaeia > TCS64 > TCS64 > UBA8941. The sequence goes on from CAWGAT010000040.1 coordinate 21,053, forward strand.
GGTGGCGCTCGTGTATGAGTTCTGAGCCGTAGAGCCTGTGAGCGATGGTGCCTGGCTTTATATGGACTGGGTGGGCGCCGAGGCGCATTGTGCCACCCATCTCGTTTACGCCCCTCTGCTCGGGGAGGAGGTCGATTACTGGGTTAATAGTGTGGGGCTCGCACTCAGTGCTGTCCGCGTCCTTGAGACCAAGGACATCCCGGCTCATCTCGACTATGCTGAGCTGGAGGCCGTAGCAGATGCCGAGGAAGGGTTTGTCGTGGGTCCTGCAATACTCGATAGTGCGCACCTTACCTAGGGCACCGCGCTTACCGAAGCCGCCGGGTACGATTACACCGTCGAAGCCTTCGAGCGCCTTCACATTCTCAGGGTGCTTCTCGAACTCCTCCGTCTCTATCCAGTCGATATTTATCTTGCAGCCTGAGGCGGCGGCGGCGTGGCGGAGGGCCTCGTTTACGCTGACGTAGCAGTCCCTGAGTTCAGCGTATTTACCGCACATGGCGATGCGGACGCAGTCCTCCGGCTCCTTGTACTTGACGACCATATTCCTCCAGTCCTCCCATTCGGCCTTCGGCTTATCTAAGCCGAGGTACTCGGAGACGACATCACCCATGCCCTGTCCTTCGAGGACGAGGGGGAGCTCGTAGAGGGATTGGACGTTGATGCTGGTGAAGACGGCGCGCTCCTCAACGCTGCAGTAGAGGGCGATTTTCTGTTTAGCGCTCGCCGGAAGTTCGCCATCTTCGCATCGAGCTGCGATGATGTCTGGCTGCAGACCGATGGCGCGGAGCTCCTTGACGCTGTGTTGCGTCGGCTTCGTCTTCGGTTCACCAACTGCGGCGAGGATCGGAACTAGGGTAACATGTATGAGGAGCGTGTCACCGCGCTTCTCCTCCTGCCTCATCTGACGGAACGCCTCGAGGAAGGGGAGACTCTCGATGTCGCCTACGGTTCCGCCGCACTCGACGAGGACGACGTCCGCCGTGCTCTTCTCGGCGACTAGGCGTATGCGGCGCTTCACCTCGTCAGTGATGTGGGGGATTATCTGGACACACCTGCCCAGGAAGCCGCCCTCGCGCTCGCGGCGTATGACCTGCTGGTAAAGCTGCCCGCTCGTGACGTTGTTCAGCCCGTTCAGCTCGACCCCTAGGAATCTCTCGTAGGCGCCGAGGTCCATGTCCGCCTCATATCCGTCGTCGAGGACGAAGACCTCGCCGTGGATGTAGGGATTCATCGTGCCCGCGTCGACGTTGAGGTAGGGGTCACACTTTATGGCGGATACCTTGAATCCGCGGACCTGGAGCATCTTTCCGACGCTGCAGGTGACTAGGCCCTTACCTATGCCGCTGAGCACCCCGCCGGTAATAAAAACGTACTTCGTCAAGGGGGAGACCTGCCCATAATGAACCAAACGTGCAATGGTGGCGATTATAAACCCTTCGCAGTTGGACGACACGGGCGTGTGAAATACCCCGATCCGTGAGGTTTCGGGCTGCTACCCGGTGATCTTGAGAAGCATCTTGATGGTCATCTCCGTGGAGCGCTTCCCAGTCAGCTCCTCCAGCTTGATCTTACCGAAGACAACGTTGCCAAGCGCGTTTCCTTCCCCTTCGGACAGCTTCTGGACCCTAGCCTTGACGCCTTCGACGTCTGAGCTCAGCCTCTCGGCGAAGAGATTCATAACCTTCGCCTTCTCTGGTATGTCCTCGACGAACTCGACCCTGCCCGAGAACATAGCGGAGGCGTACATGTTCACACACGTGCCCTCAATGATGCCCTTGTCGATTACGACAAGCCCCCAGGCACGCGGATTCCTCCTAATGAACTCGATCTTCTTCCCCTCCTTAGCGCAGTGGAAGTAGACAGCGTTCTCCCCCTCGTCGTAGACGTAGCCTAGAGGCACCGCGTATGGCTCCCCTCCGTCAGCGAGGCTGAGGACGAAGTGCTTCGAATGAGAGAGGAGGTGCTTGAGCGCCTTCGGGTCATTGATCTCGCGGTCTACGCGTCTCAAGTGGAACTTCATGGGTGATTCTGGACATCTCTGGTTCTAAATCTTTCAGAGGAGGCTCTTCGCCGTCATCTCGGGGGGTTTCGGTATGGTCATCAGTTTAAGAATGGTGGGGGAGACGCAACTTAAACCCAGACCCTCTTTTAGCTTGACTTTGTGTAGTTTGGGGTCGTTGCTTATGAGTATGAATGGGACGGGATTGGTGCCGTGGCTCGGGTTTGGCTCCCCGTTAGGGTAGAGCATGGTCTCGATGTTGCCGTGGTCACCGGTTATGAGGACCTTGTAGCCCTTTGAGAGGCTGGCGTCGACTACCCGCCCCACGCAGGTATCCACGATCTCGCATGCCTTAATGCCTGCCTTCATGTTTGCGGAGTGGCCAACGAGGTCCCCGTTGGCGTAGTTGACGAGGATGAAGTCGTAGATGCCCTTCGTTATCTCAGGGATCAGTTTCTCCGTTATCTCGAGGGCGCTCATCTCCGGCTTCTCCTCATAACTCGGGACCTTTGGACTGGGGACGAGTATCCTATTCTCGCCTAGGACTGGGTCCTCTATCTGGCTGTTGAAGAAGAATGTGACGTGAGCATACTTCTCCGTCTCAGCGATCCTGAGCTGCTTGAGACCCTTCGTAGCGAGGACCTGGGCGAGGTTGTTCTCCACCGTGTTCTGGGGAAAGGCGACGGGGAGGGCTAAGTGCTTATCATATCCGCTCATACAGACGAAGTGGACGCGGGGGAACTTCTTTCGGGGAAAGTGGTCGAAGCCGTTCTGGGTAAGGGCGTAAGTGATCTGGCGTGCGCGGTCGCTGCGGAAGTTCCAGAAGATGACCGAGTCCTCAGCGTCGATGGTGGCGACTGGTTTACCGTCCTCGACTATTATGATTGGCTGGACGTAGTAGTCGGTGGGGTCGCCCCTCTGGTAGGCATGGTCAATGGCTTCGAGTGGGCCAGCCTCCTTCCAGCCCTCGCCTAAGGTGAGGAGGTCGTAGGCCTTCAACGTCCTATCCCAGTTCGTGTCCCTATCCATTGCGTAGTAGCGGCCGACCATGGTCGCGATCTTACCGACGCCTTTCTCCCTGATCTGTATCTGAGTCTCCTCGATGAATCCCTTTGCTGAGCGCTCGGGGACATCGCGGCCGTCGAGGAAACAGTGGACGTAGACGTCCTTGAGTGTGTAGCGCTTGGTGAGTTCGAGCAGAGAGTAGAGGTGGAAGGTGGAGCCGTGGATGCCTTGGTCGCTTAGGAGCCCCATGAGGTGGAGGGCGGAGCCCTTCTTCCTGCAGTTCTCTATGGCGCTGAGAAGAGCTGGATTTTCGTAGAATGTACCGTTATAGATAGCTTGGTTGATCTCTTCAAAGGGCTGCCAAACGATCCTACCAGCACCCATGGTCAGGTGGCCCGGCTCGGAGCCGCCCTGGGTCCCCTCCGGGAGCCCGACGGCGTTACCCGTGCACTTCAGTAGTGTCCATGGGTACTCCTTCATGTAGCGAGTGTCGTTGGGCACCTTCGCCTGCCTGACGGCGTTCCCAAATATCTCCTCCGAGTATCCCCAGCCGTCTCTGACTACGAGGATGACCCTCCCCGCCATAGTATGCAGAGGGTTGCGCGGGATAGAAAAGGTCACCCCCGCCGTGGAAGGTGATAAACCGGGGTTGAGCGATCACTGTTCCGAGTGTGTTCTCGCATGAAGATAACATCGGTTGAGGCTGAGATCTATAATGTGCCCATCCATGTGCCGATCATGGAGAGAGATTATGATCGCCCCATAGTCTTCGTAAGGGTTGAGACGGACGAGGGCGTAACAGGCTATGGCCTTACTGGGGCCATTCAACGCTCCGGGATAAAGGAATTCATCAACAAAGAACTCGCCCCCATGCTGAAGGGGAAGAACCCGCTTGAGACCGAAGCTCTGTGGACCCAGATGTACGTCACCCACAACCCTCGAAGCCAGACTGGGATGTGGAGCTCCGCCGTGAGCGCGATCGACATTGCTCTCTGGGACGTGAAGGGGAAACACTATGGCGAGCCGGTATGGAGACTCCTCGGCGGGGCGAAGAAGAAGGTCCCCGCCTACGTCACCTTCGGCCTACTAGAGTTCGATACGGATCAGCTCGTCGAGATGGCCACCCGCTTCGTCAAGGAGGGGCAGGACAAGCTCAAGATGGTCGTCGCGATAAACGACGCCGACGACCCGGCGGAGGACGCCGCCCGTGTGAAGGCGGTCAGGGAAGCAATCGGCGACAAGGTACAGCTAATGATAGACGCCAACTACCTCTTCCCCTTCAACAGGGCGCTTGAACTGGCAAAGAGGGTCGAACAGTATGGAATAAGCTGGTTCGAGGAGCCCCTCTACGGGAACGATGCACGCCTCCTCGCCGACCTCCGCAGGAAGACCACAATCCCGATCTCCGCAGGGCAGAACGAGGGCTCCAAGTTCCGCCACCTCGAACTCCTCCTCAACGGCTCCGTCGACCTCCTCCAGCCCAACGTCTGCTACGTCGGCGGCTACACTGAGGGGATGAAGGTGGCGGCGATGGCGCAGGCCTTCAATCTCCTGATAGCCAACGGCGGGGGTTGGCCTCACCATAACATGCATCTACAGGCCGCCGCTCCAAACGGGTGGCGCGTCGAATTCCACTACCTCATGTGGAAGGTAGGGGAGGCGATCTACAGGAACCCGCCAGGCCCTGTGAAGGGGTGGGTCACCCTCTCCGAGGAGCCCGGACTCGGCCTCGAGCCAAAGGAGGACGCCCTAGAAGGGTACCTAGTAAAATAGAGCTAGGACAGACCCAGTAATAGACACCTGTTCAAAGAGATTACAGTGGGAGTCTCTTACCGTCGACGTCGAGGAGCTGCCTCCACCTATCGACGGCCTGCCCCTGGATATACTCGTACTCAGAGTCATCGAGATGCCTGAACCTTCCCTGTAGGCTGAGGGCCTCCCTGACAGGCTTCAGTTCACGGGGCTTGTATGTGAGTTTGAAGTTGTTGCCCTCGGTGACCTCGTAGAGGGGCCAAATGCCGGACTCGACCATCAGGCGCGCCACCTTTATAGTGCGGGCGGGGTCGAAGCCCCACCCCGTGGGGCAGGGGCTCTGGACGTGGATGTACTTGAAGCCCTTGAGCCCCTTGGCGTACTGGAGCTTCCCGATTAGGTCGTTGGGGTAGGCGATGCTCGCGGTTGCGACGTATGGAATGTTGTGGGCCGCCATGATGAAGGGGACGTTCTTCTTGTTCGACTTCTTCCCCCTGCTCTCCGAGGCGACGGGCGTCGTCGTTGTGGACGCGTAGATGGGTGTCAGACCGCTACGTTGCCCGCCCGTATTCATGTAAGCCTCGTTGTCGGCGCATATCCAGAGGACATTCTCGTTCCTCTCAGCCGCCGCACTCATGGCCTGGAGGCCGATGTCAGCGGTTCCGCCGTCGCCGTAGAACCCGACGACGATCATGTCCTTCCCGATGGCCTCAAGGCCGTTGGTGATGCCGCTGATGAGGGCGCCGCCGCCCTCGAAGACGGTCCCCCTCCAGTAGAGGGGTATGCTCCCCTGGAGTGCTATCCAGATGCAGCCGGGGACCGATGTGTAGACGGTGTTCTTGCCCAGCACCTTGAAGGTGATTCTGGCTAGTGTGGCGTGGCCGCAGCCTTGGCAGCTGCTGTTGCCGAGGGCCATTATCTCCTCGCCCTCGACGCGCTGGAATGGTGTTGGTTTACTCATTCTAGACACCTCCTATCCACTCGACGGCGGTGGGAACCGGCTCCCCGACCGCCTTGAGCGTCTTCTCCGCTATCCTCTTGATCATCTGGGGCGTGACCTCGTCTCCAGCCATGCCGGTGTGGAACCCGAGGACCTTGGGCCTCTCCGCCATGTCGTAGATTGCGCTACGGGTCTCGTTGAGGACGTTCCCGCCTCCTCCAAGGCTTACGTTTCTGTCGATGACGCCGATTGCGTGGTACTTCTTGGCTAGGCCCCTGATATCGTCGACGGGGAATGGGCGGTAGCACTTGAGCTTGATGAGCCCGATCTTCTTTCCCTCAGCTCTGAGGTCGTCGACGACTACGCGTGCTGTGGATGCGATGGTGCCCATGGCGATTATCACCGCCTCGGCACCGTCGCAGTTGTGCTCCTCGATGAGGCCATTGCCGTAGCCGCGCCCGAAGGTCTTCTCGAAGTCTGCGTGGACCTCCTTGATGACCCCTAGGCTGCTCCTGAACTTGGTGTCGTGGTCGAGCCAAGCCTTCTGGCTGCCGTACATGCGTCCCTGTCTCTTCTTCCACTCCTGTACGGGGAGGTGGATGTCCGGTGCCCAGGGGGCCTTGAGGGGCGGGAGCCACTCGTCGACGGCGGACTGATCGGGAATCTCAACTGGCTCAGCCGTGTAGCTGAGTATGTAGCCGTCGATGCCGAAGACCGTCGGCGTGGATAGGCGGGGGTCCTCGGCAATCTTGTAGCTCATGAGCGCCGTGTCGAGGGCCTCCTGGTTGTTCTCGCAGTAGAGCTGTATCCAGCCGTTGTCCCTCTGTGCCATGAGGTCCGTGTGGTCGGGCTGCATGCTCTTGTTGCTCCTGTGGACGACGCCCATGACGACTGGGAGGTCCGCGCCCTCCATCATAGGGTGGTGCATGAAGAAGAAACCGGGGCCCGAGGTGGCGGTGAATACGCGGGCGCCTGCGAAGCTCGCGCCCTGCACAGCGACCATGGCGCTCAGCTCCGACTCGACCTCAATGAACTTGGCCTTCATCTCGCCGTTGGCGATGAACTCGGCGAGGTACTGGACGATCGTCGTCTGCGGCGTGATGGGGTAGGCGGATATCACCTGGACCCGCGCCAGTTTGGCGCCGTAGGCGACGGCCTTGTTACCAACCATAAGCTCAGTGTGTGGCATCGTTTAGCCCTCCTTCTTCTCGCTCTCCATCACCATGGTGATGGCTTTCGTCGGGCACTCCTCGGCGCAGATGCCGCAGCCCTTGCAGTAGATGTAGTCGATTGTGCTCTTCTTCTCCACCATGTTGATGCTGTGCTCGGGGCAGAATGTCCAGCATATCTGGCACCCCGTGCACTTGGCGGCGTCGACGACTGGGCGGAAGGTGCGCCAGTCGGCGCGGCTGTTCGCGGGGGCTTGGGCTACCTTCTTCAGCTCCTTGACGACCCTGTTCTTCCCCACGATGGTGGAGTTGTACGCCTGCTCGACGGCCTTGGCGTTCGTGTCCGCCATGCGGCCCGACATCTCAGTCTTGACAGCCTTGAGGAGCGACTCTAGCTTGACCTCGCCCGTGCCCTTGGCGAATGCGCCGAGTATCGCGGTATTCGTGATGGGGCGGCCGATGGTCTCAAGCGCCACCTTCGTGGCATCGACAGTGGCGACCTTGTACTCGGAGGTAAACTCCATCTCCTCCGGCGGAGACGCACTGTTTATGATTATCATGCCGTTGGGCTTCAGCCCCTCGGTTATGTTCACCGTGTTTCTGAGGAGGGGATCGAGGACGACGACGTAGTCGGGCTCGTGGACGAGGCTCCTGATCATCCTGCTCTTCTCCCCTATGCGGACGAAGGCGGTGACAGGGGCTCCGCGCCTCTCCGTCCCGTACATAGGGATGGATTGACTATGATGCCCCTCTAGGAAGGCTGCTATGGCGAGGACCCTGGACGCGGTGACCGCGCCCTGCCCTCCCCTGCCGTGGAAGCGGATCTCGATCAAAGGTATCTCAGAGACAGTGGAGGGGCTGGTTAAGAGATTTTGCATACCCTGAAAAAGGGGATTCCCCGCCGGGTACTCACAAGATGTGATTAGGCGCCGTGATTTAGCTTTAAAAGCGGTGGCGCGCCCCGCTCATCAGTGAACGGGCGTGGTGTTCGAGACTTTCGTGAGAGGCGTCAGGAAGGCCCTCGAGGCCGTCGAGGGCGACCTCCTCGTGGATAACGGGACAGTAGATGCCCCCAAGGGCGGGCTCAGGGTCTCCGGTTTGACTAAGTGCAAGGGCGACTGCCGCTTCGTCGGGGACGTCTCGACGTCGGAGATGGATACGAACGGTGGGGAGGTCCTCGTCGAGGGGAGCCTCACGGCTGACAGACTCGTACACGCGCGCGGAGCCCTCGGGGTCAAGGGCGACCTGAAGGCGGATCGGGTCGATGTCCACAAGCACGCGGACATAGGCGGCGGCCTCGACGCCCACGAGGTCAGCGTAGGCGGCTCCCTCACCGTCGAAGGTGTCACCAAGACTAATAGGGCGGACGTCGGCGGCTCGCTCCGCTGCGGCTCAGACGCCGATCTCGGAAGGGTCGACGTCGGGGGCTCCGCGGAGATGTTCGGCGCGACGCGTAGCGAGAGGATCGACGTCGGGGGCAGGTTCACTGGCCGCGGCCAGTGTCGTCTCAGACGACGTCGACGTCGGCGGCTCCTTCGAGGCTGGGGAGGTCGAGCTGGGTAAGCTCGACGTCGGCGGCACTGCCACGATCGGCGGGGGTAGCGTAGGGAGGAAGATAGATGTCGGTGGGATGTTCAGGTCCACTGGTCCCCTAAAGTTCAGCGCCATCTCCGTCGGCGGCGTCGCCTCACTCTCCGGTGGGATGGGCGAGGACATAGTGGTGGGCGGGAAGCTCGACAGCGAGGGGAGCCTGACATTCAACAAGCTCAGGGTTGGCGGGGTGGCCAACATAAACGGGGACGCCATCGGCAGAGACGTTAGAGTGGGCGGAGTATTCCACGCCGCGGGCAAGGTGAGGGTGGAGGACGAGTTCAGCGTCGGGGGCGCCGCGGAGGCTGGGGGACCGATAGAGGCCGACACCGTGAAGGTCGGCGGCTCAATAAAGGCGGAGTCGGTGGTGGCTCGGCGGAGCATCGAGACGCACAAGATGAGGACGGTGAAGGGCGCAAAGGCGGACAGGATTGAGATAGGGCGAAGGGGTGAAGCCTTTGGCCCACTCGTCGGGCGGGAGGTGGTGATCCAGCGCGGCGCCTACGTGGAGGACGTCTGGGGGGACCGCGTCGTGCTCCTCAGCGGAGCGCGGGCAAAGAACGTCTACGCGGGCGTCCTCGAGGCCGAGGAGGGGAGCGACGTCACGGGGAGCATCCTCTTCACCGGCGAGCTGCACGCGGAGCGCGGCTGCCACTTCACCGCCCAGCCTGCGAAGGCTGAAAAGCTCCCCGAGAGACCCATCTAGCGGGGGCGGCGTGGTTGGAGCGGAGGACCCGGTACGACATCTACGCCGACATCCTTGGGGTCATCATGGAGCGCGGCGTCATGGGGGTGACCCGGATCAGCTACGGCGCCAACCTCCCCGTCGACCGCTGCAAGGAGGCGCTGGAGTTCCTCGCAGAGCGAGGGATGGTGAAGGAGTCCGAGTACGGGGGGAACAGGGGTTACGTCATCACGGCGAAGGGGGGCGAGTACGTCACCGCCCACAGGACCGTTAAGCGGTTCATAGACGAGTAGGCGAAACCGTTTAAGCCCATCTAGCGGAATATTATCCCGATTCTCATGTCGTTGAAGGCTATCGTCGGTGCAACACTCATAGATGGTTCGGGGAAGAAGCCCCTCCCCGACTCGGTCGTCGTCGTAAAGGGGGAGAGAATCGAGGCCGTCGGGAAGCAGGGGGATGTGAAGGTCCCCGACGGCGCCGAGGTCATCGATGCGTCAGGTAGGTGGCTTATGCCGGGGCTTATCGACCTGCACGTCCATCTCTACCACAGCGGCTTCGTGCCGGTGGCGACGAAGGGATCTGAGATGGCATACGCCGGGCTCGTCGCGTCGAATAACCTCAGGCAGGCACTCCAAGCGGGAATAACAACTCTACGCGCTGTCTCTGACAGGGATCACCTCGACGTAGCGATGCGCGACGCCGTCGAGAGACGTCAGATCATCGGCCCACGCCTCTTCGTCGCTGGCATAGGCATCTGCATGACGGGTGGCCACGGCTCCGGGTCTCCCCGGAACGATGCATGAGGTGGACGGCCCCTGGGCGGTGAGGAAAGCGGTGCGCGAGGAGGTGAAGGCCGGTGTCGACTTCATCAAGCTCCTTAGCAGCCACCGGACGGATGACCGAGAGTTCACAGCTGAGGAGATAGAGGCAGGGGTGGATGAGGCCCATGCTCACGGGAGGCGCTGTGCGATACATGTAGCCAACTTCGTCGGGACGAAGATGGCGGCAGACGCCGGCGTCGACACAATCGAGCACGGGAGCTTCATCGACAAGGAGACCGCTGAGAAGATAGCTTACAAGAGGATAGTTCTCGTGCCGACGCTCTGGGTAAAGAACCACATCCCCGAGAGGACGAAGAAGGCACACGCAGAGCAGGCGAAGACCGGCATCTGGAACCTCTACGGCCGCGACCTGGAGCAGACCGAGGCCTGGTTCAATGGCTGTGTTGAGCAGCTGCCGAAGACGATGAAGCTGGTTAGATCTAAAAAGGTCAGGATCGGGGCAGGGACGGACAACGTCTTCGGGGACCAGATGTTCGCGATGCTTCCGGAGGAAGTGGAGTGGATGACGAAATACGGTATGTCGAACATGGAGGCCATCGAGTCCGCGACCCGCGTCGGCGCCGAGGCAATTGGGGTCGAGAAGACGTTGGGTACCATCGAGACGGGGAAGTTCGCCGACATGATCATGGTCGCCGAGGACCCGCTGAAGGACATCACGGTCTTGAAGAGGGTGGGCTGGGTGATGAAGGGGGGAGAGGTCGTGGGACTCTACCCGGAGTGGAGGCGCCGCCCGATTCAGGACCCGCAGGAGATGCGGTAGCCCCTTTCAAGCCCTGTTTTATCCGCCTGGGTGGGTATTTTCTAACGCACGGCGATACTTATGAAAAAACGCTTTTTTCTAGGGAGCTCCGTGCCTACCGCTCATCCTTACATAGTTTGGATCCATATTTCTTCATATGGCTCGTCTCTACGTCTCCGCACATCAGGATGATGACCTGATTTTCATGAGTCCATGCCTCATTGAGGATCTCACCTCCGGTGTGGGTGTTTGGACGGTCTACGTGACGGCGGGGGACGCGGGGCTGGGGGAGGTGTACTGGCGGGGGCGGGAGGAGGGGGAGCGAGCCGCCTACTCGGCAATGGGAACTCTGGCGTGGAGGAACGAGACGCTTCGCGTGGCGGAGAGGGATGTGGCGTCTTCCGTGTCCGCCGACGGTATGATCAGGCTCGTCTTCCTCCGCCTGCCCGACGGCGGCCGCCTGAGCAGGGAGCAGGCGCCGAGCAAGGCGCTTGAGAGAATGTGGGGCGGCGAGGAGATTGAAACCGTTGATGGCTCTAACCAGTACACGCGGAAGGAGTTAATCACTGCTCTGGCCGAGGTCATCCGCCTCGCCGGGGCTGACATGGTCTCAACACATGATCCCGAGGGCTGGGTCGCCGGCTGCGACCATATCGACCACCTCTACACCGGGCTGTTCGCGGTCGAAGCCGCTAGGAGGGTAGGGACTTACCAGATGCTCTTCAGGGGCTACAGCTGTGACCTGAAGCCCCCGAACCTCCCCGAAGTTACCTATCACAGGAAGCGCGCCGTCTTCGAGGCGTACGCGAGGCACGACCCAATGATACCAAGCCCCCTAGACGCCCTCTACGAGGGGTGGTTGAAGAGAAGCCTCGGCAGACTCGTCCCACCTGACTTAGGGAATCCTATTAATCCCGCGTATATCTATCCTGCAATCATGAGTGGTCAGGGCGAGAAGCCTGCATACTATGACATACGTGCCGAGCTATGGAAGAGGAGCTGGGAGGCTGCGAAGCCCCTCGACAAATTTCTTTTAGGTGCGCCGCAGGACCAGGCGCAGCGTTGGGCGGAGTCCACGGAGAGAGCTCCGGAACTCACAGGGGATCAGAAGGATCCGTCTGCAGGGGTACAACCGGACCGTCAAGGTGCTCATGGAGGGCGCCATTTGGTGTCTCGACTGCGCTCGGGTTACCCCCTACTTGAAGAAGATAGTGGAGACCATCGGGGAGAAGGCGGAACTGCGCTTCATCGACAGGGACGCCTTCCCCGAGCTACGTGACGAGTTAAAGATAATGGGTGCCCCAAGGGTGCCACGCGTTGTCACCCTCAGTGAGGACTGGTTCGAGGTCGACCGCCTCGGGGACCGCAGCCTCAGCGTCTACAGGAGCAGGATGGCGCGGGAGATAGGTAGAGGCGTGGACCATGGCGTCCTCAGCCCCGCTGCGAGGCAGGTGGAGCTCTCCGAGTGGGTTGATGCTATCGAGCGGACTCTGATCATACTCAGAACCGCACCTGCCCTGAGAAAGCGGTACAACGACTAGCTGCCACATCAGGTATTATATCTACCAACGTAGCATCTTCTTCGTAAGATTCTGCGAGGAACCGACTTGGCAGATATTATAGTTGAGGTACCCGGGCAGCCCTGGTTCAAGGATAAGCCCATCCAGCTCACCTTCCCCTCCGGCTGGAAGGTCCAGAGATGCAAGATGGCTGGAGAGGACCAGAAGGGACTGACTAAGACCCAGATCAGGAAGGCTATAAGGAATCCCCTCGGCACGAAACCTCTGGCGAAGCTCGCGAAGGACAGGAGGGAGGTGGTGATAATCTTCGACGACTCCACCCGCCCCACGAAGACCCACCAGTACGCCCCCATAGTGCTGGAGGAGATCAAGAAGGCGGGCATCAAGGACGACTGCATCCGCTTCATAGTCGCCCCTGGGAGCCACGGCACCTTCAGCCGCCAGTTCTTCGCCAAGAAGCTCGGCGAGGACATCCTCGATAGATACCCCGTCTACAACCACAACCCCTACGAGATGTGCAAGCAACGTCGGCACCACCAGCTACGGGACCCCAGTCTGGGTGAACGCTGAAGTAATGGCCTGCGACCTAAAGATAGGCATCGGCAGCGTCCTCTACCACAGGATGAGCGGCTTCAGCGGCGGCGGCAAGATAATCAGCCCCGGGGTCGCGGGGATCGAGACGATCCGCACCAACCACGGGCCCCTCGGCGGCTTCGGCCCGGGCCTCAAGCCCCATCCCACGACGGGTTACCTCTGCAACGACGAGAATGTGCTCCGCCTCGACGCCGAGGAAACCGCCCGCATCGCCGGCCTCGACTTCAAGATAGACTCAGTCCTCAACCTCAAGCGCGACCCCATAGAGACCTACGCGGGCGACTTCGTGCAGACCCACAGGAAGGCTTCCGAGGGCGTCACCCGGTGGCACAAGACCGAGTCACCGAAGGAGATGGACATCGTCGTCGTCAACAGCTACATGCGCCCCAACGAGCCCTACCTCGGCCTCTGGCCAGCACAAGAGTCCGTCAAGCAGGACGGCTCAATCGTCCTCATCTGCAACGACCCCGACGGCGACATAAACCACTGGATATTCAACAACCACGGCAAGTACGCTGCCGCCAGCCTCTGGAGCGGCAAGGCAAGGAACCTGACACGCGGCGTCCGCCTCATCGTCTACAGCCCATACCCCCTCAAGACTCTCGAATACAGGCTGGGCGCACCTGGAACTGTGACGTGGTGCAAGAAGTGGGACGAGGTTATCGAGGAGCTGAAGAAGTACCACAAGGGGAGCCCCAAGGTTGCCGTACTACCCGACGGCACGAGTGGAATTCCCGCTTCCTACATCGATAAGTCTCAAGCCTGACACACCAAACCTTTTAAATCCGAACCAATTCCTAATCAGCCTAGCCAGATAGATAGGTGAACCCGAGACGATACACAACGAACTACACCAGCGACAAGTTTCTGGTAGTTCGTCGAGTTCGTCTCAGCACACTGGGCAATAGGGTCACCTGAAGAACGAAAACTGCTCGGTGATTCTGTTGCTCATAGCATTTGACCTAGAGGGTACCATTGTTGGACGGCGAGCTATTCCCAGAGGTTGGAGAACGGTTAGGTCTAGGTGAGGAGCTTCGTGCCGTCACGAGGGGCGCGATGAACGGCGACCTCCCCTTCGAGGAGGCACTCATGAGGAGAACTGAGCTTATACGAGGCGTCTCTATGAGTTGCATCCAATCAGTAGCCGAGTCCATCCCCCTCACGCAAGGGGCGGAGGAGACCGTTAAGACGCTCCGCCAGATGGGCATAACACCCGCCATAATCACGGGCGGCTTCGACCTCCTCGCAGAACCCGTAGCGGAGCACTTGCAGATAGACTACGTCTTCGCAAACCACCTCGCCGAGGAACACAGGAGGGCATCCGGCCTTAGGCCACCCGTGGTCACCCCACGCGCCAAGGCGGAGCACCTAAAACGCCTCGCCGTGGAACTCGGCACCTCACTTACACGCACCATCGCTGTCGGAGACGGGGCCAATGACGTACCCATGCTCTGCACCGCAGGCCTCGGTATAGCCTTCAACGCCCCGCCAAGGGTCAGGGAAGCGGCCCAAGCTATCGTGGAGGGTGGAGACTTGAGAAGAATACTCCCAATCGTCGCCCACCATCTCGACTTCTTCATATAATAACCATGTTGACTATGTAAAAGCGATCAATGAGTCTATATGGAGAGTATCACCATAAAAAGATCGTTAAAGAAAGAATCGAGTCCAGATTTCATAAAATATTAAAGCATGACTTATGACCTAGCGAAATCAACGGTATAAAAGAAATGAGGATTCGTGGTAACCTCTTTTTCTGGGTAAACGCCCACCAACAGAAATTCATACAAACAAAACCCTCGACAGAAGAAGCACTTCCCTCAAAGATGCCTCAACAGCACGATTCACCCAGCCTAGACCCAAAGACACCTAATCGAAGAAATGAGGCAACCCACGTATTTTTTTCTTTTTTTTTTGCTTATACTATGCTACTGGTACAAGGGAGACCCGAAAAACGCTCCTCTCCACACCCACCGACGCTTAACAGCAGGAGGGTAAGGATAAGGGATCAGGGGACTGAAAATTTTGCTTATAATATGCTACCACTTACAGGGGAGACCCGAAAAACGCCCCGATTCGCACACTCACCGAACGCTGACTGTTACTACTTGAGGGGGGATGCGGCGGAGTCACTGGGTTTTTTTCCGCCAAGGGTTTTGGGCCTCTTGCATCGGTGTATGTGATCTAAATCAGGGGTGTGTCGGTGGATGGGTCTTGATCTAGCCCATGATGTTCTGCGTGAGTTCTTAGTGGGGATCCCAGCGGTTTCTGTATTCGGAAGTTTTAAGAGATCTGTGGGGATGTCGAAACATAGTTAATCCAAATTTCCGAAATTTAATTTAAGATTGCTCAGTCTTAACCTTCCGCTGAAACCGTTTTAAATAATTATAATCCTTCTAGAGACTGAGACAAGCAAGCACGGGAAAATCTGAGGTGAAAAAATGACAAAAAAAGAGAACATGGGGCTGTCTACGAAGTGCGTGCACGTTGGAACCGAACCGGATCCAGCGTGGGGCTCGATAGTTACACCCATCTATCAGACGACGACCTACGCGGTTCCAAACGTCACGGAACTTATCGCCCGATACAAGCACAAGAAAGGGGGATATACATACACAAGCACCGGGAACCCGACTCAAAGAGCGGCTGAACTGAAGATAGCCGCCGTTGAGGGTGGGGAGGATGCGGCCGTCTTCTCGGCGGGGATGGCGGCCATCACCTCGACGATAACCGGTCTGGTTTCGAGGGGCGATGAGATCCTCGCCCAGCGTGAACTTTACGGGGAGACGTTCCACTTCTTCAACATGCTGCACGAGAAGATGGGCGTCGAGACGCACTTCTTCGACACGACCAACATCGGGGAGGCGGAGGCGCTCGTCAACGAGAGGACCAAGCTGCTCTACCTCGAGACCCCGACAAACCCAACCCTGAAGCTCGTGGACATATCCCGCGGGGCCCAGATCGCCAAGAAACACGGCCTGACGACCGTTCTCGACAACACGTTCGCGTCCCCTATGAACCAGACGGCGCTGGCGCTTGGAGTCGACATAGTTGTGGAGAGCGCCACGAAGTCCCTCTCGGGTCACCACCAGGCGGTGTGCGGGGTGGCGGTCAGCGACAAGGAGCGTATCCGAGTCATCAAGTCGACGCGAGGATTATACGGCCAAACGCTGGACCCGTTCGCGGCTTGGCTTCTGATAATGGGGATGCAGACGATGGCCCTCCGCGTCGAGAGGCAGAACTCGAACGCGCTCGCCCTAGCCCAGTACCTGGAAAACCATCCAAAGATCTGGAGGGTACACTACCCAGGGCTAGCCAGCCACCTGCAGCACGCGTTGGCCAAGAAGCAGATGCGTGGGTTCGGCGGCCTGCTCGCATTCGAGGTCAAGGGCGGCCTAGATGAGATAACGAGGATGTTCGACCATCTGAAGCTCGTCAAGCTGGCGACGTCCCTCGGCGGAGTCGACACCATCGCGACGATCCCGTCGATCTCGACGCATGGAAACCTCAGCCCGGAGGAGCAGGCGAAAATGGGGATCACTCAGACCTTGGTCCGTGTCTCCGTGGGCATCGAGGACTTCAGCGATCTTCGGAGGGACTTCGAGGAAGCGCTATCCTTCGTGTAAACTATTGAATTCTCTCCCCCTTTCTGGAACGAGGATTTTCTTTTCGAGTACTCCTGGATAGTGTTAGGAGCGTTAAACAACTTTTAACGCCGTTAAGTATATTAACGCCGTTAAACAAACATTCGGCGATGAAGCCCCCCTGCATGGTTGTGGTCCAGCACATCCTCCCCGCGCTCCGACTAGAGATCACGAGGGAACTTGTGGAGAAGTATGGGATGAAGAGGTCCGACGCCGCGACAAAAATGGGGATCACCCCCGCCGCTGTCACCCAGTACCTTAGCCGCGCCAGGGGGGGCTCCGCCACGAACCTCCTCGAGGGCAGCGGGAAAGTCATGGAACTCGTCGACGAACTGTCACGGGACATCGCCGCGGGGGAGAGCCCACTCGACGTCCTCCTTCTCAAACTCTGCAGGGCCTGCGCGGCCGCACGTTCCGAGGGTCTCATCTGCCAGTTGCACAGGGAGTCGATGCCCAGCCTCGTCGACATTAAGGGATGCTCATGTTCCCTCAACCTCGCCTAGGTGAAAAAGATGGAGACGAACCAATCATTCGCCGAACTAACCCCCGAGCTGGAGCAACAGATCTCGGAGATGAGCACACGGAACCTCGTATCCTTCTACTCGGAGGACCTCCGCAACATAGGGGTACACCGCCTAACGGAAACTATTCCACCGGGAGTCCTGAGACAGCTCCGACTCCTCGGTATAATCAACTCCCGCCGCACCTACAGGAACGGCAAGGTCCTCTACCTCACCGAGAAGGGTGAGGCCATCCTCAGAGAGGTCGCCTCCGAGGGATGAGGCAGAGAGTTCTAGCTCCTGATCGAGGTCGTCCGTTCTCTCTATGCGTGCATGGGGATAGAGTTTCGCCGAACGCCACGATTCCGGGTATTTTAGTCGGTTTAGTTGTTTGGGGGCTTTTTTCTGGTTCCTTTGGTGGCGTAGGTGCGGCGGATGCTCGACTTAACGCATATTCCTGCACGATTAAACACGTCAAAATAATATAAATAACAGAATACCACCAATAGGGGCATCCCAGAGATGGGAGGTAGAAACAACTCAAGACAATCAGCTTAGAGTCATTCAGCCTTGACCACACGAAGATCAAGGCCCCCTATGTCAGATTATCAAAGAGAGTCGAGGTCCCCGGAAGCGGCTACGAGATATCTACCTTCGACTTCAGGGTGCGTACCCCGAACACGGAGCTTCTCACACCGAAAGTGGCGCACTCACTTGAACACCTATTCGCGGTCGCCCTTAGAGCGGAGTGCGAGGAACACCAGAGCGACCTCAAGGTCCTCGACGTCTCCCCGATGGGCTGCAGGACCGGCTATTACCTGACCGTACTCAACCCAGCGGGCGCACTTCCCCTGTCGAGGGCGACTGAGGCGGTGAGGGCGATGCTCCCCGGGGCGCTAGAGAATCAGGGAGCTGCCCGGCGCGCGCCTCGAGACCTGCGGCGCGTATATGGAGCACGACTTCGAGGGTGCGAGGGCCGAGATAGCCCGCCTCGCAGGGGAGGAGATCGTGCCATTGGAGAAGCCGCCCCTCCTAGACTAACCGGCGTTAACCTTACACACGCCGACGCACCAGATACCTCGACATGGTCAAGAAGGCGATACAGATCGACGAGAAGGACAACGTCGCCACGACAACCAGCGAGGTGGAGGCGGGGGAGCAACTCGAGGTCATCAGCCCCGACGGCAAGGTGATACTAAAGCCAAAGGTCGCTGAGCCCATCCCCTTTGGCCACAAACTCGCCATCAAACCCATCAAGAAGGGCGAGAACATAGTCAAATACGGCGAGGTCATAGGCGTCGCCACTCAGCCCGTGAAGGCTGGTGCCTGGGTGAACACCCACAACGTCGGCAGCGCTCGCATGCCGACGAGCGGCAAGGAGGCGGGCATACTGTGACCCAGTTCATGGGCTACCAGCGCCCCGACAAGTCAGTCGGCGTCCGCAACCACCTCCTAGTCCTCGCCCCCATCGACTGCAGCTTCGAGCCCGCGAAGAAGATCGCCGCGCAGGTCGAGGGCGCAGTCGCCGTCACCCAGTACCACGGCTGCGGGGCAGACCCCGTCATCGTCAACAACCTCGTCGGCACCGCCCTCAACCCCAACGTCGCCGCGGTCCTCGTCCTCGGGCTGGGATGCGAGACCCTAACAGTTGACATGGTGGCGGACGGCGTCAAGCCAAGCGGTAAGCCGGTGGAGACCCTCGTCATCCAACAGGAGGGCGGCACCCTCAAGACGCAGGAGAAGGCGCTACGCATCCTCCAGCGCTGGGCGCAGGAGGTAGCCGAGTACAAGCCTGAGCCCTTCCCACTGAGCAAACTTACACTCGCCGTCGAGTGCGGCGGAAGCGACGCCACCAGCGGCCTCGCTGCCAACCCCGCCGTCGGGGTCGCATGTGACAAGCTCATCGACGAGGGCGGCACCGTCATCTTCAGCGAGCCACAGGAGATGATAGGGACCCAGCAGGTCCTCGCCCGCAGGGCCGTGAACAAGCAGGTCGCCGCCGACGTCTACAGGATGATCGATCAGGACGAGGAGCGCCTCAAGGCGATAGGCGTCGACAGCAGGTGGATGAGCGCTGGTAACATCGACGGCGGCCTTACCACGATTGAGGAGAAGAGCCTCGGCGCCATCAGGAAGGGCGGGACGCGCCCCATCCAAGGCGTCCTCCAGAACAACTGGGACCGCTTCGATCGCCCGACGCGCCCCGGCCTCTGGCTCCAGGACGGCACCGGCTGGGACGTCCCCAGCGTCACTCACATGGTCGCCGCGGGGGCGCAGGTCGTCTGCTTCACGAGCGGTCAGGGCAGCACGACGGGCCACGCCATCGCCCCCGTCATCAAGATCACCGGCAACCCCGTCACATACCAGCAGATGGAGGACAACATGGACATAAACGCCGGAACAATCCTCGACGGCTCCGAGAGCCTAAACAGCGTCGGCCAACGCATCTACCAGACCATCATCGACACCGCTAACGGCAAGAAGACGAAGGCCGAGGCACTCGGATACCGCGACTACATAGTGTTCTGCAGAAACAGGGCAGCCGAGCACCTGCTCGGCCACTGCTAATCTTTTTTAGAAAACCATGCGAGCGTCACTTTTCCAGTGCGTTTGATGTAGTCATTTTTACTGTTATTATAGGCGTCGATGTCCGCCGGGTGCTGTGAATAGGCAGCGCACTTGACGGCGATGTATTCTCGCTGGACATCTGGGTGGGCGCGCAGATAGGCACAGAAGGCGAGGTAACGCGGCACCGCCGGGTCGTTTACGGCGTATATGTGAATGTTATGCGTGCGAAATTCGCCGGCGTCTTTGGTGAAGTAGCGTCTTCCCGGCAAGCCATATTCACCCCAGGCCTTGTAGCCAGCGGCTGCCATGCGGTCAGCGTAACCGTCGATGCGTGTAACGTCGTGGACGAGCGGCAATAGGTCAATAATCGGCTTCGCATCCAGCCCGGCACGGAGGTGCTGCCGATGTGGTAAATGGATACGATTTCCTCATCGAGCAGCACCCGGAGATGCTCAGCCTCACGCTCAAACTCGAGCGGCCACTCGAGGGAGTAGGTTGTGAAGGTGTAGCGGCTCGATATGAGTGTCACTCCTTTTCCAAGCATGGAATACAGTGGCTATTAACTATAACTCGCGCCCCGAAACATTTTCGATTGGGTGTCTTCGCCGACCTAGGTTTTTAAAAAAGGTGTTTTTTATTTATAGAGGATTTCGAAAAACCCCTCTTGATGGTTATTGGTGCTATTCCAACGCGTGTTCCAAACCTTTCGTAGAGGGAGTAAGAAGTTCATCTCCGCCACTGGGTATTATAAAGATGGAAAAAGATGAAATTAGATAAAATTATACGTATTTAGATAAAAATAGACATATTTAAATAAAAATATCTAAAATTGTATGGAAAAAGATGTGGGAAAAGCCGTTTTTGAGCCCCAAACCGGGAAAGGGCCGAGAAAAGCGTGTTTCTACGATTTTTTATTTTGGTGGAAACGATATAAGCGGTAGCGTTTACCTGGCTTCAGTCAACTGGGTACCCAGTTTTTTAAAATCCTCTATACTAATTGTCGGCGAGTACGACGTCGTCGTACTCCTTCTCGATCTTGAGCTTGTGTCCCTGCTCCATCCGGGCGAACTCTGCCCACATCTTGCCCAGCGGGTGAGTCGAGTAGGCCTTGGAGAGCGCCGTGTAGAAGTTGACGGCGGTCTGCTCGCTCTTCGCCGCGAAGATAAGGGTATCCTGGTATGAGGCGTCCGGGCTCAGAGGGGCATCCTTGAGTGGGTCGGAGATGCGTAAGTCCACGACCTTCTTCAGGTCGCCGCCCTTAACCTCGTTCATCACCTTCTTCGGGTTCTTCAGCGCCGTCTCGAAATACTCCCTGTGCTTCGCCTCGTCGGCTGCTATCTCCTTCAGGAGCTGCTTGGAGCCTGGGTCCTTCACCTTCTTCGCTGTCTCGGTGTAGAGGTTATAGGCGCCCGTCTCCATCGTGACGCCGACCTTGAGGGCCTTCTCGACCGTCCATCCGTCGATGCTCATGTTGATCTGGATATCTCACGGAGGGCATAATATAAAAATGGTCCATAAATCAGACCGCCTTGGCTGGCTCCTTCGCTTGGTCATCTCTAACCTCATGACTCTATGTAGGTTGCTACCCTACAGCTCTTCGGCAGGAAGGAGTAGAGCCTCTGGCGGGACTGGTCGAAGGCGAAGGTCCCCGCCCCCTCCTCCGTCTTCACCTGATGCACCACCTTCATCTCGACGAGGTCGATGGTGGCTAGGAGGCCTGGCTTTGGGAGGGCGCAGTACAGGAATTTCCTCCTCGCGTTGAGCCAAGTCACGTCTGGCTCGCCGGGTATCTTGGTCCTGCAGGTCTCCGTCCCCTTGTCCAGATCCATGGCCACGATGGCGCCCCCGTCGCAGGCTATGTACGCCTCCCTGCCGTCGGCGCTCAGGTCGAGCCCGTGTGGGCCAGGGACCTTAATCGGGACCACCGGGGAGACGTCCCCGTTCCTCGGCGATAGGGTCACGTACCCGGCTGGGTCGCGCAGGTTGATCACGAATCTGTCCAAGTAGTCTGAGTACTGCACCAGCGGGGCCTCCCCGGGAGCCTCGACGCCTTCAGGACCTCACCCCTCTCTGGGTCGACAAGCCGGGCGTGGAGGTCCGCCACGTCCGCCACCAAGAGGACGCCGTGGTCGTCGTCCCAGGCCACCCCATTCGGCCTCGACCCCACCTGAATGGTCTTCGACACCGTCCCCTTCGCAGCGTGTATGACGAGCACCTTCCCCGTCCCCCTCGACGCCGCGAAGACAAGCCCATCGGCCTGAGCGCAGACAACGCCGCTGCCCTCCGGGCACCCCGGTATCGTCTTCTGGAGAGTGCCCTTGAGGCCGTCCACGACCTCAACGGTCCCGATCGCGGTGTGGGCGACGTAGACGAAGCCGTTCGCCGAGATAGACGTCCCCGTGGTCGAATCCGCCCTGAGCGTGCTGCGGCATGGACACATAGCGTTCGAGTTTAAGAACCACGTACCCCTCTCCGCGCATGAGGATATAGTTCTTATCATGCCGGGCGGTGGCACGCAAGGCAATATAAGAGACCCCCGCCCCTGAGACTAGGCGTGAAGCACAAGGGGAGCCCCCGAGTCGAGGTAGTAGCCACCGGGGACGAGCTCATCTATGGGCGCATCCTGGACACGAACAGCAACTGGCTCGCGAAGCGCCTAGCCGAGATAGGGGCGGAGCTGCGCCGAGTCACAATGGTTGGCGACGACTACGACGACATGAGGGACGCCCTCCTCGGAGCCCTCGACAGGGACGCCGAGATAATCATATTCACGGGCGGCCTCGGCCCATCCGAGGACGACTTCACCG
Organism: Candidatus Bathyarchaeota archaeon; assembly: GCA_963820555.1. GTDB lineage: Archaea > Thermoproteota > Bathyarchaeia > TCS64 > TCS64 > UBA8941. The sequence continues at coordinate 43,410 of CAWGAT010000040.1, forward strand.
TCGACGCACTTGGCCGAGCCCTCGGAAAAGCAGTGGTCACCGACCCAATCGGGTTCCAGAAGATCAAGGAGATCTACGAGCGGCGGGGTAGCGACCTTAAGCGCGGCGCCCGCATGGCGCGCATCCTGGAGGGCAGCGAGGGTATCCAGAACCACGTCGGTATGAGCGTAGGGATGAAGCTCCTCATCAATGGGAAGCTCATCTTCACCCTCCCCGGGGTCCCCCAGGAGATGCAGGGCATGTTCGACGAGCACATAGCCCCCGTCGTCGAGGCGGAGGCGAAGCACAAGCTCCTCGGCCACACCTACGGCGTCTCGATGGTGTGGAAGGACTTCTTCCCCGTCTACACCCAGCTCCAGGTCGACTACCCCGGAGATCTACATAAAGAACGCCGCGACTCCCCCGGAGGCGGAGGAGGAGCGGGCCAAGGTCAAGGAGATCAAGGTGGACATAGTCGTCCAGGGCGCCACTAAGCGTGAGGCCGAGGAGAAGATGGAGGCCTTCATGGCCGAGTACAAGCGCCGCATCGACGCCGCCGGCGGTGGCACAATCCGCCGCATCTAGCCCCGAAACATTTTACATCCAAGCAACTGACTTCTCAGCCGACCCTGCATGCTGTTCCGCGTCTACCTAGAGAAGGAGCTGATAATGGAGGGGGTCAGGCTCGTTAAAGGGGACACCCGGAGGGCGTCGCGCTGAAGGACGATAAAGGGGTCTCGCGGGTCCTCGACGGCGTCTACGTCGCCGAGGTGGAGGGCGTGGCGGGCTACGTCACTCTCCGCCGCGCTGGAGGAGGGGCCCGAGGCTCCTGAACTCCTCGCCCCTGAAGTAGGCGTGGAGCTTCGCGGGTAGCTCATCGACGTGGACGGTTACCTGCTCCCAGCTGTCCCTGTCTCGGAGGGTTAGGATGCCCTTCTCCATCGTCGTGTAGTCGATTGTGATTGCTAGGGGTGTGCCGACCTCGTCCTGGCGGGCGTATCGGCGCCCTATGCTGCCGCCGTCGTCAAAGATCGCCCTGTAGCCTTCGGCTAAGACGATGTCGTAGACGGTCATCGCCTTCTCGGGGAGCCCGTCTTTGGTGACGAGGGGCTGGACGGAGACCTGGTAGGGGGCGAGGTTCCTTGGGAAGTGGAAGATGTTCCGCTTCTCCTTACCGTTCTCCCTCTGCTCCCAGGCGGTCTCCATGGCGACGAAAGTGAGCCTATCGAGGCCGTAGCTGGGCTCGATGACGTGGGGGACGAAGCGTGTGCCGTCCTTGCGGAGCACGGACATGTCGACGCCGCTGCCCTTCTGGTGGGCGTTGAGGTCATAGTCCGTCCTGTTGGCGTGGCCCGCGACCTCAATCCAGCCCCAGCTCCTAGTCTGGACCTCGTGGTCGAAGGTCTGGCTGCTGTAGTGGCTCCTCTCCTGGGGGAGGTGGGCGCGGAACTGCTGCTTCTCCGGGGGCACGCCCAGGCTCTCCATGAAGCGCTTGCCGACGCCCATGAAGTAGCCCTGCCACTCCGTGAGGACGAGCCCCTTCGCCACGGCCTCCTTAATGGTGATCTCTATCGGCTCCTTGACGCCCTTCTCCTCCATCTCCTCCGTGATGAGGCGGACCTTCTCACCCTCCACGTCCTTCAGCCACTGGCACGTGGGGTTGAGGGGGTCGAAGAAGAGCTCAAGCTCCATTATTGTGAACTCGCGGAGCCTGTGCATGCCACGGCGTGGGCTGACCTCGTTCCTCATCACCTTCCCCTGCTGGCTTATGGCGAAGGGGATGCGCTCCCTGTTGGCCTGGTAGCAGCGCTTGAAGTTTGTGAACATGCCCTGGGCTGCCTCGGGGCGCATGTAACCCACCTCGTCGCCCGTCGCGCCTATCTGGGTCTGGAACATCGTGAGTACAAGCGTCGGCTCCTTGAGAGCTCCGCCGCAGACCGGGCACTTGATGTTGTTCTCGACGAGTAGCCTCTTTATCGCCTCCCCGCCCTGCGCCTCGACGTGCTCCATCCCCGTCTTCTCCTCGATGAGGTGGTCGGCGCGGAAGCCCCTCCCGCACTGGCTGCACGTCGTCGCGTACTCCTTGAAGTTGGCGAGGTGGCCGCTCGACTCGAAGACCTTGCTGCTGTTGACTATGGGGTCCTCGATCTCGAAGAAGCCCTGCCTCCTGACGAAGTGCTCCCTCCACTGGGCCTCGATGTTGCGCTTGAGCTTGACGCCCAGCGTCGCCATAGGTTGTGAAGCCCGCTATGTTGCCGTATATCTCGAAGCTCGGCCAGAAGAAGCCGCGCCTCTTCGCGATCTCGGTGATGGTCTCGTAGATGTTGCCTGTGGACATGCCCTTTCAGCCCTAAACGAATCTGCGGGTGCAAAATATAAAGGGGGCGGGCTAGGCCGCCGCGGCGGAGCGGAGGAGACCCGTTATCATAGGGTGCGGGTGCTCAGGGGTGGAGGTCGCCTGCGGGACGAAGAGTGTGGCGAAGAAGAAGCGCGCCTTGGGGAGCTCGAGTATCCTGACCTCCCCGCTGGCGTCGAGGCCGGAGACGCGCAACCCCGCCTCCTCAACCTCCGCCCTCCGTGATGGGTTCAGACCGTAGTTGCAGTAGAACTTTTCCCTGATGGTCGGCGCTCCGTAGACCTTTGAGGCCCGTGTCCCGGCTAGGACCTTCACCTCCTCCACCTTGCCGACGAGTGAGCAGGTGAGGGGGGTGACGAAGAGGTTGGAGGCGTCGGGGTGCTCCTCCGCGTGCTCCGCGTCCATGATCCCCATGACGTTCCTCGCGAACTCGATGATCGCGTGCTGGCACCCCCCGCAGGTGCCGATGAAGGGTCGATCGTTCTCCCTCGCGAACCTGATCCCGTTCAGGGCGCCCTCCGTGCTCTTGTAGGGGCTGCCCGGGGCGCAGAGGAACGCGTCGAATCGATCCATCTTCCCCTCGGCGTCCCCGTCTAGGGAGGGCGTGGGAAGCCACTCGACCTCCACACCTACACCGAGGCGATCCGCCGAGTGCTTGAAGGCAATGTTTGTGGCGGTGTGCGTCTCGTAAGTTGCTCGAAAATCGCCGATAACTCCAACAGATAGCTTCTTTGGCATACGAGGCTGTGAGCCGCGACGCGTATAAGCGTTTAGCTAGTACTTCGTCAAGTCCACGCTGATCCTCTTCGATATCTTTTCGAGGTCGTTGAGGACGTAGACGAAGGCGTGGCCCGTCCACTGCCCCCACCTCATCCGCGGCTTGCCAAGTGTTCCAAGGTTCCAGAGTTTTACCCCGATGAGTTTATCCCTGAAGCGGGTCGCAGTCCAGAGAGTACACTTATCATAGATCTCGTTGGGGGTCGCCCACCACCAGCCCGCAGGTTTGTTCACTGTCAGCTCGAAGCTGTATGGGGGGATGGCCCCCATCTCAAACTCGTGAACTCGCCTCACTCCTAGCCACCGGACCTCTTTCTGATCCTCGCGTTCGTCAGGTTGATGGCCTTCGTCACCTTAATGCCCTTCGGGCAGACCTGTGTGCACTTGAAGTAGTTCCTGAGCGCCCTCGCGGTGAATGAGCCGTAGTAGGCGGAGGCGGGGACCTCGACCTCCCCGAGGAAGTCCCTCTCGACCCGTTTTTCCGACACGTGTAGATCGGGAGGAAGGGCTGTTTTTAAACGAGGTAATGGAAAAGGGGAAACGGGTCAGTCGACTACGGGGCGGAACTTGTACCCGTACTGGATCAGCCCCGCTTGCCCGTCCTCGGTGACCTTGCGGAAGGTGTACTCGACCTTCATACCGGCCTTGACGGCCTCGGGCTCGATATCTACTACCTGGCTGAGGATGTGGACGCCATCGTCCAGCTCTATGAGTGCGACGACGTATGGGGTGAACCTCTCGTAGCCGAGTGGCGCGTTTCTGATGACGGTCCAGCTCTTGACTTTGCCCGTCTCTGCGAGCTTGTATGGCTTGAACTCGGTGCCGCCGCAGCCGCAGACGGGCGTCTTGGGGTAGTGCTTTGCGCCGCACTTAGCGCACTCCTCGCCCATGAGCCTGTAGCGGGGCTTCTCCTCGCGCCAGTATCTTGGTACGCTCATCCTCAGACCCTCCTGAGGATGGCGACGGAGCAGGTGGAGCCTACGCCCGCCATGCTCTGTGCCATCCCTATCTTCGCGTCGGGGACCTGGTTCGCCCCCGCCTTCCCGCGTAGCTGAATGACGGTCTCCACTATCTGGTAGAGTCCCGTAGCCGCTATGGGGTTGCCGCGGGCCTTGAGTCCGCCGAAGTTGTTCGTAGGTATCTCACCCGTGCGGGTCGTGTATCCCTGCGCCACGAGCTTCGCGCCCTTCCCCTTCTCTGCGAAGCCGAGGTCCTCGAGGCTGAGGACGCCGTCGATTGTGGTGTCGTCGGTGACCTCGAGGACGTCGATGTCCTTGGGCTTGACCTTGGCGATCTCGTATGCCTTGGCTGCGGCCTTCTTTACGGCTTCGAGGGTGAGTGGGTTCTTGCGGGATGCGAGGGACAGGTGGTCGGTGGCGACCGTCGAGGCAGCCACCTCGATGCCGGTGGTGATCTTGTCCGCTGGGCCGAGGAGCACGGCTGCCGCGCCGTCCGCGACCGCCGCGCACTCCATCATCCTGATGGGGTCGGCCTCCATCGGGCTCGTCATCACGCGCTCTATGCTGAGCTTGAAGGGGTACTGGGCGTGGGCGACGCCTACCGCGTTGTCGTGGCTTCGGGCCGCGAACCAGCCGATCTCCTCAGGCGTCGCACCGTACTCGTGGCTGTAGAGCCTGTGGAGTATGGCGGAGAGCCCCGTCTTCGTGACGCCGGTGTATGCGGTGTACTCCTGCTCCTCTGCCCCCGCGAGTGCTGTCGTGACGGCCTCGGGGAGGAGGTCGCTCATCTTCTCGACGCCACCGACGAGGACCCAGTCGCTGAGGCCGGAGGCGACGGCCTTGACGCCCTCGTTGAAGGCGACTCCTCCGCTCGCCTGCCCAGCCTCAATTCTCACAGCTGGTAGGCCGGGCCTGCCGATGGCCTCCGCCATCATCGCTCCCATGCCCAGTTGCCCCTGCAGGTGGGCGCCCATCATGTTAGCGACGTAGAGTTGGTCGATCTCCGTGTGCGCCGCGTCCTTCAACGCGGCGAGGGCGGCCTCTGCGAAGAGCTCCTTGACGTTCCTCTCCCAGGGCTCGCCGACCTTGGTGAATCCTATTCCGGCTACTGCTACCTTCCTCATGCTATTATCTGCCCCCTGTGGCGGAGGTAGGTCGCGTAGTCGACGTACCTCTTCCTGTCTATGTAGCTCTTGACCTTGGGTCCGCCACGGCGGTGCTTTATGGGCGCCCTGACCTTCCAGACGAAGGCGTCGCTGCCGGAGCCGCTGCCATAGCTGACCATGAATATCATGTCACCGGGCTCGGCGACGTCGAGCGTCGCGGCGAGTCCCAGCGGGCTGCTGCCCGCGTAGGTGTTGCCCACGACCGGGGAGACGAGGCCCGGGTTGATCTGGTCCATCCCGAATCCTAGCATCTTCGCGACATTGATGGGGAACTTCGCGTTCGGCTGGTGGAAGACCGCCCACTTGAAGTCGGTGGGCTTGTACCCCGTCTCCGCGAGGAGCGCCTTCCCCGCACCGGTGATGTGCTTGAAGTAGGCTGGCTCCCCGGTGAACCTGTTGCCGTGGCGGGGATACATCTCCTTGGGGCGGCGCCAGAAGTCGGGCGTGTCCGTGACATAGCTATAGGAGGCTTCGAGCTCGGCGACGCTCTCCTCGGCCGGGCCGAAGAGGAACGCGGCGCCACCGCAGGCGGCGGTGTACTCAAGTGCGTCGGCTGGCTTACCCTGTGCGGTGTCCGCGCCTATGCCCATGGCGTACTTCTGCATACCGCTGCCGACGAGGCCGACGCAGGTCTGCATCGCCTCGGTGCCCGCCTTGCAGGCGAACTCGTAGTCGGCGGTGGATACGCTCGGCGTCGCGCCGATGGCCTCGGCGACTATGGTGCCCGATGGCTTGACGGCGTAGGGCTTCGACTCGGTGCCGACGTAGACGGCGCCGATCTTGGCGGGGTCGACCCCGGAGCGCAGAACGGCCTGGCGCGCGCACTCGACCGCGATGGTGACCGTGTCCTCGTCGAGGGCGACTACGGCCTTCTCCTCGACGGGCTCCCCCGAGGTGCTCCACATGCGGTTTACCTCGGCGGCCTTGAGCCTGTACATCGGCACGTAGGCGCCGTAGCCCAGCGATGCCGACCCTGATCAGAGTCTTCATGTCTACTCCTATCCGGAAACTAGGAGTAGGTTGGCTGGTTTCTATTTAAGCGAATCGACAGGGATCGATTGGGGCATCGACGGGAGACGATTGGGTCAGCGCTTAAGGTAGACGTCCCTGACGGCGCCAAGCGACTTTATGTTGGCCTTCAGCGAGTAGGGGCGCTCGAAGTGGCAGACGAACCCCTCCCAGGGGTCACCCACGACCTCGTAGCCGCTTATCTGCCCGACGCCGAGGAGCGCGGTGTTCGCCACGTGCCTGATCTCCTCCGGCTTGAAGCCCATCAACCCGACGCAGAAGCTGTCGACGGCGACGACGTCGGGGCCCGCATACCACGACGCCCATCCTCCGGGGGTTACCCACAACCGGGCCGTTCCCCTCCATGCAGGTGAGACCGTCGACGATCGTCATGTCTGTCCTGATCGTCTTCGCGAGGAATGGGAGTACCTCGTCGAGCTTCTTGTGGAGGCGGCTCTTCTTCGCCTCCTGGAAGCAGCCGTAGAGGTTCTTTATGCCGAGGGTCACCGTCGTATGGGCGCACGTCTTCATCTTGGCGAGGTTGAGGACGTAGTCGGCGCTGGTCATCGTCTTCGGGATCATTATCTCCGTGCCCGCGACCTCGTTGGAGACGCACTCGTCGGTGCTGAGGTTGAGGAACGGGACCCCCCACTCCTCCAGCTTCGCCATGAGCCCCGACTCCCTGACGCGGGTGTCCGCCGTGTCGGCGATGTTGTCGGACTCTACAACCAGGGGCTCGCACCCCTTCTCGCGGACCATCTTCACAGCCGCCTCGATTATGGCGAAGTCGGTGAGGACCATCCCCTGGGGGTTCTTGGAGTTGCAGATGTTAGGCTTGATGACGACCTTCATCCCGGCCTTGATCTGTAGGCCCCCGGCGAGGTCCACCGCCCTCCTGACGGCCGCCTCCGTGTCGTCCCCCGCCTTCACGAGCGCTACCTTAGCCAATTAGTCCACCTTCCCCGCGGCGAGCCTGTCGCCCATCTCCTGCATCACCCTGAGCATCGCTATCTCGTCGTCCACGGTTATGCGGGGCTCCCCTCCCCTGTGGACGAGCTGCTCAAGGTGCCTGTACTGCTCGGGGAAGCTGGGGTGCTTGAACTGGATCATGTCTAGGTACCAGCCCACGCCCCTTTCGCTGGTCTTCGTCTTCCCGCCCTCGGTTTTCGAGGGTGTAGCTGTAGGGGTTTGTGGCGAAGTCGCTTCTAAGTGTGCCCTTCTCCCCCTCGATGGCGACGGCGAAGGTGGGGATGGTCCGCGTCCAGCTCGCCGTGCAGTCGAGGGTGACCCCCCGCTCCGTCTCGACTGTGGCGTGGAGGTTGTCGCAGACCTCGTACTTCTTGCAGAGGCCGGAGACGTCGACGACCCTATTCGGCTTGCCCAGCGACTATGCCGGCGACGCTGAGTATGTGGGGCATCACGTCCTCGACTATGCCTCGTGGATCCTTGGTGCGAAAGTCGGTCTTGGAGCCGTACATTCCGAGGTTGTTCTCGAAGTTGAGCTTGACGCGCTTTACCTCGCCGATGGCCCCCTGCTTGATCTTCTCCTCCATCCTGTAGAGGGCGGGGGTGTAGACGTAGTTGTGGGCGGGGAGGACGACGAGGCCCCCCTTCGCCTGCTTGATCCGCTCGCAGCCCTCCACGGTCTGGGCTAGTGGCTTCTCGCAGAGGACATGTTTCCCCGCCTTTAGGGACTCGAGGGTCATCTCCTCGTGGAACCGAGGAGGCGTGTTGATGGCCACGGCCTCGACCTCCGGCTTGGCGAGCAGTCTCCTGGTAGTCGCCGCAGGCATGACCAACGCCAGTGGCGCCCTTCACCTCCGCGAGCTGCTCCCCACTCTTATCCGAGATGCTTACGAGCTCCACGACGCCCGAGGCCTCTATGGCTTTTAGGTGGAACATTGTGGTGACCCTCCCGCAACCGATTATGCCGAGGCGGAGCATATGGGGGAAATACCCTCGCCCCCGTTAAATAGTTGCTACCCGCTGGGGTATTTTGGTAGGAACTTGTACTCGCAGCTTCTGCTGCCTCAACCCATAAATAATGATGCGCCCCCTCCACGCCTGAGTTGGAGCCCAGCGATACGACTCGCGGCAGCCGCGGACCTCAGCGACCATCCACAGGATCGAGGTGGGGAGCTACCCCGACCCCTGGCCGCGCTCCATCTTCTACCTTATGCGGGGTCGGGCGCCGGACCTCTTCCTCGTCGCCGAGGCCGACGGCGAGGTCGTCGCCTACTCAATCGGGGAGATGGAGTGGAGGCGCGGGGTCAAGGTGGGCCACGTCATGAACATAGCCGTCGCCGAGGCGTGGAGGCGTAAGGGGATAGCGGGGAGGCTCCTCGACGAGCTTGAGCGCAGGTTCCGGGAGCGCGGCGCCGAGTTCTCATACCTTGAGGTCAGGGCTGGCAACGAGTCAGCCCAGCGCCTCTACCGGAAGACGGGGCTACCGAGACCTCGGCGTCCTGCCCCGGTACTACCGGGACGAGGACGGCCTCGCCATGGAGAAGCCCCTCGAGCTGAAACGTTACACTTCTATACCCGTAGCCGCCCCTCAGCTGGCAGGTGGAACCATGGGTGAGATACGGGTCGCCATCGCCGGCACCGGAAACCTCTGCTCAAGCCTAGTACAGGGAACACACTTCTACGCCAAGGCGAAGGAGCCCCTCGGGCTCCTCCACCCCGAGCTCGGCGGCTACAAGCCATCCGACATAAGGTTCGTCGCCGCCTTCGACATAAGCGAGGCGAAGGTGGGCAAGGACCTCTCCGAGGCCATATTCGCGAAGCCGAACCAGGCCCCGAAGGTCGCCGATGTGCCGAAGCTCAAGGTGTCTGTCAAGATGGGTCCCGCCCCCGACCTCACTGAGGAGGGCGCGCTCAGCAGCATCAAAGCGGTCATCAGCCGAGGCCGTCGACGTCGCCGCGGAGCTAAGGAAGGCAAAGGCGGATATGCTCATCAACATGGTCTCGGGGGGCAGCGACAAGGCATCCGCCCTCTACGCGAAGGCGGCCATCGACGCGGGCTGCGCCTACCTCAACACGACGCCGTCGAGCGTCGCCGGGGACGCCGCGCTCGTGAAGAAGTTCGCAGCGGCGAAGCTCCCTGTGGCGGGTGACGACCTCCTCGACCAGGTCGGCGCCACAGCCATCCACATCGGCATCCTCGAGTTCCTGCACAGCCGCGGCGCCCACATAGACGAGAGCTACCAGCTCGACGTCGGCGGCGGCGCCGAGTCGATAAGCACGCTGGAGAAGACGAAGGACACGAAGAGGAGCATAAAGACGGCGGCCGTCACAGGGCACGTCCCCTACAAGTTTCCACTCGTCTCCGGCTCCACCGACTTCGTCGACTTCCTCGGCAACGGGCGTGACAGCTTCTTCTGGGTCAAGGGGCGCTACTTCGGCGGCGTCCCCTTCACGATGGATCTGAAGCTGAGCAGCGAGGACGCCCCCAACGGCGGCTCCATCCTCCTCGACGCTATAAGGGGGATGAAGGTCGCCAAGGACAAGGGCGCCAAGGGACTCGTCGCCCCCGTCTGCGGCTACGCCTTCAAGAGGGCGGAGCGCACCAGCCTCGCCACCGCATACAAGGCATTCAGGGACCTCACAGGGTAACCGCCATGCACATGATATTCATGGTGGGGACCGCCGGGAGCGGCAAATCGAGCCTCACCGCCGCCTTCACCCGCTGGCTGGAGATGCAGCGCGAGGACGTCATGGCTATAAACCTCGACCCCGGCGCCCCAAGCCTCCCCTACTCCGCCAACGTCGACATCCGCGACTACATAAAGGTCGAGGACGTGATGGAGGAGTACGGCCTCGGCCCAAACGGCGGCCTCGTCGCCGCCACCGACATGATCAAGGACGTCGTCGAGGAGGTCAGCCAGGACATCGAGGACTTCACCCCCGACATCTGCATAGTCGACACGCCAGGGCAGATGGAGCTCTTCGCCTTCCGCGACATAGGCGCCCAGGTGGCGGAGAAGCTCACCGACGCCGACAAGGGCCTCGTCTACCTCTTCGACGCCGGCTTCTGCAGGGACCCCCTCAACTACGTCATGAACATGTTCCTCGCATCCGCCATAAACATCCGGTTCCAGCTCCCCCAGTTCCAGGTCTTCAGCAAGATAGACCTCCTCAAGGAGAAGGAGCTAGAGGCTATGATGAGCTGGTCCGAGGACCCGGACGTCCTCAGGGAGGCGGTGGACGCCCGCCTAAGCGGCATGAACAAGGAGATGAGTCAGGACATGCTGGAGATCATTGAGAGGATGGGTGTCGAGTTCAGCCCCATCGCGGTCTCCTCGAAGACCTACGACGGGTTCCACGTCCTCTACTCGGAGCTGCAGCGCGTCTTCACGGGCGGCGAAAAGTTCACGCCATGACCGGCTTCCTGAAGTGGAGCTGGTAGGCGAAGAAGCCGCCGAATTCCTCCGCTAGTTCCAACCCCGTCTCGGCGGCCCACATCTTCTCAGTGCCCCTAAAAGGGTAATCGGGGTCGGGCAACAGTTCGGTTAGGCAGACTAGGTCACCCGGCTTTAGTATCCTCTTGCACTCCTTGAGCACCTTGACGGGGTCCGGTATCTCCGCGAGGCAGGAGAGGGCGATCACCCTGTCCATTGAGTCGTCGGGGAAAGAGAAGGCGTGGGTGTTATCTATCCTGGCGTCGACGTTGCTCACACCTTCCCTCCTCGCCCTCTCTCTCAACCTATCCACAACGTCCTTCTGGATATCGCAGGCGTAGACTACTCCATCCGGCATCACCCTCCGGGCGAAGGCGAAGGTGTAGCTGCCCTTACCCGGGCCGATCTCCACGACTCGCATCCCCGGCAGGAGCCCCATCCGGTCTGCCGCGACCTCCGGGCTCTGGATGAAGCGCCGCCTGAGGGGGTTATCGATGAACTGAATCATGAAGGAGGGGATGGGGAAGTGGTACCAGTGCCGGATGATGCGGAAGATGACCTGAAGCAGGAATAGCCCCGATAGTAAGATGACAAGCAGCAAGAAGCCGACGATTGAGAGCGCCGCGGCGAGGTCCATCCTGGTTACACGATTTACCCGAGAATATTTGGCGGTTTCCATAGTGCTCGAAATAATTAATACTCCAAACCCGCCCTACTCTCTAAGGAGATAATCATGGTTCTATATTTAACACAGGATGAGGTCAAGCAGGTGCTTGACATGAAGAGCGCCTTCGAGGCCGTGGAGAACGGCTTCCGGGAGATGGGAAACAAGGCTATCGAGATGCCGCCCCGCGTCTACCTCCACTTCCCGAAGGGCGTGCTCATCGCAATGCCCGCCTATATGCCCAACCTGGGCGCAGCGGGCACGAAGCTCGTCACAGTCCACCCCGACAACAAGAAGAACTACAACCTACCCGCGGTCCAGGCGAAGATAGTCATCAACAGCCCTGAGAACGGTTCCCCCCTCGCCATCATGGACGGAACCTACATCACCGCCCTACGCACCGGCGCAGCCGGAGCCGTCGGCATCAAGTACCTCAGTAGGGAGGACGCGAAGG
>CAWGAT010000041.1:0-41030 GCA_963820555.1 Candidatus Bathyarchaeota archaeon
GGCATCAGTAAGTTAATAATTTCATAGCTTCCCTAGAATTTTGAAGACCTTCCTCATCACCTCGAGGACAATATGTCAAAAAGGAGCCGAACTCAAGATTTGTTAATGTTAACTTCATTTTTTCTTCACATTACAAAATCGAACATCAAGTCTTGGCTCGGCACATAATCAAATATTTCCTCGGGATCCTTCAACTCGATTGCCCCATACGCCATCATTTTTTCAGGCCACTTTAAATCCTTCTCCATTATAGATTTCCAAATGAAAAGTGGCCTACCGAGTCTGAGAGCCTCCCATCCTTGATGAAGCGAGCCACTCGTTTCACCGGCTTCCACGATAATCGATGCATTAGAAATGAGTGCCATTGTTCTGTTACGAATCACAAAATTTCTCGGTTGAGAGGGATATCCAATGGGAAATTGAGATACTGCCAAGTGATTACGCATAATAAAATCTTGTAGCGATGCATTTTCTTTTGGATATATTTTGTTCAAGGGCGTTCCTAGGACCGCAATTGTATACCCGCCCTCATCTATCGCATTCCTGTGAGCCATTGTATCTATGCCTCTGGCAAGACCGCTAACAACGATTGCATCATGTTGAACAAGTGTTTTAGCGATTTTAGCGGCTGCTTTCAAACCCTCTGGAGAAGCATTTCGTGATCCAATCACTGATAATCGAGGACCAGGTAATGGGATGGGGATAATGCCAGAGATGTAAAGCTCCTTTGGCGCGTATTTTCTTTCAACCTCATTTAGTGGACCTAGGAGGTCTTCAAGTTTGTAAGCGTAAGATGTCGTTCCTTCTAGTGGTCTCTTTATTCTTTCTCTCAATGGTGTTTTTAGGACATCATCCAAGGTTATAATTCGATTCGAATCTTTTCTAGGTTCAGCCTTCTTTGAATTTGGCATTTCACGCTCTCCCCCTATCCAAAAGTATGTTTATAACCTCGTCGTATGTCAAATTTGGATTTTGCTTATCCTTAATTAAATCTGCCTTGAATAATTCAAGTCGCTTGTGAGTCTCTGGAAATAATGCAATGTTCTTTTTTTTACCTTGATGGTTTTGATACATTTAATTCACTTAATATTTTGGATGTAGCCAATACATTAAATGTATTTCATATATTTAATGTTAACGATGCATTTCGATAATCACGAATCTGGTAAATTAACGAGATCGGGGTATTCCATTATTCAAACATTTAATCTTGTCATTCGTTTAGAATTTGAATCGCTGAAGCGGAGATGTACTCCTTGCAGATGTTGGCTAGGCTGTCGGGTTCGATTGGTCTGGTGTTGTCGTCCCAGTTCTGTGCCAGGAGTGGTGAGACTGCCCTAAACACTGCACAAATTCTAACGTGACCGCAGGACGCGCATGATTTAATCAGCCTCTCATCAGCTTTCGATTCCTGAAGGGTCAGGATGCAATCACCTTGAGCGGTATCAAGCCGTGGAGGGTCTTGAACTGAAACGTCTTCGTCTTGAGTCCCGATTTCTGGTTGTGCCAGATGAGCTCCGTCACATCATTGTATAGCTGCCACTTGGACAGATCAGGGATCGTCGCATCCTCCTCCGTTAGATAGCCGGGGAGAGTCTTCCGGCTGAGCCGACTGTTTAGAATTCTGTCAATTAATTCGTCTGTCACCTTCTCATCAGCCATTCTCCTGTATGAGAGTAGCACATCACCGGCCCTCTCCATGACTCTTAGTATCACATTACCCATGTCATCGAGAATCGACCTTAGGCCAGCTGTGTGCATCCTGTAGACGTGCTCGAGGGTCCTCCTCTGGTCGAAACTCTGGCTGTACCCCGGCAGCCCCGCGAAGACCATGTTGGCGCAGGCTGTCCTGAACGTGAAGATCCCGCAGCCGAAACCAAGCGACCCATCTATGCTGTTATGCACGCCGACCCCGATGTGCATCTTATCCCCATTAACGTCGTAGTCCTGGTTCAAAGCGTAGAGGGCGTGAACCCTGTGGGCAGCCCTATCATAGATAACGTGATCCTTCATCCTGACGAACCAATCACCGGTGAACTCATCAAAGGGAACGAGACCAGCCAGATCAGCAGCCTGGTCCGCGATGCTAACCGCCTCCTCGTTCGGCAGAAGCTCATAGCCCCTGCGAACGATCGACACCATCTCCCCCTGATGTATAATCGCCTTGTAACCTGTGTCAGAGTCGTTAAATCGGATTTGCATCTGATTTAGGTCGTACTTCCCCCAAGTCTCATCCGCCTCTCCAAAGCTTATGCGTCCGTTACTTTCAATCATTAATTTCACTAAAATTTATCCCATTAATCAAATATATATTATTATCTAAAAATAAATTATAAATTAGTTTAATCCCAGGTTTTGATAAATTTTCTTGGGGATTCTATTACAAATGCCATGTCACATCAAGCAGGTCGGCCTCTATATTCTCGAACTCTTTTGGTGACAGTCGTAACCAACATTCATAAATTCACAAATATTTCGCTTTCAATAATAATTTTCGCTTTTTAGCGAAATATTTATTATGATTCAAATCTAAATTATGATTATGCGTCTCAACTCCTGTAAATCATACTTCATTATAAAAATCGTAAAAATTTGATTTATATCTTGGATAAGATTTAATAACCAATTATGTATTTTTATACATAATATTATGTACTTAGAGCCACTAACTAAGACCTCGGTCGAGGTCCTAGCCTTCTTGAGTTCGAAAATCCGAGAGAGCTTCACGGTGCGACAGATAGCTGAGGCAGTCGGGAAAGACTACAAGATAACACACACAATGACGACGCGGCTGGCAAAGCAGGGATGCGTTATTGCCGAGAAGAGGCGCCCAGTAACATACTGCAGGCTCAACCTCAAGGGCAATTCACAACTTTTCGCATACATTGAGGGGATACGCGCTAGCAGATTTTTCCAGAGACACAGAGACATAGAAATCCTCATCAACGATCTGGTCTCCAGAATTTCCCCACCCTTCTTCATCCTCATGTTATTCGGCTCCCATGCAAAGGGTGAAGCATCAGCGAGATCCGACTTGGATGTGCTCCTCATCGTACCCGAGCGGGGCTTTGGGAATGAAGCGGAGACTGCCATAGGAACCGTCCAACGCGTCAGCCCCCTCAGTATCCATGAGACGATTCTGACACACGGCGAGTTTATCGAGCTCCTCAAAGAGAAGAAGCCTAACGTTGCATGGGAGGCGGTGGACAATAGAATCGTCCCGTACGGCGCGGAGACACTTTTCAGGACCCTGGAGGAGGTTTTATGATCGAGAAACAGCGGCTGGACGAAGCGAGGAGAAACGTCAGAATCTATACTGAGGACGGGCTGCTGAAGACAGGCGATAAGGATTCGGTCAGGTTTGTCGACTTCTTCATGGCCAACGCAGAGTCTTCACTGAGAACAGCATCGATCTTACAGGAAATATCAGACGAGAGCCCCCTTAAGGAAAAGCTGAAGGTCAGCGCGGATTTCGAGTCCTACCTATGGGTGATCGTCTCCTCATACTATTCTATGTTCTACGCCGCGACTGCGCTGCTGGCGAAACAGGGCATAAGGGCCACTGGCCAGATAGTGCATAAGGTCACAGCGGATGCCCTCATCCACTTTTACGCTTCGAACGAGAAGCTGGCGAAGCTACTAGAGCAATATGAGGAGGCTCAGGCGGTGGGGCTGGAACTTATCGGTAGAGAGGAGCTGATGAAGAGAATGCAGAGGAAGGCGGACGAGTTGATTATCTCCTACGAAAGCGAGCGTAAGAAGAGGAGCAAGTTCCAATACGACATTGGGGTTCAGGCTAAAAGAGGATACGCGCAGACATCTCTTGAGAGGGCGAAGAGCTTTGTATTCGAGATACGCAAGCTACTAAAATCTTGATTATTTTCTACTCAGTGATGAATTGATTCCAACTCTTTTCTGTAGGTGACTACAATTTTTAATTTTTGTAGTCACCTTGGTTTGATCATCTTCTTCAGCGCCCTGTACTCCTTGAGCATCAGCTCGATTGTGGGGCGTATGTCGTGGTTTTTCTCGTACGCTTGTAGTGCGGCGTAGTACTGTGATCTGTTCTTCAATTCTATATTCAGCGGGGGCAGGTCGTGCTTCAGCAGTATGTTGTTGAGGAGGAGCCGCCCCACTCGGCCGTTTCCATCACGAAAGGGGTGGATGTTCTCGAATTGGTTGTGGATGACTGCGGCCAAAACGAGCGGCGGTTACCTGTTCCTGTTTCCATTATACCATCTCACGAGTTCTCTTAGTAGGCTCATGATCTGTGTGGAGGGTGCACCTCGGTGTATGACGTTCCCATATGCATCCGATACGACGACCTCCATCCCCTTCTCTCGAAAGTTCCCCGCGTAAGGCAGTGAGTTTTTAAAGACTATCCTGTGAAGCTCCCTGATCATCTCCAGGGAGAGGTGTTCTTCCGTCCTGCGGATGTAATCGACTGCGTCGGCGACGCCGTACGTCTCCGAAATGTCCTCTTTGCTCGCGTCCTCGGGCCATCTGCCCTCTTTTAGTATTCCTTCTACTTCCCTAGGTTCGACCTGTGATCCTTCAATCGCGTTTGTATCGTATGTGAACGCCTCCTTGAATTTATCCCAGTCAAGCTCCGAGAGATGTAGTACGCGGAGACTTCCACGAGCTTCAAGCGTCTCTAGCTCCTTCAACTCAGAGGAAGGGAGAACTGTGATGAATGGATCCCCTATTTCCTGTTTCTTTTTTATCCTTTCGATTAGCTCGGCCTCGGCGTTTTTTCTTTCTAGCTCTAATTGTTCGGGCGCTAAATCTGCGCCTAGGTAAACTCTCGCCTTTTTGACCTTATCCCCGACCCTGAATGAATGAGCCAGATAGTATTTTTTAACGCCGTTCTTTTCACGGATCTCGATATCACATTACCTTAAGGTGACTACAAATATATTAACCATGTCTATAGGGTGACTACATTTAAAAAACTACTATACCCAGCCCTTGACTACAGCGATTTTAGCGTTAGGGTGCTCCGCGACAAAGAAATGACGAGAGCCGCAATTTAATATGGAACAAAGGTCTGCGTACCAGAGGAGCTTATTTAAGATCGTTTTCCTCTTTAAACTCCTTCCATATTTCATCCCTGGAGATTACCGTTGGCGGATGTCGTAAAACGCCTACTTGTTCATTAAGAAGGTTACGAGCCGCCTCCCTTAATGCCTCCGTTCGACTTGAATAGTGACCTTCCTCAACCAACTTATCAATATCCTCAAGCAATTTATCGGGTAATCTCAGGCTGATATTCTTCATATATATTACATTCGTAATACGCATGCAATATATAGGTTTTAATAATGTTAAGGGGAAACCTTCCCGTTTTACTTCTCTATACTCTCCGGCTCAAAATACCTTAGGGTACCTCGGCCGTGATGTATTTCTTTCCATCTATCCGGAGCTTTTAAAGGAACAGATTTTCTCCGGGCATTTTATATCACAATGTCGTAAAAAATACGACATTATAATATACATCAGTTTATTGTTAGTTTGCATTTGAGAGAGTCCTCCCCCAAATATACCTGAAGCTGGGAGCGTCAACCTTCGGAGACTGGAATGAAGCCTCCCTCGCTGAGACGTGGCGTAGCGGAATAAGTGTCTTAACTCTTAGCAAACTTAAGCAACATAAATAGTTTGTTTTATAATCTTCACGGGTTACTATGTGAGTTCAGCTAGGTTTGTGGTTGGGGTTCCTGCTTGTTTGGCGGCCTGGGTTAGGCGCTTGTCCTCGGTGGCGAGTGTGAGGCCGAGTATTGTCGGCGGTGTGTAAGTATGAGGCGTCGTAGTAGGTTAGGCCGGTCTCTATGGCTGCTTTGGTGATGTCGGCCTCGGACGTCCTCGATGGTTAGCACCGTCATGTTCTTGAATAAGGTGGAAGCAGCTCGGGTGAGTTCCTCAGCCTCAGAGGGTGTGAGGGTCTTGAATATGCGGTTCTCCTTAAGAATGGCGTTCCCTACCTCGTAGCGGGCGAGTTCGAGAGTGTTGTGGCCGGCGAGGCGGCGTGTCGTACGGGTGACGAGGGCGCGGAAGATAGTGCTTGAATCGGCTAGGATGTTCAGCGGCGGTCCCTGTCCTCTCGGATGCCAGCTATAGCAGCTTCGATGTCGATACGGTCAAGGGCGGGGGAAATCTTCTCGAGGCGGGCGTCTAGCTCCTCCGCCTCAGCCCTAGCGACCTCTCGTTCGAAGGCTTCCCTCATTATCTTTGATGCATTTAGGCTGTGTTTCTTGATTTTGGTTTTAAGTTCTGCGGTATCTTCGTGGATACGGTCTCGTATTGGGCCATGGGTATACAATTGGGTTTACCTATTGGGGAGACATAAAGGTTTCCCTCGGGATTGAACAGCTGATCTTCCACATCTCGGTTCTGCGGGACTGAGTCAGGTTTCGAAAAACCATACCTATAAGGCGACACCGACGCCCAGCAAGGACAGAATAATCATGCCATCAAAGAGCAAGCAGGACAAGATCGACGGCGTCAAGAAACACAACGAGCTAGTCAGGGCCAAGAAGAAGGCCACCAAGGAGCGGAAGGCCGTATCCCTCCCCGCAGGCTACAAGCACAAGAAATAACCAACCCCAATAAATACCCCAAGCCACCCATCACACACAGGTGAAAACAACACGTCAATCCCCCCAGAAGTAAAACAACAGGAAACCGAGATAATAGCGGAGATCAGAAAACTGGGCATCCAGGTCTACGTCAAGATAAACAAGGTAGACCCCAAGACCAAGGCGTGGGAACACAGCA
The DNA here is from genome assembly GCA_963820555.1 of Candidatus Bathyarchaeota archaeon. GTDB lineage: Archaea > Thermoproteota > Bathyarchaeia > TCS64 > TCS64 > UBA8941. The sequence continues at coordinate 6,772 of CAWGAT010000041.1, forward strand.
TCACATTCCAGAAGGTCCACAATAAGGAAGAGACCGAGAAAGTCATGGACGTAATCCGCAAACACTACGAGAAGTGGACAAAACACACCACATCCTAGAAACTTACTAGACCACTCAAAGAGAGTCGTAAAGAGACGATGTAAAATACCCAGTGGCGCGATATTGCCGCCACATTGCGATCGATGATGCCGCAACAGCCTAAAACAGCTTAAAATTTAAATAAATATCATAAAAATACTCAAATAAAAAATAAGCTTTTAACACGGGAAAAAGATGAATTTTTTCATAAGTATCGCCACGCGTAAGAAAAAGAGGCCCTAAACATCCCGGTTGAAGACTCGTAGGACGATGGATGATAGTATCCACTATCATCACACTATCATCCCACTTAAATACAGGAAAAAAGCCCAGACGACCAAGAAATTAACATAAACAAATAAAGTAAACAGGCAATCCCCAAGTAACGCCACTGAACCGTTAAAGAAGGAGACGCTGGATGATGTTACATACCCCCCCTCCCCCCCACCCACACACACCCACCAATCTTAAACCCCTAAACCCCCAACACAACACCCATGAAACAGACCGCATGGAAATGGATAGATGAAAACCAGAAGCACCTCGCCGAGATGAGCGACAAGATCTGGAGCTACGCTGAACTCGGCCTCTGGGAAACCAGATCAAGTAAACTAATCGCTGACGAACTCGAGAAGCATGGTTTCAAGGTCAAGAGAGGCGTCGCGGGGATGCCCACCGCCTTCGTCGCCGAGTGGGGAAAGGGTCAGCCCTGCATCGGCGTCCAGGGCGAGTTCGACGCCCTCCCCGGGATCAGCCAGAAGGTCAAGACAGAGAAGGACCCACTCAACCCCAGGCCACGCTGGCCACGGCTGCGGCCACAACGTCCACGGCGTCAGCGGAATGGCTGGAGCCATAGCCCTCCGCTACGAGCTAGAGGCAGATAAGATCAAGGGGCACGTCAAGTTCTTCGGCACCCCCGCCGAGGAGAACTACGCCGGAAAGGTCTTCATGGTCAAGGAGGGCCACTACGACGACGTAGACGCCTGCCTAAGCCACCACCCCAGCAGCATGAACACAGCCCGCCTAACAAGCAGCACAGCAGTAAACGGAGTCAAGTTCCACTACTACGGCAAGACAAGCCACGCCGCAGCAAACCCAGAGCAGGGCAGCAGCGCCCTAGACGCCATCGAGCTCATGAACATCGGCGTAAACTACCTCCGCGAACACGTCATCCAGGAGGCCCGCATTCCACTACATCATCGAGGCCGGAGGAGGCCAACCCAACGTAGTCCCCGACTACGCCCGAAGCTGGTACTACATACGGGCACCCGAACGCGACCAACTCGAACCAATCTACGCAAGGATCCTCAAGATCGCCGAGGGCGCAGCCCTGATGACCGAGACCACCCTCAAGGTCGAGTTCATCGACGGCCTCTACAACATCATCCCCAACAAGGCCGTCGCCGAGACCATCGTTAAGAACATGCGCGAGGTCGGCGCACCCACCTACACGAAGAAGGAGCTCGACTTCGCCGCCGAGATCGCCAAGAGCTTCCCCAAGGAGCAGAAGATAGACATGCTCCGCAAGGTCAAGATACCCGGCTGGGAAAAGTACGTCGACGTCGACCTACCCACCGACATCCTCGACCCCAGCGGCGAGGGCGAGGTCATGGCGGGCAGCAGCGACGTCGGCGACGTCAGCTGGAAGTGCCCCACCGTCGAGTTCGGCACAACCCTCAACGTCCTCGGCGCCCCCGGCCACAGCTGGCAATTCGTAGCAATGAGCGGAAGCAGCGTCGCCCACAAGAGCCTCGCATTCGCTGCCAAGACCATAGCCGGCACCGCCCTCGACCTCATAACCCAGCCCGAACTCCTCAAGAAGGCCAAGGCCGAGCACGCCGACCGCCTCAAGGGCAGAACCTACAAGACCCCCATCCCCGCCGACTGCGCCCCGCCACTCGAGATAGCGAAGGTCGCAGCCGAGAAGGCCCAGCAGTAACCGATTCAGACCCCAAACAGGTGGCTGAGCAGCACCCTCAGCCCGATCAGGATGAGGATCACTCCGCCGACTATCTGCGACCACCTCCCAGCCACTGACCCGTCCTGCACCAACCGCGACGCCAATGAGTGTGAAGAGCGAAGGCCGTCGACCCCGATTAACAAGGCGGGAAACAGTATCGGCACGCCTCCTAGACCGAAGCTCAGCCCCACCGCTATACTGTCGACGCTGACAGCGACACTGAATAGCAGGAGGCTCCTAAGCTCTAAAATATCAGCACGGATTCACATCCTCACCCCCCCTGACCCCCTCAAGGAGCATCCTCCCCCCCACGAAGGCGAGGAGGAGGAAAGCGACCCAGTGGTCGTACCCCGAGATGAGAGTCGACAATCGTGCCCCCGGCGAGCCACCCCAAGACGGGCATGAAGACGTGGAAGACACCGAATGCCCCCGCTAGGCGCAGCATCTGCCCCCGGCTCATCCTCCCCAACCCGAGCCCCGTCACCGCAGAGACGGAGAGCACATCCATCGAGAGCCCAACGGAGAGGAGCAGCAGTGAAACGAGGTCGATCCCCATCCAATCGGCTCACTTAGCCCAGCACACAGACAGCCGAACCCTTAAGCCTTTCCCGAGGAACCCAAAAAGACGGTTAAAAAAGTGGCTGAAGTGATGAAGGCTTACTCCTTCTTTCTTTCTTCCTTCTTCTTGCTGTGCGCCGCAGCCGCACCCGCACTTGCATGACATGGTGTTCAAGGAGCACGCGCCGTGATCGGTTATAAACTCTTGCGAGTTTTCCAACCCGCACGACCCCCCTCGCCTGTCCGCCTCGGCGCAACACTTTAACAGACTACACCCCAATCACACCCATCGGTGACCGAGTTGAAGGAGAGGGCTTGGAACTGGATAGACGAGAACTCGAAGCAGATCATCTCGCTCAGCGACAGGATCTGGGACTATGCCGAGCTTGGGCTAGTCGAGGAGAGGTCAGCCAGACTCCTCACCGAGTGAGCTGGAGAAGCATGGCTTCAAGGTTGAGCAGGGCGTTGCGGGGATGCCCACCGCATTCGTGGCCACGTGGAGCAACGGAGGAGGGCCAACCATCGGGTTGATGGGGGAGTACGACGCCCTCCCCGGCCTAAGCAACGGAAAGGTACCCCGGAAGGAGCCCTTGAGACAGGGTGCGCCGGGGCACGGCTGCGGTCACAACATCCACGGCGTCACAGCCGTCGCCGCCGCGATAGCCATTAAGCGTGAGATGGAGGAGGCGGGCATCGAGGGTACTATCAAGATGTATGGCTGCCCCGCAGAGGAGAACTACGACGGCAAGGTCTTCATGGTCCGAGCCGGCCTCTTCAAGGGTGTAGACGCCTGCCTAAGCCACCACCCCGGCTCCGTCAACACCGCGGGCCTATCCAGCAGCACCGCCATCAACTCCGTCAAGTTCCACTACTACGGTAAGACGAGCCACGCGGCGGGGAGCCCCGAGCAGGGCAGGAGCGCCCTCGACGCAATCGAGCTCATGAACGTCGGCGTCAACTACCTCCGCGAACACGTCATCGACAAGGCGCGCATCCACTACATCATCGAGGAGGGCGGTGGGCAGCCCAACGTCGTCCCCGACTATGCGAGGAGCTGGTACTACATACGGGCACCCGAGCGGGACCAGGTCGACCACATCTACGCCCGCATCCTGAAGATAGCGGAGGGCGCAGCCCTGATGACGGAGACGACGCTGAAAGTCGAGTTCCTCACCGGTGTCTACAACCTTCTACCGAGCAAGGTACTGAGCGGAGTCATTGTCTCCAACATGAGGGAGATAGGAGCACCTAGATACACTGAGGAGGAACTCGCCTTCGCCGCGGAGATCGCGAAGAGCATCCCCAAGGAACAGAAGATCGATAACCTCCGCAAATCGAAGATGCCCAACTCCGAGAAGTACATCGACGTCGACATGGTGACCGACATCCTCGACCCATGGAACGAAGGCGAGGTCAGCGGAGGCTCCACCGACGTCTCAGACGTGAGCTGGCAAACACCCACCATGGAGTTCGGCACAGCCGCCTCCGTCCTCGGCGCCCCCGGCCACAGCTGGCAAACCGTCGCCTGCAGCGGAACGAGCCTCGGGCACAAGAGCCTCATCTTCGCAGCCAAGACGATGGCGGGGGCCACCCTCGACCTCCTCACCAAGCCGGAGTTACTCGCCAAAGCTAAGGAGGAGCACGCCAAGAAGATGCAGAGCAGAACATACAGATGCGCGATACCCGACGACATCGGCCCACCACTTGAAGTAGCCAAGACCGCCGCGGCGAAGCTCGGATAACCCCCTCCATCGTTTTAAAAGCTTAGAATTCCGTCAACCGCGGCTAGACCTGGCCGTCGTCAGCGCCTTCGATTAGCTGATCTTATAGATTCGATGCCCTTTCCTTTCACCCATGGTCAAGGAGACTGCATGGGGCTGGATAGACCAGAACCAGAAGAGGATCATAGAGGTAGCGGACACCATCTGGGGCTACGCCGAGCTCGGGCTCACAGAGACGAAGAGCTCTAAGCTGCTCCAAGACGAGTTGAAGAAGCACGGCTTCAAAGTTGAGGCAGGTGTTGCTGGTATGCCCACAGCCTTCATTGCAACTTGGGGAAGCGGTAAACCTGTCATCGGCATCATGGGTGAGTTCGACGCCCTCCCAGGGATCAGCAACAAGGTCGTCCCCGAGAAGGTGCCCCTCAAAGAGGGGGCTCCGGGCCACGGCTGCGGCCACCATATTCACGGCACAAGCGGCGTCGCTGGGGCGATAGCTGCCCGCTATGCGATGGAGAAAGCGAAGGCCAAGGGGACCATCAAGTTCTTTGGAACCCCTGCCGAGGAGAATTTCGTTGGCAAGGTCTTCATGGTCCGTGCTGGCTTATTCGACGGCGTCGACGCCGTCATCAGCCACCATCCAGACTCCATTAACGCCGCGACTATAGGAACTAGCACCGCCGTCAACGGCGTCAAGTTCCACTACTATGGAAAGACAAGCCACGCCGCTGGCTCACCCGAGCAGGGCAGAAGCGCCCTCGACGCCATAGAACTCATGAACGTTGGCGTCAACTACCTCCGCGAACACGTCATCCAAGAAGCCCGCTTCCACTACGTAATCGAAGTCGGAGGAGGACAACCAAACGTCGTCCCCGACTACGCCCGCAGCTGGTACTACATCCGCGCCCCCCAGAGAGACCAGCTCGACTCCATCTACAAACGGATAATCAAGATCGCTGAGGGCGCAGCCCTTATGACGGAAACGACCCTCAAGGTCGAGTTCATCATGGGCCTCTACAACCTCATCCCCAACAGGACGATAGCCGAAACCATCACGGCAAACATGAAGGAGATCGGTGCCCCTCAGCACACTATCGAGGAGCTTGAGTTCGCCAAGAAGATCAACACCGGCCTCGACAGGCAGGTGAAGATCGACGACATGAAGAGACAGAAGGTACCGACTTGGGAAAGATACGCCGACATGGAGATGGCGGACGACGTCCTCGACCCCTACGGCGAAGACTACTGCAGCGCTGGCTCCACCGACGTCGGCGACGTAAGCTGGGTCGTGCCCGCCGTGGAGTACAACACGGCCACCTACCCGCTCGGAAGCCCCGCTCACAGCTGGCAATGGGTCGCCTGCGGCGCCATGGGCCTCGGCCACAAGAGCCTCATCTTCAGCAGCAAGGTCACCGCCGGCACGGTCCTCGACCTGCTGATGAAGCCCGAGCTGGTGAAGAAGGCGAAGGAGGAGCACGCCAACCGCCTCATCGGGAAGAAGTACGTCTCCCCCATCCCAGCCGAGATACAGCCACCCCTCGAAATAGCGAAGGCCTACGCGGAGAAGAACAAGGGCAGGGACTAGTTACCTACCCTATTTAGAACCCAAAGGGGAACCACCCACAGAAACATATAAAATACATGCTAAAGGTTGGTGTTGAGAGGGACCAAGCTTGAGTGAGGCAGTAACCCTGAAGTCCGTATCGAAGAGGTTCGGCTCAACACAGGCCGTCGACGGCCTCGACCTGACCATCACACAAGGTTCCGTGTACGGACTTCTCGGCCCCAACGGCTCCGGCAAGTCGACGACGATGAAGATGATCATGGGCCTCGTCAAACCCGACTCGGGGACCATAAGCGTCTACGGCTCCGACCCGACCCGGGATCCCCTCACCGTCAAACGCGCGATAGGCTACGTCCCAGAGGCGCCAAGGCTCTACGACTTCCTCACAGCCTACGAGTATATCGACTTCGTCTGCGCCGTCCACGGCCTCGAGACGAAGCAGCAGGAAGGAAGGATAAAGGAATTCTTCGAGGCCTTCGAGCTCATAGGCCACGAGAACGAGGTGATTGGTGGTTACAGCCATGGGATGAAGCAGAAGGTCGCAATCATCGCGGCGCTCCTGGGGAAGCCGCGGCTACTCATACTAGACGAGCCCCTCGGCGGCCTCGACCCTAAGTCGGCTCGTATCATGAAGGACCTCATTCACAAACTCGCGAGCGAGGGCGTCACCACCATCTTCAGCACCCACGTTATGGAGATAGCTGACGCTATCTGCGATAAGATAGGCATCCTCTACAACGGCAAGAAGCTAGCGGAGGGGACTGCCTCAGAACTCAGGGGCATGAGCGGCCTGCCGGGCTCCAGCCTCGAGGAGGTCTTCCTCAAACTCACGGGCAGCAGCGACGTCAAGCCGATAGTTGACGCACTAGCGTCGTAGGTGGTGGCTGGTTGAATCTCAGGATCTCCCTGAAGATCGCGCGAGTCCTCACCCTCGCCTCGGCACGGGCGAGGATGTCAGATTCTGGTAACTCAAAGCTAAGCAACGGGCTCACCAGCGCCGTCCTCGGCGTGGCGTTCTTCATCGGCTCCACCGCAATCGCATTCTACATCGCCTCGCTCACGGGAATCGACGCCGCAACTCTACGCCTCTACCTCGCCCAGTTCCTCATCGTCATGCCGTCTATGGCAACCTTCTTCTGCCTCATCTACGGACTCCTTTTTGAGTTCAACCAGTCCGTCTTCCACACTTCGGTGGATGTGATTAACTGGCTACCCATCTCTGCGACCGATTACGTCCTCGGTTCGACCCTTTGCACACTCTATTTCTGTTTCCCGATACTCGCGATCGTCTACGGCGCAACACTCGGCGTCTCCATCATCAGTGGAGGCTTCTCGATCTGGGTGCTCGCGATGATTCTCAGTATCCTCGGAGCCTTCATCGGAGGCTTCACCATGGAACTCATCAGGGTCGTCTTCAACAGAGCGTCCTCAAGCATCGGAAAGAGGAGCGGAAGGACCGCCGTAGTGGGCCGCCTCGTCGTCTCCATACTCCTCATCGCAGTCTTCTCCAGCATCTACAACTTCAACATCATAGTGCAGATCACGGCCTGGTTCACCTCAGTCGCGGGCGCTGCCTGGTTCTTCCCCCTCATCTGGCCATCACTCTCGATACTCGCCCTGCTCGCGTCGAACATTCTGGGGGCCGCCACCTATTTCGCGCTAAGTGTCGTGTTGACTGTCGCCTTCTTCTATGCCGGCACAAAGGCAAGAGAGGCAAACTGGGTCCCAGAGCAGACGACGATGAGCTTCGCATCGAAGCCGGGTGAGAAGAGGCATTCTGATGAGAAGCTGATTGGCTTCACCTTGGCCGAGTCCGCGATAATCAGGAAAGACCTCAGGGGCCTCATCAGGAGGAGAGAGATGGCTAGCTTCCTCGCCATGCCATTCATCATGGTTCTGGTGAACCTAATCAACGGAGGCTTCAGCGAGGCCTTCAACACTGGAGCCTCGCTTAATGCGAGGTTAATCTTCTTCGCGTTGCCTGGCTTCGGTCTCCTTATCCTCGGCTTCTACGTCGCCGCCGTCTGCATCGGCGGAGAGGGGAGCGGATTCATCAACCTGCTCTCGGCGCCGATATCAGCCCGCCAGATAGCCAGAGCAAAGATAGCCACGGCCCTAACACCCACCCTTCCCGGCCTTGCCATAATCGTGGCGGCGGTGGAAATTATTCTAAGACCCAGCCTGGCACTGCTCGTCTTCGTAACGACCTTCGGCCTCGTAACCATCGTTGAGTCCGTTTTAGTCGGCCTAATAATCGGCGCGAGGTTCCCCGACTACACGGAGGTCCCAAGGGCCCGCTTCGTAACACCCACTGGGATACTCATCGGCATGGTGGCAGTCTCGGTTGTTGTGGGGGCCACATTCGCCGTGCCGTTCCTACTCGGCACACTTGGGCTAGGAGGCTTGGAGCTTATCATAGACACTATCGCCGTTGCGATAATAGGCGTTGCCCTGTCCACCCTGATATACAGGTTGACGATCTCGGAGACGCGGAAAGCCTACGAATCAGCTCCAGTCTAAAAAGAAATAACCCCTACATCAGTCACACTTGTACGACACTATATTTCCTATATTTTTACAACACGCAGCTATAAATGACGGAGAATTCAAAGCTCGCCTCAAAGAGGATTATTATCCTTATCGGTCTTCCCCTTCCAATCCTCCTTTGGAGTCGCGTTCTTAGGGCGATACTTAGACTTAAGCGAATGAGACCTAGTAGATCTGAACCAATAGAAGGCCACAATCACAATCAACACAAAAACAGCTACTAGCAGAACATCGTTCCCTATTACTACAGCTAATAGCTCCAAGGAAATGAGTAGTAGTATACCAAGTTGAAAAGCAGGTCTCGGCGGATTAGGGTCCATCTTTTATCCATTCACGTAAATGAAAATAAATGCCTTCTCACAATAACACCCAGACTCTATAATTAGTGTACACGTATTCGATGAAAATATGTGGGATATTTGAAGATAGTCATCGCTTTCTAAAAAGAAAGCTACTTTAGACCTCTTTATTTTAAAGAAAATTCGTGCTAACCAGTTTGATTAAAAAGGGGATGGGAAGTTTACTTCTTCCCGTTCTTCTTGACGAAGCGCTCGACCCTGTTCCAGGCGTCCTCTAGGCGCTCCATGTTGTCGACGAGGGCGAACCTGATGTGTCCCTCGGCGGCTTGGCCGTAGCCCGTGCCGGGTGCCCCGCGGAGCTTCTCCTGTAGGAGGAGCTCCTGGCCGAACTTGGCAGCGGGCATACCGACTGCGCTGATGTCTGGGAAGACGTAGAAGGTACCCTCAGGGTGCGGGCAGGTAATGCCCTTGATCTCGTTCAGCCTCTTGACGCTGAAGTCGATCCTCTTCTTGTACTCCTTCCTCATCTTCTTGACGAAGCCCCAGCCCTTCTCGAGGGCGACTGCACCTGCATACTGGAATGGAACCGGCATGCCGATGATACCAATCGGTACAGCCTGTATTATCTTCATGAGCTCTGGGCTCGCGATGATGTAGCCGGCGCGACAGCCAGTCCATGCGAAGGTCTTACTGAAGCTCATGAGGGCGAGGGTCCTATCCTCCATGCCGGGGATCTTCATAGTCGGGATGAAGGGCTTCCTACCCCAGATGAACTCGGTGTAGATCTCGTCGCTTATGCAGATGATGTCCTTCTGGACGCAGACCTCGGCGAGGGCCTTGAGCTCCTTCTCGGTGTAGACGGCGCCCGTCGGGTTGTCGGGGCTGCAGATCATGACGGCCTTCGTCTTGGGTGTGCAAGCTTTGGCGATGGCGTCGACGTTCGGCCTGAAGATACCCTTCTTATCCTTCTTCATGGGGGCGCGGACCATCTTGGCGCCGAAGTAGGAGGCGGGTGAGAAGTATCCCTGGTAGGCGGGGTCGAGGAGTATGATCTCGTCGCCGGGGTTGAGGAGGGCGCCGAAGGCGCGGAAGATGGCCTGACTACCACCAGACTCTATGCAGAGCTGGGTCTCGGGGTCGATCTTCACTCCATACTTACCGTAGTACTTGGCGATCGCCTTCTTGAACTCGGGGACGCCGGTGAACTCGTAGTGGGTGTGACCCTCCTTCATCGCCTGATATACAGCCTTGTTGATGATATTGGGCTGGTTGAAGTCGGGGTCGCCCGCGCCAAGGTTGATGAGCTTGGGGTCGGGGGCCACGTTCACACGGGTGGCGGAGCCAGCTGCCATTGCGAGCAGCTCCTTCTTCGCGAATTTGTTTACGTCCATATTAACCACTTATCCTTGAAGCAAAGCGGGTTTTCCTATAAAACGTCTTCGATGTATAACCTTCTCTGATTAGATACCTTCTCAGCTAACTTCGCTATCCGAACCCTAGCCTTCTCACGATTCTTAGACCCCCTCTTTCGCTTCGAGTGCCTACGCTGAAGCCTCCCTAGCCTTTGCTCTGATTTACGATAGAACTGCGGAGCCTCAACCGTAGACCCATCGCTGAGGGCTACTATCGACTTTAATCCGAAGTCAACACCAACAGCAGGAAGCCTACCCTCGATTTGCTTACACTCAACTTCGCAACTAAAAACTGCATACCATTTACCTGAAGGCCCAGCGCTTCACAGTCAAGGTCTTCATTCTACCCACAACTGGTCGATGCAAAATGATCCTCAAGGACTCCTATATTGGAGAGCCTCAGAGTTAAGCCATCTAGTTTGAATCCGAATTGTGGGTAAGTTAATGATTTGTAATCTCCTCGCCTTACGAAGTGCGGTGTATCAGCCCTCAGCCCAGCTCTGCGCCTAGCCCAATATCCTTCGAAGCCTCTTCTGATCCTGTGTAAGTGAAAGTAATGATGGTTGGAGAAAATGTATGGATGGTATATAGGGGTCAGCCGACAAGTGGGTTGAAGAAGAGCTTGAAGGCGGCGTCGCTCTGCGCCCTGTACTGGGGGGCGAAACCGTAAAGGATGACGCGGCCCTTCCCTGTCTTCGCCTCCACCATCGCTGCCTTCCGTGAGAGCCTCTCCTCGCCCTGAAGCCACCCGCTCTCCATTATGTGATCATCGGGGTAGCTGAGCACGACGCCGTACTCGTCGTTCCTGCTCCCGGGCTTCACCTCGAAGGCGCCGTGGCTGCGGAAGATGATGAGGAGGTCCTCCTGCACCCCCCAAGCGAGGGGGTTGGCAGTGTCCACGTTAACGTGGAGCGTCGAGCCGGGGCAGACGAAGTCATTGGGCTTGACATCAGCGAGCAGGTTCTTCACGGGGACCTTCAACTCCTCTATAGCGAAGTCGCTCGACTCCCCCAGGCACAGGATGGTACCTCCGGCCTCGGCGAAGTCCTTCAGCTTCTCGACCCCATCCTTCCCGATTCCGCTCCTGTACTCGGGTGGGTACTTCGGCATCGTTAGGGTACCCTGCCACCTCTTCTCGTAGTAGTCCTCGATACCCTCGCCGGTTATCATGCTCTTGTGGTCGGAGGGGAGGATGATGACATCGAACTTGTCCGCGAGTCTACCCCTCTTAATGTCCTTGTCCATTACAGTCTTGTATGGAAACCTATACTGCTCCAGGAGCCACCGTGTCCAGCCCTCGTCCGTGTTTCCGCCGTAGAAGCGCTGGTAGATCCCTATCCTGAGCTGGCGTGCGGGCCTCTCCTTCAGGTCGCCCTCGGGGGCGGCCTCGAAGACTAAGTGGTAGCGCTTTGATATCTTCTCCAGCTCCTCGCGGGCCTCCTTACCCACTATGTGCCAAGTTCCAGGCTGGTGGGTACGCTCCCCCACCTTCACAGGGGCAGTCAGCCTCCTAACGTCCACGCCGCGCCTAAGCAACCTGTTCACAGCGGCGTAGCCGTCGTTGATCCGGGTGTCGAGTAACCACCCACTCGGGGCGGGGCTAGCGACATCGCCCCTCGGGAACCTGAGGCTCGGCACAGTCTCGAAGGCGCCGTCGAAGGGCCTATCCACCTCGTGGAGCCTCACCCCCATGAATTCTGGTATCGTGTAGGTGGCGAGGTCGTATGGGGTGAGCGGGTGTCCCGTCTGGCTTCTTGCTCCACGGACCGACGTGGTAGAAGGTCCTCTTCAGTAGGCTGATTATGTAGGGTCTGCACGGCTGAGAGGTGAATACGAGGTGGGTGCCGCGGGGGTAGGTGACGCCGTCGGCGGTGAACTCCCTCTGGCTCCTCTGAACCTCCACACCCATATCCATGAGGGTCTTGAGAAGCTTGTAGGTTGTTAGCTCATCGTGTTGCTCAGGCTTCACCACAAAAGCGTAGGGCGCCTCGCTGAGCCCTCTCTCCAGCGCGTGGGTCGCCTTCAGGTGCATATTTCTTAGAAGGGTCTCCCTGAACCTTGAGGCCGCCATCAGAGTAGCTACAGCGCTTATCTTCTGCTGCTCGACCACATCGCGTAGCCTCCACCACCCCCCAGGCCAAGGGTGCGGAAAGCCCATCTGCGTCCTGTACTCTGGGCGCCCACGGCTACTCGGCTTGAGCTGGTGGTAGTGGACCCAGATCGGCGTCGCTATCCCAGCGCTCGCGGACTCGGTGAGCATGCCACAGATGTTGTGCCAGCAGGGGACATAGTTGAAGGTGGGCATGAACTCACCTGGGTACGTGGCCGCGGACTCAACACCCGTCTTCCCCGCTGCTTCTAGCATTACATGCATAAGCCCCCCATAGAGCTCCTGCTCCGTCCAGATGAGGGGGTCGACCTGGTCGTCGATGGGGTTGCTGAAGGGCGGTATGTAGAATCGGGCACCGTAGCTCCCCATGTGATGGTAGTCTATGTACGCCTGTGGGTACCACTCCCCGTAGAGGACGCGTGCCACCATCTGGCTCTCCACCATGCTGAGGTTTATGGCGTCGCGGTTGTTGTCGTGGCCCGTGTACTTGTGGTAGAGCCACGGCGGACCGCCCCCCTCATACTCCGTGTCGAGGTACTTGTTGTACCAGTCCGTGACCATGATCTGGCCGTCGGGGTTAAAGCAGGGGATGAGGAGGAGGACGACGTTTCGGCGCACCTCCTCGAAGGCTGGGCTCGTCGCGACCTCGTAGGCGAGCTCGGGGGCCATCTGGGTCCCCCCGACCTCGGTGGCGTGTATGCTCATCGTCATCGCCACGACGGCTTTCCCCTCGGTTATGATACTAGCGATCTCCTCCACGGGAATGCCCCTCGGGTGGGCGATCCTCCAGCTCGACTCCCTAATCCTGTCCAGCCTCTTCATGTTCTCGGGGCTCGTGATTACGGCGAGGAGGAACGGGTTGCCCTCCGTCGACTTGCCCAGCTCAGTCACCTTCACGCACGGCGACTTGCCCAATGCGTTAAAGTACTCAACTACACGGTCCCAGCGGGCCATCTTGCGGTCCGCCCCCATCTGGTGACCGAAGAACTCCTCGGGGGAGGGGATCTTTCCAGACATGGTCTGAAAAACGCCTTTTTCATATTAAAAACGATCCATAAACCAGCCCCAAGAAACTATGTTTAACGAGAAAAACCCGATTTTCTACGTTTTTACGAGAACAGTTTTCTTAAAATTGCTGAGGATCGGGTGAAGAAGTACGCGGAGCCTAGCGGGTTAAGCCGAGCCTGCGCTCCAACCGCCTCACGTACTCTGGGGCAGTCCGTAGTGCTCTGAGTAGCCCAACGAACACGACAACGCCAGCAACCAAGAGGAAAGCGAGGACAACGTATACGAATAGTGGCGCGCCCTCGGTGGCAACGATGTAAGCTAGATAGCCCCAGATGAAGAGGAAGAGACAGTCGAATGCGACGGCCATCAATAGGAGCCTCGTCACGAAGGGGTGGACGCTCAACGACTGGGACGCCCTCGCCGCGGAGACGTAGTCGCCGAGGCCCTCAGGGACGTCAACACCCCGAAGGACCGCCATCGCCCTCTCGCCGAGGGGGGTGAGCCTGTACCGCCTCTCCTCATCCTTCTCGATGAGCCCCTCCAGCTGCTTTAGGTGGTAGTTCAGGTTCCCGGTGGTCAGGCCGAGCTCCCCGAGTATCTCGCTGTAGGTGGCGCCGCCCTCCCGGGAGCGGATCACCCTAATTATCTCTCGCCTCTCCTGGGACGCGAGCGCCTGGAAGACTACCTCCTCGAGCTCCTCCCTGCCCGGTTTCACCGCTTTCACCCTGTTCTAAGGCGGTTTTCTGGGTTGAAAACCGTTCTTGACTGGGGTTGCTTGACTGGGAGCCCAATCATCGTTGCAGCCGACGTCCTCCTGTAAGGATATAAGCCCCCGGCTCCGAGTAGTGGTTGCCCGCCAAGACGACGCGCCATGCAGACGGACTCCGCGGAGGGTTACCAGTGAAGACGGGGTTACCCAGTCATGGAACAGGCGGGCAGGGCACGGGCGTCGGACTCCTCGCGATTTGAGAGAGCTCAGCTGAGCGGAGCGTTGGCTCCATGCTGTGATGCTGTGTGTTTGTCGCGAGGTACAGGGACGCCCCGCCCACCATCATAATTAGTCTATCATCTTCTTCTAGAAGCCTAGTGGTGGTCTAAACCCACCTACGATGTCCCCGAGCCTCTCTGCTAAGTCGATCGGAGTCGCGTCCTCCATAAAAGGCCCTATTATTTGGACCCCAACTGGTAAACCATTGCTCGTAAGGCCAATTGGAGCGACCGTCGCCGGTAGCCCGCAAAGCGTTGCGAAGCATATCCAGAAGCGTAGCTCCTGATACCTCCTGGGCCCCTCGGGGGTCTGAATGACCCTGCTCTTCAAGGGCATCCTGTGATCATGGGAAAAGGCCGGGACGAACGCGACGGGGACGAGAAATGCGTCCATATCTTTGAAGTAGTCACGCCAGGCCTCCTTTGCCCACGCCGTCCTAGCCATCACATCCTGAAACTCCTTTACTGTCGACGCGTAGGCGTGCGCCGCCGCGTACTCGTCGGAACCATCGTCTACCACCTCCGCCTTGAGACGCTCGTTAATCTGGGCGCCGCTGAGGGCCCCAGTACCCGAGGCGTAGCGTAGGTAGCGGTAATCGTCGAAGAGACGCTTCGGTTCGATGCCCCCCGGCCAACCAGTCGCCAAGTCGAGGCCCTCCTCTCTTAATCCGCTCACCATCTTTTCCAAGGGCTCCATGACCTCGGAGGATGTTCGACACAGAGGGTCATCTATTACGCAGCCGAGGCGATAATCCCCGAGCCTGCGCTTCCTCGGCTGCGGAAGTTTCCAAGTGAAGGCCTTCTCGAGCCCACCATCAGGTCCGCCCAACACCTCAAGGGCAAGCCTGAGGTCACCCGCACTCCTCGCAAGTGGACCTGCAACGCTGAAGGTTGGATAGCCGGGAGGCGACCCTGGTAGGGGTGGTATATGTCCTCTGGCAGAGACCACGCCCAGGCTCGGCTTATGTCCGTATAGGCCGCAGAAGTGAGAAGGGACCCTGATCGAGCCGCCAACGTCGCTCCCCACTTCTAGGAAGGTTAGCCCGGCGGCGAGGGCAGCGGCACCACCCCCTGTTGAACCGCCTGGAGTCCGCATTAGGTCCCATGGATTGTTGGTCGTCCCGAACACCGAGTTGTACGTCTGCCAGTCGGCGGCAAATTCGGGGACATTTGTATGGCCGATGATAACTGCGCCCGCTGCCCTCATCCTCTCGACCACGGCGGCGTCCCTTTCAGGGACGTAGCCAGCGAGGGTTTTCGCTCCAGCTGTGGTCCTCACGTCCTTCATTTCGAAGCAGTCCTTGATTGTGACCGGCACTCCGTGAAGTTGACCGATTATTTCGCCGGCTTTCAGGGCTTCGTCGGCTCTTTTCGCATCACTGAGGGCATCCTCGGCTAGGAGAGTGACTATTGCGTTGAGCCTCGGGTTGTAAACCTCGACCCTATGTAGAATTTCCTTGGTTATTTCAAGGGACGTGATGCTACCCTGAGCGATGGCCTTTGCTATAGTTGATGCGGGTGCATACACTAGGGAAGCTGCTTCTAGTTTCCCTTTGCCGGAGGCTCTCTTGGACAACTCATAGGTAATGTGTCCACTCCGCTTAATTCTTTAACATGATGAGGCAGCACTCGCTGCCCTCAAACCTTAATAGCGGAGCCTCGGAAAGATTCCAAAGGCGAGGAAGATGGACACCGAGACCCGCTTCAGGCTTGTGACCCAGAACCTGCAGGAGGTTATCACCCCCGCGGAGGTCCGCACACTACTTGAGACTAATGATCACCCCCGTGGATACGTTGGATTCGAGCCGAGCGGCATGATGCACGCTGGCACCGGCCTCATAGTCGGGAAGAAGATGAAGGACTACGTCGACGCTGGCTTCCACTTCATAATCTACCTCGCTGAGTGGCACGGATGGATCAACAACAAGCTCGGCGGCGACCTAGACAACATACGCGCCGGTGCCGAGTACTTCAAGGACTGCTTCACCGCCCTCGGCCTCCCCGAGGGGAAGGTCGAGTACCTCTGGGCCTCAGACATAGTCAGCCACAAGGACTACTGGGAAAAGGTGGTCCGCGTAATGAAAGCCACGACTATGAAGAGGGCCCTAAGGGCGATGCCTATCATGGGGCGCAGCGCCGACGCCGAGGACGTGGAGTCGAGCTGGGTCCTCTACCCCGCCCTCCAGACGAGCGACATATTCCAGATGAATCTAGACGCCGCCTGCGCAGGGATGGACCAGAGGAAGGTCCACATGCTTGCCAGAGAGATAGCGCCGAAGCTCGGCTTCAAGGTCCCCGTCTGCCTTCACAATCCGCTCCTCCCCGGCCTCCAGGACACAACCATCCAGGGCGCCTTCGACGAGGACGAGGACATCAACAAGACCATCACGACGAAGATGTCGAAGAGCGTCGCCAAGGGCGCCATCTGGGTAAACGACGAACCCACCGACATCAGGGCGAAGTATAAGGAAGCCTTCTGCCCCCCCAAGCAGGTGGAGGGCAACCCCGTCCTCGAACACGCCCGCATGATAGTCTTCCCCCAACTTGGCAGACTCGACGTTGAGCGCCCAGCCAAGTTCGGCGGAGACATCGCCTTCGAGAGCTTCGAGGAACTCGCCAAGACCTACGCCGAGGGAAAACTCCACCCCATGGACCTCAAGACCGCCACCGCCGAGGCGATGGTCAACCTCCTCGAACCGGTAAGGACATACTTCGAGAGGAAACCTGAGAACCTCGAGAAGATGAAGAAACTACGGGTCACCAGATAAAAAAAGCTACTTTGCGTGGCTGGCCATCTTCTCGGCCAGCTCTATCGTCCTGCAGCTGTACCCGAACTCGTTGTCGTACCAGGCCACTACCTTGACCATGCTCCCGTTGGAGATTGTTGAGGAGCCGTCGACGACCGCGCTGTAGGGGCTATGGACGTAATCAACAGAGACGAGGGGCTCGTTATCGTACGCTAGTATGCCTTTCATCTTGCCGGCAGCAGCCTCCTTGAAAGCAGTGTTGATCTCGTCGGCTGTCGGCTTCGCCTTGAGCACGGCGGAGACATCGATCAGGCTCACGTCAGGTGTCGGGACGCGGAACGCAGTGCCGTCAACCTTCCCCTTCAGCTCGGGGAGAACCTCCCCGATGGCACTGGTCATACCGGTGGTCGTTGGGATTATGCTCATAGCAGCGGCACGCGCCCTACGGAGGTCCTTGTCCGCGCGGTCGAGAAGCATCTGGCTCCCCGTGTAGGCGTGGATGGTGGAGACCATCGCGGACTCTAGACCGAAGCAGTCGTTGAGGACCTTGACGACCGGCGCGACGCAGTTCGTTGTGCAACTCGCATTGCTGACTAGGTTGTGCTTCGCGGGATCGTAGATGCCATCGTTGACGCCGAGGACGATGGTGGCGTCTAGCTTCTTCCCGGGGGCGCTGACGATGACCTTGCTCGCCCCCGCCTTAATGTGCTTACCTGCGCCCTCTCTGTCCCTGTACTTGTCCGAGGCATCGATAACCAGCCAAACACCAAGTTCCCCCAGGGGAGCTTCTCCGCGTCAGACTCGTTCAGGACCTTGATCCTCTTCCCCGCGGCCATAATAGTGTCCCCCTCCACCTCGACGGGGAAGGGTGCCCTCCCGTGGACGCTGTCGAACTTCAGCAGGTGCCCCAGCAGCTTCGCGTCGCCGCGATTAACCGCGACGAACTCGAGCTTGGAGCCCCTCTCCAACGCCGCCCTGAGCGCTAGGCGGCCCGTCCTACCGAATCCATTAATAGCTACCTTAACCATGAGGACGAACCTCAGATAAGGGTCGGTGAAACCCTCTTAAAACTACCGCGCCGTCCCTCGACCGGTGATCGACAACGTTTTTATCCCTAGATGAAAGTATCCTAAACGCGCCAATAAGGCGTGGTTCACACTCACCGCGGGTGTAAAGGCCGAAGACGACCAGAGCCCCGCAATCACCGAATGGAAGCTCACCGTAGGGTACGAGTTCTCGGACCCAGGCGGAAGCCCCAGAGCGGAAAGGGGGCCGCACCGCGGGTGGTGTGAATCAGGACAAAAACAAACAGAGTTGCAATAAGCAATGGGAGATAAGGAAAACTACACAGGCGTCAAGTATACGATACAGGCACGCTTCACAATCGAGGGCGTCGTTGAACGCCACGACGTCATCGGAGCCATCTTCGGCCAGACAGAGGGACTCTTCCCCAAGGACTTCGAGCTCCGCGAGCTACAGCGCACCGGTAAGATCGGCAGGATCGACATTGACCTTAAGTCGGCGAACGACAAGACGACGGGCACACTCGTTGTCCCATCGAGCCTAGACAGGCCCGAGACCGCCATCATAGCGGCGGCGATGGAGACCGTCGACAGGGTCGGCCCCTGCGATGCAAAGATAAACATCGAGGGGATAAACGACGTCCGCGCCGACAAGCTCAAGCGCATCCAGGAGCGCGCAAAGGAACTGATGCGCGACTGGCACGTCAAGGAGAGCCACGACATCGAGGTCATGCTCGAGCAAGTGGGGCAAGAGGGCAAGAAGATCGAGCCCGTCCACTACGGGCGCGAGAGGCTCACCGCCACACCCGACATCAGCCAGCGCAACGACATAATCCTCGTCGAGGGGAGGGCGGACGTAATAAACCTCCTAAGGGCGGGGATAAGCGGCTCCATAGCGGTCGAGGGCGTCAAGATACCCAACACGATCCGCGAACTCGCAAGGAAGAAGGAGGTGACAGCCTTCCTCGACGGCGACCGCGGAGGCGACCTCATCCTAAGGGAGCTCATGCAGGTTGCGAAGCCGAAGTACGTGGCGCGTGCCCCCCGTGGTTCCGAGGTCGAGGAACTCGACCCCGACCAGATAAAGGCCGCGCTCGAGGCGAAGGTGCCAGTCGAAGAGGCGTTCGCTGCACTCCAGACACAGGTGGAGGCTCCGCCACAGATGGAGGAACGTCCACCCGAGCGACTACCGGAACGCGCACCAGAGCGTGAAAAACCACGTGTTAGACCTCCACGCGGTCAGCGCCAGAGGCCTCCACCACCACCGCAGGTGGTCCAGCCTCCGAGCCTCGCCAACGAGTACGCCAAGCTCACGGATGGCCTCAAGGGCACCCTCGAGGCCATTCTAATAGGGAAGGACGACGCCGAGTCGGAGAGGTTCCCTGTCGCCGAGCTCGTCGAGAAACTCAAGGCGGCCGAGGACGTGAAGGCCGTGGTCTTCGATGGCATAGTGACAGGTCGTCTTATAGACGCAGCAGCATCGATGGGCGTGAAGGCGGTCGTAGGCGACAGGATCGCCGAGGGCGTCAAGATCCCGCAGGGGATGGAGATTAAGGCCTTCAAGGACCTATCCCAGTAACCATTTTTTTTAACCGAGCCGTTTTCTGACGGCGGGCCTCCTCAGACTGAGCCTGTGGAGAGCCTCACCGAACCCCTCATCGGGTTCGAGAACATGCTTCAGGTAGACCCCGGTGCGCCCGACTGCGCGTCTGCGCTCCAGTGTTCTCACCCTCTCCATGACTATCCTGGCGTCTACACCGAGGAGGCGGGCGACCTCACCTTCCCTGCCTGCCACCGAGGATTCGACATGCCCCCTCGGGGTGGGCTCGATGAGCATCAGCCTCTTGTCGACACCCGACACCCGGGCGTTGCCCTCAAGTTGACTCAGGTCTACGGAGCCGGCGAAGGTGTAGAAGTCGCGCTCAGCCGGCAGAAGAGGGACGAGGGGGAAGCTGTAGCCTCTTCTCTCAGCCTTGTATATGTATCCCTTCGCGGCATACCCAGGTGTCGCCTGGATTATCTCCCTCTCCGAGGCGCGTATCCCCGCCCTCTCTAGGGCTGCCTCGATGAGCTCCGGAGTCGGGGGGCTCGGGATGAATATGTCGACGTCGCTAGTCGGCTTCACGTCGCCTCTCGCTAGGCTACCGTAGGCGAGGCAGTCAATGTGGGCTGCGACCAGGGGGCGCATGAGGGCGGAGGCCTCGCCGCGGAGTGACCTCAGGAGGGCCCACCTCTCCTCCCCGTAGCTCACCTCTACGTGATCCGCCACCCCGACCCACCAACAGGATAAGGTAGCGTTCTCCTTATATCTACAGCCTACACGTGAAAATGGAGGTTAAGAGGTTGGACTCTCTCACAACGCTCGGGATAATCGTCGCCGCCTGGTTCACCTTCTACGCCGTCATCACCATACTCAAGGTGAAGAGGGACGACCTCGAAGTGAGCCCCATCTACGCCCTCTACAAGTCGACTAGGCTCAACGGCTTCATATCCAAACTTGCGGGATGGCATCCAGAGATGTGGCTCGTCCTCGGCAACGTGGGCGTCGTCGCATCGGTTGGACAGGCCGCCTTCGCCTCCTGGCTCCTCATAAACAACCTCCTCAAGTTCTTCTTCCTACCCGAGCAGGCGACACCCGTCCAGCCCCTGATCCCCGGGGTCACCATAGGTGCCTCGAGCCTCCCCTGGTTCATGCTGGCTGCGGGTGTTGTCATACTCACACATGAGCTCAGCCACGGAATCCAATGCGTAATCGGGGGGATCAAGGTGAAGTCCGCGGCGGTACTCGTCGCCGTCATCACGTTCGGTGGCGCCGTTGAGCCCGACGAGGAGGACCTACAGAAGGCGCCCCTCCTCAGCAGGATGAGGGTCTTCGCCTCTGGCAGCATAGTCAACCTCATCACGGGGCTCGCCATCATCCCCATAATGATAGCGTTTGGGGGGGTCATGCCAGAGGTCCTTGCCATCTTCTTTAGCTGGCTCTACTTCGTCTCCATAAACCTCGCCATCATGAACATGCTCCCCATAGGCCCCCTCGACGGCGGGCAGATGTGGAAGGCTATCACTGAGGCGAAGCCGAACGGTAAGCTCCTCCAGACGCTCGCGACATATGGCTTCCTTGCCATAATAGTCGGGAACATAATCTTCAGCTTTAGCCTGTTCGGGCTTAGACCGCTCTGATTCAAATAACTTAATGCGTCGATAGGGGCTGAGCTACGCCCTTGTTCTTAGTTCTCTTCATCGGCTCAGGTATGCGGAGCTTCACTATAGCCAAGGCGACGACACAGAAGATAGCGGCTAGATAGAAGACGAAGTTGTAGCCGTAAGCGTCGATGAGGAAGCCGCTGAATAGTGAACCTATAGTGGAGCTCTGCTGCGTGATTGCGGACTGTAACCCCATGCCAAAGCCGCGCATCTCGGGGCTCAACATGTCGGCCATCAGTGTGTTCATGGCGGTGAGCATCACCGCCCAAGTAATCCCGTCCCAGGACCTGAGTACGAGCATCCAGAGGAAGCCACCGGAGACAGTGTAACCGATCAGGGTTACTATAGACATTCCCAGGCCGACGAGGATGGCGCTCTTTCTACCCGACCTATCGATGAGCATACCTGCCAGGGGTGAGAAGGCTATGATGCATAGGGCCCTCGCTGCGTATATGTAGCTGGTGAGGGAGAGGTCGACGTGTATAACCTCCTTAAGGTAGAGGCTGAAAAAGGGGTCGATCATCGTGTAGCCGGTCCTGTAGATGAGGACGGCTACGAGGAACACGCCTACGACGATGCCGAGTCCCTTGATGGATCTAATGAAGCCGGGGATGTCGATCTTGAAACGCTTCGAGTTGGGATCAACGACAGTTCTCTTCTCCTTTGGCAGTGTCTCGTGGACGAATAGTATCATGACGATGGCGCTTACTGCGACGAAGCCGCCGCTGAAGAGGAAGTAGAATATGTAGTTGTTACCAGAGATGAGGAGGGGTGAGATGAGAGGTCCGATCAGAGAGCCGACGCCGCCCGAGATGCTGTACAGCGACATAGCCTTGCCCCTCTCCCTCGCGGGGAAGATGTCGGCTGCCATCGTCGTCACCATGACAGGCATTATGTAGAACCCGATGCCCTCGATGAACCTCAGGAGCATGAGCATCCCGAAGCCCTGGCCGTAGTAGGCGAAGATGAAGAAGACGACGGTGTAAAGCAGTGTACCTACGAGCAGGATGTTCTTCCTGCCGTAGCGGTTTGAGAGGACGCCGGCCGTTATACTGCTGAGGATCCCTGCGAAGGTGCCTATTGAGATTAGGAGGCCGCTCTCTGCCTTGTCCAGCCCCACGCTCGCGAAGAACAGGGGGAAGACCATGTAGATTGTCGACGCCGTTATCTGCATCGAGATGACGGAGATGATTATGAAATAGTAGTTTCTACGCTGCTGAGGGGTCGGATCTGTTTCTCCCAAAATCTGCACCTTTTATTAAGAGACTCTGATCACCCCGTCAGAATCTGCATATTAATATTATCGTCTAAGGTATGATCAACTATTTACGAGAAATTTAGAATAATTATTTAGATACTTCGTCTATGCCTAAACTTACTGAGATGTCTCTTTGGTCTTCTTCAACTGACCCGGCTCTGGAACCCAGATCAGAACAATCACGAATGCGATAAAGCACATTAGGGTCGCCGAGTAGAAGGTTGTGTTGAAGCCATAAGCATCGATCACGAAGCCACTGAAGATGGAGCCGACTGTTGAACTCTGCTGTGTAACCGCCGAGTAAAGTCCCATACCGAATGCTCTCATCTCGGGGCTAAGTAAGTCAGCTACAAAGGTCCGGATTGCTGTCAGAGCTAAAGCTGTAGCCCCCGCATCCCAAGCCCTTAGGAATAGCATCTGGATGAACGTCGAGGTAATCGTGTAACTGAAAGTTGTTATCACGGTCATTCCAAGCCCTATCATGAACATGGTTTTTCTGCCATACTTGTCAGTGAGCCAACCGGAGATCTGAGAGAAAATAATAGTGCAGAGCGCCCTGAGGGCGAAGATGTAGCTGGTTGAGCCTAGGTCGAGTTTAAGGACCTCCTTTAGGTAGAGACTAAGGAAGGGATCAATCATCGTGTATCCGGTCCGATAGAGGAGAACAGCAATTAGGAAAATCGCAACAATGGCTCCGAGGCCCCTCACCGAAATTAGGAAACTCCTTATATCGGTTCTCTTCCTCTTCCCCGCCATCGCTTTTATCTTGAGCTCTTCTGGAAGCGTTTCCTTCACTAAAAATATCATAACGATAGAGCTTAGGAGAATGGAGACAGCTGAAAAAATGAAATACCAAGTGTAATCAGTTCCAAAAACTAAGAAAGGTGTTATCAAGGGACCGACCAATGCCCCGACACCGCCTGCTACACCAAAAAGACCCATCGGCCTTTCCACGTTCTCTCATTGGGAAAATGTCAGCGGCCATCGTTGTCACCGCCACCGGCATCATATAGAAGCCAATACCCGCGATGAACCTCGAGATCATCAGAGATGTGAAATCATGCCCCATGAAGACAAGCATGAAGAAGGTGGAGGAATAGATGAATCCGCTTAGGACGAGTATATTTTTTCTTCCATATTTATTGGAGAGAACACCCGCAATCAAACCGCTAATAATTCCGGCGAAGGTACCTATTGAAATAAGTAAACCATTGTCAGCGTTACTAAGTCCGACACTTGCGAAGAAAAGTGGCAGAACCATGTAGATAGTCGATGAGGTTATCTGCATCACGATAGTGGAGGCGATAGTTATGTTGAAATTCTTCCGCATTTGCGGAGTAAGCTCGGAAAGCATATAGCTCAACTCAGCCCATCTAACAGAATATATCACTTTCTAGTTGGGATAACGAACCAGTTTTATTCCCTTTTTTCAAGGCATGATATCATTAATTATAGCAGTGTGCATATTACCAAGCCCCGCTGAGCACAATTTCGTCAACAATACGATCAACCATTTACAGCTAGTATAAAATAAATATTGGGAGCGGTTAGACTCTAAGTCTTCAGAGGCGGCTCCTTGGCCTTCTTGACCTTACCCGGTTCAGGCACCAAGAATAAGACCATGACGAAGGCAATCACGGAGAGTATTGTGGCTGTGTAGAATGTTGTGTTATACCCGAAGGTGTCTATGACATACCCGCTGAATATGGAGCCGACTGTGGAGCTCTGCTGCGTGGTTGCCGAGTAGAGACCCATGCCGAAGGCGCGCATCTCGGGACTCAGGAGATCCGCGACGAGGGTTCTGACGGCCGTTAGAGTCACTGCGTTTGCGGCGGCGTCCCACGATCTGAGGAAGAGCATCTGAGTGAAGGATTGTGTGATCGTGTAGCTGAAGGTCGTGATGCAGGTCATACCAAGCCCTATCATGAACATCGTCTTGCGCCCGTACTTGTCCGTTAGCCAGCCCGCGGCCTGGGAGAAGATTATTGTGCACAGCGCCCTCAGCGCGTAGATGTAGCTAACAGAGTTGAGGTCGAGGTTGAGCACCTCTTTTAGGTAGAGGCTCAGGAAGGGGTCGATCATCGTGTACCCCGTCCTGTAGAGGGTCACGGCCACTGAGGAAGATGAGGACGACGACGCCCAAGCCCCTTCAAGGACGTCACGAAATCCCTTCACGTCGAACCTTCTTCCCAGTGTCGATCTTGGTCTTGGCCTTGATCTCGGCTGGCAGCGTCTCTTTAACCAGAAAGATCATTGGCGATGGCGCTAGTGAGGACGGATGTACCGGAGAAGAGGAAGTACCAGGTGATAGTCGTTTCCATGCACCAGGAATGGGGGTTGTAAGGGGGCCGATGAGTGCTCCGATGCCTCCCGAGCTGCCGTAGAGCGCCATCGCCCTCCCACGCTCCTTGAAGGGAAAGATGTCAGCCGCCATCGTCGTCACCATGACTGGCATCATGTAGTAAGCCGATCCCCGCGATGAATCTGCAGAAGAGCAGTGAGATAGAAGTCTCGCCCCAAAAATACAAGCATGAAAAAGGTGGATGAGTAGATCAAGCCGCTAAGTATCAGGATCTTCTTGCGTCCCAACCTGTTGGAGACCGCACCGGCGATTAGGCCACTTATGATCCCGGCGAATGTTCCTATCGAGATCAGGATGCCGTTCTCAGCCTTCCCGACGCCTACGCTTGAGAAGAAGAGCGGCAGAGTCATGTAGATAGTTGAAGACGTGATCTGCATCATCATGACGGAGCCAATCGTAAAATAGAAGTCTCCTACGCCTCTCTGGAGTTACCTCAGAGTTCATTGAATCCATCTGGCGTGGATATCAGAGAATATATCATTTTCCGGTTCTATGTAGAGTAAATGTTGTACGGTCAAGATACGGTGAGCTTGATCTGGCGGTTGCGTAACCCTTTTACCGGGTGGCTCCGCTCTCATAGGTTGCAGCGGTGGGTAGGATCGGGGAGCCAGCCCTGCCCCGCACCCTTAACGGGCTACAAAGGGGGTCAGTAACCTCTTGGGTGGCCGGGGGAAGCGTGGCGTAAGGCGCGGAGCCCTCCGGCGATGTCCTGCCCCGCGGGGCCGGCGGTTGCATCGCACGCCCTCGTAGGGGGGCGCGCGTGCATTCGACGGGCGAACCTGGCCAGGCCCGGGAGGGAGCAACCTAAGTCTGAACGTTGGGCGCTCGCGGGAACTCGGGACGGAGGGGGGTGACGCGGACCTGCGTCACGCCAGCCCGATTGCCCATGGGAGCCACCGCTGCACCCACTTTCACCCACCTCTCAAGCATATATGCGGACGAGGCTAGTCTTCACTGACGGGGCTTGAGCGGGGTAAGGGACCTCTTCTTCGACGACTTCTACTCGGAGCTGGAGAGGGTGGCTGGCGAGATAGCGGCGAGGGATGAGGACGAATCAAAGCCATCCATCCTCGCGGACGAGGTGAGGGCAAGGTGGGTGCCCTACACGCACGACTCCGATGACAGAGAGGGGACCCTGATCAGTGTTGATGGCGGCATACAGCAGAGCGACTTCGCCTACGGCGACTTCGTCGCTGCGGGGCGCGCTATCGCCCTCATCCACAAGCCCGGTCGAGGGACGGCGAATGGAGAGACGGGTCCGCCTCTACGTCGGCCAGGTCTACGAGGACAGGGACAAGAGCTTCATCCCCGGCTACGTGCGAACCATCTGCGAGTACGATGCCGCCTACGCCGCGGCGAAGAGGGTGCTGGATGAGGGCGGGTCGCCCATCGTCCTCATGGACGGCAGCCTCTACATCGGCAGGTTCCCCTACGCCATGAGGGAGTACAGGCACCACCCCGAGCTGCTCGTCCGACTTCTTCGAGTCCATATCACGGCTGCGCACGCTCGCCCGGGACAACGGGTTCCCCCTCGTCGGCGTCGCCAAGGACTCCTCCGTCTTCTTCCTCTACATGGAGTTGCTCAAGGCCGCGGTCACCCGGGCGGGGCTCGGAAGCCTTGTTAAGCAGCTGGACGAGGCTTCCTCGCCGCTCGACCTCAGGGGGAAGATGGAGAGCTTGGAGCGAGGAGGAGTGGAAACAGATCGAGCCATGGATTGAGGCCCGGCCACTCTGCGACCCCCTCCTCGTCAAGGAATCAACCGAGACGGCGGGTTACACCACACCCCTCTACCTCGCCCCCTCAATCTACTACTCGCAGCAGGACGATACCCCCAGCCTCTACAGGATGGTGGACAGGTACCTCGAACCCCAACTCGCGACCCGCGTCAAGGACGGCGATGAAGGGGTTCTTCTCCGCACCCGGTGTCGCAGCGACCTACTGGAAGCCCGGCCCGAAAGGGCGCCCCTTCCGCGTCGACGTACTCACCAACCTCCTCGGACGCCCCGAGGCGTGGAACAGCCATACTCGCAACATGTTCATCGACCCTAACCCCAACCTTGAAAAGGTTTTGAACCACCTCGGACACTGGTTCTGTAACGAGGTCGAGTACAACATCCCGCTCAAGCAGGCAGACACGCTCGCCCGCTTCGACAGGGACCTATACAGGAGGAAGTATGAGCCCTTCATAATCCACCGCCTCGAGGAGGCGGGCCTAGACGTGGAGGGGAAGCGCAGAACGAAGAGGGAGTTTGGATGAAGGAGTACGGCAGCGTAATAGGGCAGAGCAACCCGACGTGGTTTGAGTTCAACATAGTGGACCCAAAGAACAGGCCGGTGAGCTACGAGTACGTCGAGGTCGAGGTGGAGGAGCCCCAGCCAGACGGCTCCATGAGGAGCATTAGGGTCCTCGGCCAGGTCAAGACAATCACGAGCCGCCACCCCTTCTACGACGAGAGGACGACCCCCGACGCCGCTAGGAAGCAGAGGGAACTGGGCGTCGACGACGACCTTATACAGGTCTTCGCCCACGCAAAGGTCCTCGGCTACCTCCACGATGAGGGGGGGCGGAGTGAGGTTCACAGGCCGAGGAGCCCCCCGATGCCGGGGTCACCCGTCTACAGGGCTTCGGACGAGCTGCTCCAGAGGCTCTTCACCCTCGGGGAGGGGGAGATTCCGCTGATGGTCGGGAGCCTCCTGCACAGGGAGGGGATAAGTGTCCCAGTCAGCGGGAAGGAGCTCCACAGGCACACCGCGATACTCGCAATGACTCGGTACGGGAAGAGCTACTTCGCGGGGCGCATCATGGAGCAGCTGCTCCGCCAGGGCGCCTCCATCCTAGTCATCGACGCCCACGGGGACTACGCCAACATGGTGCAGGACCCAAGCGGCGCCGAGCACGAGTACTTCAGGGACAAAGTCACGGTCTACCGTCCAGAGGCCGCCGAGGCCTTCGACGCCCCCCACGTAAAGCCCCTACATATAAGCGTCAGCCAGTGCACCACCGGCGAGCTATGCAGACTCGCCCACGTCGTCGGCAGCCTCCAGCGCATCGTGCTGGACCGCGCCGTAAAAGAGGCAAAGGCCAAGAAGAAGTTCTACGGCCTCCAGGATATCATCGATGTCCTTTACGCCCAGCTCGACGAGGGGGAGGAAGAGGAGGAGCAGGAGGGAAAGCCGAAAAAGAAGAAGAGCGAAGCAGGACATCACCCGTGTCGCCCGCCTCATTGAGCACCTCGAGGGCCTAGCGGATAGGAACATCTTCAGCGAGGGCGAGCTACCCGTGAAGGAGTTCTTCGGCCCCCAGCACATGAGCGACGTCTTCCTCAGCGGCATATCCGACGACGAGCAGGACGTCCTCGTAGGGATGATCCTCCGCAGGGTCTTTCAGATCAAGTACAGGCATGAGGAAAGGCTGCCCCTCTTCGTCTTCGTCGAGGAGGCGCACAGGTTCGCCGCGCCACCCGACGAGGGCGGGGGCAGATTCAGCAGGGACATACTCGCACGTATTGCAGCAGAGGGAGCCAAGTTCGGTGTCTTCCTAACCGTCATAAGCCAGAGGCCACGCCGTATCGACCCGGACATACTGAGCAACTGCAGTAACCTCGTCATCCTCCGAGTTGTGAATAGCCAGGACCAGAACACGATTCAGGCGGCGTCGGAGTCCTTCAGTGAGGATCTGCTTGCTGATCTCCCCGCGCTCGAGCAGGGGGAAGCGGTGCTCGTCGGCCCCTTCGTCCCCGTTCCGGTGATGATCAAGACGGCGAAGCGTGAGACGCGCCACGGAGGCAGGACGCCAGAGATAGCGGACCTCCTCAGGCAGGCCCGCGAGGACGCGGAGATTAAGAGGAAGAGGGACGCCTTCCCCCTACACTAGGTGGCCTCGATGCGTTTCGCCGTCCTCGCCGACCTCCACATCGGGCGGAGCATCCCCCTCGCCATAGCGGAGCACAGGCGAGCCGCATTCGAGAGGGCGCTCACCAAGGCGGTAGACGCTATCGTCTCCGCTGGCGTGGACTACGTCTTCGTCTGCGGGGACCTCTTCGAGAGGCGCACCCTCCGCCCGCACATGGTTGAGTTCACCCAGAGGGAGCTCTTCAGGCTAGCCAAGGAGACGGAGGCGAGGCACGGGAAGAGCCTCAGGATACTCGTCATAAGGGGGAACCACGACGGGCGGAGCCAGAGCGACGCCCTCGACTACATAAGGCACCCCCTCGCCGGGTACCTGCACATCTTTGGGGACGAGGACATAGTCTACGATGACGACCGCCTCCACGTCGTGGGGCTCAACTACTACGACCAGATAGACATCGCATACGAGAGGCTGGCAAAGCCCGCCCTCGGGAAGGGCAAGGGCGTCAAGGTCCTCATGCTCCACGGCTTCATCGCCAACTACAACGACGTCCCACCCGGCGATATTAGCCTGAGCCTCGACCAGCTCGCTGCCTCTGGAGCCGACTACGTCTTCACGGGCCATTACCACAGGAGGTGCGAGCCTAGGAAGCTCAACGGCGGGGGCTGGGTCTTGACCCCGGGGAGCACCGAGATCTACGACTTCGCGGAGGAGCCGGAGAAGGGCTTCTACATAGTCGACACTGAGGGGCCAAAGTTCACCTGGGTGCCCATCGAGCCCCTCCACGTGATGAGGCAGGTGAAGATCGGCAACGGGCGGGGCGCAGACCCGAAGTGGTACGAGGCGAAAGCGGTGGAGACACTCCGCGGCTTCGTCGAAGAGCTCCACGCCCAGCACAAGCAGGGGTATATCAGGATCAAGCTCGAGGGCACCCTGAGCGATGGGTGGCCCAGCGACGTGAGCGAGGACAGGATCAGGGAGGCGGCGCAGGACCCGCTCCTCCTCTGGGTCGACGTCGACACGCTTGAGCTGAACCTGCCCCCGAGCGTCGCACGCCCCATGGCGGAGAACACGGACGTCGCCGAGTACTTCAGGGACTTCGGCGGCTTCGCCGAGGAGATCAGGGAAGTACACGGGCGCGTCAGGGAGGCGCTCGAGGAGGAGGCGAGCACCAAGACGGGGCTCCTCACGGCCACCCAGCGTGAGCAGTTCATAGTCGACTGGGTCCGCCGATTCGAGGCGGTGACCTTCAGGGGCGAGAAGAGTTGATAGAGTCCCTCACCCTCCGCGGCTTCAAGAGCTATCGGGGCCAGCAGACGATCCGGTTCACGAAAGGCGTGAACAAGATAAGCGGGCGAAACGCCTCGGGGAAGACCACCATCCTGGAGGCGGTGCTCTTCGGCCTCTTCGGCGAGGTGCCCGGCGTCGAGAAGAGGGACCTCCTCCCCGTAGGGGGCGGAGACCTTTTCATCGAGCTCGTCTTCAGGACCCCGAAGGGGGTTAAGGTCACCCTCCACAGGGAGGCGACCCTCGCCAAGAAGGGTACTGATGAGGCTTTCAAGGCGAAGGAGTTCCTCATGCAGGTCGAGGGGGAGAAAGCCCCCATCACCCGGGAGAGGGACGCGCAGGACAGGCTCAGGGAGCTCCTCGGGATAAGCAGCGGCACCTTCTTCAACGTCGTCTACGCGCGGCAGAAGGAGTTCGTCGAGATACTCAACCCCGACAGGGGGAGGATGAACGCCATCCTCGGCCTCACCGCCCCCAGCGAGATACGGGAGCAGCTCAGGGAGGTGAAGGCCCAGCTACGCCAGCGTGGTGACATCGACAATAAGCCCGCCTACGAGGAGAGGATAAGGAATGCGGAGAGGACCCTCACGGAGGGTGGAGACACAGCTTGCTGAGATTACGGGGAGGAAGGCCACTCTCGTCTCCGAGCTGGGGGTGCGACGCTTCGAGCTCCAGAACGCGAAGGACGCCGTCGAGCGCGTGGAGAGCTACGACACCAACTTCTCCGAGCTCGACGTCATCAGGCAGGAAGTGCGAGAGGAACAGGAGCCTCCGCGAGGCGAAGGAGGACGAGCTGGAGGGCATCGCCTCCGAGATGGGGGAGAGCCCCGACTTCCGCCTCAGGGACCTGGAGAACAGGACATCAACGGCGAAGGCGACCGAGGATCGACTACGGCAGCTCAGCGACGCCGAGGTGGAGCAGCGCCGCAGGGCCGCTGCAGCGACGGCCGATAGGCTCACCCACCAGATCGGGGAGCACAGGGAGCTCGTCGCCAAGGGGCTCACGGTCTGCCCCAAGTGCGGGCAGCCCATCGACCCCGCCGCCATCGAGAAGGACCTCGCCCAGTGGGCCGCGGAGCTCGAGGCGGCGAAGAAGCAGCAGGCAGCCGCCGTCGACTGAGATACAGGAGCTGAGGGCACAGGCCAAGACCGCCACGGACAGGCGCGTCGAGGCGGAGAAGGCGCTCGACAGGTTCCTCAACCTCAGGGCGCGCCTCGACGAGGGGAAGAGGGCAATCCAGAGGCTCAACGAGACAGGTGGCAAGCTCAGCGAGAGGCTCGAGGTCGGGAGCGAGGGTGTTCTCGAACTCGTGGAGAAGGAGTTCGGCCCCGTGAACGGGCTCGACGAGGCCCGGAGGCGCGTCGAGGAGAGGCTCAAGGCCCTGCGCGCCGCGGAGAGGGAGCTCGTCGGCGTGGTGAGGGACAGGGAGGCCAGGTTCCAGGAGGCGGAGCAGGCGGAGAAGAGGCTACGCGCACAGCTCGCGGGCGTCGAGCAGACACTTAAGGATTCAAGGCAGAAACTGGAGAGGGTGGCGGAGTACGAGGCGAAGATCAGGGCCCTCGACGGCGTCGTAGAGCGCTATGGCGACGTACGAGAGGGACCTCCGCGAAAACACGCTGCGCCTCCTCGAGTACCAGACATTCGAGTACTTCCGCCGCCTCACAGACCAGCAGCTCTACTCCGCCTGTAGGATAGACAGGGAGAGGTACACGCTGGAGGTTCAGCCGAAGGGGAGCCCGCGGCCTCTGCCGGCTTGGCGCGCTGGGGGCGGTCACCAGAGCCTCTTCGCCCTCGCGGAGCGCCTCGCACTACTCAGGGTCAGGAACTTCCCCTACCTACTCATCCTCGACGAGCCGACGGACGCCGTCGACTCGGAGAACGTCCCCCACCTGCTGGAGTACATAGCGCAGGGCAGCAGGGAGATCGGGCAGGTGCTCCTCGTCACCCACCACGGGCAGGGGGAGGAGGAGGGAGTCAACCTGATAAGGGTGCACAAGGTCGATGGGGAGAGCAGGGTCAGCCAAGAAGCTGGCGCTACGGGTCTAGGGCATCTTCTTCGGCTTGTACTTCCGCTCCTTATACTTCCCCGTGATGCGGACGTGTGTCCCGGCCCGGTAGACGTCCGCCTCCACCTGCTTCAGCAGGGTCTCGCACTCGGGTCTTCCACTCGCACTCCTGGCACTCCTCGTCCTCGCTGAGCATCCCGATGCAGCTGGGTCGCGGTCCCTTGGACATACCCGGATTCAAACCGGGGTGCCCAAATTAAAAACGTTCCCCGGGACGGGTTTGACCGCAGGATTCAGACTCAAAGCATTAAAAGCGCCCCGCCTCTGGAGAGGTCAGAAGGTGGGTAGAGGTTGGCGTTGAACGAGGGCGAGACGATGAGCGAAGACGAGATGTGGAGGGCGATTGAGAACAGGGACGCTTCGCTTGATGGGAGGTTCGTAGTAGCGGTGCGGACAACCGGAATCTACTGCCGCCCCTCCTGCCCGAGCAAGCACCCGAAGAGGGAGAACGTCACCTTCTACCCGACGCCCGAAGCGGCTGAGGCCGCTGGCTACCGCCCATGCCTCCGCTGCAAGCCGCGGGAACGAGAGCCCCCCAGCTCGCATGGGTGAAGAAGGCGTGCGACTACATCCGCAGGAATCAGGGGGAGAAGATAACCCTCGAGGACCTCGCCGTCCGAGGTCGGCGTGAGCGCGGCCCACCTCCAGAGGACCTTCAAGCAGGTCATGGGCCTGACCCCCCGCCAGTATCAGGAGGCGTGCAGGGTGGAGCGCCTTAAGCAGAGGCTGAAGCAGGGGGAGCCAGTCACCAAGGCAGTCTACGGCGTCGGCTACGGCTCAACGAGCTGGCTCTACAAGGACGCCAACGCGAAGCTAGGGATGACCCCAGGCGCCTATCGACGGGCAGGGGAGGGCATGAAGATCAGGTACAGGGTCGTCGACTCCCCCCTCGGGAGGCTCCTCGTCGCGCGGACGAGCCACGGCGTCTGCCACCTGAGCCTTGGCGACGGAGACGCGGCGCAGGAGGAGGCACTCCGCCGCGAGTACCCAGCAGCAGAGATAACGAAGGAGGAGGGTAAACCGGACCCTTGGACGCTCGAGGTCCTCGACTATCTCGCGGGGAGGGCGACCCAGCTCGGGGACATCCCCCTCGACGTGGCTGGGACGGACTTCCAGCGCCGCGTCTGGAGGGAGCTCCAGGCCATCCCGAGGGGCTCGATCCGCAGCTACGAGGACGTTGCCCGATCCATCGGGCAGCCCACGGCGGCCCGAGCCGTCAGCAGGGCATGCGCCACGAACCCAGTCTCCCTAATAATTCCCTGCCACCGCGTCGTCAGGAAGGGCGGCGGCCTAGGTGGCTACAGGTGGGGGATTGAGAGGAAGAAGCGGCTCCTCGACGCTGAAGGGGCGCCACACGACTAATCAAAAGCGTGGTTCGACAAACATGTAAATTCATTGGAGCCAAGGCGGGGAATGAGGCTCATCCGTGATCTATTTCTCAGGTACGTCGTTGCTGCTTAGTCTGGCGCTGGCGGAGGCGCTCATAGAGCACCACGGCGGCGGAGACGCCGACGTTGAGGCTGGAGATGTGGCCCTTCATCGGTATCTTGACGATGGAGTCGCACTTGTCGCGAAGGGTCGGGCTTATCCCCTCCCCCTCCCCGCCGAAGACGAAGGCAACCGCGCTGGAGAGGTCCTCCTCCCAGAGGTCCTGGTCCCCGGAGGTGTCCACGGCGACGATCTTGAAGCCCTCGTCCTTGAGGAACTTTACGGCTGGGTAGATGCTCTCCCTGGCCACTGGCACGTACGCGCCTCCTCCCATGCTCACGCGGAGTACCGTGGGAGTCAGGCCGACCCCTTCCTTTTTGGGTATGAGAATCGCGTCGACCCCCGTTGCGTCCGCTGTGCGTAGTATGCTGCCGAAGTTCTGGGGGTCCTGCACGCCGTCGAGGATGATCACGCAGGGCTCCCTCCCGGCCTTCTCTATGACGCGGTTGAGGGATACGTACCCGGGGGCCTCAACGAGTGCGATCACACCCTGGTGGTGCTTCGTCTCAGTCATCTTATCTAGCACCAGTCTCTCCACGAACTCGATCGGGGCACCCCGCCTCTTCGCGAGTTCGACGATCTCCTTCACCTTGGGATCGCTAGTCGTCCCTTCGACCACCAGCAGCTTACGAACCCCACCCCTCTTCAGCGTCTCTAGAACCGGGTTACGCCCCTCAACCTGCGACATACAAATATCAACCAAGAAGAGGAGGCATCGAGTAAAAGGATACC
>CAWGAT010000042.1:0-14108 GCA_963820555.1 Candidatus Bathyarchaeota archaeon
TCAATTTTTTCATTTGCTGAGTTTTAGCCTTAGCATTTTTCGAAAACTGATATGGATTATTTTTAAATTGAGTCAGGAAACCGGATAAATCTTCTTTAAAACCATTTTCATTTCCTTCAATAGCATCTGTTGATAATTTTTTGACTAAATTTTCAAAATCAGACAAAATTAATAACATAAAAGATAAGGTTCTCCTTCCTTTTTGCGTTTGTGTCTCATAGATACTCAGATTTGGGCTTATTGGCGAGTTGTGCATGTAAAAATAAAATAAGATACTTAGGCATCGTTTTGTTTTGATGTGCTCCTAGAAATGAGATATTTTATTTAATTATATATCGACCTTTTTAATGGGGATTGAAATGCCTCGTGCAGAAGATTTTAGAAAAGCATTGTATCAAATTTTCAACGAAGCTGAGAAAAATGGATTAACCTCTATCGATGTTAAGGCAAGCGATCTACATAGAAATGTTGGAGATTATCCCGGTCCTAATCAACGCATGCCAAACTGTTGTAGTGTTATGAGAAGTGAGATGGATTCTCGCGATAAAATTATTGATCAACCACCCAAGGGCGTTGGGCCAAGATTAACGATAAAGTACCATATTCCAAGAAAAAATCTTGATGATAATTAATTTAAGTATATTATAAAAAATATTGACCTTTTTTCAACCTAAGCTTACAGTGTTAAATATTCAGCCATTCAACGAATTATTAAATGGGGACTTCAAATTTACTCGAGAAAGACATAGAGGACATCCTTGCGAAACATCACGCACACTTCATAGAGCACGGTCTCCAATTTCAAAATCGACAAGTCTCCGTTAAGGGAGGTAGAGCTGACCTCATTTTCAACGATTGCTTCGGTGATGAGTTAATAGTCGAGATAAAACGGGGTCGCAGTAACTAGAGAAGCGGTCGCCCAGTTAATGGATTACTTGGGTCATCTTGCATCAGACCGTACACATTACAGACTCATGTTGATCGCTGGTAGCATTGCAGCCCAACTGGAAAAACGCGATGGATAGACAGGGAATTGAGTATCGCGAATATACTGAGAAAGATTATATCGCATACCTTGAAGCCCATGACCAAGACTTATTGAAATCTAGACAACCACCAAAAGAAACACCTATTACTGTGACCACTCCCTAATCGCCTCCCCAGAAAACACGAGACCTCTGTGGATCATTTGAAGATTTTCTCATTCTCCGCAACTTCAACGCGGGAGAGGGAATCACAGAGAAATCCACTGAGCAATGGCTCCAAGATTGAAGACGAGCAAAAGAGAAGTACCGTACAATGTTCAACCCATCGAACCTCGAAAAGATGAGCAACGATGACTTCGAGGCGTTCCTCTACTTCAAAAATAATAGGTCCTGGACTCAACTCTACCGCAGAGGCCTCAGATTAACTAAAGACATGCAAAGCCTCAGGAAAACTATCGCCTATATACAAGACGAGACAATGCCAATAGAATATAGATTGAGAGACGTATTTCGAGGTGGATCACACTGGATTAAAGGTTTAGGGCCAAATATCGTGACGGGAATCCTTCATTTTTGCGATCAAGGAGACATATACGGGGTATGGAACAATCGAACCATAGATACACTTACTAAACTTGGATATCTAAATCGTAGAATTAACAATCGAGGAAAAGACTACCTTGTCATCAATTCTTGCCTATATCAATTGAGATCGGATATTCAAAAATGTAAACCTGATATGATAATTGACTTGGATGTCGTCGACTCATTTGTATGGTTCATCAGTAAAGATAAACTGGATTATGTTGAGAAACAAGAAACGGAAATTATGGAGGCAGCTAAACTCACACAAAGACCCGATATCGTACGGCCTATAACGCCTCAAACCGTCACAGTCGAGAACTTCTTCGGTCTTATAACGGGTTTCGAAAAAGAGAAACCCGCTCATTCATAAAGAAAACATTAGGAGCTAGTTACGATGACGTGATCCGACTAAAAAACCCGGAACTAATCGAAAAATGGAGCAACACAAAAAATAGAGCAATAAGAAATGGAGCCAACCCAGATTCGGATCTTATAAACTATGCAGAAACGGGAGATTATATTAAAATACTATTCGGAAACAAAGACAAGTTCGCAAGAGAGGGTTATCAACTGCAAGATGTCATAACTCATTTTAAAATAGTCTCAGATAACCGGGGAATGATACTTCATTCAGGAGATAACGAAATCAACTTACAACAGTACTATGTAACAAAGGGATCCATAGAATGGATCCAGACCTGGATGAGAAATTAATTGCAAATACGCCCACGCTAAACTCCCCGTGATTTTTAAAAATGTTTATTCTCATCTTCTGCGCTCCCAATCTCTGATTTCACCCTCCATACTAATTCTCACTAATTTTAAAAAGGCCTCTTTAACTAGCGGTCTCGTCTTGGGGTTGTCACAAGCCTCCCCAAGTACATCTAACCACTTTTCCAGAGCCACACGGATACCCGGATAGGCTCTCCCCTCTTTAAGACACGTCTCCTCAAACATGATATCCCATTTCGGTCTATCGCCATTCATACAAACTACCACATCCTCAGTACAAAAATGAGTAAAAATAATCATACTCAATCCTATTCCTGAATGGGGGATATGTTGTCAGAGGAAAGAGTGTGGGTCAATTTCACTCTCACAGGTGAACCGGCGAGGATCATCCGGGAGGCTAAAAGGCGTGGAGCAGCTAAATCCACAAGGGAGGCCGTTGTTCAGGCATTATTGCTGCGGGCGACCGAATGATGGAACGTGATTTAAAAACTGCTCAAATCAAGGTTCAACGGCGCGATGGTTCATCATACAAGTCCGATTAGCCAAATGAGATGGACTAAACCTCTTCACCGCACGTATGGAGCAACAACCTTATGACTTCAAGTTATTAAATGGAAACTCATGGCTGAACAGTTCTTCTACTATAACGTTCTCAACCAAGCCCGAGCACGACAAGAAACAATCAACCAGACAAAAATTGCCGTACTAATCGACGCCGAAAACGTCTCACCGACAAACATTGATAAAATCTTCAACGAGATCGCCAAATATGGCTCCGCGAGTATCAGGAGAATATATGGAGACTGGACAAGCCAGCAGATGAGCAGCTGGAGAGAATCTCTAAACCGGCACTCACTTCAACCAAAACAATCATTCAGATATACCAACGGAAAAAATTCCACAGATTCAGCACTCATAATCGATGCCATGGATATATTATACGCTGGAAAAAGTGATGCATTCGCCCTCGTTTCAAGCGACAGCGACTTTACTCACCTCGCTTCAAGAATCAGGGAGTCAGGCCTCTACGTCTACGGTTTCGGCGAGGAGAAGACGCCTGAAGCTTTCGTCAAGGCATGTAACCAGTTCACCTACGTGGAAATACTAGGGGCAAAAGAAAATTTCACTGACAAAAAGAGAAAGGCGAAGTCAGAGATTGGCAATCGGGAACTCGTAGATTCCTCAGTAAAGGATGCCGCCAATGAAAGCGGACGTGCACTCCTAAGCCAAATCGGCATAATCCTAAGAAACAAGCAACCCAGCTTCGACTACCGAAGTTACGGCTACGCGAACCTGGCTGAAATGCTTAAGCAGATGGGATACACCGTCGAAAATAATGAACAAAACGTATCATATGTTCAAATATATTGGCGGTAAATTTTCAATTATTCCTCTACACGAAAAGTTTCTACGTCTATGCTCCTCAAACAACACTTTGAAACATAATACAAGAGTCACAGAAATAATTGGGATATCCGAGAGAATTGACACGTTAGTCTAATTTACTTGAACTCGTCTATCTGAGGAACGCGTGACCTCTTTACTTTCCTCTCAATCTCCTTATCCTCCAAGGCCAAGAGGCCCATTACTACGCAGTCTCTTACACTCACGTAGGATCCCGCCTCCTTCATCTCCCGGATGATGCGTGCAGGCTCACCGACGAGCCTAAGTTTCACATAAACAACGTCTTCATGTCCCAACAC
This sequence comes from Candidatus Bathyarchaeota archaeon, assembly GCA_963820555.1. Classification (GTDB taxonomy): domain Archaea; phylum Thermoproteota; class Bathyarchaeia; order TCS64; family TCS64; genus UBA8941. The sequence goes on from CAWGAT010000042.1 coordinate 4,007, forward strand.
ATTTCACCTAGAGGAAAAAAGGTAGAAGTTTGAGACAACTTCCACTTTCAGACTACTGCCTCTTTCCCCGAGTCAGAACCCTCAAATCAAAATAATGAGTTATAAGAGACATCTTTACGTCATGGGCGTCTACGGTCAAACTGCTTAACCCTGTTAGCGGGCTGGTTTACAACCGCTTTGAGCTCATCAATTTCACGCCTCATCTTCTCCATGGTTTCATTCATCAGGCTTCTCTGTCCAAGGGCAAGAGCCAGATCCGTCTTCAGCGACTGGAGCTGCTCCTCCTGCTTCTTCAGCACCTCGGATTGACGCACCATCTCCTCAGCCGACGCCGGGATGTCGAAGACCCTGAGCTGAGGATACGCAGTCCTATACGCCTCCAACAACTCCTCATCAGTTGGCAGACTATAATTACGTCGAGTCCCAGGAACCCTGTGACCAATTATCTGATCCACCCAGTTAGGATTAACACCGGCAGCCTCGAGACGAGTCTCCGTGAATTTTCGTAGACTATGTGCGCTTATCTCTCCGGCGAGCCCCGAGCGCTCAACCAGATAATTCATCGCGGAGCTGACGGAGCTGCGGTTGAGGAAGCGGATCTCCTGGACATGTGCCCTGAAAAGTGGTGAATCGTCTTCAATATCTTCCGGCTCAATTCCCTCAGTGCCTTTCTCCCTATGCTCAAAGTAACCCTTCAACGAATCAACTGCCTCAGGCCCCAGACAGGGACTAGCCAACACCCGATTCTTCCGTGTCACTATCTTGACCTGAATGTACTCTTCACCTGCGTCAAGCGGCCTCCTAACATCCCCCACCCGGAGACGAACGAGGTCACTCACCCGCTGCCCCATATCCTTGAGACAGAGCACCATCGCCTGAAGCCGAGAATCCTCATCAGTCTCGAGGAGCCGCGCGATGTCCCCACGAGTCGCGGCACGGTACCCAAGGTTATCCCCCTCAGGGTAGTCGCCCCGCCTCATCCTAAGCGGTAGATAATTCATCTCGAAGAAACTGCACACCGACGCCCAGGCGACCTGCTGAGTGCTCGTGCTATACCGCTGGTCTTCAAGGTCCGCCACCCAAGCCTTTAAACGACTCTCATACCGACGCTGCGTAGCAATATCCTCACTACGAAGGTTCTCCTTACGGGTCCTCAGCATCGCAGCCGGGTCCTCGGCCACCCACTCGGTGAACCGGGCAAACCACTGACTATACTTCTCCCGGGTACTATCGCTCCGAGACGAGAGCTCACTCATCCAGTACTCTACAGGGTCAACAGACACAGCATTGATTCAGATCGAACTAACATATAAATACTTACGGTTCGAAAAACCGCCATTATATCGAACAGAAGGTGGGTTACGACCGGCACACCGACCACATTTCGAATAGTATTCTCAGGACAGTGCATTGGCTCTCTGATTAGAATAGGTATAATCGGCAAGGAGAGCGTGAAGAAGGATTCTATATAAGAGTAGAAATGGGGCCTCTTCGGCCCCTGCTGGTACCTAAATCGGAGGCTACGGGAGTATGGTTGTAGTCCTCGAAAAATGAAACCAGCTATAATAGTATAAAAAAAATATCGATTCTTAATATTAATTTATTAAAAAGGTGGTGAGCCCAAACATGGATTTAACCAGACTTCCATCGTATGCCTCTCTCGTCAGAGCCTTCATTCTCTGTCAGCCTCCTCGACGCCGACGCCCTCAAGGCTGTCATCTACTTCTTCCCCTTTTTCCCCTTTCTCTTCCCCTTCTTCGCTCGACTTTTATCGCCTTTCCGTGACATCCCCTTATGCTTCGCCATTATTTCTTTTCCTCCCAAGTTTGAACCCTAGAAACTTAACCACTAGAGGATCAACCCGAATCTTATCCTCCCTCACTCCCCTATACAACTCAGGACATTTATAAGAGAACCTCTCCACCTTACGGCATATATGCGCGATGAGATGAAGAGCCTAGATGATCAGAGAAGAGCGTCGAGCAAGCGGGTAGATGGTAAGAGTATTAAGGTGTAGATTGCTCTAGGAACGCGTAAAAGTAGCTTATCGCTAGAAGTCGGTAACGACCGGCACATCGACCACCTCTCTCCGCGTGCGTGCAGGAGTGGGGGAGGGCGGCACCTCCGCCGCCGCCACGATTCCGATTATTCTAGTCGTTTTCGGGTTTAGCACCTTTTTCTGGTTTCTTTGGCGGCGGAGGCACGGCGGATGTTTCCGAAATTGAGGACCTCCATACGAACTGGCGAAGCAGCTGCGTCATCATCCAGACGTCTCTAAGAAAGAAAACCAGCTTTAGCAGGTTGAGGATAATTTCCAACCACCGTCTCAGCCCTTTGCCTTTCCTTCCCCGTTTCCGTTTGTCTCTATCTTTTACAGAAACTGCACAGAACACTCGAAATAATACTTTTTTAGATGAAAGAAGGATTTATAGGAGATCGAAATAAACGCATCAATTTATCGGTAAATTTGAAATTACTTTATCTTATGCAGAAAAAATTATCTATTTTCTCAATCAAATATGGTCTAATACTTATTTAGATGAAACTCTGAATTGAACCTCTAAGACAATTTTGTACATACATATTTTTTCCCATTTAATCTATTTAAGATTTCTTATCAATGTTTATTACAAGTATCCAGAGGCTAGATCCTATTCACAAGCCAGTTGAAAAAAACGCATCCGTTCTTACCCTCATCTCATAGATGTCTAAAATTATAGAGAAGAAGGGAGTAGGTAACTCAAATGAGTGTTATGAGCCGCCCGTACCCGACGTTGAGCTGCGTCACACCGCTGTAGGAGTTGGTGTACCCGTTCTCCACCCTGAGCCGTGCCCCGACCTTCACGACCTCGAACTGCTTGTCCCAGAGCACCATCACTATCCTGCCGGAGGTGTCCTCGAGCGCCGCGTTGGCCACCGTGAGCGCCTCCCCCGTCTTCTTCGACCTCACCATGCGGGGATACGACTTCTCGGCCACCTTCCCCTCCACGATGACGTTGTTCATACCGTCTTTGAGGGAGGCTATGGGCATGATCGCCTCGGCGTCCCCCGTACGTTTCTCGTACCACCTCGCCCTAACCTTCGGGTCGCTTTGGTCCCAGCCGACCTGCTTGAACCCGAACTTCTCGAAGAACCGCTCCGTCCGGGTGTTCCACTCGGGGGAGCCTAGAGTCCAGAGGGAGACGTCCGGGTACCTCTCCATGACGAGCTCCATTGCCTTGGAGCCGATTCCCTTCCTGTGATGATCGGGGTCGACGAAGATCCTCTCCACGATCCCGTGGCTTCCACCGACGTTCACCATGATCCCCCCGACCATCTCTTCCCCTGGCAGGATAACGTAGCAGTCTAGGAACCTGAGTGACCGGGTGTAGAACGCGGGGGAGTCATAGCCCTGCGGCCCCCCGGGAGCCGGCGCACCGACATCGACATCAGAGTCGAACGCCCTCTTCGCAATCTCCGCGAGACACTCCGAGTCCGCCTCCGAAGCCTCCGAGAGGGTCACAACATCGGGGGAATCCAAAACCATCACACCCTAGCCGAGAAAACGCTTCTAAGCATATCTAACCTGTTGACTGACATTTAAATGTTAGAAAGCGGGTTACGACTTGCACACCGACCACCATCCACTACATCACCCGTAAATCATACCAATCACCCAATCAAACCATGTTCAGGAGACAACCCAACCAGCGGGGCCGGATCCTCCAGATCGTTGAGAGGTTCCGGGCGAAGGAGGCCACAACACCCGAGAAGGCGATGACCTCTGAGGAACTTGGGCTCCCCCCGAGGTTCGACGAGGCCATGGACAGGCGCCTGGGTCAGCTGGGCCTATTCGTAAAAGTCGGCGACAAATACTACCTCTCCGAGGACCGGTTGAAGGCGATTCAGGATCGCATCTCCTCCCGGAGAAATGGAACCCCATAGCCCACGAGGCGACCGCCAATCATAAACGGGCAAGCGGTATAGACTTGGATAGAGGTCACATGTCTCCCGATGATCATAAGAAACTGGATGGTAGAGTCGCCCTAATTACTGGTGCGAGCAGGGGCTTGGGGAGGTCGATTGCTCTAGCCCTCGGGGAAGCGGGCGCGAGCCTAGCCCTCGTATCAAGGGACGAGGAGAGCCTCAGAGAAGTCTCGAAGGAAGCTAGGGCCCGGGGGACGACTTCGGAGACCTTCACTGCGGACGTGTCAAAGGAGGAGGACGTCGAGAGACTCAGGGAGGCTGTGATTGGGCGATTCGGGGAGGTGAACATCCTCGTAAACAACGCCGGGGTCAACATCCGGAAGCCCTTGACCGAGTTCACGACCGACGATTGGAGGCGCGTCATCGATACGAACCTCACGGGCCCCTTCCTCGTATGCCGCGCCTTCGTTCCCCACATGAGGGGGAGAGGCTACGGGCGGATTCTAAACACGACCTCGACGATGAGCCACGTGGCGACCCCGAACCGAACCGCGTACGCCGCGAGCAAGGCGGGCCTACTCGGATTCACGAAGGCCCTAGCCTTGGAGCTCGCCCCTGAGGAGATCACCGTCAACGGCATAAGCCCCGGCTGGTTCGAGACGGAGCTAACGAAGCCCATATGGAGCGACCCGGAGGCAAACGACAGCCTCGTCTCACGCATCCCCCTAGGCCGATGGGGCGATGTGAAAGACGTGGCGAAGCTGGCCGTCTACCTCTGCTCCGAGGAGGCCGGCTACATAACGGGCACGGATATTCTGATCGACGGTGGATACGTCGCCCAGTAGGAGCCGCTCACGGAAGATACTTGTTGCTGAGGGAGCCCACATTCTCGAGCGTGAGTTCAAGCCTCATCTCGACGCCGATCTTTGGGTTCCTCCCCGTTACGCGGAAGCCGAACCTCTCCCAGTACTCCCTGAGTCTGCGGCCCGATTCGTCAAGCTCCTCTGTGATCATCTTCTCTGAGTGGTAGCCGTTCTCGAGGCAGTAGAGCGCCTCGAGAGCCGTGAGGATCGAGCCTACGCCCCTTCTCTCGATAAGCGTCGCGGCGCTGTCCGAGAAGTACGCCCCCTCTTCGGGGTCGTCGAAGCCGAAGACAAAAGCTACCGGCCGCTCCTCGAGGTAGACGATGAAGCAGGTGAAGCCTCGCTTCTTCGAGCGTATCGTGAGCTCCCTCTCACTGTACCTCAACTCGCTCCTAAAGCGCTCGTCCTCTATCTCACTGATGATCTTGAAGATGTCCCTGTTCATCTCGTGGTAGACGGCGATCCTGCACCCTCCACTCAGGGCGCCACTGAGCTTCACCTCAGCCTTCCCAAGGTATTCAGTAAAAGAGGGTGCCCATGAATCCATTTCCTCGTCTAATCCACTCTGTTACTTTTTATACTTTCCCCTTCCCTCGCGATGTCAATCGGGGTTCTCCAGGAAACTATGAACTACACTGATCGGAATTATCACGAAGTTCGAGTCAATTATCCGCTTCGTCGCGCTGGGGGAGCTACCCCCCTTGTTGACCTCGTTGAAGTACGACTCAAACTCACTCAGTTTTGTGAAGTGGACGTTGTTGATCTGGGTGATGAACAAATACTCTTCACCCGTATTCTCCTTCACTCTACGCTGCAGGAGAAGGCTGGAGGGGGGATGGTCGACCTGAACTATCATGGTTCGCTAATTTGCGACGCGCCCTAAATATCATACCCCTTCCAACGTTAGCGACCTCGTTAGTCTTAAGAGCGGTTGGGCGAATAGAGCCCATAGCGCTAAAAGAACTTGGCGAGGCTGACGGGTTGAGGCTCGGTAAAAGGGACGTGGCGATCATCATCGTCATCTCGACGCTCTTCTTCCTAGTCGCTGCCTTCAACCTGGGCCAACTCATCATACCATCCACGAACTGGCGGGTTCAGCAAGAGTACGTGACGATCACCCTCGACGGAAACAGAACAATCTCTACCGTTTACATGCTCGTAAACACGGACTCTGACATAGTAGCTAGCATATCGACCCCACGCGGCACGGATTGGGCGGCTAAAGCCTGGGTGAATAACCACGGATACTACAAGTGGTTAAATGCCTCGTTAAATGAGAGTACGGATCGCCTGAGGATTCGCTTCTACCTCTCGGCGGGTGATGTATTCGAGATAGCTGTCGTTGACTCTAACCAGATGCAGGTAGGGATAAAAAGTATTCAATCCGACACGGGGGACGCCTCAGTGTCTAGGCTCGTGGACGAGCAGAGCCTCTTCGAGAATCCCCCGACGTATCGATCCGAGACCTTTTTCGACGAGGTACTCTTCATCCGCGCAGCCAAGGAGTATCTCAGCCTGAAGGAGCCGGTTTCCGAGGAAACGCACCCGCCGCTTGGGAAACTTATCATCGCGGCCGGGATTGAGGCCTTCTCCTTTAACCCCTTCTCTTGGAGGATAATGGGCGTCGTCTTCGCCACGATGATGATCCCCGTCATCTACGTCCTCAGCCTCGCCCTCTTCAAGACGCGCGCGGCAGCCACCATCGCAGCCTCATTGCTGTCCCTGGATTTCATGCATTTCACCATGAGTCGAATGGGCACTGTCGATACATATCTCGTCTTTTTCATCCTCCTTTCGACGCTATTCTTCTACCTCAGCTATGAAAAGATGGTCGATGGGCTCGGCCCTGACTACCGGTTCATCTTGTTTGGGGTGGCTTGCTTCGGCCTCGCGTTCTCCGTTAAATGGATAGCTCTCTTCGGGCTCGTTGGTGAGGCGATACTATTTCTGGTTATCTGGCTGTTAGGTCCATCACAATCAGTGGGTCTGGTCTCGCATCTAGGTTCTCTGGTTAAACCAGTTGTGTTGATAGCCATCATGATAATCACAGTCGCTGGCGGCATCTACCTGGCCTCTTTCATACCATACGCACTTATCGGGCACAACCTATCCGATATCTATAACGCGCAGTGGTCGATGCTCGCTTACCATACAGAGATGGGGGCTTACACTAACCCGAGTGCATCAAATTGGTGGCAGTGGCCGACTATCCTCGTCCCACTCTGGCTATATGTGAGGAAACTCCCGGAGGGAATTTTCTCAACAATCTCGGCGATGGGGAATCCAGTCGTGTGGTGGACTGGGCTCGTCGCAGTGATAATCTCCCTTGTCGACGGTGCCAGGAGAAAATGGCCTTACCTTTTCCTCGGTGTATTGTATCTATCCCAGCTACTACCCTACATGCTGATTCTCGCGGTACCTCTTCATCTATCACTATTACGCCGAGGTCCCAATCCTCTGCCTCGCGGTGGCTGGGCTCATCCACGAGATGTGGTACAGACCCGGGCAAAGGAGATACGTAGTCATACTCCTTGTAGCGGCGTGCATCATCTTCGTCGCCTTCTACCCAGTCATCTCCGGCTATCCGATCCCGCAGTGGTATAGCGATTACCTTCACTGGTTCAGGGGATGGGTGTTCTGAGGCGATCCAAATGAGCTCCCCCAGACCCGAGGTGAGCCTAGTCTTCCCGGCCTATAACGAGGCTGAGGGATTAGGGCGGGCTGTGGAGGCAGCGCTCAATGAGCTTCGCAAGGTGTCGTCCTCCTTCGAGATCATCATAGCCGAGGACGGGAGCAGCGACGGCACCGATGCAGTGGCGAGGCGCCTCTCCACCGCTCACCCTGAGGTCCGCCACCTCCACAGTGCTGAGCGCCTCGGGCGGGGCAGGGCGCTAAACATGGCCTTCAAAGAGAGCCGCGGCACCATCCTCGTCTACATGGACGTCGACCTAGCCTCGGATATCAGCCAGCTTCGGGCTCTTGTCGACTCGATCCGCGGCGGGGCGGACATAGCCACAGGGTCACGTATGCTCCCCGGAAGCAGGGTCAAGAGGTCGACTCGCCGAAGCCTTGCTTCATGGTGCTACAACTCACTCATCAGATTACTCTTCAGCACCCCTGTCCACGACCACCAGTGCGGCTTCAAGGCATTCAACAGGGCGAGGCTTATGGAGTACATAGACGAGGTCGAGGACACCCACTGGTTCTGGGACACTGAGGTCCTCATCAAGGGGGTACGGCGCGGCCTCCGGGTGGAGGAGATACCCGTCGAGTGGTCCGAGGGGAGAGGAACAAAGGTGAAGCTCTTTAAAGACTCCTGGAGAATGGGGTCAAAGGCCTTCCACCTCTGGTTGAGGATGCGCGCCAACTGATGGGGCCACCTCCTGTTATTAACGTCAAGCGCGTTTTGATTACGAGATGCCTATGCCGAGGAAGGATCACTTCAACTCCGCCACGGTGAAGTCGATGCTTAGCGTGCCCAACCTCAAGTGGCACACGAACCCCCCAGACGTCATACCCATGTGGATAGCGGCGCCCGACTTCCCTATAGCCCCAGAGATCAAGAAGGCGCTACACGACGCCATCGAGGCCGAGGACGTCTATTACAACACCGACACCGTCGCCAAAGCGGCGATGGCAGAGAAGATAAGCAGATTCAATAAGATACCCGTCACACCCGACGACGTTATGGTTATACAGGGAGTCGACCCGAGCCTCTGGCTCGCCGTCAAACACGCCTGCAAACCCGGCGACGAGGTAATCATAACAGACCCCATGTACTCCCCCTTTAAAGGCAGCCTCGACGCCGCGGGCGCTAAACCAGTCCTCTGGGAACTCGACGAAGAAGACCGCTATACATTCAACATAGAAAAACTGAAAAAGCTCGTCACAAAGAAGACGAGGCTCATCGGCGTCTGCAACCCCCACAACCCGACAGGGCGCGTAATGACCAAGGAGGAGCTCAAGGGCATAGCCGATGTGGCTGTTGATAAGAAGATCAAAGTCGTTTCGGACGAACTCTGGGAGGACATAGTCTTTGACAACAGAAAGCATCTAAGTATCGCCTCACTTGGACCGGAGATTGAGGCCCTCACCCTCACGAGCTGGGGCTTCAGTAAGACCTTCGGCATCGCCGGGCTCCAGATCGGCTACATGGCGACGACCAACAAGGAGGCGATGGCGAACATGAGAAAGCAGGCTACTGGCATTCAGCGCGGTTCCTCCACCCTCGCCAAGGCGATAGCCCCCGTCATGCTCGACTCCACCCTCGACAGGTGGCGGAGCGACATGATGAGGCACATCACGAAGATCAGGAAGCTCTGCGCAACTCGCATGAACAAAATGAAAGGCGTAACCTTCCCCACCCTCGAAGGGACATACGTCCCATTCCCACGCTTCGACTTCGGCATTAAGAGTAAGGACCTAGCTGACCGCCTCCAGAAGGAGTGGAGGGTCGGGCTCTCCGCCGGCATAGGATTTGGCGCCAAAGGCGAGAACCACCTAAGGATGTGCATCGCCACAAGCGAGGCGATAATGAAGGACGCCCTCGACAGGATCGAAACCGCAACTGAGAAACTCGGCTAATACACCCCTCATTTTTTAGCCCACGCAAATATACTATCATCAATGATTCCCGCCGTCATCAGGAACATCACACAGGTAACCCCCACCATCAAGGCCCTCCGCATCGAGCCGCGGGGAGAGTTCACATTCAAGGCGGGGCAGTGGATAGACTTCTACGCCGACATCGCCGGGGAAAGAAAAGTCGCAGGGTACTCAATGACCAGCTCCCCTCTGACGCTTGACCACTTCGACCTCGCCGTGAAGAGGGTTGGGGAGAACCCCGTCACACGATACATCCACTCCGACGCGAAAGAGGGGGATGCCATCCACGTCGATGGCGGAAACGGCGAAATTTTCTACGAGGCGGGCGCCGCAAAGAATGTTGTTCTAGTCGCAGGCGGGATAGGCATCGCCCCACACATGAGTATATTTAGATACGTTGCCGAGGCCGACACAGCCAATGCTACCCTAATCTACAGCGCCAGCAGCCCATCCGAACTCATCTTCAGGGAGGAGATTGAGGCTACCACCCGCCACAACCCGAGGATGAAAGCCCTCCTCACAGTGACAGATGAGACAAAAGGCTGGAGAGGACACGTCGGCAAGATCGACGCAAACCTCATACGCGAGGCTGGGATAGACTCCGAAGCCCTATACTACATCTGCGGCCCACCCCCGATGATCCACGAACTCGTCGACACCATGAGGAGCCTAGGCATTCGCAGGAAGCAGATGCGCTACGAGCTCTGGTGGTAAACGTGCCCCGGGGA
>CAWGAT010000043.1:0-65593 GCA_963820555.1 Candidatus Bathyarchaeota archaeon
GAGTCAAGGCCAGCAGAGCAGAAATGTGACTGACATGAGAGGACCTACAGGAGGGTCCGGGGCGGATTCAGACTAGCCACAGACGAAGACATGGCGGAGCTCCTGGCCGCACAGCTAGGCCTTTTGGAGGAATGAAGTATGTGGGTAGCAATCGATCCGCCAGATGACAAGGTGTTTCCATGGGAATATGGTTCCACCAGATCAGCACACGGGAAACCAAAATAGGAGATCCCGATCGGTGACGGGGTTAAGATAGCGCACTCTGATGGTACAGTGTTTGCAGAGTTCTCTGGTAGTGATGAGTGGCATGGATCTGTAGAGGGAGTCAAAGACATCAAGCAGATAGAAGGGAGGACAAGTTCAGGGAAGCCTCTGCATTATGTACTAGTCATACTTGAGGATTGAATATGACTATTTTGGAGGAAAATGTCTCTAAACGGATTCATAGTGGACGTGAGAACGGTATCCGAGAGCAACCTTGAGCTGAGGTCGACGCCTCGAGGATCCCGTGGGAGGAGTACAGGAAGCTCGTGGACGAGCTCGGCGACGTCCTCAGCGAGGTAGACGAGAGGTGGAGCGCGAGGAGCTGGCTCGTAAGGGGCAGGTCGGTGAGGGGCCGATTCAGGAGGGTCACCGCCGAGGACCGACGGAGGATGCTCAGGTTCAGCCCCCTCCCCAGCAGCTACTCGAACATACTGAAGAACACAAGGACCTACATGTACGGCCTGGTGGCCGACAACTGCCTGGTCCTCGAGCAGGTCGGGACAAGAAAGGTCTACCTCCTCCCGAGGCCCATGGCGCCCCTCCTGGTGGAGGGCGTGGACAAGATAAACAGGGAGGTCATAGAGCCGCTCAGGAAGGACATCAGCGAGTTCAAGGAGGGCGACGACTACCTCAGGATCGAGCAGCTCCTCTTCAGACACGGGATCGACCCGACAGTACTCAAGACGGCACCCTTCAACATCGGGGACTTCATAGTGGATGTCCTACCCATCAACTTCGGCTACAGCGTCAACGGTGACGATGTCTACACCAAGCTGAGGAGGGAGGAGACCATGAAGGGGCTCGAGATCCTTAAGGCACAGCTGGCGAGGAAGCACCGGGAGTACGCCCTCAACGCCGTATCCGACATAACCAGGAGGATAGTGGATCTGGCAAGCGGCATCGAGCTGAGGAGGAGAACCCACGACCTCGAGGGGAAGCTGGACGCCCTGAAGGAGATTCTGCGACTCCCTGGGCCTCGGCGACATCAGCGAGAAGGTGATAGTACCCCTCAGCCAGGTGGTCCAGGTAAGGGCAAGTGAGAGGGCTGCTCTCACGGAGAAGCTCTTCGGAACTAGGAACCTGAAGGAGGCCGTCGAGAAGGCTCTTAAGGCCGCCGCCCAAGTTTTGGAGGAAGAATGATGTCAGCCGACGAGAACCAGATCAAAAAGAAATTCACCGTGTGCGAAGCCGATGACTTTAGAGGTTTACTATATAATCCTACACTTGAAAATGAGGCAGTCATGCTTTTCACTCTGCTAATTCCTCATTTAAAATACAGTTTCGCAATCGAAGAATACTCAGGCACTTTCCCAGATTGTTTTGCTTTGCGTAACAGAGAAAGAATAGGAATAGAGTTTGAATTTCTTACTTCTCGGTTTAATCACGAAAGCGATCCAAAATTATCTAAATGTGATTTAATAATCTGCTGGAAAAATAATAATCGAGATACAATTAAAAGAGATGGAAAAGAGTTTCTTAAATTCAATGGACACGAAATAGAGGTAATGGCACTAAACAAGATAGTTACTGGATTAGAAAAGAAGGGTCTAAAGTTTATCAAATTTGGTGAACCACCCGAACCAGGCAAAACTAAAGAGGACTTTTTCAATCAACTTGAGAAGAATAGACCAGATAAAGTTAATCTAATAAAGGAACTATGTGATAGAATGGATCAAAGCAAAGACTTTGAAGTAAAATATGGTGGTGGTAAAAAGCGGATCACGGCAAAGATTTTTGTTAGGAATTGGGATATTTGGTCTATACTCATTTCTGGAGATGGATCGGTAGAGATAGATTATCAAGCCAATAAGTCTCAGCCACATTGGTATGAACTGCCAGACGAAACAAAGGCAGAATTATACAAGATATACAAGAATCCCAAACAAAAGCCTTGGCACACTATCCCTCTCGAAACCAGAACAGATCTTGATAACATTTACAAAGCCCTTGGAATCCTATCAGAACATTCAAAGCGACTAGAACCAGTTTGGCATAGAAAAGACTGATTTAGCGTACTGGTACGCAAAGAGTTTCCCTTGACCAGTTTTGGAGGAAAGAATGGAAACCTTCTACGCTAATGCGTTTACGATTGGGATAGCCGACGGCAACGTCCTGATGGTCTTCGAGCTCCACGTCCAGGGTAAGGAGACCGCTGAGAAGTGCGTAGTCATGAGCCCTCCGGGCTTCAAGACCCTGATAAAGAGCGCCGAGAAGGAGCTCGAGGCGTTCGAGAAGGAGCAGGGGAAGATCCCGGAGTGGGGCTTAGATCCTACCGAGAACTCCCAGCTGAAGCTAGCTACATAGGGTGATGCCATGGCCAACCTCAGGGGCGGAGTATCGCCAGACAGAAGAGGAGACGCGACAAGGCTCTCCAGTCAGCACATACACGTATGGGCGAACACCTGGACACGCGAGGTAAAGGTCGACCTATCGAAGGATGGCCGTACCTCAATAGTTGTTGAGGATGGTAACAGGACAATTCTTGAGTTTGAGCTACCCTGCAACGAGGGGGAAGACCAGAACAGCTTCACGCCCATATTCAAGTACAGGGGCGTCGAGCTCACTCCGGCCATCCTCGCGCAGATTCTCGGCAGACCCGAGGCACCGCTGCCACTTTTGGAGGAAAACTGAATGTTTACTCACGGAAGCTCCCAGCGCTTCAAGGACCTGCTCGAGGCCCTGAACGCGCTGAGCGAGGAGATAGAGTTCACCGCCAACCCAGAGGGGCTGACGGCGATGCAGATGAACCCAAGCCACTGAGGCCATGTTCGTCCTGAAGATGCCATCCACCGCGTTCGAGAGGTGGGACGTAGTCGAGGAACAGAAGTTCTCCGTCAACGTCACAACCCTCGTAAAGAAGATCCTCAAGAACACCTACAAGGACGAGTCAGTGGAGCTCTCCTACGACCCAGAGCGAGCGAGGCTCGAAGTCACCCTGAGAAGCGACATAGTCAGGACGAAGGACCTGCCCGTACTAGAGCCCATCGACGAGGAAGTACCAATACCTAAGATCTTCTTCAAGGCCCACGCCAGGGTAGTACTGAGGGGCCTTGTGAAGGCGCTGAAGGACTTCAACGAGCTGAGCGAGCACACCACTGATAGCCTTCGAGAACGACGCCCTGACCCTCAGACAGCGCGGCGACTCCGGGTCACAGAACACACCCTTCGAGAAGTACGGCGACAACCTGCTGGACATCAAGTACGAGGAGGATACGAGGACGACCTTCACGGAGTCCTACCTGGAGAAGATAGTGAAGGCCATCCAGCCACTCAGCGAGGTGGTGAACCTCGACCTCTCAACCGACATGCCGATAAAGATATCGCCGGAGCTCGACGTCGGATCACTCGAGTTCTACATAGCGCCCTGCATCGGGGTCGGTGACGAACCAGTGAGGACCGTGACCGAAGAGAAGGCCTACGAGCAGAATGTCACCGGCGTCTCTACGCCCGAGGATATCCTGGTCGTAAACGTGCCCGAGGAAACCTCTGAGGCGACAACTCCCGAGCCTGTAGCTCCTGAGGGACCCGCCCCTGAGCCTGTAATTTCTGAGGAACCCATACCTACACCGATACCTGCATCGATACCTGAACCTGCACCAACACCCATGCCAATCAAGATTGACATGAGCGTACTGAGAAGGCTCAAGCTGTGAGCCCTTTTGGAGGAAAAAACAAATCCAGTTTAAGGTTAAAGCGGTAATAATGATCAGAGGACTGTTCGTGGTAGACTTGGAGGATTGAATGGAAAAACAGAAGGTGCCAGAGGAGGTCGTCTACGAGGCGACGTTACAGACACTCAACAGTGACGCTACAGGGGAGATAGAGAGACTACTCCCGGACATGCTACAGTGGGAGAGAGAACATCCCACACAGAACACATATGACGGATTCGAGTGGTACATGGTCCACGGCGACGCCAGGACCCTCAACAGCCTGGTAACAAGGAAAATCCTAGAGATCCGGATGAAGACCAACAAGACCTGCAACTACAGGCTCACCGACACGAAAGCCGTGGAGAGGGCAATCAGTGAATACCAGGGGATGACTTTCCAACCGGAGGAGACGGCGGAGATCCCGCCGGACCTCTTCGACATAGTCATCGGCCACGAGGACAAGAAGGACATACTGATGAGAAGCATAACCTCCGACAGGCCCGTCCACTGCCTCCTCTATGGAAGCATCGCCTCTGCCAAGACGCTGATGCTTGAGGAGCTGGCCAGGCTCCCCGGCAGCAAGTTCATCCTGGGGAGCAACCTGTCGAAGGCCGGCCTCTTCGAGCTCCTCTTCAACGAGCGACCGAAGTACCTGATAATAGACGAGCTCGAGAAGGTTGACGACGAGAACAACCTCGCCGCCCTCCTCAGCCTCATGGAGAGGGGCCTGCTGACAGAGACCAAGTACAGGAGGTACAGGAGGCTCCAGCTGAAGTGCTGGGTCTTCGCCTCGGCGAACAGGATAGACAGGATATGGCCGGAGCTACTCAGCCGCTTCTCCGCTAAACTCAGGTTCAGGGACTACACGGACGAGGGGTTCCTCGAGGTCGTCGTCAACGTACTGACGGTGAGGGAGGGCCTGACGGAGTCCATATCGGCGTACATAGCTGACGTGACCCTGAAGGATCTGAACAGCAGGGACGTGAGGAACGCCATCGGCGTATCCCGTCTACTGAAGACGAAGGACAAGGCGGACGTCGACCACATCGTAAGCATCCTGTCAAAGCAGAGGTAGCTGAATCGGATTCTTCCATACATTCTTACCGATAATTAGGCTACCTTCCCAGAGCTAGCCTGTTCTTCCCCATTTTTTAACTCAGCATGAACTATCTGATGACAATTTGCACATAGAAGTTTTACCTCTTCCAGTGCAAGACCCTAGAATACGCCTTATTTATCTAAAAGTTTCTATTACTCCACAAAACAAAAATATTGCTTTCTTTCAAAAATTATATTGTGAGGTGAATTGGATTATTTGCATCAAGTATTTAATAAATGTTGGGAAACGATGGTCAAACAGTATAAACTAAGGCAAAAAGATTTTGCATTCTTTTCAGAATCAGATATTCATCATTCTCTTATGAGTTTTTTGAACAATGAAAAAATAAATGGTATTCACATAGAATTTCCCATGCCCTTGGAAACAGAGAAATTCTGGGCTCAGATTCGAAAGATTTGGGAAAGTTACCTTTGGAGAAAAATATTACAGAGCAGATTTATGCATTTTAAACGTAGATGCGCCTAGATTAATTTCAGAAATAAGATGGATGCCAGCACTTATTCCACCTATGCAATTCCTAAATGAACAAGATGAAAAAGTTCAGATTGCGAGAGAGAAATTGGAGAAGTCGAGAAAAAGGTATACAGAAGGTATACCTCGTTGGTATAGTAAAAAACTGTTGAGAAACTTTGAAAAGTTCCTCGACGTATTGAAAATATATAATAAAGACTACAAAGTAGACGGCTATTTTTGTATAATCGATGAGCTTTGTTCTAATATAGATGAACAAATAAAGAAAGAAATTGAAGGTTTCGATATCCCAGACAACTTTCACTTACTTGTGAATTACATCGAATAGATAGTGTGCGCCAAAAGATTTCTTTCATATTCTCCTCGCTCGCGCTCCAAGCGCCCTCCTGAGCCTCATGGAGAGGGGGAGCATAACGGAGACGAAGTACAGGCGGTACAGAATGCTCCAGCTGAAGACCTGGGTCTTCGCCTCCGCCAACCGCATCGACGGGCTGCCTCCAGAGCTCCTGAGCAGGTTCACCAAGCTCAGGTTCAGGGACTACACGGAAGAGGAGTTCTTCGAGGTCGCGGTCAAGGTGCTGACTTCGAGGGAGGGCGTGGTCGAATCCCTAGCAGCATACATCGCCGACAGGACCATGAGGGTCCTGAACAGCAAGGATGTGATGGACGCCGTCAGGGTATCCCGACTATTGAAGGACAGGGACAAGGGGGACGTTGCCCACTGCTAAGAATGTGATGCTAAGAGTTCAGATTCTTTAAGACGTCCTCTACCTCGTTAACGTTCCTAATTACAACAATCCTGTATCCGAGGCCCTTGAGCCTCTTACGCTTCTTCTCGTCGTCAGCTCTTACATAGTCATTCGAGTGGGCTGGGCCGTCAACGAAGATAATTGTATTCGATTTGTAGAAGAAGTCTGCCTGGGCTATTGGCTCGCCTTTTTCGCTTATCAGCTTCTGCGCCTCATCAGGTAGCTTTAGTCCTAGCTCCCTTATTTTTGCTAGAACCTGCCTTTCGAGTACGGACTCACACTTTGACTCTAGTTGCTTGTACCTCTCCTCAGATGGTGTGTATGATTCGCACTGCGCACCCTTGAGCTCGCCGAGTATCCTAGTAACCAGCGTCCTGTCAATCAGGTGGTGTTCACGCTGGTTCCAGAACCTGAGGAGGCACGAGTAGCAGGCCGCCGCGCAGGAGTCGGACTCCTCCCCTCCCGTCGTCGGGTCTATATGGATCACGCTCAGTGCATTGGCGAATACTACCTCAAGCATGCTGGGGTTGAGGAGTGCACTGAGCACCCCTACTCCGCCCTCCTCCACCTCATGAATAACGATTTTCAAGCTATGCTCATCGGTTGGGTTCGTGGTGATGAATCCGTCGATCTCGTCTTCGTTCACTTGGAAGGTGCGTATAAGTGACTGTATTAGGGCCTCCTTGAGGGTGGTGTAGAATGATCGGGTCTCCTCCTTCGAGATGTCTTGGGGCTTTGGAACAGTCAGCTGGATCACGTCGTTTGTGCCCTCGAGGGTGATCCACGCGTCGCGGATCAGGTCATCGGGGAGAGCCTTATTCTTGCACTGGTTCCCAGAATCTGGGTCGAGGTGTGTCTTGACCCCTTCCTCGCTCAGCCACTCGTGACAAGCCTGGCAGTAAGTGAAGCCCTTCACCTTGAACTTATTATCCTTCTTTGTGCGGGTTCCATGGTTTATCGTGAGTATTCTCCCGTTGTGCTCGTATGATAGGAGGGTCTCAGTGCCGTCGGGTGTCTTCAGCTTCAGGTGCTGCAGCTTCTCGGGTGTGGGGGAGTAGTGGGAGCTGATCTCGTATCCCTTGATGCCTCGCTCCTCCTCAGCGCATGAGATCACGTCACGCCTTATCGCCGACATATCCGGAAGCTCAAAACAGTTCCTATTGGGGGCGACACTCTCAAAACTCGTCCCGCAGACGGGGCACGCTGCCTCAGTCTCAGCTCTGCTACCCTGTAACACGTTGCCGCATACGGGGCAGATCAGCGTAGTCAGCGTTCTTGGGCGACCCTCCTCGGTGCGTGGACGCGCCTTATTGATCATATACTTGGCCCCCTGGTAGTAGATTGTGTTACGAGGGGCGAACTCAGACATCGCTATCTTTCTGCTCCGGGAGACCTCAGTGATACCCTTCTGGGCTCCCTTCCAGTTGTATAGGTTCACACTCGACACCGAGGTGGGGAAACCGTAGTTGGGGAGGAAGCCGTGGACGGCGAGGTACCTCCAAGTGTAGAAGTCCTCCTGGCCATCCCTCATCTGCTGTAGCTTCGCCTCTATGGCTTGGCGGAGCCCATCAAGCTGCTTCGACCTGTTACCCATTATTCGATTGTTTATCTCCTCACGTTCAAGGTAGAGTTCGCGGTACTCATTCCTCCATGGGTCGAAGGCGTCGTTGAAGGCCTTCTCGAAGTTAGTTATGAGGGCGTTGACGTAGTCGTCGCTGAACCAGGGAAGCTCATTCATCTCCTTGACGAACGCGTTCTTGATCGTCTTGACTATCTGCTCCTTGTTGGAGATCAGTTCACCACTGAGTACCCGTAAGAAGTCGGGGCGAATCTCCAGCTTATCCGCGCCAGACGTCGGAACGTCGATTATGGTTGCTATGTTGGGTTCTAGCTTGAACCTCCTGCGGAGTACCTCCAACACCACCGCGTTCAAGTGTTTACGGATGAGCTTCTCGTTGTCCATTAGGAACCTTGGTGGTGAGATGCGGCCGGCGACGATCCTCTCAGGGTTCTTGTAGAAATACTGGTCGTGCGGGCCTCGTGATGAGCCGGTTCCGCAGTAAGTTATAATAGTTGATGGCTGTCCCTTGCGGCCCGCTCTCCCGGCGCGTTGTGCGTAGTGGCTTGGGTCCGGCGGCACGTTCCGCATGTAGATCGCTGATAGTTCGCCGATGTCGATGCCAAGCTCCATCGTCGGGGTGCATACGAGGACGTTCAGGGGCGCCGAGGGGTCCTTGAATGTGTTCTCTATCTCTTTGCGCTCTGCTCCAGGCACTTGTCCGCTGTGCTCCTTCGCGTAGCTATATACGAGGCCCTCCAGCGGGAGGGCGTATGTGACCCTGTAGTAGTGGTTTGAGTGGTCCTCCGTGACCAGCTCACCGCATTGGTGATTCGTGCAGACGTTGATCTCGCTCCAATGGTGGACCCTTTTACACTTGGGGCAGACCCTAACCTTGGGATCCTCAACGAGCTGGAGCCTGATTGGCTCCGTTGAAACCTGTATTATAGGTGGGTGGTTCTGGATCTCGAGCCTCTCGAGGTACCTCTCCCTTAGAAGCAGCTCAATGATCTTTGCGGTGACGTCCTTCGCGTTCTGTGAATCCTTGATGTCTAACGCTCTCTGAGTCCAACTGCTCACGATTTTCCCTTTGAGTAACCTCCTATGGGTTACTCTCTGATCCTTATGGTACACCTTTCGTTTGGCGGTGAAGTCATCGCTGAACCCTATCAACTGGTAGGAGTGTAAGGCGGTCTCATAGAGAGTGTTTGGCTCGAACTTCTCCTCCCAATCAGACATGTAGCGGCGTGACTCGTTTGTGAGTTGGTGGTGGATCGCGCCGCGGCGCCTCATTATATCGAGTAACCCGGTAATGTACTCGACTATGTACTGAGGTCGCAGTTTTGTTAGCTCTGGGGAGTACTTTGACCAATCCTGGTCTGCGACTAGCTGAGGTAGCCCGATGTACTCTACCTTGACGAGACCTGATTCCTCAAGGCTGAGAGGAGTCGAAAGTGTACCAGCGGCTAGATCGCTGAGTGTGAGGAAGGTGAGGAAGCGCTCGTAGTCTTGCTGGTATCTTTTACCTCCGGATGTGAAGTATCGGCCTTTTGGTTTCTCGTACTCGGGGAGAATCTTGTATTCCTCCATCACTTGGTGGACTTCCTTACCTGAGCTGTTTATGTCAAGGGATCCTCCTCGTGACTTTATGGCCCAGTAGAGGGCTTGGCGGAATAGGACCCTGTTCTGGTAGTCGTTGAGGTGGGCGGCCTGCAGTGCTGTGTCCTGGCGGCTGTCGCTGAAGGATATTACCTTCTGCTGCCCCTCGGGGAGCTTGTTCAGGAGGCTTGAGACGATTATGTCGGTCGCGGTGCTCCGCCCGACGCTGCTGAACTCGAAGAGCTTATTGTACTCGCGGGGTTTGTGATCGTAGTTGACGCCGCAGGATGGACAGAGTAGGAAGGGCTTGGGCACTATCCACACGTCAACTCTTGAGTCGTGGCTGCAGTCTGGGTTGATCTTGTTACAGTTTGGGCAGTAGACTCCTCGCGCAGGGGCTTCGTCCTTAAACAGCTTCTTGAGGTTCCCTGTATCAGTCTGCCACGACTCAGGAAGAGGTAGTTCCTCGTTTTCGCGGGTTATGGGTGCCAAGTACACGTCTTTGCCCTCCATTGTCATGTCCATGGATCTGGGCAGTACAGTTCCGTCTTCCTGTTTTGAGGCCCCGTAGTATTCCTGACCGCAGGCACGGCAGAAGGAGAGAGGCAGACTTGTCCTATTCTTCCCAGCCTTACTACACTCCTTACATTCAATGTCCCCTGCGTCGTCGAGGTGTGGTCCCTCATGTGTAAGACAGCTGTTGATTGTTCCTCCCTTGGAGAAGAAGGTGTGTAGCTTGGGGACGATTACTGGTCTACCCTCGCCTGGTACGTGGGTAGCTGATGCGACGAGTATCGCTGCTTCAAGCTCAGTCTGAGTCGCTGATAAGTCCCAGGTTGGTCGGTGTTGACTGTGGTAGACCTTGGACAGATCATCCATCGGTTTAGGATCATCAAATGTCATAGACTGTATGGTATTTACAGCGGGATGGTTTAGTAGTAGAGCTCCGATGCCCTCAAGGGTCTTTTCCGCTTCGGTAAGGTGTCTTCCTATCAGTTCCTCCATGAGGAGTATGGTGTTCTCTATGGTCCCGTCGAAGCTGCTGATAGTCTTTGAGTCTAGTAAGATCTTGCTTGGGAGCGGTGTTTGGCTACCTGTTGTGGGATATGGTCTATAATTCTCTTGTATGACTCCTGAGGGTTTGAATGGCTCCCCAAAAAGGTTTGAGGCTATTTCAGCGATTGCGACTTTAGGGTCCTGCTTGGTCTGACTCTCGATGGTGGCGCTGGTGCCAATGCACCTCATTGTCTGGCCATGAGCCGTCCGCTGCTTAACCCTCCTCACCAGGCACGCTGCGTCGGCTCCGCGGTGGCCTGTGTATGTGTGCATCTCGTCTAATACTAGGAAGCGGAGCTGGGAGGAGTCAGTTGGTAGCAGGGTGGCGTCCTCGAGGCGGGTTAGTAGCAGGTCAAGCATTACATAGTTAGTCATCAGTATGTCGGGTGGGTTTCTCTGCATCTCCTCGCGTGATAGAACTTCACTGTCAAGAGCTCCCCTCTGCTGGAGGCGCTGCTCGGCTTCCTCCTGAGTTGTTGGTGTGTCCCCGGTGTATAGTCCGACTTTGAGGCCGGTGCCCTGCAGGAGTTTCGTAAAGGCGTCGTACTGGCTGTTTGCGAGGGCGTTCATAGGGTATACGATTATTGCTTTGATACCGGAAACGCCCATCTTGCGGAGCCTTAGGCACTCGCTTACGATGGGTATGCCGTAGCAGAAGCTCTTACCGGAACCGGTGCCGGTTGTCACTACGACGTTCTCGTTGTCTTGCAGGATCTTTCTGATTGCCTGGGATTGGTGTTTGTGGGGTGTTACTCTGAAGACCTCTGGTATCTGGGGCTGGAGGATTCCATCATCTGAGAGGCTCTTCAGGGATTCCCCTTCTGCGTATCTTCTATTCAGCTCTATTAGTGGCTGCTGCCAGAGCACAGTGCCTAAGCGGATCTGCTCGTCAACCCACTGCTTGATGACGGGGTTTCTGAATCTCTGGAAGGTCTCAACGTATCTCCTGTAAGATGCCTTGACCTCGTCAAGCGCCAAGAAAGGGTTTACCTGTTTACTCAATTCGTCTCCTCCATCATGGACTTAAGTCTATCATAGGCTTCCAAGACTAAGCGTCTTGTGCGATACTCACCAAATTGTTTCTCATCGTTTTTTCTGAGGACGGGGAACTGGTCGAGAACATGACTCAAGTCCTCTTTTGATACTTTATAAAAGTAAGCGTATATCGCATCGATTTCTGCTTTCAATAATGCTCTTCTATCTTCATCCCAGATGAAGGGATCTCCATGAAAACCGTTGTCTATAGCAAATGCCCTTAATTCATAGCTTGTATATACCAATTCAACTACCTTTGATTTTATAACTTCTTTTACTTCCTCCGTATATTTATCAAGTGTAATGATTGGTAACTGTTCCAAATAAAAGAAATTAACGTCTACACCACTTAATTTCTGGCGAATAAGATAATCAAAACAAATGGAAGATAAATTAGCATTCAACAATGCTATATTTGAATTGTTAGAAATTAGTATCAAGGGTAATGTATGAGCAACAGCGCTTCTAGGAATAATTGAGTCGACAAATGTCCTTTCATTTGTTGAATTCGTATTTTTTCTAAATCCTAAAAAGTACTGAGTATGATACCATTTAGGAATTCTCTCTTCAGTTTCATTCGCGCTTACATAATGTCGTGGGATAGGTAAGAACCGGGGATTTATATGCTGCTGGAGGTTCGTATTCTCACCAGTGCCTTGTAAGCCGCTGGTTTCGATTACCGAGTTGTATCT
The DNA here is from genome assembly GCA_963820555.1 of Candidatus Bathyarchaeota archaeon. Taxonomy (GTDB): domain Archaea; phylum Thermoproteota; class Bathyarchaeia; order TCS64; family TCS64; genus UBA8941. The sequence goes on from CAWGAT010000043.1 coordinate 12,198, forward strand.
GTGGTCGTAGTACCATATCATTTTGCCTTCATAGAGGGGAAAGAAGCGTTCTTTGTTTATTCTCCATGGCCCACCAGGGCTCTCAGGAGCTTCTGGTTCAGCACCAAGTTCTTGGAGCTCTTCGCTTGACTTAAAGAACTTCGAGTCAGTTGACATGTCAAACATACGTTGGAAAGAGACTTCCCAGGGATTCGACAATACTCTGCCTGTTGATCTCTCTTTTCTGACAAGTATGGGGGCTTGTCTATAGAGGTATCTAGTTAGCTCCGCGTCTCGTCTGGTCCGGAAGATAGGGCACGTCAGGGTGTTAGGGTTGAGGGTCTCGAAATCCTCATTAGTGAAAGAGAACAGCTTCGCATCAGAGGATAATTCACTTAATGCTTTAGGTACTGCAGAGTTGTTTTCTGGTAGAAGTTCAAGCATCTCCTCTATCTCCTGTGGATCGAGGAGGTAGAACGCCATCGGTATGTTGGTTACTACATCACCTCCGCCTCCAATAGTAAGGAGGCTAAATCGGAAGCTACGGTGGATAGGAAATATCTCGTTCTTATTCTCGAAATCGAATAAACTGAGAAGTGATTTCTCCTCAACGAGCTTCGCAAATAGCTCCTGAGTGTAGTAACTCGTAGCTATTCCAGTGGGTACCACGAGCCCTGCACGACCCTTTGGTCCCAGCAGTCTCCAACACCTTTCAACGAAGAGCTGGAAACTATTCAAGCTCCCCTGAGCGGACAGCTTGAATATATTCGAGCCACTCATGAAAGCTGATGTCTTCCTGTAGGAGAACCAGGAGTCAACATATTCTCGGTGAAGCGCCCTGTCACTCTCATCGCCTTTCGCGAGATTCTTTATTCTAACCCTCCGAGTAGCTTGGCTTTTTTCTTCCTCAATTTCCATCTTCCTTCCCGCGAAGAACTCTTCCTCCTCGAGCTTCATGACCTCCCAAGGTGGGTTAGTCAGGAAACAGTCGAATCCGCCAGCCTCCCTCTCAAAGACCTCAGGGAACTCGAGCCTCCAATGGAAGAACCTGTAGCGTTTAGAAAGATCAGCTACTCCCATAAGCAATTTAGCCTGTCCGTGGCCCTCAACTATCTCTCGGAACCCTACCTCTGTTGGTGTTAGCCTCTCCTTGCCAGCTACTGTGGAGAGCTCACCGGTCAAAGGCCAGAAGAATGATGACACCCATGTGTCGTAGACCCCCTTCTGGGCCTCATATGGACCCTTCAGCAATATCTTCCTGTAAGTCTCAGCTTTGGCTGCAACAGCTTGAGGGTTGTCCTCAAGCAGTGACTCAAGTGATTGAACCTCTTTTACATATCCTTTGTAGGCAGTGTCTCCCGTAAAGCTGGTCAGAGATGACGCACCGCGAGGCTTGCGCTTAACTTCCGCGGTGATTCGGGTCAACTCTTTAGCTAGTTTTGCATCCTCAGGAGGAACCCCCGTTTCAGGTTCACCCTTCAAAGCCGTGAAAGCCTCGGGTATTATGCCCCCTCTAATTGCATCTGGAGTGGCACCGATGAGGCTGTCACCGCACTTGATCCTGTGATCGAGAAAGTTCAGGGGCTTATCCTTCACAAACGCGTGGAGCCACAACGAGATCTTCGCCAGCTCCACTGCCAGAGGATTTCTGTCGACGCCGTAGATGCAGTGCATGAGCACCGTTCTCCTAGCCTCACGTAACTCATCCTCGCTGGGCTGTTCACGTCCAGACTCGATCTTTGATAGACTGAGTCCAAGGTAATCGAGAGCAGCTATTAGGAAGGTACCTCCACCACAGGCCGGGTCGCAGATTTTGATGCTAAGGAGCGTATTCCTTAAGACCTCAACTTCGCGAGTTCGATCACCACAGCCTAGTTTCTTCCTGGCCTCGCTCAGCCTCTGCTTTACAACTGGCGCGAGACTAGTTTTTACAAGGACATTAACGAGTCCCTTATGTGTGTAGTAGGAGCCCGTAGTCTTCCTCTGTAGGCCACGGGGTAATAGAATGAACTTGTGAGCGGGGTAGGTTTCACCCTCGACCGCCCTGGGCTCTGAGAGCACAGTCGGCCGATAGTCAAGGAGACTCTCGTAGATTGAGCCAATCTCCTCCACGTCAATGTCAATGTAGCTGATCCTGCTCCTAACTCCATCACGCTCAACTGTTGTCAGCTTTCTCATGATGCTCAGCAGTGTATCGTTTCTGCATGATAGTTCGTTAAGCATCGATGTCTTCTCGGGATCGAACAGGTCGCCATTGTATGCGACAACTCCGAGTGTATCGGAGCCTCTTTGAAGTAGGCTGAACGTAGTCTGGAGGCCCCGCCAAAGGTCAATCTGGTCGTCGGGTTCGGGTGTCCTCTCTGAGAGTTCCCTTAGGCGGGTGATACTATACTCACGCCCATACAGGGTACCCTGCCCTGGCAGCATCCCCCTCTGTTCGGCGTATAGTATGAAGAGGATGCGGTAGAACACCCTTAGTAGCTGGGTGAAGAACTCCTCGGCCAGCGTTGTATCCGACTCGAGGCGCTTCAGTTCGTCCCTCGTTAAAAGGTCATCAGCCAGCAGCTCTAGGGCTTTCTTCACGTTGTCTCGGAGCTCGTCCCCTATCTTGACGCCTTTCAGCTTGCTACTCTCATAGAATCCATCGATTGGGTGCTTCCCCGAGGTGTCCTTTCTGAAGCAGCTCACGTGAAGCAGCCTGTATAGTAATCTGAACTCGTCGAGGTCCCTTTCCTCGAGTATGTTCTCGAGGTCAAACTCCACGTAACCACGCGTATACTCGTGGTAATACTTAGTGAGTAGGCGAATAGACCTTCCATTGAACAGGATGCCCCAGTTGACATCCTTTGATAGCACAAGGAACCTCTGCATTGCATCGTGAGGACTGGATTCGTTTCTATCACTCGGCGCATGGACATCAAATCCCTCGCGGGGGAGCACGATGTGGATCCTTGGGGCGTCGGCGGAGTACCAACCGCGGTGAGATAGGTAGATGGATGTTGACTGCTGCTCCGATGGCCCCTCAATTACCTCGTTTCCCCTCTGGAAAGAGGGATCGAACCCGAGGAACCTGAAGAAGGGTATGGCCCAACTACCTCTTAGCCGGCTTATGTCAAGCTGATCCACCTTTGGCGCTAGGTCATCCCAGGTCTCGGTGGCGAATCCCCAGAAGTCGGCTACTTTTTCCTCGAATTGTGTGCGTGTAAGCTGCCCATCTCCAGCCTCCTGGTAGCCGGATACGGGTAGATTGTTGTCTCCCTCAAAGGCGTCGCGCAGCCTCACTAGAGACTCTTCGGTGAATAGTCCACCGCTGGTTGAGACGTGTACGAGGTGTGGCGGTGGGTGGCTTAACCTTGATCCTGCCAACCTAGAGGCCTTCCCTTCTCGGGACGTAGAGGGTCATCGTTAGAATATCCTGGGAGGCGCAGGAAACCTCATCGAAGCCCTCGAGACCCTTCGTTAATCCATCCTTCTCGAGCCTTTCCCTCAGTTTCTTCCTCTCCTCAACGATTCGAGCACAGTTGCGCTTAGCTCGCTTGTCGATCAATTCCAAGAGCCGCTTATGCTGAATCGACTCATCGAGGGCTTCAACGATCTCCCTTACGCTGAGTCCATGTGGTTCATGCTTTGCTGATACGAGCTTATCCACGATTGATTCATCTAGGACACCGTCGCCGAATACCTCCACACCGATCGGTTCAATCTCCTCTATGATAGTCCTGTTCACGCTGCCAACAACGTACCTCATCCGCACATGGAACACAGTGGAGACCTTCTCGACAAGTGCACTCCCTACGGCGGATGTTCTGCCGTAGCGCTCACCAGTTGAAGTGTAGGCAAGCGCCTTAACCTGCTCCAAGAGACCGGATACTACACTAGAGCCTAGGTCAAGCATGTAGACTGAGGAATCCGAAGCACCCCTAATCGGGTTAAAAGTCACCATCGATTCCTCCTTAACGTCGAGTTTCTCCGCAAGCTCAGCGGGGAGAGTCATCCTCAGGACATCCTGCTCACCGGTGGGCTCTAGCCTCCCACCTAGGTTTGGTAGGGCACTCCTAACGAATCGCTCAACCTCATCTTTCCCTCCCAGCGCCGCTTCGGTCTCAGACATCCTCTTCACAACGTCGTCGAGGTCGACGCTGCCCTGCCCGTAGAAGCTGTCCTCCCTCATCCCTTGGATGATCGAGGGGTCCATCATGTGATCAAACAGCTGAAGCCTCTGTACTCGTTCACGCTCCCTATCCATCCTCGTCTCGAAGAAGTCGAAGAGGCTCTTCTGTGGCCCATATTTCGCCTCTAGCTTGTAGTCGACGATGGCGTCTAGGATCGCTTGGTCGTCCCCGAAGAAGGGTGGCGCGAAGCCGTACTCATCACGTATAGCGTTCGCCTTCTTCATGAGTAGCTCGAGGATAGCGTTCTCAAGTGTATCAGGCAGGATAAGGGTGCGGATATACACGGTCTTCTCCGGCTGACCAAACCGGTCGATCCTGCCGTTCCTCTGCTCTAGCCGATTCGGGTTCCAGGGCAGCTCATAGTGAATAAGCTGGTTCGCCGAGTACTGGAGGTCAATGCCCTCCGCCATGCAGTCGGTAGTTATCAGAATTGCCCTCTTGGACCCTTTGAAGGCCTCGAACTGCTCCTTGCGCTTCGGGGGATTCATCTCCCCGTGTATTGTGTAAACATCCATACCCTTGAGCTTGAGTGAGCCAGCGATCTCACCCAGTAGCTCCCTCTGAAGATACTCGAGGGTATCTCTGTACCTAGTGAAAAGGATTATCTTCACATTCCTCCCGCCGGCGCGGTTCACGGCCTCTGGGAGACTCGTCCTGAAGAGGTGGTGGAGCTTTGTGTCACGCGGCCCCCTTATCCGGCCACAGTTATCAAGGGCCCTGGAGAGGAGCTCCCTCTCCACCTCCTTATTCGACATGCTGCCGAAGACTGCCCTATCAGTCCTCTCATCCAGCTCCTCCTCGGTGAGGTTCTCCCCGAGGTCGAAGTCCATCACATTCTTCCCGGCATCCTCACCACTAACCGATAGAGTTGACCTTTCGGACTGCGCCTTGATCTCGTCATCTATCCTCCGAATCCTGTTCCGCATGCTACAGGCGAGGGCGTAAGGTGAACTCAGCGCCCTCTTGTGGAAGTGCAGGATAGTCCACTTCGCAACCCGGCGCTCAACCTCACCCTCGTTCTTAACCGACTCGAGGATGTGCTCAGAGATTGTGTTGACGCTGTCAATAACGTCTCTCAGCTCAGGAGACGGGGGTGGGCAATACTCCTCCTTTTGATCCCTCTCGGGGAAGGGGTCTATGCCCGCGTTAGTCCTGACGAGCCACTCCTTCACATCCTTCCTCCGCCTCTGACAGATGCGGCGCCTAGCCGCTTCTCTGTTTATACTCACGTTTGTCACGTCGCCTGAGACGAGATCGGGGTCAAGCATCTGCAGTAAACTGGCGAAGGAGTCCCTGTACCCATTGTGAGGCGTCGCGGTGAGGAGTAGCAGGTGGGTAGTGTGTTTCGCCATTTCCTTAGCTGCAAGCCACCTCTGCATCACGGGGTCCGAGTCCGCCACGTTCTGGTGGGGTTTAGCTACGTTGTGAGCCTCATCGATGACAATGACATCCCAGCGCTGCTGGAGCACCCTTGGCAAAACATATCCCTGCTTAACGTAGTCCACCGATGCAATCAAGAAGGGATAGTGCCCCCAGGGGTCACCTCCCACTAGTAGCTCCCTCTCAAGCTGCCTGAGGTGCCGCCTAGATATTATCTCAGCCCTAATGTGGAAGAACCTGAGGAGGATATCCTGCCACTGCTCCCTCAAGTTGGCGGGCACTACGAAGAGAACCCTGTCTGCCAGACGCCTGCCAAGAAGCTCAGATACAACGAGCCCCGCCTCAACGGTCTTCCCTAAGCCAACGTCGTCCGCGAGGAGAAGTCTGGCGCTTGGAAGCTCAAGTGCCATGAGAACGGGTACAAGCTGGTAGGGCATCGGTATTACCCTGCTCCGCTGAAGCCCCATCAATACAGAGGTTCCATGCATCAGGTCGAGTTTCAACGCCTGCAGTAGCAGTCTCTGATACCCAGGATTACCTACAACACTTACATCCGGTGGCGGGTGTACGGCCACTCTAGCCTCCTCTATGGGTACATAGAACTCATGGCGCGACTCTAGTCCAGTTATACTGCTTACCCGAAGAACCTGCTGCTCTTTATCGAACTCATCAACCCGCCACAGCCTATCACGAGCCTCAATCACTTTTCCCTCATCGAGATCACTGTTACGCGCAATCATCTCCTTGGCAAGAGTCGCAGGATTGGGCAGCGTCGCAGCGGACTTACTAGACCCTGAGACAACGTAGACCTTAGAGCTTTGAGGATCGATTATCTGATCAACGAGTTCTCCACCATCGGTACAATGTCCTATTATTCTCAGGTATTTGCCCACTGGAAGTATCTCTTCAATCATTATTCTGAGAGACCAATTATCAACATAGATATCAGAGTTTCTCAGCACTACCGTGGACATATAGAGTAACATCTTTTCAAATAATATAAAAGATAATAACCCTATCAATCGCGAACGCGATTTGATGGAAGTTCATCAACAAGAAGCTCTGACTATCTACTCCTCTGCGAAGTAGTCGCTGTCGATCCTCTTAATGCTGTAAGTAAAATCCTCTGAAACACCGACTCCATTATCAATCATAAGCTGAGCGAGCTGCACACCATCGATGAGAATGACCCTCGTTTCGATCTTCGAAGCATAATCAACAGCTTCCTTTGTAAATCCAGAGGTGGTTATCAAAATGCCCTTCCGCGCCTTCTGACCCTGAAGCGCACCAACGAACGTCTGAACCACCGGCCTACCGACCACGCTCTCCCAGCGCTTCGCCTGAATATGGATCACGTCCAGACCCAGCTTATCCTCCTTGATCAACCCGTCTATCCCCTCATCCCCAACTTGGCCGATTACCTTTCCAGCATCCTCTCCCGAGCCGCCGTACCCTATCCTGACAAGGAGATCAACGACGATCCTCTCGAAGATCTTAGAAGGTACCTTCTTTAACTGCCCGAGCAGATCGTGGGATAGCTCCGCCCTCAGACTCTGGTAACCGTCCTCGATCAGCTCCCTCGCCGTCTTTGTGGATGTCTCTCCCTCACCATTCTCCGTCGATGACTCCTTCTCCCGCTGGAACTTCTTGAACTCTATGAACTCAGGGAACTGCATAAGGAACTTCACGTTGACCGTCTTAGGGTTCTTCTGGAGGACCTCTAGTCCGCGTGGGGTTATTCGCTGGACTGATCGCCTAGTTGTCTCCAGTAGCCCCGCCTTCTTCAAGTAGGTCCTCGCCCATCCGACCCGATTTTCTATGATTGGCTGGTGACCACTTGGCAGGGGCTTGTTTCTCTCCTCAGGTGTCAGTCTGAAGGTGTCTGAGATGTGGTCTGTGATCTCTTGGATCGTATGCTCTTTGCTATCTTGAAGGAACCTGAGAATGGGAAACATCACGGTCTGGAAGTCAGGTATGGGCATGGTTGGGAGTTATTGGCTCATTATATAAGATTTAATTGAAGAATCAATCTGCTGACGCTTACGCGTACACATAACCAGGGGACCTGGGTCCCTAAATAATATCCGATGAAGTCGAATCGAACAATAATTCACGAGGTCTCGAGAAATCGCTAATTGTCATTATACTTATACTGGACATTCGCGCACATGATGTATTAGAAACTGTGAAATTCAATAGCCATTATATATTTATTCGATGGACCAGCCTACTCAACAATCGGTAGATAAAGAACAATTTTTCAAGGAGATTGACCTGATCCAGAACATCATCAATCGGATGGCAGGCAACTCCTTTCAACTAAAAGGGTGGGCTCTAACTCTCATAGTAGGCTCAATGGTTCTGAGTCCAAACCCACAGCAGAGGCTTTTCGCCTTCATGCCACTAGTCGTGTTCTGGTACCTCGACGCTTACTACCTCCATTTAGAAAAGTGCTACCGTAAATTATACGAATGGACAATTAAGAACAGACTAATTTGTAAAGATTACCTATTCGACCTCAATGCCTACGATAGATTCAGGAAGAGTGTTGATCCTATCCCCCGACTAATGTTCTCCAGGACACTAATTTGGTTCTACGGGGTTGTATTCGCCCTCACCATAGCCTTAAACTGGGGAAATATCGTAGAGATCTTTTACCGTTATGTGCTGAGGACGATTTAAAATACATCGTAGAGTTAGCTTCTATTCAAGATGACTCGTCGAGTCTACTTCAGCTTCCACTATGGTAATGATGCGTGGCGAACAGCACAGGTCCGCAGCTCATGGGCGGCGCACCCCGATAGGGAGACGGCTGGCTTCTGGGACCATGCTGAGTGGGAGACGGTGAGGAGACAGGATGAAGGAACGATTAAACGCTGGATAAACAGCCAAATGGAAGGCTCCTCCGTGGTATGTGTCCTCATCGGAGTAAACACATGCAACCGTAAATGGGTCCGTTATGAGGTACAACGCGCGATTGAGGAGGGCAAGGGCGTAATCGGGGTAAGGATCCATAACCTCAGAGATAATGAGGGAAACACTTGTCCAAGAGGAAATATGGACTTCGGACTAGTTGACGGAGAACACACGTTTGAGGAGCTGTTCCCGGTATACGACTGGGTGGATGATGACGGGTTTAACAACATAGGTGACTGGGTTGAGACTGCCGCGCAGGTCGCTGGAAGACCCAACATGGATCCGCCCACACAGCGGTACTCCCGCCCCACTAATTGCAGAAGATGAGGCCCATGAAAATGCATGTTAAAGATCCACAGCCACCAAACCCACCGTGGAAACCCCTCACAGCTAACAGGGAGTCTAGATCATTCATCGAATACTATTACAGCGACTCCGCAACAAAGGTGCCTATCCGAGACGTATCACACCCTGTAGATCCTAAGGCTGACCCGAACTTAGAGACGATGACTTACGGTCTTTTCAGCAAATGCAACCGGCGAATGAGGAAAAGTATAGCGGAAAAGGGTATAACGACGATATTCTTCTGCACAAACAGGAAAGGAAGCATCAGGATTCTGACTGGGTACTACCGAATCGGATGGTCTTATGAGGTGGAGCCTGGAGACTACATGCTCAAGGCCTCGGAGATGCGATTTGTCAACCCCGGCTTTCCTCTTACAGGTCTTCGAGACTACCTGGGTGGATACCCCATCGACGGGTTCTTCCGTACCTCGAAGTACGTGGAAGAGCCTCATGCCTCGCATCTTCTCAAGCTCTTGAAAGCAACTCCTGATGCCACCCCAAGTTACCTCTCAGAGATACGACGCCTTTCACAACCCCCACTATACACCTGGGAAGCAGCGACTAGACCCATGAAACTGTGAGGTGTAAAAGATGAGCGTCTCCGGCTACGTCCCACCTCGGCTTGAACACTTGGATATTGAACTTACAAGAAAGTGCAACAACGACTGTATTCACTGCTCTACTGGCACAGAAGAAGTGGGAAAGGAGCTCACCTTAGAGGGTGTAAAGCGGCTATTAGATGCTGGTGTAGCACTTGGATTAAGAAAAGTCGGATTCACGGGTGGTGAGCCGTTTCTCAGACGTGAGATGCTTATGGACCTCCTTGAGTATTCCTCCCAGACATTGGGTCTCTCTACTCATGTTCATTCTAATGGTACAATTATCGAACCCGATGACGCAATAAAATTGAAACAATATAATACGGAGACTACGGTATCTATCTTCAGTGCGGATCCAAAAACCCATGATGAGATTACTAAGAGAGCAGGCTCATTCTTTGAAACGATTAGAGGATTAAAATACCTAATTGAAGCAGGCGCATATGTTAGCGTGTACTTTGTGCCAATGAAATGTAATTATAAAGGATTAAATGATGTAATCGACCTAGCTGAGAAAGTTGGATGCAAAGAAGTAAGAATACTCTCCCTATCTCCGACTGGAAGAGCTCTCAATAGCTATTATGATCTCCAGTTAGAGAAGGAAGATATTGAGAATCTAAACGTAGCGCTCCAAAACCGACAAAGAAACAGCTCAGTAGAAATCAAAGCTGGCTTCTGCACGAGGATCACATTCCCTGGTTTGACCACATTAGAAGGACATGATAGTTGTTATACTGCAAGGAATCGTCTGCATATCGATTCACAAGGGAATATTTACCCTTGTACGGCTGCGTCAGGGAGAATCGAGTTCTCCGCAGGGAATATTAAGGGAAGGGAAGCCGAGATTTCCCATATATGGAGGGACTCGCCATTCTTGCAGTTACTAAGGAGTTTTCACGTTAATCGTCCAGAAAAGTGTCGTTTGTGTGAGCGATATGATAATTGTATGGGAGGGTGTAGAGTAGTGAATTACTACAAATTCGGCGATGTGTCTGTTATTAATCCTGTCTGCGAGCGAAGCAGGAATGGATAATGAGAATAAGTGATTAGTTGTAAAGCTATCATGCGATCACCATGTGAAAAAGTCTAGCCCAGTATTTTCCCTGCCTTGTTTTTCTTCCGGGGCACCCATTTTACTTGGAATATAAGCCCCTTGTCCTCGATCATCTTCTTCACGATGTAATGATCAGGTTCCTTGACCTGATTCTACTTCGTAATCGGAGTTCATATGAGCTACAACGGTTTGATTATCACAGTAAATAACCCCTGAAGCCCCTTCGGGAAGGAGTGTAAGGGCATACTTTAGCGCTGCATATTCTATCTTGCTCACACCTTCGATTGGTGGTTCTTTTTCGGCGTGTAGATCTTTCATATACGGTTCATCATTTATTACTGCACAAAGCAGAGTTGGAGACCCGTCGCAATAGACCTCGTATTTAATCCCGCGCGCTTCACTCAATCTGAGTCAAGACACCGTTTTCGTAAAATCTCCACCTTCCTTTTGACCGTGGAAAGGCAGCGTCCATCCCTAATCGTGCATTCTTATAGGCTACCCAAGGACTACGACCTTCATCTATCAAAGCCTTGTAGAGCAAAGTAGAAAACGCAGCAGCATATCCCCAATCAGTCTCTCTGATCGGTGCAATGATTGACCTACACCCTGCCTTTGTGAAGGCGTCTATCATATCTTTATGCCCAGCGTTGCAAGCAGAGAGAACCACTAGTTTCGGTTTGCTAATCTTCTCCTCCCATAGCTCTCCTAAATCCTTCTTCGCACTGACCCTCATGAATCTCCCGTTCTTACGCCTCTGAATCTCAAGGCTTGTACCCCTGACCCCATTCATACCATGGGTACTAATGTGTACATACTCATGTTCCGCATTCTCAAGCGCATTTAGAAATACGCCTTTTCCAAGTGTATTTCTATACTCGACTCTATCAGCATATTTTAGAACCTTCATAAACTCATAGAGAAGCTTGCCTTCAGACTTGCCCTCAACCTTTTCTGAAGTTGGTTCTAGTATTAGGAGTCGATGTTCTCTACCCATGATACCTAGCTATTTCCATTTTATTAAAAAGATTTTATGGATGATAAAACAATGACCAATTAATGCCTAAGATCATGTATATTCATGCGTGCCATCTCTGCGCGTGGTACCAGTAAATCTAAGCCCCGTTTGTTTTATTAAAGAACAAGTATAATGTAGAATTGATGATATGGACATAGAGAATTGGAACAGTAAACCGATTGATGTAGTAGAAAGTAAGAAGGGTAGACCATTTCTATGCGACTACAGCGATAATTTGATTCGGCTAAACAATCAAGTTTGGCCTCATCCCTTTATAGCGAAGAAACTCCGTAGAGCAAACAGAGCCAGGAGTTTCGCCAAAGACAATTATGATAAGCTAAGCACCAAATTAGGATTCTACTGTGATCTGCAGTCTCTCCGAAGCGAGGACGCTCTGACTTGGAGTGTCTTCGGAACCCTAGAACAGTCACCTCAGAACCAACGCTCCTCCTTCCTGAGGGAGCTTCTGAACAATGCAGGTATCAAGACAGAATCAAGGGACTTTAAGATAGATCTATGGAGCAGAATACCCCATCCTGACACCCATAAAAAAGCTAATGGGCCCGAGGTTGACTTCTGTATCGTCGGGGACGACGTCGTTGTGCTGGGTGAGTCGAAGTGGGGATCGCCTGTAGATAAGAAGCAAGGCAAGATGAAGGATAAGGACCAACTTCAGCTTAGGAGGGAGTATCTTGCTGGGATTGGTTCTAAGATCTATTCAGATAAGAAGTTTAAGGAAATCCTAGTTATTGGCAACGAGAAATATACAGAGGAGGGTTATCTCTCCTTAACTTGGAAACAGGTCTGCACCCAGATGAAGCACCCCGCGAACAAAGAGCTAGAGCGCTATTACGACTGGAAGTTGAAATTTTTATAGAATTTGCGAATGCGCACACTGCAGTTTACTCCCCATTCAAGGCTCGGTAGACGATGGTAACTGGCAAGTTCTATGCGCCAGTTTTCCCTCGTTGGGACAGTTGTAGGGGATGAGATCCGATGGAATTGGCTGTCCATAGTCCGATACACATGAGGACTGGGAGGAGATCCGGGAAGGCACTGCCAGTCGCTGTCTAAGTGGCCATCCTATGCACGATTGATTTAGTTCTCCGCTGTCATCTCCATAGACAGGATTCATCGGGTGCCTTCGTATCTCCACTCCTGCTGAGCATCAGCAGGTGTCCCACCGAGCATTGGCCAGTGTCGTCCAGTATCTCTGGAGAAGATGTCTACGGTCTGGGCGGTTCCCCATATGTCCAGCAGGAGATACGCCGCCTGCACGGTTAATAGTCCTCATGACCTATCTGCACAGCACATCAACTCGCCCACGACCTCAACAAGCACGTCTGGATGACGGGCTGGAATGCCTCAAAGTGGGCAGTAAGCATCAGGCATGCCCCCCGTAGACGGCCTCAGGAGGCCCCCCCCTTCGCCCCTTTCCGCCGCTTTAGCCTTCACCCTCTCCTCTTTTTTCTTGGTTCTTGTAGCGGTTCCTTTCAAACGTCCAATGGCCAGAGAGTCTAATCCAGTTATCGCCTGTATCTCCTGAACATCAGCTGTAATATCCCGTTTGAAGATCTCAATGATTATCTCCTGGTCGGTCTTTCCACTTCTCCTGAGAAGCTCGAAGACTTCAGCTGTACCGGATTCAGTTCCAGGAGAACACCACCTGGTAGCTCCCCCAAGTACGGTTCTTCTCCACCTGACAAATCCATCGAAAAACTATTATCACCAGCTGAGGTGTTATGCTCCATTCGGAGACCGTGTCTGATCGTCCCCTGTCTCCCATGCGTTATCTCTCGGGATACCATAAGGGACACAAGTTTTGTATTTTATCTTGCCTGGGCATGATTAGACCCCTGATTTCGGCTCGGTGCCAGCGCTCGACGAATTATCTGTTTTCGAGTAAATATTTTGAGGCGACAGGGGGATGTCGCCATTTGGTGTGAAGACCCCGCCACCCCACAAACCATTTTTCATAAGGGTGTCTCTGAAATACTCTGAGATCGCTAGATTCGAGGTAGTCGTTGAGTTTGACGTAGTCCACAATCCTAGGGTACCACTAGCGCGCGCACATTGAAAGATAATAATAGTTCATTAGACTTCCATATTGAGGGAAAGTGTCGCACGGTGGATGAGGATAAAGAGAAAACACGTCGGCTTCCTCTTCTGCCCCAGTTGCGGGGAGTGGCGTGAACCCGTTGCGGCGACCAAAGTGGAAGACGAGAATAAGAATCGGTGCCGTGTCTGCGGCTACGACTTCGGCGAGATCACGGACTCCATGCGGCTCGATAAGCGCGTGTTGGCGGCGGTCTGCCCCGCATGCGGCATGGAGATCCACTGCACGGAGGAGAACACGCTGAGCGGAGTCGGTGGCGTCAGAGAGCTCTTCTGCCCGAGGTGCCGGCGGATAATTGCTCGCCATTTAAACGGGAGATGGGTCGGGGTAGAGGAGGCGCCGCGCTCCGAGAGGGGGGACTCACACGCGTCAGGTTCCAAAATGATGAGGGCGCCGGGAGAATAATGGCGTGTGCGCGCCGATCCATAGGATATGAGGAGCAGAGGTAGGTTGCTCCCAGGATTGGGAGCTTGTAGGCCCACGCCATGTAGAGGGTGAGCCAGGAGAAGGGGGCGCCGAGCCAGGACGCGCGCGCTTTATTTCCAAAAGATAATAAGCAAAATACCATTTCACAATTATATGAGTGTTAATGCAATGTCAATAAGGGTTTTGACGAAGGAGGATTTATGGTGCACCGTATTGGGTGGATCAGCCTTATCCACAGGAGGTGGAGGCGCTCCGCCAAGTTACGAGGATTTTAGCAAGATAGTAGACCGCAGTATAGAAAAGGGACATAAATTTAGGCTAGCTGATGCGAAGACGATGGCAAGTAACAAACTAATCTTCATCTCAGCGGGCATAGGCGGAGGTCTTCAGAGGGAGAAGGCCGAGAAGTATCTCCGTCGCTATACCAGTGTCCAGGAGTGGATTAGGGAGATGGACAGGGTTTTTCCTCTTCCTTCATGGGCGGAGGTGCCTGATGATCGATGGCAAGAGGCAACTCATAGAAGGATGGTTGAACTTAAGGGAGATGAACCTTATGGTTTCATGCCATTTGAGGCTGGTCCAAATAACTATCGTGAGTTCTTAATCGCGGGGGAGAAAGGAAAGGTTGTTGTAGATGCTGATACTGCCGGACATAGAGCTGTTCCTGAAGTATCTCTCTCTTGTTTGAATGTAGTTAACGCGCCGCTAACGCCGGTGGTCGTCACTACATCGTGGGGTGATCTTGCGGTGTTCGAAAAGCTACTTAGTTGGCAGAGATGCGAGGACCTGCTGAGGCACATCGCTGTCACCTCAGGTGGGGGTTGCGCCAGTATATTTAGCTTCGACACGGAGTGGATAAAGAAAGGAACCGACCACGGGAGTCTCACGCTATCCATGAGCTTGGGTAGGTCCATCCTCGACGCAAGGAACAAGGGAAAGGACCCGGTAGAGGCGATAGTAAAGGCAGGAGCCGGTTATCGGCTCTTCGAAGGAGAGATAGCGGCCTACACTAATGAGGGCCACGACTCCTTCACGTGGGGAAACGCATGGATAAAGGGTGGAGGCAATTACTCTGGTCATACGATGAAGATTTGGTTCCAGAACGAGAATCAGATCAGCTGGCTCGATGATGTACCCTTCGTCACTTGCCCCGATCCATTCACAGTCTTGGACGTGAAAACGGGTGAAGGACTGTCCAATTTTAATCCGGCGAGCTGGATTCAGGGTAGGAAGGTCGCGGTCTGGGGTTTAAGGGCGGCTGCTCCTTGGAGAACTGAACGGGGATTAAAGATTTATAACCCAAAACACTTCGGCTTCGACATCAGTTATAAGCCCATTGAGGACGTTGTGGAAAAAGTGGGTGCCAAGTTCCAATAATCACTCACCGCGCGCGTATGCCCACCTCATCTAAGCCTTCTCTTTTCGGAGGGTTTAGGGTACGACAGCTTACTATGTCTTAGACTTGACCTTACAGGCATTGAGGCGAGGTTTATGGCAGCCGTGAGGGGCTCTACGACGCGCGCGCCCTGGAGATCGAGGAGAGACCTTAGAAGTTTTACCAAGTTTGGTAAATCTTCTGATCCATTATTTTCTCGACGTGATTCAAACCCACGACAGAAGGATCGAGATCTCAGCTGATACGTTAATGCCTTTACCCCCAATTATTCGATAATGAACCCCTTTTCTTTTCCTCATCCCTCTAAGGTATAACCCTTTTTGGGGGGTAATAACCCTCTCATACTCTAATAAATAAATATAGTAATTTCTACGGCTCAAGGGGCATTTTTTAAGTGGATTCGCAAACAGTTTTAAGTATGGTACTTTGAGACTTCATTGTTCCTCTTCTTAGCGTAGTAGTATGCCATAGCCTACGGTCTCCGCGACACCGTATTCAAGCCTTACGGTTAATGCCACATGACCCCGGCAAGGGCGGAGAGGCTCCTCTCGACGCCGCCCCCGATCCCCTTGCGGTTAAGATCGACGAGGCGTCTGTCGAATGAGTCGGTGCCGAGAATCTCCTCGGCGAGCAGGAGGAGCCCGTCCTTCTCTATGTTCCTCTGGTGGACGGCGTGGGCGACGCCTAGCTCCTGGGCCCTCCTCGCGTTCCCGTACTGCTCGGGGTGCTTCGGGACGGGGATGATTATGGAGGGCTTCCCGTAGCAGATGCTCTGCATCATTGTCTCGTGCCCGCCTCGGGATATCACGAGGTCGCAGGCGTTGAGGATGTCGAACCTATCATTGATCCAGTCCACCTCGATGAGTGAGCCCTTTCTGACCAGAGTCGAGGTGCCATTTGGGTTCCCCATTGACATGATGACCCTGTATTCATCGGGGAAAGACTCGAAGATTGGTGCGAGTATCCTGAGCAGGGGCAGCCTCTCGGCGCGGGGACCGCTTATACCCGCGTAAATAAGCTTCTGGTCAGGCCTAACTCCAAGCTCCGCCTTGACTCCATCTTTGCTCCTAGCCTCCCCCGGCATCTTCGGGAGGATGGCTCCAATGAGCTCCACCTTGCTCCTGTATGGGCCGGGTATCCTCAGACAGTCGATGCTCAGAGTGTAGGGCGCTGGGAAGTCGGGTATGAGTATCTTGTCGGCGTACCCCCACCCCCTCCCGATGAGTGTCATGATGACGCCGTCGGCGACCTTCGCCAGCATGAACATGTCTCTCTGTCTGGGGAAGAGCGGAGTGAATTGGTTGAGGATGAGGAGGACCGGGACGCCAAGCATACGCGCCGCGAAGATGGAGGAGAGGCGAGAGTCCGAGACGACGGCGTCGGGTCTGAAGGCCTTTATGTGTTTGATCTCCTCGTTGACCTGCCTCAGGAATGTGGGGAAGGTTTTGACGCCCTGCCGTACTGATGACATTCTGAGGTCGATGCTGCCGGAGGAGTCGTTCGCCATCGAGATGGGAGGGACGGAGACGGCGCGGAATCCCTGCATCTTGGCGTAATCCACGCCCTCCAGGTATGTGGAGAAGAGTATCTCGGCGCCGCGTCTTCGGAGCTCCATGGCGATGGGCATGTTCCGGCTGACGTGGCCCAGCCCTATTCCGTTCGGGGTGAAGTATACCCGCGCACCCTTGAAGTCCTCCAAGGGACCCTCACTCGCCCCTAATCTCCAGCCTCTTCACATCCCCGCCTGGGGTCTCCTCGGCGAAGATGATGGCTTGGAACTTGGAGACCTCGGTCCCCGGGACGAGCCACGCATCGGGGGAGAGTCCCGCCTTCACGCAGCACTGTGAGAGGAACTCCTCGGAGTCCCAACCCCACTCTGTCGCCACCTGGGGGAGGAGCAAGCCGCTCCGCCCTCCACGCTTCACAATTAATCCGTCGCACCCCACCTTGACTGCGGAGGGACTCTGCTCCGGCTTATTCATCTTAATCGACTCCGGAGGCGTGAGGATACTCACCTCGACAACTATCTCGGCAAGCTCCTTTCTGTTCAGCCTCGGGAACCTCGGGTCCTCAAAAGCCGCGGCATAGGCGACATCGTTGACGGCCTCGACGAGGGGTTTGATTGGGTAGGGGTAGCCTATGCAGCCCCTGAGCTGCGGCTCGCTGCTCCGAAGTGTGTTGAGGGTGACGAAGACCCCGCAGATCTCCCGCGTCTTCGGGGGAGCGTCATCGAGGGTGACCTCGGCCTTCGTGAAGGCGGCCTCTATCGTCCTCCTCGCCAATCTGACGAGGTACGTCCCCTCTTCTAGCGTAAGGTCGAAGGTCATCTCGCTACCTCTTCCATCATTCGGGTGCCCGGCGCGTTTTAAAGCCTGCCGGAGGGCTCCCTAACCCCTTCCCGCGCTGCTGAGGGTCTCAACTATCCTCGGCCAGTGGCTACCGCGCCAGTAGACGCTCCCGCAGATGGGGCACATCCAGTATTCATCGATCACATTGTATGTCCCCTCGGGGACCTTGCCGGTGACCTCCGCCTTCGCGACCTTGTCAACTGTGTTGTTGCATTTCGGGCACCGTGCCTGGAATGGGTCGTACACAAGTCCCAGCTCAGTGGCGAGCTGGCGCAGTGCACCCTCGTCGCCCTCGTTCTTAATGTATATTGCTTCGACGCCACGCTTGTGGGCCCTGTTAACCAGGGCCTCGTCCCGAGTGAGCAGGATGCGGCCCTCCATCCTTGCGTCCTCTATCAAGTTCGTCGTCTGGCGTGTCCTTCCTGTATTCGGTGTCGTATCCACCCATGCGCAGCCACCTGGATAGGGAGCCGAGCATGCCGTCTAGGAGGAAGCGTGGCCTCATCTCTAGGTAGAATTGTGCTACGGGGTTTATTCTTCCTTCTCCTCGGCTCGGCAGTCCTCGCAGAGGAACTCGCCATCGACGGCGCGAAGGTTTGTTGAGTAGGTCTCGCAGCGGTCGCAGTAGCCAACCGTTGAGGGGCTGAAGCCGTTACCAGAGCCGTTGATCTTGGAGTTTTCCCTGACTATCTCCATGATTGTGGGGATTATCCTTATGATGTCCTTGTGGCTGATTATGCCGACTAGCTGCCCCTTGTAGGTTACGCCAAGGCGTCGGATGTTGAGCTTATCCATCATCCTCATTGCGTCGACGATGGGGGTCTCAGCCTTGACGACCCTGAGGGGGCTGGACATGACATCGCCGGCCTTAACCCCTTGGAGGGACTTGCCATCCGCTACGACCCTGAGGACTATGTCCCTCTCGGTGACTATGCCTATTGGCTGGCCTTCCGCGTTGTTTACGACGATGGCGCCTAGCTTTTGCTCTCGCATCAGTTTGGCGACCTCAGTGATATCACTCTCCTCATTCACGGAGAATACGGGGCTAGACATCGCTTCCCGTACCATCATCTTTGGCTCAAGCTCGAGACTCAACGCCTACGCCTCCGTTTGGACAACGGACTCTTGGTATAAAAAGGGTATGAAGTGGTAACATGTAATAGGCGGTGAAGCCTATCCGCCGACGAGGCTGACGCATCCGCAGTTGTCGCAGATGATTATACCCCCGTTCGCTTTCACGGATGCTACTCCGACCCATCCTCCGCATCTGCTGCACTTGACGAGGACGCCACCCCCCGCAGAAGACACCTTGATCTCACCCGCCTTTTCTATACCGGTGAGGAGGTTGGGGCGTTTGAGGCCGAGTCTGGACGCCATGATGCGTATAGAATTGATACTCCTAGAGGGGATGTTGTTCTGGAGATCCGAGAGTGTAACTGTTGTTGGGTATAACTTTCGTAGGGTATCGACTTCCTGTTCGGTCCAGCCTCTCGGTCTCATCAATTGCATAGTTACCCCTGGGTTTTTGTTGTAGCGTGTTGTGATGCCTGCATTCGCAGTTGAGAAGGCAACGGAGTCTGGTCTCCCGGTTCGCGTGCTGCCCCCTTCATCTCGTCCTAAAGTACCCTCAGGCTAACCCGAGGGCTCCGTTCTCGCTCGGTCATGCCTCTTGGCGTGGCTGGGCTCCTCCGGCCTCAGGTTCTCCCCGCGCTACACGGAAAGGACGACTCTAATCGTATTTGATAGTTCCGTTGCGTGGATGGTTCATCGACGCAGGTGGAAAGGGGATAACGTTATCCCCTCTTTGTCGCATCCCAGTAAATATTGTAACACCTAGCTGAGACCAAAAGCGGTTTACCCGGGGCGGTAAAACGGCTCAGGATTTCTAGCTGTGACTTGACTCATCTGGGTAAAAACGTCCGTATATAAGGCGGCCTAAGAGGAAACTAGTACAGAAGAGGCTCCATTAATGAAAGGTGTACAAATTATAAATCTATGAAATCTGGGAAACAGAGCAAGGCCAAACTCTAACCATGTACCTCCAGCGACACGATTATCTCCCGAGACAAAATACGATAAACACTGTGTCAAAAAAATATGTAAACTGGATTCGTAGCTTCACTGCCTCACCTGTTCAGGGACGCCTGTTTTTCGCACACAATCACCACCAACGCCTGGGCTCAAGGTGAGCGGAGAGCCTTCTCCGATACATGCCTCCATAAATTGTTCTACTCATACATTAGAACAGCTGTTCGAAACTCTAGTATTAAAAGCACAATGGATTCCACTCATTTTACGAGGAGATCAAGACGGGCGTAACAATACCGGGAGTAGTAGGAACGTCGAAAAGGACCGCGTTAGTGATAGTAGTGATTGTCGTCCTAGCATCGGCGCTTGGTGTTGGCTACTTTTCCTCACCGAGTAAGCTCACTATCGGAACAACCGTTGTGACCCAAACTGTGACGTCATCAAGCTATGCAGACGCTGCGGGCACTCAAGCTGACGCGGCGACGGCATCTAAATCTGCAGCCTCCGCTGGTAACCCACTGAACGCCATCTGGACAACTGAGACTGTCGGCCAGATTGGCGCGACGCCCACCGTGGTCACAGCGGAGGACTTCTCCAATAGGATGGTCGTGTACACCGCCTCGATTAGCCTCAAGGTTGACAAAGTCGAATCAGCGATCACAAGCCTCCAGCAGCTAACACAGAAGTATAAAGGCTACATCGCAAGTGTCTCCACAGGCACCGAGGATGGCAGCATAACCATCCGAGTCCCGCAGGCCTCCTTCTACGACGCCGTCGCTGAGGTCGAGACTATTGGCAAGGTCCAGAACCAGAACATTAACGGGGATGATGTCTCCGAGAAGTACGTCGACCTTCAGGCGCAGCTCACTAACATGAATAAGCAGGAGGTTAGGCTCCAGGAGATCCTCGGGCTCGCTAAGACCGTCGCGGAGGTCCTGACGGTTGAGCAGGAGCTCTCGAGAGTCCGTGGCACAATAGAGAGCCTAACGGGGCAGATTAACTACCTCAACAGCCGCGTCGAGCTCGCCACTCTCACTGTCTATTTCAACCAGACCCCTCTCATGCAGGCGGATTGGATTCCCCAACTCAACCTTTCGGGTCCCGTAAAGTCGGGTGCCCAGGTACTATTCACACTGGTTGAGGGAATGATCGTCCTCATCGTTGCCCTTGGACCATTTGCTGTCCTAATCGCGGCGATCTACTACTTCTACAGGCGCGTTTATTTGGCTAGAGTTAAATCTGGGAACCAGCCCCAAGTGTAATTCACTCACGAGTAGATCGATCGATTAACAAACGCGAAAGTGGTCGTAGTCATCAAGCGTACGAGTACCTCTTGTGGGCTGCGTAGCTTCATAACCTTGACATGCTCTGCAACATCTGTATTGCGCGCGTTTGGGCATGAGTCAATTAAGCGCGCTCATGTATAGGTTCACAGGCACGAACCTCGCCGAGTACCGCTTGAGGCTCTGGAAGCTGAATCTGGGCCTAAGTTTGTTGAGGCTGATGAAGGTTCCATCGTATAGCCTCAGTTTGAATTGCTTACGCCACAGCCTAGGCCACATTCTGTGGGCGTCAGTTTCCTCGAATCCAAGCGTAGAACCTCAGCAGGGTATGGGGTATGAAGGGCCTCAACTTCGCAGGCGCAGGTGCGCTAGTTCACTTATAAAACCTAAGCGTGAACCGAGAGGGGATGGAAACGTGAAAGAGAGGTTCTGTTTAAGAGGAGATTTGGGGCCTCTTCGGCCCCTGGTAGGTAAATCGGAGGCTACGGGAGTATGGTTGTAGTCCTCGAAAAATAGAACCAGTTATCGTTGTATTTGAAAAAAATCAATTCTTAATATTATAATATAAATTCAAGGCTCTAGCCACGAGGGAGGCGTGTAATAGGACAAATAACTTGACCTGCCCGCGCGCAATCATTGCATCAGTCTCATGAGATCGCCAACATCCTCTAAATTTTCGTTCTCCATGAGCATCTTCAAAGATTCCTCGATCCTTTCTCCGGCTATCCCACCCCACTCGGCGCACTCCCGATACTTATCCTTCAGTTCCTCTTCTGTCATCGTATTCTCAGGTGTTCCCTTTGGTGGGAAATATATCGTTTCGAGCAACCTGCTATTCCTAGTCCTTACGAGTATCCTAACCTTCGAGGAGGGATACTCCATCACCCGGTCCGGTTGTTCATGGCTCTTACGCTGAAGGCCTCGATGTGTGTGCTGTCGACCGCGGCCACCTTTCCGATGAGGGTTCCCGGCTCGAGGAACATCCTCGTGAGTCCGTTGAAGACTTGATGGTAGGTCTCCTCCCCGAGGCGGTGTCTGAACTGGGTGAAGAGGCCGTGGCTGGGCGTCTGTTTTCTGAAGCCGTATACCTTGGCTGTCTTGTGGTCGTTTTCAAGCCTGAGGGAGAGTCGTTGGTCGCTGGGGATTCGGAGGAGGTGTTTGGCTAGTTGGACTTTAAGCATTGCGAGTGGTTTGATGGGTGTTCTGCCTGGTCCTGTGTTGTGGTAATGGTTCGCCAGGTTGCGCCTTATCTCGTCTATGTTGAGGGAGTCAAACATGCGCTTAACATTTAACTTCCCTTCAATGGATAGTGGGCCTTGGTTCTATAATAATTTCTAAACAACCAATCGCGCGAACCGGGTCGCGGATTACCGTTGAAGTTACTCTGAAATAACGTATATAGTTGATTCAACAATTGTATCCATTCACAGAGTTGTAAATCCAGTGTAGACTCTGGGATGATAAAATGGCTTCTCCAGACATCACAGAAAAGGAGTCAAAAGACGAGTCAGAGACCTCACCTAACACCATCCTGAGGGTGATTGACCTCACCAAGAAGTTCGGAGACTTCACAGCGGTTGACCACATAAGCTTCGAGATCCATAGGGGGGAAGTGTTTGGGCTACTTGGCCACAATGGAGCCGGTAAGACAACGACCGTCAACTTGCTTGCCGGCCTCAAGCTCCCGACTGAGGGCACGGCCACTATTTCAGGATTCGATATAAGGAAGAAACCCCTGGATGCTCGAATGAGGATCGGCTTTTTACCTGATAACCCCGGAAACTACCTCCACCTCACGGCGAAGCAGAACCTAGAATTCTTCGCCGAGCTCTCAGACCTAAAGAAAGAAGCTGCCTCGAAACGAATCTCCGAGTTGCTTGAGTTGGTTGGGCTGACCGAGTGGAGCGACAAGAAGGTGGAGGTATTCAGCAGGGGCATGAAGCAGCGGCTTGGGCTCGCTCAGAGTCTGATGCGGGATCCTGATCTGCTCTTCTTAGATGAGCCGACCCTCGGAATCGATCCAGAGGGAACGAGACAGATGCGTGGATTGATTAAAAAATTAGCGGGCGAGGGTAAGGGCATCCTGATCTGCAGCCATTTGCTGAGTGAGGTTAGCAGGATCTGCGACACGATTGCGATCATGAGACGGGGTAAAATAGTGGTGATTGGCACTATCCCCGAGTTAAGGAAGAAGCTTGGACTGGGTGATGACATCGATCTTGAGGAGATCTTCATTCAAGTCCATGAGGGTGAATAATTGCCTGGAATACTCACCATCGCCAAGAAGGAGTTCATGGACCACGTCTCGGATCAGACCTTTCTGCTCTGCTTCGGAACCCTCCTCATCGTGATGGTCGCCTCAACATTCTATCAGCTGGACTATATTCACCAGCAGATGGTTAGTTTGGCCCCCAGCTCAGGTTTCATCGAGAGTGAGCTCTGGAAGGATAACCGAGTCTCCGAGATGCTGCAGACCGTTTTGACTGAGAACATATCCTCCCTCGGCGCCCTGGTTGCCATCGCATTGAGCTTCAACTCCATTAATAAGGAGCGATCCGAGGGGAGTCTCCGAGTCCTGCTATCCTATCCAATTAGAAAGGCGAAGATAATTCTCGGTAAGCTGCTTGGAGGCCTCATAGTCATCGTCATAGTCGTCCTGACCTCGATGGTGATCTCCCTAAGCATAGAGATGTACTCGTTGTCGATACCCCTCACGGGAGAGGTCTTCCTGAGGCTGGTTACGATAATAGGTCTCGGGATCGTTCTCTTGGCGTTCTTCCTCTGCCTCGGCACAGCCGTGTCAATAGTTGTCCGGGACCCATCCACGTGCCTCATCAGCCTGCTCATCATCACAACACTCCTTCAGGTAAACACCATAGCCATGATTCTCGTGGCAGTGGGCAATCTTTTCCCAAGATCCCTTACTATAAACGGGGGCCGCGCCAATTTGCAGTACTCCCCAAGCATGTATAGCTGGCAGAGACCCCCTGTACTATCTCTGATAAATAAAAACTGGCTGAGAGTATCGCCGGTCCTTGCCTACCGCACAGTCTCAGACAATATTTTCCACTTCCAGAACGTCTTTACATCAGGTAAAATCGAGATCATTCCAATTGAATTCTGGTGGCTCCTACCTAGGAACATCGATCTCATGTGGACGCCTGTCATCTACTTGGTAGTCGCATTCCTAGGTTGCATCGTCCTGTTTCAGTGGAGGGACATTGATTGACCACTTCATCAATTTTGGGCAGTGACAATATGGGGGAGCCATAGATGCCTGGGATATTCACGATCGTCAAGAAAGAGATCTCAGACGCTGTGACAAACAAGTCATTTCTGCTCTCCTTCGGAATCCTCGTTTTATGCATGGCTCTAGCTGGCTTCGCGGCTGGAAACGCATTCAACTCGCAGCGTTTTACGTCATCCAGGGACCGATTGCTCATTCTACGCGACATCGCTCCAGTAATCACTCTGCTTGGAGCCCTCGTGGCAGTTGCCCTGGGTTTCAACTCGATTAACAAGGAGAGGCCTGAGGGGAGTCTCAAAGTCATGTTATCTTACCCAATCTACCGGGACCAGATTATTCTGGGGAAACTCTTAGGTAACCTCATAATTACCTCGATCGCGACAACCGCCTCAACGGGAATATCTCTGGCACTTTATCTCCAAATAACCAAAATTGTGCTGGACCCCGAGATGCTGGTCCGTTACGCGACATTAACCATTCTAGCGATTCTTCTACTAGGTGGTTACCTAGGGCTGAGTATCCTCCTATCAGCCTCCATTAAGGATCCTAAGACGACGCTCTTAGTCACATTTCTCTTCCTAGGTGTATTCAACTCTGAGACCCTTTACTCGTATGGACAGATAGTGTCCAAACTCGTGTATGGGAACCAGCTGAGGGTATTTGGGCCCGGAGGATCCGTCCCAGTGTATCCCCCCGCGAAAGCGATTCAAGACTTTATCTCCAGTCTCTCCCCAGCGTATGACTTTACTACATTCTCCACGAATCTGGGCAACTACCTTCAACCATTTACCGCAAACGGGGTCGTTATCAACGCGCGTTTCTGGGATCTCATAACAAATAACCTAGTGTTCCTACCCGTCTTGATCATCTTACCCCTCGTAACTTTCATCGGTTGCTATGTATTATTCACTAAAACGGACATCGATTAGAGACTCAGCAGACTGTTCACACACTCTGGCTATGCAAATTCGTAAATAACCAATTTGTGACTATGCTCATTATGGGTTTCTCAAAGAGTTTCGCTCAATCTGAGTGGAGGCTAGGTATTAAGATCCAAAGGGTGTTTGCTTTACTTTTTCTGATGTCCCTGATGGTTCAAGTGACGGCGATGATAAGGGCTGATTCCTATAACTTCCACGGCGTAATTGTTGATGAGGCGGGTAACCCGATCTCAAACGTGGAAATTCAGGTCTATGACATGCTAAAGGTATCAAGCCAGAATTATCAGAACGGTTATTACGTCACAACTGCGTCGACTCAAAGCGATGGCTCCTACAAGATACCGCTGTACAGTGGCACATTCAAACTGGTGTACGGCAAAGGCGGTTATGTGAAACAGACTAAGATACTGGGGTTCACAATAACGCAAGACGTTGATCTCGGAGAGACGACTCTGATGAGGAGCGTCTCCATCACGCTGACCACAATAGAGCGGACAGCGGCTCCCGGTACGATCCTCACCGTTCCCATGACGATCGTAAACGTCGGGGACCAAGACGAGTCCGTCCAGTTGCAGACATTCAACAAGGCAAACTGGACAACAACGATCCTGGATAGCATAGGTGAGGTGGATGCCGTAACCGTGAAACCCGGGGCATCCACGCAGCTAAACCTGAGAATCATCATCCCCGTAGACGCAACTGGGACCACCGTCGTTAATGTAACAGCGATAGGCGCCGCAACAGCCGAGTCGACCCTGAAAATCACTGTTGTGGGGGTGCTATCGCACTTCGTCAGTTGCCAGTATCCGTCGAGAGAGACCTCACCCGGAGCGGAGGTATCATTCAATGTAGCGGTCACAAACCCCTATCCCTACCAGGTTGAGGCGAGGTTCACCTTGAAGGGCGTCCCGGATGACTGGAACCCCTTGATCCTAAACGATGCGAAAGCCCAGATACAGTCCACGAATATACTCGGTGGTGGGTCGAGCGAGATCACGATAATCGTCGATGTACCCCAGACCATTAAGGTGAATACGACGGTCGCCGCGGAGCTTCAGACTAGCCTTGGGGGACTAGTTGATTCTACTCCTCTCAACATCGTCGTTCAACATCGACTGTTGGCGTTAGGGATCAAAACGAGTTACCCTACTCAGACCGTTGAACTCGGCAAATCGGCTTCGTTCCCAATCACACTGTCTAATCCAGGGGAGACTGATGAGACGTTGAGCCTTTCGATGGATTACCTACCAGCCAAGTGGGGTGGAAGCTTCACGACGGAGGCGGGTGGAGCAATCCAGTCGATACTCATAGATGCACGTTCGAGTGTGAACCTCTTCGCCGTATTCAAACCCAACGTCGATGCGAAACCGTTAGTCTATAATATAGTGGTTAAAGCGATTTCGGCCAACCTTAATGGAACCCTCGGCCTCAGAGTCGAGCTGGTCGGAAACACAGATATGACATTGAAAGTCGCTAACCTCTACGGCCAGATGAATGTGGGAGAGACGAAAGACATCCAGGTGACACTCGAGAACACTGGCTACTCAACGATCACGTATCCTACACTGCTCATAGACCCATCCATCAACACAATCGTGGTCGAATACTCTCCAATCGACGTGATCGCGATCCTACCGGGTCAGTCACAGGTATTCACACTTCATGTGACGGCGCAGGAGGGAACCGCCCAGGGTGATTACATCGTTGATGTCCGAGGGTATAGCCCCGAGGTTCTTGACCGATCCCGTCGATATTCGCATGACTGTGGCGGCCAGTGGGTCGCAGACGTTGATAATTGCCGGCGTACTGGTCGTGGCGTTTGCCTCAATACTCCTCGTGTATAGAAGATTTAGAAGAAGGTAAGATTCCAACGCGAGAGGTTGAAGCGTACGCGCTTTGTGAAGACATAATTTTCCCTGTTTGAGTCCCTTTTACGATGCTCTATGGATGCTATCGCGCGTACGTAATGGAGCAAAGAGATTCCATACCTGATCTGTTACCACCAAAAATGATGGCTATGGCTGATGGTAAGTTGTCTGGCGCCCTCTCAACAACCTTTTTGTCATCCTAAACAATGAATAAGATGAAAAGGCACCCCTCAACTTGAGAGCCCCTTTTCCATAAAATTATCTAAATCCACGAACATTCTCCTGTAGTATTTGAGTAAATATTCAACCTTTTCTTCCCCATACTTTGTGAGCCTATACGTTTTCTTCCCATCCATCACTAATACATCAATTAAATTATCCTTCTCCATCCTGTAAAGAAGTGGATAGAGAGTGCCTGGACTTAATAAGACGCCGAATTGTTTGTGCACGTCAGCGATTAACTTGTATCCATACTCGGGTTTGTTCCTTAATATGCAGAGAATTATGACATCCAAGAGAGATTTGATGAGTTGATTGTTGAGATTATCCCCGGTTCGCAAGTACGTATATACCATATTAATTCACTCTGTCGATTCAATACTTTGTAATGGTTAGTCTCCTACCTCCTGCAACTTACCATTAACTCTCGGTAATTCCCCAAGCAAACGTCCTATCTTATTTAAGAGATAATCGATCTCCAAATCTATCTGCTCCATGTATTCGCTAAACAGTTCTCGTGTATCCATTATTTTCTCAGCGTTACTCGCGATCTCTTTGATGAGAGCCAGAAAGACATCAATGAATGCGATGATCTCCCTATATTCAGGTTTACCCTTAAACGTCCTCTTAATTTCAAGTGTCTGCTCTTCGAGTCCAAACATCTTGGAATGCGAGGAAAAGAGTGATTTATTGAACCTTAAGAGAAGTTCTCTTCTCTTGGCCTTCGACATCTCATCCGAGAACAATTTGGACAACCATTCCGCAGTTTTTCTTCTAATGGTTTTAATAACGATATTATTAATGAAATCTTATTGTGGGTGGTTCTTCCAAACCGCATCTTTGATTTTCATGGTATAATTCGTTCTTACCTAAACAACGTAAAACTCTTCTACCCAAGTTACTGTAACGGGCTTGGTATCAGTGTTAACGATGGATACATACAGCCAGGGCTGATTCCACAGATAAGTAAGGCTAGCTTTACCGTTCGAAGACACTATGTAAGCATCTGCATAAATCGCACCCTGATGCTGAAATTGATGAAATAATCCCTGCCCCACTGGTATTGTTTGTGTATATGTCCTTCTATCCCACCAACCAAGTGGCATTGCATTCACTTTTGGAGGGGCAAGACAGCTCAAAACTCCCAGTAGGACCAAGCCGATAAAGACTATTCTTGACACCGTTATTTCTTTTCTAGATTGGTTTGTTTGACTTGACATCTCAGGTCAGAAAATATCGCTAGTGTAATCTATGAAAAGGATTGCCTGTAACCGTTTGCAACAGTTTCACGGTGTGTCTAACGTTTCTATATTCGTTTTTAGATGTATTATGTTGGTTATGCCGTATTTCTCTCGTGTTATTAAATCGTATTGTTCAAATCTATCCAATACCCTGATGATTTTATGTTTAGGAAGTTTACTCTCCTTTACTAAGTCACTCTGTATCATTTCAGGCTGATTTTTGATAAGTATATTTAAAACCATCTTTTCCTCTGATGTTAAATATTTAGTCCTACTGATCGTTGCAGTTTTTTCATATGTTTCTGTTACTACATTTATTATTACATCCTTCATCCAAAGTTTTGTAAGGAAATATGAACCTAAGATGGTGATGGCTAACAAAAAGGGGGCTAGCATTAACATCGGACCTGCTAAGAAGCGTAGTGTCTCCATTCGGCTTATTGGAAAATTAAAAGTTATATCGTTCTCGTTAAGCCCACTTATTTCCGCCCATAACAAATAGAATGATGTAGCAGATAATGCTAAGGCAATTAATATAATTGAAAAGACAGGTGAGATTTTTTTCTTCATTGGTTCAATAGGTTATGTACCGACTTATTTTATACTTGCTACCTATAGTTGCAGACAGTTGCATGAAAATGTCTTAAATTGTAATCCTTCTCAGTGTGCTAAAGGGATGTTAGAATTGAATGAATATCAACTGAAAATGGAGATAGAGATGCAACGGGGACAATCGCCATATTCATACTGGACTATTGGTATCACTGATGATCCAACACGTAGGAGAGGCGAACACGATGCAGAAGAAAAAAATACAAAGTACTGGCATTCTTGGAAAGCCGATTCAGAAATTATAGCACGAGGGGTTGAAGAGTGGTTCCAAGGAAAGGGCATGAAATGTGGAATGGGTGGGGGGACTCATCTCACATATGTGTATATTTTTTGAAGAAATCAGTTATTATAACTTTTAGAACAGTGTATCACTTATACGACCTGATCCAGTCTATCGATTAGTTTTCTCATGTTTTTGTTCCCATCCGATGTTACTACACAATTCATATTTTCTACAGTTTTTAATATATAATTCTCCCAATGTAAGGGTTGTAGGTTTGATAAATCATCTCCACCGCCTTGAGGTTTTGGTTTAATATGATCGATTCGCCAACTATAATCATTGTTTTTCCCATAAGATGATCTATAGATCCATGCACCGCATTTGTCTTTGCGCCATTTCTCAGGGTCTACATTAGGCATCACCGATCCCTTCTCCCAGACTTGTTGAATCTGAGACTCGGAGAAACTCATCGATCACACTTCAGTCCGATAGACGGCATTAACAGTTTATTTAATTTCCATGCAACGGACTGCAACAGTCATAATGATTGATACTTGAAGATTCGGAATTGTTTGACGGGCCTTTGAACATTTTTCAATTGGTGAAGGTCAATGAAATTAATTATTAGCCCTGTGTATTGAGACGTGGCTCTTTACAAGCTGCGCCAGTACATTGTATATGTCTAAGCTCGGCTCCTTCCCCTAAATAAACATCCACATCAACAATGAGCGCCAGCGCGCTGTCTTCAAGCCTGAAGAATACGATAAAGCATCATAAAAAAAAAGTAGGCTCGTAACCCTCTCTTTTCAATAGTCTCATACTCAGCTCCATTAAGAATCAACCGTGATTGAATGGTTGACCGTGCGCGATATAGAAAGGTTTAATGGAAAACCTTGGATTGGGTTATGCGACTCCTTTGGACATCCACTACATTAGCAAGCCCGAGCTGGATCACCCTGACATGATAGCAGCGTGGCCCGGCATGGGCTATATAGCCAAAATATCCGCAGACTACCTGCGCAGGCGCCTAAACGCGAGGCTATTCGCCGAGGTGACATACTTCCACAATATGCTCGTCTACAACAACGGCATTGGTGAACTCTCCCCGATAAGACACAGGTTCTACGCCGCCCCCGCCAAGAACCTGATCATCTGCGTTGGGGATGCCCAGCCGTCGATTCCGGAGGAGTCGGTTAGGCTGGCGGATAAAGTCGTTGATCTTGCTGTCGACTTCGGGGTGAAGCGGATGTGGACCATGGCGGCCTATCCAACAGAGTATTCTGATGAGCCCCAGGTCTATGGCGTCTGCTCGGGGGAGGAGATGAAGGCTCTCCTCGATGCTCAGGGAATCAAGGTCGTGAAAGAGGAGGGGGTCGTGAACGGACTGAATGGCGTGGTCATCGGGGTAGCAAAGATCAGGGGCATCCCCGGTGCGTGCCTTATGGGGGACATTAAGTACGCGAATGTGCCCCAGCACCTCTCGTCTAGGGCGGTCCTCATAAAGCTCGCCTCCATCCTTAATCTAGAACTCGACACCACGCTCCTAGAGAAGAGGGCGAGACGCCTCGACGCGTCGATAAGGAAGAGGCTGGAGGTATTCGAGGAGGAGACGGATCTCCTCCCCATCTCCGATAAGAGACCTGATTACATCAGTTAGTATTGCACGGATGTACCTCGTAGTGAAGAGAAGAATCTTAAGGTGCGGATATTTTTATTCACCGTCTCGGTGACCCCCGGTGAATGCCTCAACGACAGCGGAGTCCACCATTAAAGTCCTCTTCGTCGACGATGAGCCCATTCAGTATGAGCTCGTCAAACTCTACGTCGACAGCAACGAGCCTTCACTGAGCGTCTTCTACGCACCAAAGGCGTCTGATGCATTGAGGCTGCTTTCGGACGGTGGCTTTGATTGCGTCGTCTCCGATTATCAGATGTCTGATAAAGATGGTGTGCAGCTGTGCGCCGAGATCAGGAAAACCAGCAACATACCCTTCATCATCTACACCGGGCGAGGTAGTGAGGAGGTGGCGGAGCAGGCTTTCCAGATCGGGGTCGACGACTACGTGAGGAAGGAGAAGGATCTGAGCAGCTTTCAGGTCCTCGTTCAGAGGATTAAGAAGGATGTTGAAGCGAGGCGCGCCGAGGATGCTCACGTGAAAAGCGAACAAAGGTACAGGAACCTCCTCGAGAACCTGCACGACGCCGTGTTTGTCTTAAGCACTGAGACATACCTCTACGCAAATAGGGCGGCCGCGGAGATGCTCGGGTACAGCGACCCTAAGGAGATAGTGGGCCTCCCGTCTTTCAGTGTGGTCGCACCGGTGGATAGGGAGATGGTGTTGCACCAGACTGAGGCTAGGCTCAGAGGGGAGAAGGTGCCTGATAGATATGAGATCAGGTTACTCCGAAGAGATGGAGGCGTAGTCACATGCGAGGTAAACGTGGCTAGGATCGATTTCGAGGGGAAGCAGGCGTCCCTTGGCATACATAGGGACATCACTAAGAGGAAGCTGGACGAGGAAGCGCTTCTCAGGGCATACGAGGAAGTTAAGAGGTCGGAGGCTGAACTCGCTTCATTGAACGAGGAGTTTGCATCCGCTAACGAGGCCCTGCGGATCTCGGATGAGGAACTCAAATCTTCGAATGAGCAGCTCCGAGGTCTTAACCAGCAGCTCGACAAGGTCAACGAGGACCTGATGATCTCCGACGAGGAGATCCGCAGGGACAAGGAGGAGCTTGAGACCAAGGTCGGTGAGAGGACGGAGGCGCTGAGGATGGCGTTGGAGAAGGTCGAGATTTCTGCCCTCTATACGCGTAGTCTCATCGAGGCGAGCCTCGACCCCCTCGTCACGGTGAACAAGGATGGCCTCATTACAGACGTGAACGACGCCGCTGTCAACATGACTGGGGTCCCGCGAGGCCAGCTGATAGGAACCGATTTCACCAGTTATTTCACTAAGCCTTCTGATGCTAGAGAGGTTTATCTTCAGGTCTTCAGCGAGGGCCCAGTCAGCGACTATCCCCTCATGATCAGGCACGTCTCGGGTAGATTGACAAACGTTCTGTACCACGCCACTGTTTACCGTGATAGGGACGGAGTCGTACAGGGTGTCTTCACAGCTCTACATGATATAACGAGGCGCCTAGAGTCGGAGAAGCAGCGTGAGGAGGACCAGGTACGGTTGGCTCACGCTGAGCAGATGGAGGCCGTGACGCGAATGGGCGCAACGGTTGCGCACGACCTGAGGGGGCCGCTCGCGGCGATAATGCAATCAGTTAACCTGGCGAAGAATGATCCAAGTCTCACACCGAGAATGTTGCAACTGATCGGGGAGAATGCCACCCGATCCCTCAGGATGATCGCGGACTGGAGGTCGAGCACCCGGGAGATCATTCCGCAGCCGACTATGACGGATCTTAGTGCCTTGTTAAAGAATGTCTTAGAGGGTATGACGATCCCCAGCAATATAGTTGTAACCACCTCGTATGGCGAAGGACTCGAATCCGTTTTCCTCGACCCGGACATCATGCACAGGGTCGTCGATAACCTGGTTAAGAATGCGGTTGAGGCGATGCCTAATGGTGGAAAGTTGACCGTGAGCGCCAAGAAAGAAGGGGAAGGAGTCAAGGTCTCTGTCTCCGATACCGGGGTCGGTATTCCCGAAGAATCGAAGAGGAAGCTGTTCTCACCGCTTTACACAACCAAGTCCGGGGGTATGGGGCTCGGGCTTACATACTGCAGAAGAGCTGTTGAGGCCCAGAGAGGGACGATATCCTTCGAGTCCGAGGTCGGCGTGGGAACGGCTTTCCATATAACAGTCCCCGTACAATAGCTGAGAAGACCTACAGACTCGTAATGTCTTTGTCCCCTAACCTCACTAAGGTAATGAGGAATGCGATAAACCCAAATATCCCGACACCGGATAAGAGCGGTGAACGCCCGATGAAGCCATCCGAGAAGCTCTATTGGATCAAAGTAGGTCTAGCTCTCGTCGCTGCGGTTCTGTGTGTCGCTCTTCAAGTCTTCGGGAACATCGAGGGGACCCTCGTCTTCATGCTGGGGACACTCCTATACCTCGCATCTTCGGATCTGTTGTCTGGGTGGCTAAAGTTGGACCGTGGACACGGCCTCAAGGTGGGGGTTGGGGCATACATCTTCATCTGGATAATGATGTGGACCCTACTCTATACGATCTTCAGGGTTGCTCCACTTTAAGGAACTTGTTAGTAGCCAACCTGTAGTGGACTAGGTCGCTCCAGGCGCTGAAGAAGCCCATGTCGAATGGTTTCGGTCTACCCTTCTGCAGAATTTCCTTGAAGTCCTTACTCTGCTTCTCGAGGCCCTCCTCGGTGTTGATTGACCTGTTGAAATAGTCTCGTTCGTCTCCACTTCGGGCAGAGGTGAGAATGCCTTCTAGGGCCTTTATATAGCCATCCTGGAATTCGGGGTTTGGGAGCTTCCTTGTGCGTACTTCTTCGAGGGCTTTATCAGCGTCGCTGAATCGCCTCTCGATCACAGCGTCGAAGAATACAATGACGGCCTCGCGGGTCTTGCCGGTGGCGGTCAGTCCTCGGGGTCTGTCAGATCTCTTCATCGCTCTCGATTCCTTGCTCGGTTATCCTTATTGGGACCTCTCCTTCTGGGAGGCTAGGACTCACAGTTAGTTTGGCTATCCGTATATTATCTCTGCCCTTCCTAAGGAAGATGCGTGAGTGGCTCATGTGGCCCACTATATGTCCACCAACTGGGGCGACACCCTTTGTGAAGAAAGCGTCGGGCTGGGACATCACCTGATTTGTAATGACTGCGACGGTGTTGAAGGCGCGGCTTAGCCTCATGAGCTTGTGCATGTGCTTGTTCAGGAGTTGTTGGCGGCTGGCGAGCATCTCTCGGCCCAGGTACTCGCTGCGGAAGTGGTTGGTGAGGCTGTCGACGATTATGAGGCGGATGTTGTTTTCCTTGATGACCTCGTCAGCGTTGTCGAGGAGGACCATCTGGTGGTCACTAGTGTAGGCCTCGGCGAAGATTATTCGTTTTAGAGCCGCCTCGGGGTCGATGTTGAAGCGCTTTGCTATCTGCTGTATGCGCTCGGGACGGAATGTGTTCTCCGTGTCGATGTATAGGGCCCCTCCATCGAGGCCACCCTGCTCCTCGGGGAGCTGGACTGTGACGCAGAGTTGGTGGCAGATCTGGCTCTTTCCTGTTCCGAACTCGCCGTAGAACTCTGTTAGGCTCTGGGTCTCGAGTCCACCCTTTAGGAGGGTGTCGAGACTCGTGCAGCCGGTTGTGAGCTGTTTGATCTGTTTTCTTATCTCTACGAGTTCGTCGCCGCGGACGAAGGTGATCGCAATGCTCTTGCGGGCTGCTTCTATGACCCTCCCTGCGGTCTCCTCGCCTATTCCAGCGGTAATTAGCTCGGCTGTCGTGGCCATTGCGATGGACTCGACGGTCTTGAATCCTATCTCCTTCAGCTTCGCAGCTGTGGCGGGGCCTACTGATGGTAGATCCTCTATTGTTTGGTACTTCGCCTTGTAGTAAGCCGAGTCGGTCGGTTCGGGTGCATCTTTGTGAGGTGAGCCCGCCATTTCGCTTAGTTCTTTGGGGCTGGGGTTAAAAGGGCGTCGGCGCGTGTACGGTCGCATTAGTCTATGGATTCATGGTTAGACATTCAGATGTTTCAACTTTAATCAGTTGAGGATGGTTCGAGACTTCTACTAGGGTCTTAGAAATGAAGATGGGAATCAGGATTATCCAGCATGACCTAGAAAACATCTGGTATACGCCCCATTCTTTGGGAAAACCTGAGTACAGTCTATAAACGGTTGAAGCGAGTGGGGTGCTCTTGCGTGTTACTGGACTTCGATATTCTCCTCAGGGAAGCCAAGCTCTACAAGCACGTCTTTGACGACGTCGCGATGGTCGCCCATGAGCATTATCTGCTCGTCTTTGGCCGTGCCACCGCATGCGCACTTGTTTTTGAGTTGCGTGGCTATTTTCTTGAGCTGGTCACCCTTCGAGTCGATACCGTCGATGATGGTCCAGGTCTTGCTCCATTTGCGGTTTTCTAACCGTATCCTTATCCGCTGCTGCTCCCGGCTCATCTCCTCGCAGACGCAAAGGTCCTTCGGGAGGCCGCAGACGGGACAAATCTCCGCCATTCTCAAGCATGAGTTAGTAGCCTCCTACTAAAAGCTTTGCTGTTTTTGGGGAAGAATCACGAAATTCGACGCAGTGGACGACATCGTACTGATCCCCTTATCCCTGGTTTTTCTGAGCCTTTTTAGGGCCGTTCTCGGCTAAATAGTGCACAGATCGAGTTATCTGGTTGTTCGAATTGTTTGAGGATGGCTAAAGTTGGTTTAGTTTGGCTAATTTAATTTACATTATCGCTTCGTGCTAGGAGTGCTACGATCATATTTTAAGTGTAGTTCTGGAGGAGGCTGAAAGCCTTCAGGGCATCCTTCGTGTCGAGGACTATGACGGTGTTTGTGAAGCAGCTGATGAACTCTATGATGTTTATGTCGTGGCCACCTAGAAGTTGTGTTATGAACGCGACGAAGCCGGGGGTTGTCTCTACGCGGTCTGGGCTGAGGAGGACTAGGGCGACGAGGTTGCTCATCACCTGCACCTCTTTTGGCATATCCTTGCCGAGGCCCGTTTGGTCGACTATGTAGACGTAGCTGTCGGTTAGGTAGGCGGTGACTATGTATGGTATATCCAACTTGATGGGGCTGATGAGTACGGCGATCTTGTCTTGGAGGCGGACCTTCGACTCCTTGAGGATTCCGCGTACCTCCTCCTCCTGGAGTCTACGATCCTTCGAGAGGTCCTCCGCTATGCGTATCACCGCCGCTTTCACGGCCTCGGTGCTCCCCTCGCCGATCTCCTCCTGAAGCATCCTCGCTAGCGCGCTGTAGTTGACTATCCCCATCTTCAGCGAGTCGAGGAGGCTGGGCCTCATCTGGATTGCTTCTCTAACGAGACGCGCTACCGACTTTGTTCCATCGTCCCTATTAAGCGTCATAAATGAAACATTCATGTGCTATTTTATAAATTTGCGCCCTGGTTCAATTTTCACATGTATTATTCGATTTAAGCGACCATGATCGGAATCCGTTAGCAGCAACCAACAATCATGGATGCGTACTTGGTGAAGACAGTCGATGTACGGAGAGCTGAGCAGAATTAAACGAGAAAGAAAAACACTAGCGAACATGATCGAGAATATTGTTCAGGCAATCAAGGTTACACCCACCCCTGTGCAGAATGCAGTGAGCTCCTCCACTACTCAATGACTAGACTAGATCATTTCCCTAACGCCGAAGATGAAGCCCACCTGCAATAAATGCTCAACTCATTGTTATGACCCGGCTCACCGCGAGCGAATCAGGGCAGTTATGGTATACTCGGGGCCTAGAATGCTTTTCAAGCATCCAATCCAAGCGATAAGACATCTCTACGATGAGCTAAATACCCCGAAGATCACCGTGTTTAATCTAATCTGTTTATTCGTAGTCTAATATTTTATTACCCACATCTGTGGTTAGCAAATTATATTATGCTACTGTAGATAAGAAAAAACCATGGGTTTTACTCCTGTGGCTGGGAATTTGAGTTGGGGCAGGGAGAAAGATAGCGTCTAGGGGGACTAATTATTTTTCCACTATCATGTTTAACAGCGATAAGCCGATACTGCATTCCACCATCGCGCCTTATATTGCACGTTGGCTAATTCATCCCAAACCGGTGACGCACATTGTCGAGGGAGGAGTCACTCGTCGAGATACTCGAGGCAGCTCTGCCACTGCCCCCGAAGGTTGTCCTCGGATACAAGAACCTCGAACCCGTCTTCACCAGCGGCGACCTCGCGAGGGTCTGTGACATCTCCCGAAGTAGCGCGAAGTTCTACGTCAATAAGATGGTGCAGCTTCGCCTCGTCGCCAAGGTCCCGCATAAGCGCATGTACCAGAAGTACCCAAACGCTACAACCTTCAGCGGCTGGCTGCGAGACCTCCTAAAGCTAGCCATCGAGCCCCTTGAGAACGGTCAGCTACCCCTCCCCGACGAGAAGGAAGACGAGGAGTAACAGTGTCCCTCCGAGACATAGCCAACCCAAAGAAGAGACGCGAAAGATTCACACGTACCCTCACCGGAAAGCAGGTCCGCGCAATGAAGAAGCGCGGATACGACGCTGAGCGGGAACTCGTCCAGATGATGAGGGAACAGGGATTCGACGCCGTCAGAGTCCCAGTCAGCGCCCCCAGCACCGAGCCCCTCCCCGACGTTTTCGCCGTAAAAAACACGACGGTCGTCGCCTTTGAGGTCAAGAGTCAAGTCAAATATTCCTACTACAAATCTGACCAAGTTGCCAAGCTCAACGCGTTTCTGGACATCCATAAGATATACCCTAGACGATACGCGGTCCTCGCTGGCAAATTCAAGTACAAGGGTTGGTGCTTCAAGCGTAGCGGAGCGCCCGGGAGACTATACCCTCAAGACCGGGGAGGGTCTCACATTCAAGGAGTTAATCGCTAGGCTAACCTGAGACCTGAGCCGAGTTTATATACTGAGCTTCTAATTCACTGATCAACAGGCGATAGTGGATGGTAGTCGAACTAAGCTATGAAAAGGCCAGGAAGAAGTGCACGACCGAGATCGCGAACTGCAACTCAACAGCCGAGCTACAGCCGCTCACACAGATAATCGGACAGGACCGCGCCGTCAAGGCACTACAATTCGGCCTAAAGATGAAGGATGGGGGCTTCAACATCTACGTCTCCGGTATGTCGGGAACCGGGCGTAAGACCGCGATCGTCGGCTTCCTCCAGGAGAAGGCGAAGGATATGCCTGTTCCACCTGACTGGTGTTATGTTAACAACTTCAAGGACCAGAACCAGCCGAATGCCCTGAAGCTACCAGCGGGTAAGGGGAAGGCTTTCCGGGATGATATGGATAAGTTCACCGAGGATGTAAAGAAGGAGCTCCAGAAGGCCTTCGAGAGCGAGGACTATGCTCAGAAGCGGGCCAGCACTGTGAAGAAGTTCGACGATGAAAAGACTGAGCTCTGGCAGGAGATCAACCAGAAGGCAAACGAGGCCGGTTTCTTCCTACAGCGTAGCCCGATAGGTATTGCCATAATCCCTGTGATAAACGGGCAACCAATCGCCGACGAGCAGTTCACCGCACTGCCCCCCAAGATTAGGGAACAGATCAGGGTGCGCCGCGAGAAGCTTCAGGACGACTTCAGGAGCGCCTTCCGCCAGTTCAGGGACCTCGATAAGAGCGCTGAGGAGGCTGTTGACAAGTTCAACAAGGATGTCGCTTCCTTCGCGATGGATCACCTCATTGAGGCTCTTCATAGAGAAGTATGGAGACATTAACGAGGTAAAGGAGTTCCTCCTCGAGGTGAAGAACGATATCCTCGATAACCTCGATACGATCCTGACGGCTGGGCAACCAAAACAGCAACCAGCCCTACCATTCCTTATGCCGGGCGCAACCGAGGATCCAACCAGTAGCTACAAGGTTAATCTCGTGGTCGACAACTCCGATCTAAAGGGTGCCCCCGTCATCACCGAGATGAGCCCCACTCAGCCACATCTCTTCGGCATCGTCCAGAAGGAGGCCCGATTCGGAGCACTACTCACCGACTACACGATGATCCGCGGCGGATCCGTACACAAAGCGAACGGCGGCTTCATAGTCATACCCGTTGAGGACCTCCTCATGGACGCCGTTGCTTGGGATAGCCTCAAGAAGACGATAACCAGCAAGCAGATCAAGGTCGAGGATATAGCCCAGCGCCTCGGCTACATAGCCACTAAGACACTAACACCTGAACCCATTCCATTCGACGTGAAGGTGATACTCGTCGGCAGCCCCGACATTTACTACCTCATCCACCAGTACGACAGAGATTTCAAGGAGATATTCAAGGTCAAGGCCGACTTCGACACGACGATGGAGCGAAACGAGGAGAACATTCAAGATGTACGCCTCCTTCATGTGCACCCTCTGCAACAAGGAGAACCTGAAGCACCTTGACTCCAGCGGCATCGCGGCCGTCATCGAGTATAGCTCCCGACTAGCTGAGGATCAGGAGAAGCTCTCCACATGGTTCTCGCAAGTCTCCGACATAATCAAGGAGGCGGCTCACTACGCCGACGAGGAGAACAGCGAGTTCACTACGAGCAAACACATCGAGAGGGCCCTTGAGGAAAAGCTCTACAGGAGCAACCTAATCGAGCAGAAGATGGAGAAGATGATCGAGGAGGGAACAATCCTCGTCGACACGACAGGGGAGAAGGTGGGGCAGATAAACGGCCTCAGCGTGCTGGGTCTCGGGGACTTCGCCTTCGGTAAGCCAAGTAGGATCACAGTGAGCATCGGCGTAGGCAAGAAGGGTATCATCGACATCGAGCGCGAGGCCCAGATGGGCGGCCCCATCCACACTAAGGGTGTCGAGATACTCAGCGGGTTCCTCAACGACCGCTACGCGAAGGAGTTCCCACTCAGCCTCACCGCGCGCCTCGTCTTTGAGCAGAGCTACAGCGGTGTCGAGGGGGACTCAGCCTCCAGCACTGAGCTCTACGGTATCCTGAGCGCCCTCAGCGGCAAGCCCATTAAGCAACACTTCGCCGTCACCGGCTCGGTCAACCAGAAGGGGGATGTGCAGGCCATCGGCGGCGTCAACGAGAAGCTTGAGGGCTACTACCAGCTCTGCAAGGCGAGGGGCCTCGACGGGAACACGGCGTCGTCATCCCCGCGAGCAACATCAAGCACCTCATGCTCAAGCAGGAGGTAATCGATGCCATAAAGGAGGGCAAGTTCCACATCTACCCCGTCTCAACAATCGATGAGGGCATAGAGGTCCTCACCGGCGTTCCAGCAGGCGCCCCTGGCAAGGATGGCAAGTACCCCGACTGGCACAATAAACCGCCTCGTCCAAGACACCCTAGCCGAGATGGCCGATAAGGCCAAAGAGTATAGGGAGGAGTAGGAGACAACAAACTCTTTTTCTTCTACCTTCACATCCCCTATCCTTGGCGCGTCTAGGATGGAGAAGATCTGGGACGTCATCATCGTAGGCGCCGGACCCGCTGGGTTAACGGCGGGGATTTACACGGCGAGACAAGGCCACAGCACCCTATTGCTCTATAGCGGGAAGGTTGGTGGGCGCGCCCTCGATGCGCACAGGATAGAGAATTACCCCGGTTTTCCCCAGGGTCTCACCGGTGCTGAATTAATGAACCTCTTCATAGAGCAGGCTAAGAGGTTCGGTGTCGAGTTTAAGGAGGAGACCGTGATAGGACTCGCCGATGCTGGAGAGTATAAGATAGTCTCGACGCGCGGCGGATACTACCAAGGGAAGACGGTGATAATCGCGGCGGGCATCCAGCGCAAGCAACTCAGTGTCCCCGGGGAAATGGAGTTCAAGGGCAGAGGCGTCAGCTACTGCGCCATCTGCGATGGCCCGTTCTTCAGGGACAAGGTCGTCACCGTTGTAGGCTCGGGGCACGAAGCCGTACAGGATGCCCTCCACCTCACAAACACAGCCTCAAAAGTGATAGTTATACC
The DNA here is from genome assembly GCA_963820555.1 of Candidatus Bathyarchaeota archaeon. GTDB lineage: Archaea > Thermoproteota > Bathyarchaeia > TCS64 > TCS64 > UBA8941. Next base: position 53,184 of record CAWGAT010000043.1, read on the forward strand.
CGGCAAGAAGGGGTTCAGTGAAAACTACTCCAGAGCTTGCCACCCTCAGTACCAACCCCAAGGTCGAGTTCATCGAGGGGCAGGACATAGCTGAGATCAGGGGCGACGAATTCGTGACGGGGGTGGTAAGCTCACTCCGGGTGGGGTCGACAAGGTCGCCACCGACGGCGTCTTCATCCTCCTTGAGCACATTTCTACCTCCAACATACTCGTAGAGGCGGGCATCGACGCCGACGAGGGCGGCTGCGTCATCGTTGATAGGAATCAGCAGACCAATCTCCCCGGCTTCTACGCGGCGGGGGACTGCTGCTGTATTGGCTGGCAGGTGGTCACCGCTGCGGGGGAAGGTGCCAAGGCCGCCCTCTCAGCTATGAAGTACGTGAAACAGAAGGGAACAACATGATCAAGGTAGAGTATTTCCATAACCCTGTTTGTCCCTACTGCCCAGCGGCTAAGACCCTCATCACGAAGGTCCTCAAGGGACTCAAGGACATTGAGCTGGTAGAAGTCGACACTTTCACTGACGAGGGCATAACTCGGGGCATGTCGCTAAATCTCATGGCCGTACCCGCAATCGCTATAAACGGTATCGTAAAAATAACCGGTTGGCCCTTTGAGGAGCGGGACCTCCTCGCATGCATAGAGGAAGCCCGCGAGAAGTAGCGCCGATCGCTACATTTTTACGAGCCACGACCTCAAAGCCACCAACGGTGATATGGGCGGATGCGGTACTCGATAATGGCTATCAACGCCAGGGAGATTCTGGACAGTAGAGGTAATCCCACGATTGAAGTCGATCTAGCTACAGAGGGTGGGATAAAGGTCTCAGCAGCGGTCCCTAGTGGTGCCTCAACCGGCATATATGAGGCGGTGGAGCTTCGAGACGGTGGCAAACGCTATGGTGGCAAGGGTGTGACGAAGGCAGTCGAAGCCATCGTCAAGACTATTCAACCAAAGATAGTAGGCGTGGATGTCAGGAAGCAGGCTGACATCGACAGCGTTATGATTGAACTCGACGGCACTGAGAACAAGTCCCGTTTAGGCGGCAACGCAATGCTTGGCGTCAGCCTTGCCTGTGCACGAGCTGCAGCAGCCTCCGATGGCCTCCGCCTCTACGAGTACATAGACAAAGACTCCTCACTCCTTCCTATCCCGTTTTTTAACGTTGTCAACGGTGGGAAACACGCCGGCACCCAGCTCGACTTCCAGGAGTTCATGATAGCGCCAACAGGGGCCAAAAGCTTCCGCGAAGCCCTCCGAATGGGCGCTGAGGTCTACCAAGCCCTTAAAAGCCGCCTCCAGAAGGCATACGGGAAGACGTCTATAAACGTCGGAGATGAGGGGGGTTTCGCTCCTCCGGTGAAGACCCCGGAGGAAGCCCTAGAGGCGCTCTGGGGGGCCATCCAGGAGGCTGGCTATGGGGATGAGGTCAAGATAGGTATGGACGTCGCCTCCAGCACCTTCTACAAGGACGACGTATACATGGTCGCAGGAGTCAACTACACAACCGACGAGCTGATTGAGCTATATAGGGAGCTTATCGCCGCATACCCCATAATCAGCATCGAGGACCCTATACAGGAGGAGGACTACGAGGGCTTTGTTAAGGCGACAAAGCTCCTCCCGGTTCAGGTCGTGGGGGATGACCTCTTCGTCACTAACACCAAGAGACTCGCTAAGGGGATTGAGATGGGGGCGTGTAATGCACTCCTCTGGAAGGTGAACCAGATTGGGACCCTAACCGAGGCGCTTGAGGCGGCTAACCTTGCGAAGAGGAACAGGTACGGCGTAATGGCGTCACACCGCAGCGGTGACACGGAAGACCCGTGGGTTGCCGACCTCTCCGTTGGCATAGGCTGCGGGCAAATCAAGAGCGGCGCCCCAGCCCGGGGGGAGAGGACTGCGAAGTATAACCAACTCCTCAGGATAGAGGAGTGGCTGGGGGTTAAAGCGAAGTACCCACGGGATCTTTTCAGTTAGAATCCTCACCCCTTGCCCTAATTGCGTCCTAAAAGGTAAGATTAAACTAAACATCAAATTAGAAAGATTTTCTATACGGTCAGGGTTTGAGTCGCTGGGTATATAATTGGATGAGCACATCTCGTTGTAGGTTACTAAGTTTGAGGGTACTGCCGCCGATGATTACCGCGAACGTAGCGGAAAGAATTCTCGGCGGAGCGAGGAAGGTCTCTTTAGACCTTGGATTATCAGACTCTGAGATTACTGTGGCTGGTGACTCCGCAAACCTTCTTGGGCATAAGGTGAAACTCAATGATCTAAGAGAAATCACTGCTAAAGAGAACGCTGTGTTCTTTCCCGAGGGCGGCTTTGTATTTCAAGTAGCCATTTCGTCCGGGAGGTTCTACAAGCTTGTCCCCACCGCGGGGGCACCCACCCTTGAAATAGACGGGGTTAGGATGCACAGGACTAAGGATACGACGCCCGATAAGGACACTGAGGAGAAGCTTCGCGTGCTCGGAGTGTGTGGGGGGAGGGTTCTTGATACCTGTATGGGCCTAGGATACACGGCGATAGGCGCCCTAGATAGAGGGGCGGAGGTCGTCGTCTCTGATGAGAAAGAGTCACCCGTAGTCAGGGTGGCGCAGATGAATCCGTGGTCAAGTCGTCTTTTCGAGGGGAATATCAAACTATTACTCAGTGATAGCTTCTTCGCTGTGGATGCGTTACCCCAGGGGTTCTTTGATTGGGTGATACACGACCCGCCACGTCTCACCCATGCGGGGGCGCTCTATAGCGAGGAGTTCTACAAGAAGTTGTATGGTGTGATGTCGGTGGGCGGGCGGCTCTTCCACTACACTGGGGAGCCGAGGTCCCGTTACAGGGGTGTTGATCTCCAGAGGGGGGTTCAGAGCCGACTCAAGGCAGTCGGCTTCAAAGGGACTGAGTATCACTCCGGCGTGATGGGGATAACCTGTGAGAAGTGACTAGTCTTAGCCGAGGATTCTGAACAGTTCGTCCTGACGAACAGGGTCTATCGTTTTCTGGGTTCCATCGGATTCGGTGATTACCCTTCCTTCGGAATTCTCCTTCACCTCGCCTATGATGGAGGCCTGGACGCTGATGCTCTCTAGGGCATCGAGCACCTTTCCGACGCTCGACTCACTAACCGCTATCAATAAGGAGCCTGAGCTGAGGAGTTTAAGCGGGTCGACTCCGAGTGTCTCAGAGATGATGCTCGTCTCGGGGGCTACAGGTATGAGGTTCTCCTCCACGCTAAGTCCGACTCTTGCTGCAGCCCCCATCTCGTAGAGTCCATTTAGGACTCCGCCCTCAGTGGGTGTGTGCATCGAGTGGACGCCGCCGGTCTCCACGGCTTTTAGGGCTTCAGGGACGATGCTGATGGCGTCGATCATTCTGCGCGCCCTCTGCAGGGTCTTCGGGTCGACTTTCCTCTTGAGCTTCTCTTCCAGGTCGGAGGCGAGGATGCTCGTCCCCTCCAGCCCCGCTGTCTTCGTGAGTATGATCCTATCCCCTGGCTTCGCTCCGCTAGTGGTGACATACCTGTTCTTCGGGGCTTCACCCATCATGAAGCCGGATACTATTGGTCTCTCCAACCCGGCGACGCACTCGGTGTGGCCTCCGATTAGCTGGACCCCGAGCTCGGTACAGGCCCGATTTATCTCCTCCATTATATTCTCTAGCTTCGCCTCGGTGCAGCCCTCGGGGAGGAGGATGGTGTTCATGAACCAGAGGGGCTTTGCGCCGCGGGCGGCGACATCGTTGGCGTTGACGTGGACGGCGAGTCTTCCTATGTTCACCTCAGCTCCTGTGATGGGGTTCGCCTTCGCGACGAGGACCTTGGCCCCCATGTCTATGATCGATGCGTCTTCACCGACCGCGGCCCCCCTGATTACTCTCTCGGATGGTACGCCGAGACGGTTGAAGACGCATCGCTTGAGAACATCGTTGGGCACTTTACCAGTGCGGAGTCTACTGTTTGGGGGCATTCTCGGGTCATTTCTCTATTGGTTGGGTGGCTGTTTAAAGGTTTCAAAACGGTTCACTTTCACTCACCTCTCCACAGTTGATCCGCTGGAACCTACGTAAAGCATAAATCCGCACCCGGGGAGCCCCTCACGGGGGAGACCATCCTTGAGCGACCAGAGACTCATCAGTAGACGAGGGCATACTCGACATCAACTACATCCCGTCCAAGCTACTGCACAGGGAGGAGCAGATGCGCGCCCTCAGGCTCACCTACGACTTCATGCTCTCGGCACCCTATGAGATGAGCCAGAGAGCCATCATAATCGGCGGGGTCGGCTCCGGGAAGACCGCACTCGCCCGCGTCTTCGGCAAGTGGCTCAGGGACGAGGCGAAGAGGAAGAGGCTCAGGGTCGACTACGTCCACGTCAACTGCAGGGAGCTCAGGGGGAGCCTCTTCATGGTCCTCCGCAGGGTCGTGAAGACGCTGCGCCCCGAGTTCCCCGAGAGGGGCTATGCCCCAAACGAGCTCATTGAGACCCTGATGCAGCTCCTCAGCGAGGACAACGGGCAGCTCCTCCTCTGCCTCGACGAGGTGGACGCACTAATAGACACGGAGGGGAGCGATGCCCTCTATCAGCTCACCCGCGTCCACGAGACCCAGCCCGACTCCCCACGCCGACTCAGCCTCCTCCTGATCACCAAGGACCGCGGAGTCTTCGAGAAGCTCGACAGGAGCACTCTGAGCAGCCTCCAGAGGAACCTCATAGAGATGCCCGAGTACTCTACGCCGCAGCTCTCCGACATCGTCGCGGCTCGCGCCGAGGCGGCCTTCAGGAAGGGGGCGGTTCCCCTCGAGGTGGTGGACTTCATAGCGGAGCTCGCCTCCTCGGAGAACGGGGACGCCCGCTGCGCCATAGACCTCCTCTGGGGGGCGGGGAAGAAGGCAGAGATGGACGGGGCACCCCAGGTCAGACCCGAGCACGTGCGCCAGGTCTCGCCCGGCGTCCTCTCCCCGGTGAAGAAGGAGGGGATGAACCACCTCAGCCTCCACGAGAGGCTAACCCTCCTCTCCGTGGCCCGATTCTTCCGCAACAGCACGGCCCCCCACGCCACCACGGGTGAGGTGGAGCAGCTCTACAGGGTCGCGTGCGAGGAGCGCGGCGAGGCGCCGCGCGCCCACACCCAGTTCTGGAAGTACCTCGAGAACCTCAAGGCCACGGGGATAATCACCTCGAAGGTCGACTCCGGTAGTCAGGGGCGCACCCAGCTCATAACCCTGGGGAAGGTCTCCGCCGAGGACCTCGAACGGGAGGTGCTTAAGGGATTTGAGCAGAAGTAGAACCCAGGCGGAGGAGCTCCTCGGCAGCCGGGGGCGCATAAGGACCCTGCAGATCCTCGCGGAGAGCGGAGAGCTGAACATAAGCGAGGTGAGCCGCCGCACCGGGCTCAACTACACGAGCGTCGAGAGGCACCTCGCGAAGCTGGTGAAGCTCGGCCTCGTCAAGGAGAAGCGATACGGGAAGATCAGGATATTCCAGACCCTCTTCCACACCCTGACCATAAGGTTCGAGAAGGGGGGCACCCTCGCCCTGGAGCTGGTCCAAGCGAAGGAGGAGTAGCTCCGCCAGCTTGTGGGTCAGATAACGAAAGAAAAATGTCAATCCCATGGAGTAGGTCACATCAGCGGGTGTCCCCGTGGTAACTAGTATCTCTACGCGTTCGTGAGTTTATCCTTCCCCTTCTACGGGCGGTTTCTTTCAGTTCGCGTCCGCCGCTTCGATGTACCTTTTCTTCAAAGACATCAAGCCTCCGGAGGAGAGAAAAAGGATAACGATCCCGGCACTGAAGAGGACTCCGTTAGTTAGAGTGTGCATTAATCGACTTGAGGAGACCGCGCAACGAATTTATATCCCCTCCCCCCGGATAGGATGCCATGTCCACAGTGCACAAGCAGAGGAAGAATGTCCGAGACCGTCTGGTCAGGGCGGAGGGACATATCCGGGGCATCATTAAGATGATAGATGAGGAGAAAGAGTGCCCCGATATCCTCATTCAAATCGGCGCCGTCAAGGCCGCCCTCGAGAAAACGAGTGTGATAATCCTCGAGGACCACATCGAGCACTGCCTAATTGAGGCCGTAAAATCCGGTGATATCGAATCCCAGCTGCAGGAACTGAAGACGGCGCTCCATAAACAGATCTAGGTGATGACATGGCCGCGAATTGGAAGAAGGCAATACTAGCCCTCAGCGTCTTATTGGCCGCAGTCAGTTGGCTGAGTCAGATCTTCAGCCTCCTACCCTTAGAAACCTCTACGATGATCGGTATGATCGCAGCGGGTCTCGGCGCGATCTTCATAGGTCACAGCGCTTTTCGGGCGCTGCTCGAGGGTAACTTTGGCATTGACATACTCGCGACTTTTGCCGTAGTCGCCTCTATCTACGTCGGGGAATATGTCGCTGCAGCTGTTGTGGTCTTGATGTTGGGTGGAGGCGAGATTCTGGAGGACTACACGAGCGGTAGGGCGTCGGTAGCGATCCAGAAACTTGTGGAGGAGTCGCCAAAGACTGCAACCGTCATTCGGGATGGTAAGGAGATGGATGTCTTTATCTCCGAGGTGCGGATAGGGGAGACCGTCGTAGTGAAACCTGGGGGCAAGATCCCCGTCGATGGGTTAGTTAAGGCTGGCAAAGCCTCAGTCAACCAGGCGTCGATTACTGGCGAGTCTATGCCTGTTGAACGTGGTGTCGGTGAGAAGGTGTTCGGGGGCACCATTATTGAGCTGGGGAGCCTCGACGTCGAGGTGACCGCCGTCGGTGAGGAGAGCACTTACGGCAAGATAATCAAGATGGTTGAGGAAGCTGAGGAGCATAAGGCGCCGATCGAGCGTACCGCAGATAGGTACGCTAAGTACTTCACGCCTATCATCCTCGGCCTGGGTGTAATAGTCTACATAGTTACTGGAAGTCTTCTCAGGGTCGCGGCGTTATGGGTCATTGCGTGCCCCTGCAGCTTAACGCTCGCTACACCCATGGCCGTCGTTGCGAGTATCGGTAACTCGGCTCGTAAGGGTATCCTGATTCGTAATGGTGAGAGCTTAGAGAGACTGAGCAGCGTCGATATCCTAGCCCTCGACAAGACGGGCACAATAACTACTGGTCACCCCGAGGTCGTTGCGATAAAGGGATTCAACGCGGAGGAGAGCGTTGTCCTCGGTGTCGCCGCCTCGGCGGAGGGGAGATCCGAGCACCCGCTGGCCCAGGCCATCTTGAAGAGGGCTGATGAGGCTGGAGTGGAAATGGATGACCCTCAGAGTCTATCGATGGAACCTGGTCTAGGTGTCCGAGCGGAGACGAAAGCCGGGATCATCCTAGTCGGCAACGATAAGCTCCTCACCAAACACGGTGTAAAACTAACCAAAGCGGCCTTAGAGTACTCATCATCGGTTGAGTCAAATAGAACTCTTATTTACGTGGCTCAGGGCAGACGCCTACTGGGCGCTATTGAGGTAGCGGATACCGTTCGAGGTGACCTTGCGGGCACCTTCAAAGAGGCTAAGAAGTACGTGAAGAGAACGATAATGCTCACTGGCGACAACGAGTCCGTAGCGAGGACGATTGGCACGCAGGTCGGTGTCGATGAAGTGCTCTTCAACTTGCTTCCCGAGCAGAAGGTTGAGAAGATCAAGGAGTTCAAGTCTCAGGGTTACAGGGTCGCCATGATCGGTGACGGTGTGAATGACGCCCCGGCTCTGGCTACTAGCGACGTCGGGATCGCTATGGGTCTGAGGGGCACAGACGTGGCCATCGAGACAGCGGGTATTGTCCTCGCGACGGACGATCTAAGGCGGATCCCTAAGCTACTGAGGATCGGTAGATCGACTATGACTGTCATCAAGCAAAACCTCGTCTTCGCTATGGCCGTGAACGTTATAGGTATATGGCTGAGCGTCACGGGCATCATTCCGCCTCTAGTCGCCTCGATCATCCACGAGAGCAACGCTCTAACAGTGATGCTGAATTCACTTCGTCTTCTCCAAGTCGATTAAACCCTTTTTTATTGGGGCTAAGAGTCCTCTCATCGACGTCTATACTCTGGCTTACTCCTCGGTGGATGTAATCTGAGTCGTTATATTCTCTTCACCCTTACCTTGTGTGGTCTAGATGGTTGCTGAGATTCCTTCGAGCCACGCCGATCTGCTGCGAAGCACCGTGGACGTCGTCCTCACGACGATCTCCTCGAAGGGCTATCCACAGAGTACTTTGATCTGGTGTGGCTTCGATGGGACTCATGTACTCCTCAACACCGGTATCGGGTATCAGAAGGAGAGGAACATCCGGAGGGACTCGAGGGTCTCCGTCTTCGCTGTCGATCCTACTAATAAAATGAGGTGGATTGAGGTTCAGGGGGACGCGGAGCTCATCGAGGAGGGCGCCCTCGAGCACCTGAACAGGCTATCAAACGCATACAGGGGTAAGGACTTCTACGAGTTGATGCCCGAGCTCAATGGTAAGGAGGCTAGAGTGATAATCAGGGTGACCCCCGTAAGGGTACACGTCGGTAGGGGGTAATTTCTTTGCCCTAAACAGGCTCATTGCGCAAATATCATTATCTCTTACAAGTAGCCGATAAGCACCTGTGGCTGGATATTTCTCTCTTGCTTTGGAGTATAAGAAAAAATCATGGGTTTTACATCAGTGGCTGGGCATTTAATTCCCTGTAGCTAGGTTTAGCGATTTTTTCATTCCTGTTATCGTGTGTTAAATAGCTCATTTTTTTATACTTGATAGTGTCTCAGAATGTCCCTATGGTGCATGACCAACCCATTCTATTAGTTGAGAACAATGAAAGAGAAGCCAATCTATTGAGGTTATTACTAGAGAGTGATGGAATCAGAGTTGACACTGCATATAGTGGCTGGGCCGCTGTTGAGAAGATTAAGGTCAAAAAATTTGGATTGGCCGTTTTAGATTTCGCGCTGCCCGATATGAAGGGGGATGAGTTGGTCGAGATGATCAAATCGGAGGATCCTAAGATGGGGGTTATTTTGCTTACAGGATTCAAGTCGGCCATTGATCCGAGTAGGTTGAAGAAGTTTGATTATGTTTTAGAAAAACCAGTTGACCCCAAAAAGATTTTCGAAGCAGTGAAGTTTATTGAAAATTCTACAAGGTGAGATTGAGTAGCCTTCAGGACTGGATTTTCAGATGCCGGCACATCTCTAATGAATGTCTTTGGCTACACGCGCGATTTAGTGAAGGATAGTTTTTTTCAATTAAATATGACTATGGAGCTCTCATGGGGTTACAAGACTTTGAGAAAAACTAGCGGATAAGGAGGGGTTACTAAAAACACTTGAGCTTAAGAGAATTTCCCCTGCTACAACGCATTGCATAAAATGAATGTGGAGTCCGGGGGGACTGTTGTACTCGTTAACCAGAGTGAAGTCATTGAAGTTATGAAAAATGTTCCTGAGAGAAAAAGCATAACGATAGTTAAGATCTGTAAGAAGACTGCCCGTAGCCATAATGTCAAGAGCTGCTGTTCTCTGACGTCAGGAATCTTCATTATGACAGCTGTGAATGCGGCTGAGGAAGCCGTTAAGGAAGACAAAAACTTAGGTATCCCTTACTGGCGAACACTAAAGGTTGGTGGTTTCTTAAATGCATAGTATCTCGGAGGGGAAGAAGCTCATAGGAGACTCTTTGAGGGTGGGGTCATGTGGTGGTTAAGAAAGGAAGCCGATTTCGGGTAGTTGACTTCGAGAAGAAATTAGTCGAAATCTAGAAGACAAGTTACTCTACAAAAAAAGACTGATTGCAGAAATCACCGTATTCTAATCTCCATTCACTTAGGGGGAGACCCCTCTATGGGTTGTTGAGTGAGTTTTTATATTGAAAGGGGATTCCTCGTGGTTTGAGGTTACTTATAGTATATGATAATTCCTAGTGGGGTAGTCGAAATTCCCTGTAGGTACGGTATTTGAGAAAAAAATAATTTCGCACCCGTGGCTAGGAATTTGCGACGTAGGAGAGGGATTCATCGAGAGTTCGACGCGGTTAGCTGGCTGTTGATACTCAGTAGGACAGTATCTCGTTTTTCCACTTTCTTATTTGATGTCCTAATTTTTTAGATGTACGATTTATTAAACTGCGAATGTCCAATGATTACTCCGGTCATATGTCCTCATAAACTTCAAATTGAAACCGCGTTAATTATTAGTTAGATATGAATGTTCTTGTGGTAGATCTTGAGACCGGGAACCTCGACCCCGCTGCCGACAATTTTCAGCCCGAGAACTGCATGATCTGCGAGGTTGGCGTCGCAGGACTCGATCTCGACTCAGGTAAAGTCGATTTGTTGGTTGACAGTGTCTGTCGTGAAGGGGAGATGTGTAACCCCCGCTCGTGGGTGTTTCAGAACACATCGCTGACCCATGTGGAAGTTGAAAAAGCAGTTCCGCTCAAGGGGCTCCGTGGACAGCTTCAAGGGTTGTTTGATCATGGTGTCCCCGTCACCTCGTGGGGACACGACTTCGATCTACGACTCCTCGAGCACAGCTCACGGGGATTCAAGGTCCCTGTGAGGTTCTGGGATCCCTTAACGACGCTGGCGGGTTACTTGAAAATCCCAAACCCGTTGGGTGGGTACAAGTGGCCTAGTGTCGAGGAAGCCCATCAATATCTCTTCCCCGGCAAATCCTACTCTGCGTCTCACAGGGCGGGTGTCGACGCCGTGGTCGAGGCGAGAATTATATACGAGGCAATCTATAGATGGCCGGAACTCGGAAAGGACTGGCGCTGCTATTTGTAGCTTTAATTTTTTTTTTATATCGTCCTCAATAAGCCATTTTTGTATCGAATTTAGAAATATTATTATAATTCGATATATTAGGCGCCCGTGTGGAATTATGGTATTATTTACATATTTTTAGATAATTATTCAGGTATATATACCGCGGAACCGCTTGTTAGTAAAGGAGAAAACATCATGAATATAAGATTAGTCCAGTTCAGCCTCGGCCCCGGAAAGCGCTCAGTAGCAGAGCGATAGCTGATAAAGTCGTGCCTGCCATCCGAGCGCAAAAAGGGTGCGATAGATGTGAATTCTACGCTGATAATGAAGGTGGCGACTATGGAATCGTCGTCCTATGGGCGTCGAAACAAGCTGCTGATGCAGCCTATTTAGTGATCAGCCCCATTTTGATGCCAGCCTTAGCAGACGCCAAGGGAACGCCGAGTATACGCCTATTTGATGTATACGAGCCGAAGAAAAAGTAACTGCTCAGACTTCTACACGCGCGATTTTATTTCAAGGACTAATTGTCGACCTAGTCGGACCTCTGAGGAGTTCCGAGTCCCTGAACAAGTATCTCAAGGATGTTGAGAATGATACAAAGATTCTGAGGTTCATGGTCTATGTTCCAAAGGGTTTTGGTAAGATGGGCAAAACAACGCTGCCAAACTTGGAAGAGACCAGCGATCCCAGCAAAATATTCACGGCTGAGTTCCCTGATGAAAAGTGGGAGATTCCTAAAAATTAGGTGATTATAATATGAACTCACGTATTCAACACGACTGCAAACGGCTTCATGGTACTTGGTTTATACATAAAAAGCGGCAATTGAAAAATTTGGGATCGAAAAAGCCCTAGAATTATACTCTATTGTTGGTATCAGCTTCGGTGACATAACGAGTTGGAGGCTTGAGAAGTAGACGACCAGGGATTTCATGATCTTATTACACGGACCTAATTATAAAATATCTATACATGTATGGTGAGGTGACTATAACCTAATCCTCTCTTGAACAGATTGCATTCGCGAATGCCTTACTTATTTCATGTTACTATATTTATTATACAATCTCATTCAATGCACGCATATTTCTTCTTGGTTATGCTATTCTTCATCGTAACCCTTTTTCCATACGACCAAGAACGACGCCCATAACCCAAGAATCTAAAACCCCATTAACCGCCTGCTTAGCAATCGACAACCTATCAAAAACCACCGTCTTCCTCTGAATCTTCTCACCACTGAACTCGTATACGCTTACCCCCGGAGTCTCACACTTCACGCCCTCCTTAGTGGTCGCCTCCAGGGTGTACTGATAAACAGCCTTATTCCCCTTCACCGCTATACCGATTCCAGCGTCTATAAGCTTCATCCGAATATCTTCCGGGGCGTACCAGGTTAAGTAACGCTTCACCTCATTCTTGCCACTAAATACGCCCTCGGGTGCGACCCACACCGCGTCTTCTGTGAAGAATGACATCATCTTCTCCACGTCCTTCTTAGTGAAGGTCTCCACGAAGTCTCGTATTATGCTCTCGAGTTTTTCCTCGGGCACGCTCGCCTGTTTAGCTTCAGTCATTGAAAATACCTAAGAGAATTGGAATCGTTTCTGAAATTAACATTATCGGTGGTAATCACGCGTGCGTCTCAATAGCCTTATCCTCACT
>CAWGAT010000044.1:0-182162 GCA_963820555.1 Candidatus Bathyarchaeota archaeon
ATACTCCCACGGCTAAAGCGCGTGGGGTTCCAAGGTCGCCGTCGCCCACGGCGTAGCCTCCCAGGCGTATCAGTGCTGCCCTCCGCCGCATCCCTGTCTACGACGGATCGAGAAACGCCCACACGACGGACCGCAATGTTGAACGAAGCGTTCACGTCGGCGTCCTCAACGTGCCCACAACTCGGACACCTAAACACCTTACCACTCCTATCACCCAAGAGTCCACACCTCGAACACGTCTGAGACGTGTAGGCGGGATCAACGTAGGCGACGGGCACGCCAAGCAGCTTAGCCTTATACTCTATCATCCTCTCCAGCTGATAGAACGACCAACTGTGCAGGGCGTACCTAAACGACCTAGCCTGCCTTCTACTCCTCCTTATACCCTCAAGCAACTCAAGCTTAATCCCCTTACCCGAATCCTTAGCAGCCTCAACGATCCTCCGAGAGACCTTATGATTAAGATCCCTGACAACTCGGCTCTCCCTATCCCTGATCTCCTTAACCTTCAAGTATCTTCCATGACTCTGAAGGCCTCGACGGATCTCCCTATACTTCTCATGTATGTGCCTCGCCGACTTCCCCAGCTTGAGGACCTTACCCGTCTCGGGGTCAGCAACCACCGCTATGTGCCCGGTGGTGTTCCTGTCGACACCAATCCAACCCCTCGGCTCATACTCCGCCTCCTCCGGGATCGTCACCGAGACGTAGGCATACTCCTCCCCAACCTCCACCTGATTCACCTTCTCGAAGTCGTCCCTGAAACGATAGCATAGAGTCAAACCTAGGCACGGAATCTTCAGAGTCCTCAGATCCCTCAGAACCTTGACACCCTGAGAGGGCACCGTCAACTTGACACTATGCACCACCTTGATGGCGTGGTTTCGGCTGATCTTCCTCAGAACCTGGTTACTAATAATCGACTTCAAGCCGAGGTGCCTGACATCGTGTGAGGACTGCGACCTTGTCTTCAGAGCGAAGGTGGCTACCTGCTTGGCCTTCCTCAGCTCATCGGAGAAGTCTCCGCCGTGTCTGATCCTGTAGGTCAGAATCATCGTCCTTTCTGCTCCTCGATGTACTTCTTCACCGAATCCTCGGAGATGTGGCCACAGGATTCAACGTAGTAGCTTCTGGTCCAGAGGGTAGGCATTCGTCTTAGTTGTGGTTGCTCTTGGCGTAGAACTCGGCTTGTGTATCCCTTTAGTTGTTGGACTACCCGGTGGGGGCTTGCGGTTGGGGGCGTTTTGATGAAGAGGTGGATGTGGTCTGGCATAATCTCTAGGGATTCAATAATCACGTCTATCTGCTTCGCCTTCTCTACTAGAAGCTCCCTTAGGCGGTGTTCAATTATCCCAACTAATATGTTTCTGCGGTATTTTGGACACCAGATGATATGGTATCCAAGGCTGTAGACTGTCTTTTTGCTATGGGTCCACCGCTTAGACATTTTTGAATGTTAGATGGGTGGTAGATATTTAAAACAACCAGTTTTACTACTTTCACCCCTCCCCCATTCATCCCACGGTTAAAACCATGGGCTTTCTGGGGATCCGATCGTAAGTTAGATGCGACTTACCTCTTACTGAGCTCCTCTATGGATATCTTCAAGGCATCATTATATTTGAAACCCCCAATTGGGGTCCATCCCCCGAAGCGGGTCATGGCCTCGCCTAGCCATCGACCTGAGGGGTGTTCAGGCTTGAGGAGAGGGTGACTAAAGGCTGACTCGTCGCTAGAAGTGGGAGGCACAACTAGCTCATAATCCTTAGAGCCTACACCAAGTACGCTGCATGCGTTCGGGGTTATCCATTGACTCATTCCATTTATTGCCGTGAACTTCTCTTGACCTGGCTCCATCACACCCTTCTCCTCAGCGACCGAGCCAGGGATTCCATGTGCTTGCACTGACATGTCAAGAGCCGCGACATCTATCGCGACCATATCTCGAGAGGCGAAGACGCCGAGGTTTGGTAAAACCGCTCTATCAGTACCTGGGACGCAGTCACAAGCTGGGGCTAAGTCGAGAGCGTAGGTGAGATAGCCAACGTGGTCCCTCCCAATGTGACGTAGATATCCGGCGGCTGCATCGGCCATCGCTACTAAGAACCAGTTGCTCCAATCTGCGTACTTTTCCCTACCCCAAAGATCGCATTTGAATAGTGGCCTCTGGTGGCCGAAGCATCCGATGCACTTAGATCCATCGTAGACCGCCCTATCTTTCTCAATCTTGAGTGCGCCTACTGGGCACAGGTTATCGCATACTACATGATTCGGGCATTCCTCACCTATGCAGTTCTCCCCGTTAAAACTCCACTTGTTCCAACCCACCGACTGGTGGGTACACAGATGGATGTTGAACTTGCCCCTCTTAGAGCTGCATCCTATGGCGACATTCTTTATGCTGCCTCCGTAAACACCGCTTCCGTGGCCCTTGAAGTGGCTAACCACTATGACGGAGTCTGCATCCGCGATTCCCCTCGCGAGGAACCCTTCCTTAAGTAGCAGACCGTCGGGTAAATCGATCTTGACATCGTCTGTCCCATACATGCCGTCGCTTATCACAATGGGGCACCCCATCGTCTCAGCCGTGAACCCGTTGCGTGTAGCTGTCTCGAGGTAGAGGTCGGCTGTGCTGCGGGCTCCATAAAAGTAGTAGGGTGCTGTCGTTGTGTCGGTTACGAAAGGTCTGCCGCCAAGCTCCTTCACCTTGTCAACGATCACCCTGATCAGTATGGGTCGAAGGTATCCAGTGTTGAACCACTCGCCCATGTGACACTTTATCGCCACCGAGTCCCCGGGTTTGAAGCACTCTCCGAGGCCTGCGTGGTCGAATAGCTGCATCGCCTTTGCGGGGATGCTCGATGACAGCCCCTTGTAGCGGTCATCCATGAAGTAGACTTTACTTTTCATCTTTAGCCACCAGAAGCATCGAGTATGAGTCTGCTTCAATGATATTTAAAACACAACTAAGCCATAATGGGAACCTCGAATGATTATAGAAAAAAATTGAGCTGAGGGCGAACATAGAAGTGTGTCACTCATTGTGTTTGATTTGAAGTATGTTAGCGGTGTTGCTGCACGTGGGAGCGCTTCGAGTCAGTTGGACCCAATATTAGCTCGAACTAGAACATTATCTTCGCTCTCAGCTACGTGACGACCATGTCACGTCGACGGCTCTCCTCGTCTATCTTTGATGCCTTCGCTTCAATATCCCTCAGCGACATCTCAAATCCCGCTGGTACCTCCTCACTCTCGAGAATATCGTGCGCTTTCTCGATCGAATCCTGAAGTTCCTTCAACATAGGCTCACCTACTCTTGTCCTTAGCCAAATCTTCGACTCGTTTTCCACAACTATATTCGATACCTTATCGATTCGAAGCCGGTAACCCGTAGCGTAGTCAACCTTGAGTTTGGATCGTATGCTCGCTAACCTCTCTTTAATCACTGGAAGCCTCGCGCTCATAGCATCACCTTAACCCGTATTCAGTCCCTATCGCCTTCAATCTTTCCTCGAACAATTCAAATGGGGTGTTTTGGTAGTTGATGCGTCTTCCTTTGCTAGTGTCATACCAGTGAACCGCTGTATATTCTTCGGAATATTTGGGGTTAACTTCCACTCCAAGCGCTTCGTAGAACCTCTCTATGTATTGATGTCCAAGCATCTGCCAGGAGTCACCCCCTGCCACATTGAAGGTTTCCTCCTCACCAACCAATTGTAAGGCTCCAACTATTGCTCGAGCTGTGTCCTCAACGAAGATGAACTCAACTCTCTGATCTGCTCTATAGGGTATGATGTGGGGCAGCTCCACTAGGTCCGCAACCGCTATTGGTGATATTCTTAATATCGTATACGGATTACCAGACTCTGAGACGATTTTTTCTCCAAGAATCTTCGTTTTCGAATAGCTATCATGTGGAGTAAGACTATGAAGTTCATCGATTGCCCGCCTTTCCTCTGGGGTCATACCGTAAACGGAGATTGAGGAGGAGAAGACCACCGGAGTCCCCTTATTAATATTTTTAAGCAGGTTAATGGTGCCGATCACATTTACCCTATGCGTAAGGCTTTCATCGGCTTCGCTTCTAGGTGGCATAAGGCTTGCTAAATGTATGACCCCCTTAACACCTTCGCATGCGTGATGAACATGGTCGGGGTTGGTCATGTCCCCCTTGAAGGTAGTTACGCTGCTTAGGGCCTCAATGTGTGACCAGTTGATGCTGGGAAGGTCAAAGACTCGGACTTTTTCACCCCGTGCAACAAGCATTTTTACAACCTCAAACCCTAAACGCCCCGCGCCACCGGTGACAAGTATCATTGCTAAAGTTGTTACTATTCAGGAATTTGTGTCGTTTGTCGTAATCACACATCTCTGTGCGCATTTTAACAGCTGTTGGGAAGCCCGGTATTCCCATCGCGCGCGAACATTAAAAATCCTCTACGGATGAAGAGTCAGACCTTTTACAACCGTGTCTATCTGCCTCTTCGTGCTCCTAATAGCCATCCCAACAAGATTCAGATCCTCACCCTTCACCTTAGCGACCTCAGCACGATTATCCACATCATTATAGGTCTTGAAAAGTTCCTCCGTGTAAATGCTAATCTTCATACCTCTCTTCATAGCACGACCGTAGACCTCTCTCATCTTCTCCCTATCAGCAATAAAGATGAGTATTGGCTGCTTGCTCATTGGAAGGTAGACGTTACCTGAGGCATCCACGTAGTTCTCACCGACTATCTGCTCTGTGCCAGCGATCCCGCTGATTGTGAAGGCAGTGACGTTTAGCTTCTGCCAGTAGGCGAGGTCATCTCTCAGTATCACGACGATCTTTGTGTCAAACTCCATATCCAGAAACTGTTTCTACATTCTAATAAGCGATATCGTCTAGGAAGGGCCTTCTTGCACATACGAATAAGAATCAGGTAGAAGTTGGGGAGAAGATTATTGTACGTTAGATGAGGATTATGCTAAAGTACGCGAGGTAAAATTGATTCTCGACTAGCGCTTGTAACAAATTTACAGAGTCTTCGATCTGGATCATGATCTAGGATTAAAAACGAGTTAGCGCTGGTTATTTCTTTATTAAAATAATTCAATCACAGATTGGTTGATTAGAAAATGTCTGAATCAAAGAGAACTCTGGATGCACGCGCATGTGAAGGAGACCTACGACGGCATCCAAGCTGGTAAGCGCGCCAGTACAAGCGCTTTGTAAAAAAAAGAATAGCGGAGATTGTAGAAGCTGATTTATTCTCCTTTATTTTAAAAAACTAGATAATCTTATCCTCGCATGAAGATAAGGTAAAAACTAGGGGAGTGCATCGTTCGCACCCTCACACACATAACTGAGGAGAATTGTGATGAAACCAACTGAGGAAACGGAGTCACGGGTGCAATCAACCTTAGACAAGGTCGCCGAGGCCTTCGAAGAGAGAGACCTTGATAAGATGATGCCCCTCTTCTCAACTGATGATGACATAGTAGTTTTAGGGACCGGTGCCGATGAGAAAAAAATCGGTAGAAGTGAAGTTAAGGCTCTCTTCAAGCGTGACTGGGCTCAATCAGAGGCCAGCTCGATCGTCTATAACTGGCTGTCGATCTTCGTTGAGGGGAAAATGGCTTGGGCCGCGGTGGAGGCATCCTTCTATGCCAGGGTAGGGTCGCGGGAGATGCACCTCCCAACGAGGCTGACGATCATCTTGAAGAAATCAGGGGAGGAATGGCTGATCGTGCATTGGCATGCGTCAATTCCAGCTGCAGGGCAGCAGATTGGAGAGGCCTGGCCAAAGAATCTCTAGGTTGTTTAAGAGTTGAAATCGCGTGTGATTAATTGATCCTTGAGGGATACATCGCACGCGTATATTCAATATTTTTTTAGCAAATGGAGAGTCAATCATGCTTGCGTGTATGCAAGCATGTGATCTTGTCATCTTGCTGATTCGAATGTCACCGTGAAGGATGAGCCATCTGTTGATGGCGCCGAGACGGCGACTAATGGATTATTCTGGCGATTATTCATGATAAAGTCACTCGAGGGGAAGTCCAGTGTAGCGCCGGCCCTGCCCCCGATAATAGCGTTACAGTTTGTGAAGGTAACTGATCCGAAGTTGGATAACACACCGACTCGGTTCCTTATCGTGGGGCGCTCCACTATCCATTCCGCGCTGAGCATCGATGAGTCGTACTGAACACTCGTCTGAAAGGTTTGACCATTCGAGACGTCCTGGATGCTTATCGACCAAGTGTTGACCGCGGCGTCGAGGAGTCTGATGTCGGCCGTGATTGTGTCACCCGGTGCCACGCTCATCGTGAGGTAGACCGGGGTAGCAGGAAGTAACTCGTACCATGCAGAGTAGCTTATTTGTCCATTTGTTACGTCGTGTTCTGTTCCTGTCTGTATCAGTGATTGGTCGAATTGGCCTCCTATGCCTATCCAAGCAGCTGAGAAGGAGTTGCCTGGGGTGGCGCCGACGCTTGGCATGATCCATGTTCCCGAAACCTCTGTGACGGTGGGTTGGGGGCTCTTGAGTGAGGTGGAGACCGAGTATCCTGACCAGTCTACCCCCATGACCGTCTGGGTTGGCCTGGGCGAGAATGTTCGTGGGCGTAGTTGGTATATTCCGAAGACGACAGCGGCGACCGCGATGAGGACAATCAGAAGGATTGCGATTCGTCTGCTTCTTGATGGGGGTGGTGTTTCCACAGCCGGGGCTTGTTCCTGTGGTGGGGCTTCATTTGGGGGTGTTTCGGGTGTTTGAATCGGGGATTGTTCTGAGGGTGGGGTTATGTTGGTTGGTGTTCCGCAGTAGGCGCAATATTTAGCGCCATCCTCTAATTTTTTCCCGCATTTCTCACAGAACGGCATTTCGACACCCTCTAAGTGTAGTTACGGCATGATATTTGAATTTCAACTAAAAATATTCACCGTTGTGTATCGAGTTGAAGTCGGGACAAGATTATTGCACGTAAGACGAAATTTCTAAAAAAAGTATGTATGCGAATAAAATAAATTTAACCTGCTCTATTGCGTAATTAACAATAGTACACAGACATGGGGAGATTTGATGATAAGAATTATCAATAATCCAAAGATCACAAATGAGGAAATAGTTAATGTCAATAGAAACGCCATCGAACACCGTGCTACCTGGATGGGAATCAGCTACACAGAAGCAATGAAAGAAGGAGCAGACGGAGAAAAAATACTACGATCCGCGATTGCCCAAACCGGATGCCAACATGGTGCTTTGATCAAAGATAAGCTAAACAGACCAGTAAAGCTCGACGAATTTGCCGACGCTTTTCTTACACCAGTGAATATGAAGACCTTCGAAATGGAGTTTCAGACGAAGACGAGAGACTCCCTTGAAATCCGTTTTCACTATTGTCCGCTGGTGTCTGGGTGGCTTAAGGCCGGTATCTCCAGAGAAGAGATTCCCAAACTCTGTGATATCGCGATGGATGGGGACCGTAACATAGCGAAAACCGTTGGCGTAGATTTTTCGCTTGGTAAAACAATCGCCGCCGGCGACGCTGTTTGCGAGGTCAATTTCTATAGGAAGAAATAATTCAATCAGATACTTAGCAGATACATGCAAGATGAGACTTATGCCAAAGTGAATTTGGGATAAGATTTTTCTAATCAGGTGGAAGTGAGGATAAGGCTATTGAGTATTAAGACTTCTACTCATAAAAGGGGCTGAGGGGGAGCCCAAGGGACTTTCTCTTAGAAGCTCGTACAATAGCCCTCGCCCGGTACCTATCGCCATCAATAAGGTTAAGCTCCTTCATGTGATAGTAGAGATCCTCGAAGTACTCCATCTGCCCGTTATTCCCCGTCCTGCGCCTGTGCGCGCGATTGATTCTCACCCTGAACCTCATCCATTTGGGCGGTGATATTGGTGCATAAGGAGGTGGGGCGGAGCATGGGTGAGGCTGTGAGGCCCCACGATACGCATGAAATCTCATCTGTATATGATCACTTTAGGTCAGAAACATTGTTTCATTAATCTCTTAAGTTACCTTCAACTTTGATAAGATGGGATGTCAATTAAGAATAAGCTCTTCTTCACGGTAACCCTTGTGATCCTCATTCTCCCACTGCTCATGTCGGGTCAAGCTCAGGCGGCTCACAATCAAGAATACAGAGCCAGTTTTTCATGCCTCGCATCTGGAGGATGTATAGTGTTTCCCGACATTGGTTTATACGGATCGCCACCAGCAATAGTAGCCTATACAGGAATGGGCACCTTATCTCTATGTGGATCTGCAAAAGCAACCCTATATCCCGCTAGTCTAACGGGTCTCACATTTCCAATCTATGTAGCTGAAAGGGGAGTCAAAGCTCTAGGTATGTTCACCGCCACATGGAGCGGGCATAAAATAAGTTTACTCCTCTTCTCACGACCTGAAACCTCAGGTGCATTCGTAGACCCGAGTACCTATACTGACCTCTTTACTGTAGGCTTCTATCCGATTTCAGGGCAGGGGTCATCTCCTACTTTGTCGTATAGTGGAATCTATATAACAGGCACGGGTGTTGAAGCCATATCTGGGAAGGCTGTTGTTGCCTATGAGCCGAAATTCACTACAAACGTGATCGTAATTTCAGTTTATAGATCAGATGGAACCCCACTCGCAACGATAGGGTGGGCACCACAAGCAATTCCAGAAATATTCAACATGCCCGCAGCTGATATCTTCAAACACAGTATAAAAATCACATTAATACAGTAGCCCTATTTTCACTTTTTTTTCGAGATCTAAAAGGCACAGTGTCACTTCTGAATTATGCACGCGCTGCAGTCACAATCACTCCAATCGTCTGCGCATCAACCATAGAATCACTGGATTAGTATCAGGTGGAAGTGAGGATAAGACTATTACGTGCAATACGCGCACAAAACGTAACTAGAAAATGCCAACTCGGTATTCTATCCGGCAATGCTTAATCCAAACAGGATTCGAAAACCCAGTAAGCGAAGTACTAAACCCCAGCCTCCCAACCGAAGAACCAGGCGTCGCGCTGAGACTGACCTTATTCTCACCCGCGCATGCACGAGATTGGTTTAAACATAGAGAGGTTAATTCACGGTGAAGCTGGCAGTAGCCGAGGCTGACTGGTACCCCGTCTTAGACGCGGTGGCGGTTACCGTGTATGTTCCCTTCTGAGCCAAGATGCTCAGCTTATACTTTATCACTGCGATGCCGTTCGAGCCCGTCGTCGCAGAGTAAGTTGAAGTTGAACCCCTTGGGTTCTTGATCTTAACGCTCACCGATGCGCCCTGGACAGTGCTCCCACTGCTTGATGCACTCACCGTCACGCTGACTGTCTGCCCCCGGCTGTAAGACGACTTGTCTGTCTTCACGTTGACGCTGAGTGGAGAGGTGGGTGTCTGCACGTTCACGTTTACTGTAGTAGAGTGGCTGAGGCTGCCACTAGTGCCCGTCAAAGTGATGGGGTATGTTCCCGCCATTGTGCCAGCGGGGATCGTCACGGTCATACCTGAAGTTCCGGAGCCGGTGACTGAGAATGGGCTAAAAGTAGCCCAACTCTTTGACGCCGTCAGTGTGACTGTGCCCGTGAAGCCGTTGAGGGCACTGATGGTTACGCTTGAGGTCGCTGAGCCTCCCGTTGTGGGCACCGAAAATGTTGACGGACTAGCTGAAATTGTGAAGTCCTGCACGTTCACGTTGACGGTGGCGGAGTGGCTGAGGCCGCCACTGATGCCTGTTACTATGATGGGATAGGTTCCCGCGGTTGCACCAGCGGGGACCGTCACAGTCATAACTGAAGCCCCGGGTACAGCAACCGAGGATGGGTTAAAAGCGGCCCAACTCGATGATACCCCCAGTGTGACCGTGCCCGTGAAGCCGTCGAGGGCGCTGATGGTTACAGTTGAGGTCACCGAGCCTCCAGTTGTCACCGTCAAGGTTGATGGGCTAGCCAAAATGGTGAAGTCTGGTATAGAGACTGGCGCTTGCGCCGTCATGTCGTATGATAGTATGAAGCTGCTGTCCGCATCGGTCTCATACTGACCCAGGTATGGTGAGTACGTCTCAACGACTATATCGTCGTCTGAGGGTTGGAACTCGAGTATCCTGAGCCACCCGTTTCCCCCGTTGGTCCTATCCTGGTAGTCTGCGAGCAGCTGGTAGACGGTGTGGCCCTTAACCACATCTATCTTTTCATTCTCCCCGTGGTTGTGGCCGCAGAGGACCAGGAAGACCTGGTCCGCGTGAGGCTTCACGAACTTGTTCCAGATGTTGTCTCCAGTCGCGTCCCTGCTCCCATCTGTATTCATGTAGTCGTGTGTGGTGACTATCACCCTCCTGTTTGGGTAGCTGGCTATCGTCGCGTTGGCCCAGGCTAGGACCTGGGTGCTCGGCTGGTACTGGAAGTGGAAAATCAGGTAGTCGTCCAGTCCACCGGTGAATAGCTCGTAGCTATTGGTGTTGACGTTCTGGTACGCTCCCCCATACCAGCTTAAGCCGCTGAACCTGCTGTAGCTGAAGTAGTTGTTGTAGTTGGTTGAGCCACTCGTTAAGTCGTGGTTTCCGGGCAGCACCCCCCAGGGTATGTTTGCCTCATCCAGTCTGCTCATGCTGCTGGCCGCGTTCTGCCACTCGTAGGTCTGCGAGTTCGTGTTGACGAGGTCCCCCTCGTGGGTGACGAACACCACGTTCATGCCGATCTTGTTGCTGGAGATCCACTGCGTCTGGCCGCTAAATATCGTAGGGTAGCTTTCGGAGTAGAACTGGGTGTCGGGTAGCACGACCACGGTGAAGTCGTCTGCCTGGATGCCATAGCTCCTGATGTCCTGGATCAGCACGGGTGGGGAGTTGGCTGAGATCTCCACCAGGTTGAAGTTACTCATAGAGACCCAATTCCCCAATCCCGACCCCTCAGGGGGCTGGGAGGCTATCGCGGAGTATTGTTGAGAAGCATCGTACTTGTAACACAATGGGTGTATGGAGTCGACGCTCTTCTTGTAACCCCACATCGTTGTTCCATCTGACAGCAGGAAGTTCGCGTTCGAGGAGCTGTCCGTCCTATATATCTCACTCACTGCCTTCGCTATCCCCGCCTTCACGTCCCAGCTGGACTCCTCAACGCACTTCAGGATGTAGATAAGGTAGAGGTCGCTGTCGACAACGTTCGGGTCATTCCAGCTTGAGCCCACGGTTGGCGTGAAGTATGAGAGATACGACTCAATCAAGGTCTTGAGGTTGGCAATGTTCAGGACGCCGTTGTGGGCGAGGGTCCACGTCTTGCCCCCGCGCACCCTGATGAAGGGGTGGGGGTCGGGTATGTTCACCGCGCCAGATGCCGCGTTCCGTACGTGGCCCATACCCACCTGAGCGCCGCTCGAGGCAAGCACCTGAGCCGCGGCGTTGAAGTTGTTATCCGTGTAGGCCATGGGCTGGCCCCTCGTCGCGACTGGAGTCCCTGAGGCGTAGTAGACGAGGCCCCAGCCGTTCACGTTGCCGGGCCCGTCTGGGCCTCCGCCCAGGTTCTTGAGGGAGTCCGGGAGGCTGACCAGCTGACTCTTCACTACGGCCTGGGGGAAGGCGGGTGAGACCATGCCCCACATACGGCAATGCTCAGACGCCGCCATTTCAGGTGAGATACATAAAAACGAAGGAGCTAATAATAGGAGGACTAAAATGCTGATAAGCAGGATTTTTCTCATAAGAGTAACCACCTCTAATCCTAGCCGCTAATTTACTTTACACAAGTTAGTTAATTAATCTGTTCATGTGCGCGCCTTCATTTCTATGTGTGATATATTTTATATTTTATAATATTTTTATTTGATTATATTATCAAGAAGATAGTAATATAGTAAATAATAAACAGTAATTAAAGAGAAGTAAAAATAATTAGTAAAAATTAATACAGATGGGTTTGGGGGATAAAATTATAGCCCCCTCCGATGGGATGCGTGCGCACCGATCACCGTGATAGGTAATTCTTCTTCGTCTTGCGAACTGTCTTCAACGCACCTAGAAGTTGATCGTCCCGCTTCTCGGATTCTGTCAGTAGTCTGTAACCCTTCTTCTCATCTTTCATTTTCATCAGTTGGTCGGCTCCATTAAATCTTCTTCGGGAGGGGTAGTTTAAGAACCTCCACATTCGAGTTTATCTAGTTAATACACGCGCACGCATAAGATTATTTTACGTTAGATGAGCCTTATACCGCGCGCTAATAGTCGGTGGTTTTTAATTTGTAGTTGAAGTAAAAATATCCTATGCCACCTAGTAGTGTTCGTGACAGGATATCGGCTCAGGAACGAATTATCGGTTTGATTGTTATTTTTGTTGGACTATTAGCGATTATTTACTCTGCTATGAATTACGGAGTGACTTCCATATTCTTCATAATCGGTGCGGCTATAGGTCTGCTCATTCTTATGTTCGGCTTCGGTATGGCTTTCCGTAGGGCCATGCTTTTTAGATGATAGCATGCGCTGCGGGATGACGTATCTTAAACCAGTCTAATGTTAGGTTGATTTGATTCTCTGGTTAATTTTCTTCGATTCTGCGTATTGATTATTGTAGTTCTTGGCGTCTTTCTCCGCTTCAGTGCAATCAAGGTATGTCCTGAGAACGGTAATTTTCACCGCGTCTTTGTGCTGTTTTAGTATCTTAGGGGCTATAGTTTTTCTAAACCGTTTCAGGGCGTTTATTAGATTCTCCTTATCGTCGGGCTTAGTTAGCTTCGGTATGTCAGTTGAGTATTTCTTGACGTGGTAGGTTGAATCCTCGACGGGTCTTCTGTTGATGCTATAAAGAATCCAATAGGTTTGCGAGGTTGTCAACTGTGTATTTAGTAGTTCTTTTGCTCTCGCTTGTACCGCTTCGGTGTCTGGTTTCTTCTCGCTCATTTCAACCCGATTTGGGATTTATCGTTTATTGCTGATAACATTTGCGGGTGTCTTAATCCGCCTTCTCAGGCTTCGCGAGGCTTTAGGCTTTAGCAGAATACTTGGGTTTGGGGCCATAGTCTTATCCCCCAAACACAACCCCTCCCTCTTCTACTCCCTTACTCTCCAATACCCCCCCACCACTCTCTCTATCAAACAGACAAACAAACGAACAAACGTGCGCACAAACTTGAACCGCCAGTAAGGTTTTATCAGCATGTACTCAAGTGGGTAAGCTATGGTACACGCACAACTGGGAGAAATCCACTCGCACGCGCTGGTGAGTTCATGAGGAACGATGAATGCATAATCAAATTTCTTAACAAAGACGGAAGGGTACTACAATCTTTTCAAAGAGACAAAGATGGTTGGTTTGAAACTAGTTCTAAGGGAATAGTTAGACGATGCACAGCCGAACAAACACTATCACATCTGTTGCCTCCTCTTGCTGGTGTCAGCAGAGCAATTGTAAAGGTGGAAAGGATATCGGCTAAGAAGTAAAGATTGAGTGTATGCGCGCGATGATGTATGAAGAATATATCGGCGCGGCGCTCAGGTCAAACCATGAGCGCCGTCGTCTGTGGACTAGACGTCCACAAGGAAACAAGCTACGCAACGGTACTTGACCGAGACGGCCAGGTACTCGTCCAGAGGAAGATGATGAACGAGGACATACCCGCCTTCCTCGAGATGACGAGGCCAGAGAAGCTCGCCATGGAGGCATCCACCTACATCATCCCACTCTACAGGAAGCTGACGGAGAGCGGATACGACGTCACCGTCAGCCACCCCAGGAAGACACGCCTCATCGCGGAGGCAAGAATCAAAAGCGACAGAGTCGACTCTAGGGCACTGGCGGAGCTGCTGAGGCTGGACAGCTTGCCCACGAGCTACATACCACCGAGGGACATCGCGCGATCCGGGAGAAGGTCCGGCGCAGGGCCTTCATGGTCAGGCAGGTCACGAAGCTCAAGGTGAAGATCCGCGACGTCCTCGCCGCCGAGGGAGTGAAGACACCGGCGGGCTACGGACTCTTCACCGCGAAGGGTGTAGAGTGGCTCCGGAGCCTCAAGCTGGAGCCGGTGGACTGCTACCTCAGGCTCATCGAGCCGCTGAAGGAGGAGGTGAAGCTCGTCTCCGGGGACCTGAAGCGGAGCGCCGGGAAGGACGCGGAGGTCCAGCTCCTCATGACGATACCCGGGGTGGGCTACTACGTGGCGCTGCTGGTGAAGTCGGAGATCGGTGACGTTCGCCGCTTCAGCAGCGGCGACCACCTCGCCAGCTACGCTGGGCTTGTGCCTCACACTCGTAGCAGCGGTGGGGTGGAGAGGCACGGCGGCATCACCCGTGAGGGCTCCAGGTGGCTCCGGTGGGCGATGGTGGAGGCGGCGATGGTTCACGTCCGGTACGATACCCCGGTGACCAGGTTCTACCATGGTGTGGCGGAGCGGAGGGGTAGGAGGGCGGCGCTGGTGGCTGCGGCGCGGAAGCTTGCGAGGTGTGCTACTAGGTGCTGGTGCACGGGAGGCCGTACTTTAACCCGTTGGATGCTCAGGCGTAGATTTGTCTCGCCGTGAAGGCGCTGACTCCGGGTTGGTGGTCGTGCGCGCGATTGGCGGTGCCTGGTGGCGTAGTGTCATTTTGCCCCTGTGTTGGTGGGCGGATAGGCGCATGCAGTTGGTTCACGGCGGTGGGATGGTTGGGGCGGGAGGATACTGCTAAATACGACTTCATATAGGCGCGCATAGTTAGTGATAAAAAAAAGTCGTGAAAGTAAGTAGCTGGGTTTGGGGGATAAAACCGTTCCCTCAAACCCAAACCTGTTTTTATAATAACCATTTAACATCTAGGCGATCTTGATGCGGTGAGTACGAAACCCTTGAATCTAGTAGATGTAAGGAATGATCTTCTTGGTCTTGTGAGCGTATTCGATGTACTCTTGCCCGAACTTAGAGACTAAAACCTTCTCCTCAATACTAATCCTATAAAGCAGTATTGGTATTATGACCAGCATGATGACAAAGCCATAAAGGCTGTTAGCGATCATCGGGATTGAAAATGCGAAGAGAATCTCACCCAGATAGATCGGGTGCCGAATGAGGCTATAGGGTCCTCTCGTGATGAGCTTGTGTTCGGGCAAAATCCTGACGGCTTCCGAAAAGAACTTTCCGAGGGTCCTACGTGCTACCTCGTAGAGTCCTATTCCTGCAATGAATAAGGCGACTCCAGCTATGCCAACATACGTGAGGCTGTATCTCCCGTGCTGAAGTATTACAATGTCCAGGACACAGACAACAATATCTGCAAGCCAAATGATACCACTTAGAATCGGGACCCATCTGTCAGCCGTTTTTTCCTCTGCGATTTCTCTGATGTTGCGTTTCAGTGAGTCCGCCAACTTCCTGTCGCCCACCGCTCCTGCCCGACGTGGTATTAGGATTTCCTACCCAACTCACTCGCAGAAGTCTTCACTTAAAACTATTTCTTAACACTAAAGAGACTCGAATAACCTTGGTATCTTCACGAGTGCGAAGCTGCGCGTAAAACAAACAGGTTCCTATTCATATTGCAGGAGACCTATCACCGTTGCATTTTACAGAGAATAAATGAAATTTTAGATATTCATGGCGGAGAAATAGCCCATATGAATCGCTTCCATAACAGTTGCTGGCCGTAGACAATCTCCAATCACTACAAAATCCGGTGCGCAGTTGCGCAGGGACTCAACCATTTCTGTTCTCGACTTCAGCCCGACTGCCAATAATATCGTATCCGCCTCGTAAAACCTTTCTTCTCCTTTCTCATTTACTGCGAACACACCCCCTTCCGTTATTCGTGTACACTTTACGCGTGTTTCCAGCCTGACACTATTTTCAAGCTCTCTCATTAGCCCCAGCCAGTGCAGGTAAGGTGCATCTGCCGCAGCCTTCTCAAGCATTTCTAGAATGGTCACTTCCTTACCCAGGTGAGCGAGATGTAATCCTTCCTCACAACCCACCAGCCCGCCTCCTATAACTACTACCTTCTTACCGATAGCGTCTTCATCATACATGCTTGCTGCAACAACCACATTCTTGTTCTTTATCCCGGGTATGTCAGGAATGAATGGCTCGGCTCCCACTGCAGCTATCAGAACATCGGGAGAGATTTCTTTAACAATCTCAGGCGTAACTTCCGTATCCATCATTAATTTTATCGGTCGTTTATGCACCCGCCGGATCAGTACTTCAGTCAGCTTCTTTGTATCCTCTTTGAAGTATTCATGTTCAGCGTATATCAACGTCCCACCAAGTCGTTTACTTTTTTCACAAAGGATCACCTCATGTCCCCGGTCTGCAGCTGTGATCGCCGCCTGCATCCCTCCCGGTCCGCCTCCGACCACCATCACCTTCTTCTTTCCGCCACTTACTTGAACAAACCGGCTCTCATATTCCCTGCCTATGATCGGATTAACAACACACCTGGCGACAGCCCTTTGGATATTTCACATATGGAGTAAATGACTGGCTGATGCAATAATTACAACGGATGCACGGCGTAATGTCTTCCTCGTTCCCTTTTCTCGCCTTCTCTGGTAGGTAGGGGTCTGCCAGAAGCGCCCTTCCCAGGGTTATCATATCCGCCTTTCCACTCTCCAGGATCTCTTCCATGTGAGCAGGATCGTTCAATGCCCCAACTGTGTTCACTGGAGTCTTCACGGCTTTCTTGATTGCTTCAGCAAGATACACATTGCAGCCCCGGGGGAGGAACATACTAGGAAACATTCTGAGGCCGGCAGTTCGGTCATTAAAAGTTGCTGCGGATACATGGATCAGGTCAACTTTGCCATCCAGTATCTTTGCAAGTTCAACCGTTTCCTCTAGCTTCATCCCGCCTTCCGTAAACTCATCGCCGCTCAGGCGGATCTCAATCGGGAAATTTGGACCGCATTTTTCCCGTATATCTTCAATGATCATCAACGCCAAACGTGCCCTATTTTCAATGCTTCCTCCAAAGCGGTCTTTCCTATGGTTGTGCAAAGGGGAGAGGACATTGTGACAGGAGCCAGCCATGACCCCCATGGATCATGCACATCTGTACACCACCCAGCTTAGCCATCTCAGCCGCGTCTCCGAAGGCATTCACTACCTGTTCGATTTCTGCTTCTCCCATCTCAATGATTTGTTTGCCATAGAAGGATGTCCCCGCACTTGGACCGTACACTGCCCCGTCTGGCAGCTGTGTCCTTGACCGGATTCCGGCGTGCAATAATTCGATGGAGGCAACCGCACCATGTCTCTTAATCGCATCTGTGGTGTTGATCAGAGAGGGCAGGATTCCCGGGTCATCCAGCGGGGTTACCCTCCCGTGAGATGTTCCTTTCGAATCCACCATGCTTTCTCCGAGGGTGACAATGGCTGCCCCGCCTTTCGCCCGGAGCTCATAATATGCTGTATTCTCAGCGGTAGATGTATCCTTCTGGCGTGCCATGCGCTCCCATAGGTGCTGATTCAATCCGATTCCTTAACACATAGGGCCCTAATTTCATCGTACTGAAAAGTTTTGGAAAATGATTCATTGTATGTCCTCCGTACAATAACTTATTAGCACAGTATTTGCCACTTTGCTTAATTCTTAGAGCGCATCAACTCCCTTTTTTAAAATTATTCGTTCGTTTGTCTGTCTGTTTGTAGAGAGAGTGGGGGGAAGAGTGTAAGAGAGTAGGGAGTTAGTGTTAGGTAGTAGTGTAGGAAAGAAAGAGTTGGGTTTGGGGCTAAAGTCTTATCCCCCAAACATAAATTTTAGCGACCTTTCCAACCCATTTGATGCATATATTAATAGATGTTGAGATCCTGGAGTTTTGACTTCTCGGGCCTGCCTGAGTCGTCCCAACCCATCATCCCGTAGTATGACTTGATGGCCTTGCCGAGTTCACCGTCGGAGATCTTTGCGCCGCTCCTCGGGCCAGCTTCGAGGGGTTCAAAGAATCTGCTTGGGATCCGATCATCCGCCTCAGATAGTCCTTCTCTTAAGTTATAGATCCTAGCTAAATCGATTGAACGTTCCGAGGATAGCATGAGCTCTAGGAGACTTGTGTTCCACCCAGTTACCGCGTTCACTATGTCGACTAGGTGATTAATCGTGAATACTCCAGCTCCATGTGGGGCGATGACGAATTTGCATACGCAGAGGCAGTCGAGTAGGTTCCACCAGATCTGGTTGTACTTGAACAGCCTAACCTTCTCAGGCCCTAGGCTCAGCCTGTCCACGGGGTCGATGATGCCCAACGGTTTGATGCTCTCAACCTTGGATTGGAAGACGGGGTCGTGTGCAGCCTGCATGTGGTCCGCACCGGAGGGGGACAGCGCGTAGGCCAGTGCGAGGCCGGTCTTGCCTCTGGGCTCGTGCATGGGTAGCTCCTTCCCCTTTGTGTGCATCGCGTACCTCTCGGAGCCTTGCCCTATCCGCTGTGAGGCCCTCATAACCCCCTCGGCGAGGACGTCGCCGAAGCCCTCCCTCTTAGCTATCATCTCAACCAGCTTAACCATAGCCTCGGTGTTCCCGAACTTTGGTTCGAGGCCACCCACCTGGTCTCTCGTCAAGATGCCGTTCTCGAAGCACTCCATCGTGAATGCGACGGCCACCCCTGCGCTTATAGTGTCTACCCCGTAAGCGTTGCAGATTTGGTTGGCGTATGATATGGCACTTAGGTCTCCGACCTCACAGAGCGACCCGAATGCACCAAGTGTCTCATACTCGGGGCCTCCGTAGGCTGGGTCGGTCTCATAGGGTGGCTTGCCCCTCACTATGCGTTTGCATCTGATGGAGCAGGCGTAGCAGCCCTCCGTCCCAACGAGGATGGTCTCCTCCATCCTCTCGCCAGAGATATCTTCTGCGTGGTCGAATGAACCCTTGATGAAGTTCCTTGTTGGCAGGATACCATCCCTGTTTGTGGCCTGTAGCCCGTCAGATGTCCCCAGCCTGCTGCGTGAGAGTGCACCACCATGCTTAGGCCAGTTCTCAGCGTGCCACTTCCCAATCTCCTTTATCTTCTCGGGGTCGCTAAACTCAAGCCGCTTATGTCCACGTACAGCGATGGCTTTGAGGTTCTTCGAACCCATGACCGCACCGAGGCCGCCCCTGCCGTTGGCGTACTTTAACTCGTTCAGGATGCAGGCGTATCTTACGAGTTTCTCCCCCGCGGGGCCTATGAGGGCTATCCTGACCAGCTTATCCCCCAACTCGCTGCGGATCGCTTGCTGGGTCTCAAGGGTCCGCAGACCCCAGACCTTTGAGGCCTCCCGGAGTTCCGCCTCCCCGTCATGGATCCAGAGGTACACTGGTTCGGGCGATCTGCCTTTGACCACGACGGCGTCGTAGCCAGCGAATTTTAGTTCGGCTCCCCAGAAGCCGCCAGCCTCAGCCTCGCCAAAGCTATTCGTCAGGGGCGACTTTGCGACCACGCTGTGGCGACAGAAACCCGTGAGGGGGACGCCTGTAGTTACACCCGTGGCGAAGACTAGGACGTTCTCGCGTGAGAGGGGGTCGATACCTGGGTGCGTTTCATTCATTAGATAGTGTAGCCCCAGATTGCGACCACCTAGGTATTTTCTATAGACCTTCTCTTCTAAATTCTCCACATCAATCTTATGATTATCTAAATCAACTCTCAAGACTTTGCCGTTGAACCCAAACATAGATCAATATGAGAAATGTGCTCTTTTAATTGTTACTTCAGGTTCAGACTGATATCTCTGGGTTAAAACACACACGCAGAGGAGAATAGGAAAGTAGGGAAGTCGTAGTTAATCATTCAAAGTTTGGGTTTGGGGGATAAAATTATAGCCCAAACCCATCTCTGTTAACTTTTACTAATTTACTAATGTACTCTTTATCCTGTTTTTCTTTTATTTTATTTTCTTATCTCCTTGATAATATACTCTGATATAATATAGAATATAAAATATATCACACAAAGATTTTATCACTAACAGGTTCGCTCGCGCTGCCAGTTACCTCATATCCCAACCTACAATAGAGGATTACGTTCTCAGCCATCAACGAGTTCATGTAGAGGCGAATAGACCTGCAACCGCGTTTTTGCACGCGACTCTATGTCTGGATATTTTTACTGAGCATACAAATGCGCGAAAAAGGAGTTTTTCACTCGTGAAGGTGCCTTAACTGTAGAAAAAACATTAATAGACTCAGAATTACCCGTAAAAGAGGTCCACCTGTTCACCTTTAGATCCTCGTTCCAAGAGGCACTATCCAACAGAAACCTCATGGCAGTCACCCTAAGTCAGAGCATCCTCATGTTCGCATCCTTCCTTTGGAAACCGTACTGGAGCCTATACATACTAGAGCTCGATGGATCAAAAAGCGTGATCGGGGGCCTCGCAACCCTCCAAGCCTTCTCGAGCCTGCTCCTCATGTTCCCCGGGGGAATACTGGCTGACAGATTCGGGAGAAAACGTGTCATCCTCGCGTCCTCTCTCTTCAGCCTCATCCCACCCATCATCTTCCTGTACTCAAGCCACTGGACGACCCTCATCATCGGGATACTCGTCTCCTCCCTCTCCTCCCTCGCCGTCCCAGCCCAAAACGCGCTAATAGCCGAATCCCTCCCCCAGGAGAAGCGGGCGATGGGATTCGCCTTCTACACAATGGCCTGGTACCTATTCATCGTGGTCTCATACCCCTTCGGCGGCTACCTGATGGACAGCCTCGGCGTCGTCACCGGCACCCACCTCGGCCTAACCCTCTCGCTCCTCGTTATGATCCCCATCATCCTACTCCAGTGGAGATTCATCAAAGAGACCTACCAACCAACAACGGAAACCGTGAGAACCCTAACGAGCCCCAAGGTCTTTCTTACGCAGCTAAGGAGCGCCCCACCCCAGCTCTGGATCCTATTCGTGGTGGCGATCTTAAGCAGCTTTGGCTTCCAGGTATTCTGGTCCTTCGTCACCGTGTACTGCGTCCAGGTGATAGGCATGAACATGATGCAGTGGAGTATCACCAGCGTCGCCGCAAACCTGATCGCCGCGGTCTTCATGATGCCCAGCGGCCTGCTCTCGGACCGCGCCAAGAGGAAACCATACATCATCGCCTCACAGGTCCTCACCTCCGTCTCAAGCCTCGGATATGTCGCGTCGACAGGGTTTTCAGGTATCCTAGTAACCAGGCTGCTGGGAGGCCTCGGTGAGGGCCTTGGGGGTAACGTGTTCAGCTCCGTTGGTGGACCGGTTTGGCAGGCTCTGATCATCGACGTGGCGCCGGAGAACTTCAGAGGGAGTGTCTTGGGTCTCATGGGGACGGTGACTGGATTCGTCTCTTCCCCAGCTCCTTTTGTCGGAGGGTACCTCTATGAGAACATCTCCCCACAGTCACCGTTCTACCTAAGTTTCGTCCTTGGGGCCCTTGGATTCTTGTTAGTGGTTTTCGCAGTTAAGGAACCGGAGAAAACCGCGAGCGCGATTTGTTAATCTGATCACATAGTTTGAGCGGTACTTGTGGACGACTCCAGCGTGAATGTAGTGTATGTCGAAGCCGAGAAGTTCCTAAAACATCCCGAAAGATACAGCTCAGAGGGCGTGTATGTTGAGAAGGCAGTAGAATCCTAAGTACATCTTCGGTTGCACTGATACAGAAACCGTGAAACTCGACTTCAATGACACGCCTCTTATCGAGGTGGTCTATGGTCTATGAGGGCTTGTCTCTGGTTCAAGCTTGAGGGCGGAGTTATTCTAAGATCGAGTAAGGGCTCTTATCATGTGGTGTTTAACAGGGCTGTGAGCTGGGATCGTAATCTGCATATTGTTTACTGGGTGGCTTTAGAGTCTCAGAATAAGTCCTTGATCAAATATGCTCAATTGCAGGGGATCAAGGAGTCCTCGACTCTGAGGGTTGGGCCGAAGGACGGTAAGCCTAGCCCCAGAATTGTCTATCGTTAGGGTAAGCAGGACGGGCAGGTTAAAATTTTCTTAAAAAAGCGAAGAGAAATCAAAAACATCTTGAAGTCCTTGCGAATTTGTCCTTTATTACAATCTTCTTTGGTCTATGATCTAGAACTCGACTCTTACTCTTCTCTTGGGCTTTCGTCGAGCATTGAAACTCACATCTGAACCATTCGCGCGCTCCTATGAGGAACGTCTCAGGACACACGGTGTCCGGGCAGCATCCCTGTTAGTTCCACAGGCCATCTAACGCTCTCTTACTCATGTTCTTAAGCTTTCTTTCAGTCAACCCCCTATTCTCGCCCCTCGCGCGCGAGGGCCACGATCTTCTCCTCGACGAACTGGACCTGCACATCTGCTGCCTCGAGGAGGACGAGCTCGAGGGGGAGATACACCGCAGGAAGGAGGAGGCTATAGACCTCCTAGATGAGATAAAGACCCCAGTAGGGTCAGGGAATAGAGAACCCCGAATAGGGTCCCTTAAGGGATAAGGGATTTAAATTTTAAACCCCAAACCCCTCTACTTTCATCTTTATACGTAACTAACTACTAACTCACTACTCTCTTACTGTCTCTTACTCTCCCCACTCTCTCTACAGACAAACAAGCAAGCAAACAAGCAAACACACACATATATTACGGATATATCAAATAAACTAGAGCTTACGACATTCAACAGGTCTCAGGCGCATTCCTAATTTATGGCGAATGTTATTTTGTATAACGTGGATACGCCGCTGTTAGGAGCAATGACATCGAAGTACGCGTAGATTATCGAGGTTCCAGAGCTGCTTGCTGACACACTGATGGCGATATAATCCGTACCCGAGTCAGCCAAGTCATACCATCCACCAACTTGTTGCGTATACGAGCCTCCAATAACGTATATTTGACGGGACACCCCGCCGTCGTGGAAGTAAATGGTACAATTACCCAAACGGTTGATGTTGGAGTCGGAGTATGCCCTAAGCCTAATTCTCCAAGAGGCTGAAACACCATTATTCACCCTCAGGACGTAGTCGTAAGTCACGCTGTTCCTTTCTACACTCCCCCACCTCCCAAATTGATCCCTTTCAGAAGCGTAAGAGGCCTTGATCCAAGCCGCCGGCCTCTGCACATTCGATACCCGCACCTCATCTACCGTGCCGCTGAGGTACCTGTCATCAGCGGTTCCATAGCTGACCTGCACCCACCTCCTCTCAGATCCCAAAGCCCTCAGATTCGTCGTGATCACGCCCCCAGCCGCGGAGCCGGAAGCAGTTCCTCGAGATACCCCGTCAACGAACAGCTCAATCGTACTACCTGAATTCCTCGTTAGGGTAAAATAATGCCAGTTACCGTCGTTCACCGTCGGGCCCGAAATCCGCGCGTAGCCTGAGCCGCTGCTACTCTGCCTCACCAGACCCATCAAGCTTCCTGCGGACCTTACTGCTCCGTCATACCCCACGCAGATATCGATGACCGCGTTGTCGTCCGTGCTATGTCTCTGAGATATGATTGCCCCGTATGATTCAGTAGTCTTGACCCAGCCCTCGAATGTGAATGGGGAATTCGCCCCGAAATTTAGCGATGTGGAGGCACCGTAGTTGACATAGCCACTGGTCCCGTCGAAGACATCAGCCCCATCTACCTCTCCGCTAACACCCTGAGAGACCCCACCCTGGGGAGACCCGCTGTTACCGTTCGGAGTAGAATCAATGTGGGTACCTGAGGTCTCAGACAGATGCAGTACCGCTTTGAAGCTACTATCCCAAACACTCTGCCCAACCACCGAACCGGGATTCCCCACGTAAACCGCATTATCTTGTTGTGAGCCGTCATAGTAGATGTAGAGAATGGTGTCTGTTGTACTCGATATACTGGGGATCTTTGCCCAAAGCCAAGCCTTCTTATTAGTGGAGTCCCATTTCTCGATTTCAACGTAGCATTGTGTGACTCCGTCGCCCGTGGTTACAGCGATCTTCTTATCGTTGGACCCGACCTCGTTGAAAATACTCGTCACGTCAGCGCCGTTGACACCAGAACTTGAGGAGATGTTGATGAGTGTGGGAAAATTAGATAGATCCGAAGCGACGTTGCTGTGATCAAGGGTCATCTTCAATCGGTATTTCCAGGAGGATAGCCAATGTAATGCTTGGACGGTTACGTTCGCGTTGACTCCGTTGTCGTAGACGTTGCTATTGCCGGCATTCCCGTTCTGCAAAGCGACTTTTGGGGGGGTCAGGGACGCGGTGTCTTGTGAAGTACAATATATTAATTTAACCGAGGCGGATGACGCTAGGCAATTCGCCAGAATCAGGATGATTACGATACAAGATGTTTGAAATATTTTCTCTATTCTCTCATGTTCTCCCTTCTCTGCTTCCTCGGCCATTATCCTACTGTCATCTGTCTCATTTTTTGATTTGAAACTTAAAAACAGGTAGGAGATGACTAGGCCTATGGTTATTAGTAGGGCGACTTCCCTTGGCACCATGAAGAATAGACCAACCTTAGGTATGATCCTAGAGATTGGACCGACAACGCTCTCTTTAGGAATCAGGAAAGAATCCGGTTGGTCGTTTGCGTCACCCTTTGTTTTGTAGTAAATAACATTCTTGACTACTTCACCGCCGATTATCCTGTGGGCTTCAAAACCTCCGAGGGGGCTCCTGAAAACTATGATCGTGCCATTAGCCATTACATCTTTGGAAACTGATGCGGTGATTATATCCCCAGGCGCCAGCGTTGGAATCATACTTTCGCTTGCAATCACGAATGTGGTGTGGATGGTGAAGGAAGAGAAAATAATCGGGAGGATCACGGAGAGGAGACTGACGGTAGCCAGTAAGCGGAGACGCTTATTTATTAGGTACCTATCGTCATCGTCTCCAGTGCCTACTAGCCTCATTTTTCCTCCAGTCTCTCGGTTGTACTCTCATATATTAGTAAGGTTAAGTGATGCTGGCGGGAGCTATCGAGACAGTCGATGATCCAGTCGCAGCCGATCCTAATGAGTAGACAAGCTGGACGAAGACGGTTCCATTCCCGCTTATCGTCGCCGCCGTCTCGGTTCCCTGAGCGCTAGTCAGGTCCAGAACCGTGATGACGCCCGCGGATACGTCACCTGTCGGTGCAGTGGCTCCGGTCCAGAACCTCAATTTGAAGGTGGTCGGGCTCAGCGTCCCAGTGAGTGCCGTTGTTATCTGTATCTTATATGTGGCTACACTGGAGGTCGCCACGACGTTCACGAGCTTGTCTATGGTCACCGTTCCTCCCGAGAGCCCGCTGACAGTCAAAATAAAGGATGCGGCGTTGTTTGTTTGAGTAAAGGAGCCGGCGAAGCCCATTGACTGTGCCGTCGCATAATCAGCTCCTGTGGACCAAGTGATTGGGGGGGCTGTGTTTACATTGCCCGTTATTGTGGAGCTTGGGTAGATGAGTGAAACACCTGCATATGATATCAATGGAGCGGTAATTGAGATGCAGATTAGTATAAGGTAGATGAGGTTGTCTTTCCTCAGCCACCTCATCGCACCGTTTCCTTTCTTCTGATTCATATCCATTCCTCACTATCGTGTTTTACGTCCAAGTCACACTACTAGTCAATCTTATCTCTAATTATTAATCTATGTGGAGGATTAATCTATATTTAGAATCTCTCAATAAATAAGAATCAATTGTGGTATTGAATTTACGGTAATATATTGAGAACACAGACTACCCTATAAGTTGTTGTCGCTCGTACAAGTGCGCGAATATGCATAATGTAGAAGCACACTCTAAGAATCATCCAATATCAAATAACCGATAATATAGAAACATTAATCCATACTTCTAACATATATTAAATATCAATAACACCTTTATACATTTATTATCAAGTAACATAAATGTACTAAAAAGTATTGGGGGCCATAAATGCTTTCAAAGTGCTTCATTTAGACGACGATGAAGTCCAACTAGAATACGCTAAATTATTTTTAGAGGAAGATAAGGAAATAAAAATAACATCCACAAACTCCCCCTCCAAAGCATTAGAATTGCTTCTAATTGGTGATTACGACTGCATCGTATCGGACTACAAGATGCCCGAGATGGACGGCATCGCGTTCGCCAAAAAGGTTCGGGAAACGAGCGACATCCCCTTTATACTCTATACGGGGCAGGGCAGCGAGGAGGTGGCAGAACAGGCGTTCGCGGCTGGGGTGGACGATTACATTAGGAAGGAGAACCATCCGGCCCACTACCGGGTTCTGGCGAAGCGGATAGCCTCCGTCGTGGAGAGGAAACGGATGGAGGCCAAAGCCTACGCGTTGGAGAGGAGCACCCGTGAGAAGCTCGAGGCCCTCCACCGGCACGCGACTATCCTCGTGAACCTTACCACCCTCGAGGAGGTCGCCGAGTGCTCCTTCGACATAATCGAGAAGGTCATGGGGTTCACTCTCGGAGCGTTCCTCGTCGTCCAGGGAGGCGAACTCGTGTCCATCAGGAACTGGGGGAGCCCCACCCTAGACAGGGCAATTTCGCTGAGTGGTAAGGGCATCACGGCGAAGGCGGCGAGGGAGAAAAAGTCGGTCCTGGCTAGGGACGTGCGGAGCGACCCCGACTATGTGCGGGGCACGACGGACTCGATGTCCGAGCTCGCCGTCCCAATCATTCTAGGCAAGGAGGCCGTAGCCGTGATAAACTTCGAGAGCCTAGAGCTCGGCGCCTTCGACGAGATGGACCGGAAGCTCCTCGAGATCCTCTCGGAGCACGTCGCGTCGACGATCCAGAGGATCAGGCTCCTCGAATCGTTGAGGCGCTACACGGCGAACCTCGAGGCTCTCCAGAGGCACGCCACGAGCCTCGCGAAAATCGACACCGTCGAGGAGGTGGCGAAGTACAGCTTCGAAATTATGGAGAAGCTGCTCGGCTTCACGGAGGGGTCCTTCGGAGTCGTCGAGGAAGGGTACCTGAAGTTCATCTACGCCAGACCCATTCCCGTAGAACAACTGCAACGGATGCCTCTAAGCGGGAGAGGAATCACGGTAAGAGTCGTCAAAACCGGCGAGTCCCAGATGATCCCCGATGTCCGCTTGGACCCGGACTTTGTGAATCAACTTGAGTCAATGAACCCCTTGTCCGAGCTGGCTGTCCCGGTGAAGCTCGACGAAAGAGTGATCGCCGTGATAAATCTCGAGAGGGAGAATCTCAACGCCTTCTCCGACGAGGACCAGCGAATAATCGAGATCCTTGGGGAACAAGTGGCCTCTGCGATCTCGAGAATCGAGCAACTCAAGGTCATTAAGGCCTCGGGAGAAACGTATCAGAGGCTGCTCGACTCATCGCTCGACTCCGTATTTCTACTATCAGGCACAAAAATTATCTACGCAAATACTAACGCGGCTAAACTCATTGGCTACGATGACGTTTCAGATCTGATCGGCCAGGATATAACGATCACCCTACCCGAAGACGAGAAGGAGGGAATAAGACAGATGACCTTGAGCAGGCAGAGGGGAGAGCCCCAGCCCGATAGGTATGAGCTTAGGCTACTCAGACCTGACGGAAAGACAGTTGAAACGGAGACGGCGGTCTCGTTAATAGAGTACGAAGGTAAACCCGCTGTCCTGTCTTTCACCAGAGACTTGACGGAGAGGAAGTGCTTCGAGAGGCAGGTCATTGCTCTGCACAGCCACGCGGCCTCCCTCTCCCACGCAACAACCATGGACGAGGTGTACCACTCGACCCTCGACGCCGCCGAGTCCGTCATGGGCTTCCATGTAGGTTCCTTCTTGATCGCCGGGGGAGGCAACCTCGTATCCATCGACAACAGGGGAAGCCCCACCTTCGGCAAGCCAATCCTCATAAATGGGAAGGGCATCACAGCGAAGGCCGCCAGGGAGAGGAGGTCGGTCCTAGTCACGGATGTGCGGAGCGACCCCGATTTCCTCCTCGGCACAACGGATTCCCTCTCCGAGCTGGCGGTGCCGGTGATCCTCGACGGGGAGACGGTGGCGGTGCTGAACTTCGAGAGCCTGGAGCTCAACGCCTTCAACGAGGCGGATCAGAGGTTGCTCGAGACCCTAGCCCTCCACGTCGCGTCCGCCATCTACAGGATCAGGGAGATGGAGAGGATGAGGGAGCAGGAGACCGCCAAGTCCCGGGAGCTCCTGGACGGCGCCAACAAGCTGGTCAGCATGGTCCGCCACGACCTCAGGAATCCCCTTCAGACGATCCAGTCCGCCTCCTACCTGATACGCATCCGGCCGGATCGAGCCGAGGAGTACACGAGGAGGATCGACGACAGCGTGGAATACGCGGTTAAGATCCTCGACGACCTCAAGGTGATGATGGAGCCCCAACAGTTGAACAGGCTACCGGTGGATCTAAACGAACTGGTCAAGAACAGCCTCGAGGGCTCATACATACCCTCCAACGTCCGTCTGGAGGTTGACTATGGTGCCCCAGTGACCGTTGAGGTGGATTCGTTTAAGATACGTCGTGTGGTTGACAACCTGGTGAAGAACGCCGTCGAGGCGATGCCCGACGGGGGCACCTTGACGCTGAGGGTCGAGGCGGCGGATGGGATGGCTCTGATGACCGTGAGGGACACCGGCGGGGGCATAACGGACGAGGTCGCGGCTAACCTCTTCACCCCCTTCTACACTACGAAACAGACTGGAACGGGTCTAGGGCTAGCGATATGTAAGCAGGTGGTTGAGGCCCATGGTGGGAGGATTGAATTTGAGTCGGAGGTGGGTAAGGGGACATACTTCACTGTAGAATTGCCGATGACGAAGCGGGAGAGCCAGATCGCTCTCAAAAAGATATCAAATTAACTGGTTTAGGGCGTGCCTGTATCTAATCTTAGAAATAAGCTATGATAGATTTCTGATAGTTACCTGCACTGAGTGTTGGGAGGAGGATTTTCATCCACTAACTGGCTTGAAGAGATCGGATTGTTGAATATGTTGTTACTAATCTTCTGGGTAGTCTTATCTAGGATAGAATATAACTGAGTCGCGCTGACTTGTCCCGAAATTGATTCTGAATTGGGTAAAAATGGTTTTAAACCCGTTCAGACAAAATAAGGCATGAAGTGGACCGAATCGACGAGGACATCCTGGCAGCCCTGATGGACGGGAAACCCAGGAACTTCAACCAACTACTCAGGGAAGTCGACCTCTCCCACAACACGCTGAGGCTCCACCTCAACCACCTGGTCGAGGAGGCCCTCGTGAGGAGGGTGAAGACCCTCGGGGGAGGCCGCGGTAGGCCCATCTTCATATATTCCCTTGCTTCTACGGGTCGTGGCATGGCTCCGACCTCGACAGACGTCCTTGGTGATACGGTGTCCCTCCCGTTTCGTCGTCTTGGGCAGGTCTACCGCTTTGAGAAGGGCGGCTTCTGCAAGAAGGTGAGGAGCCCCTGTAAGGCTCAGAACTACCCCCAAATCAACAGATAAGAATTATAACCATTTAAAACCATCTTAAATCAATTTCGGGACAAGGCAGCGCGCGCACTCAGAGATCAAGATAGGTCGGCGCTTGGTCCTTGAAATAGAGTGGAAATGCTAGCGCGTGAATATCCTATTTTTTTATGTTATCGACAATTTTTCCAGGTTATTGACAACTTCCTCTAGCAAAGCAGTTGGTAATCCCACGATTATATCATCAGGTGACGTGTTCTTTCTACCGCCA
Organism: Candidatus Bathyarchaeota archaeon; assembly: GCA_963820555.1. Taxonomy (GTDB): domain Archaea; phylum Thermoproteota; class Bathyarchaeia; order TCS64; family TCS64; genus UBA8941. The sequence continues at coordinate 29,534 of CAWGAT010000044.1, forward strand.
AAATCGCCGACTGAGAAGTTCGGTTTATTTGTTAAATAGGGCATTACGGTTGCGTCGCCACATGTACCTCCTATTCCAGCAAAACTCGATGAAATCCTTCCGCCAGCACCATAGTCAAGGGAAAGAGCTATCCAGAGTCCATTAATTGGCTTTACGTTAATAATGATGACATCTGGATCCATGGGTGCTTTTTCAAGCGGAAAAACTAACGTTGCTTGAACAGTTTCTTTGTCGATCCTAGGAATCTGACTTATAGTTTTGCTCGCGGCATCTGTTGATTTAAATATTATACCAGCATGAGACTTCCCAGAGGCTATTATTTCTGGGATCGCAATCAAACCGAGATTAGCGGCACCTAGCTTACACACGTGTTTATCTTTTCCCAAGAGAATTGTTTCGCCTTTCCTTGCCCGTGCTACAGATGCGCAATACGATATTGGGTTCTCGGGTTCAGCGATGCTTGGGAGCTTCTCACCTACTTTAATCAGTTTCACTCCCACTGGGGAGTTTTCAAGTTTTAAGACAGTCTTCAACCTTTCTGAAAGTTCCGAATACCTCGTAAGGTCTCCGCTCACGCGCATATTCATAGAGTTTCAACCCACCTCTACTTCTATCTTAAAGATATTTAAGATATAACTAACTCTTTACTTTAAACATTGGTATCGCTGCCCACCAACGCCTAATGTTGCCGTTCTGGTCCAATGAGAATGGTTGACTCTTTAGTCAAGCAATTTAACCATGCTCTCAACATTGGTGTTAAGAAGTTTAGGTCAACCCCAGATGATTCCCGCATTGCACGCGCGGGCTAGCGTGCGCTGAATCGGGTTTGGGTTTGGGGCTATAGTCTTATCCCCCAAACCCAAAAAAGCTGGCTGCTGTAGTCAAAGATTGAGAGATTCCATATCTATGAAATCTATTATAAGTATCCGAGTCTACGCTTAATTTGTGTAAAAAAATGAGTTGGCCCACCCCCAAGGAGTTCTACGATAGATTTCAAAGTGACCCAGAGGCTGCTAAGAGAGTCGCTTTTCAAATTGGACGCGAAACTGGCCAAATGTTAAAACAGAAATGTAATATCCAAGGTGATGGGCTCAATGCAGTCGCTGAAATCCTCAACGCTGCCATGAGTGCAGTGAGGAGTGAGCCGTCTGCGAAAGTAGTGGGGGGCAGAGTTATTAAAAAAGACAGAGGCTTCTGCGTCATAATGCGAAGCGCCTTAACACTCAACATACCGTGGACTTGGCTCGATACTAATTATGCATGGCCCTGGATGGAGGGAATAGTATCAACTGTGAGGCCGGACATCAAGATGAGTGTTCAGACCTCTCGTGCCAACGGTGACCAGGTCTGTACCCACGTTTTTGAAGTTCACTAATCGAGCTACATCAGATACTAAGTAGAGAGGAATTAGTCGCTCTCGCATGCGACTGTTAAAGACCGATTCAAACACGATAAATACGTGAAGAATTTACTCAATCATGGGGCTGTCGATTGAGCTTTACCCAACCGAAGGTTTTCTATGAGCAGTTCAAAGAGAACACAGAAGCCGCAAAGAAACACGCTTTTCAACTCGGTCGGGAGATGGGACAGTCACTGACAGAGAAGCAAGGCATTCATGAGAAAAACCTTGAAGCTTTATCCTCCATCCTGAACGAGTTCCAGAGGATGGTGCAGGGTGAGCCCAACGCGAGGGTCGAGGGCAACACGATAACCATGCGATGCAAGGGATTCTGCCCCATCATGCGGGCTGCCCTGACACTCAACATCCCCTGGCAGTGGCTAGATGACAACTACGCACTACCCATGTTCCAAGGAATGACCTCTATCATTATACCGGATATGAAGATTAGGCTACTGTCAGCGAAGAGTAAAGGGGATCCCGAGTGCCTCTATCTCTTCGAGGCGTAAACACGATGATCCCTGACGTAATGACGAAAAATCAAGCTCTAAGAATCATCAGGCTGCAGGTCATTCCGAACATTGAAAATGATGTCTTCACGGAGCAGATTCACAAAGCTATCAGCGTGAGGTATGGAAATGTAGCTAAAGCCGGGAATGCCTTAGAATTTCAGGTGAACGAAGGACAATTTCAATATAAAGTCGAAGGTTTTGAAGATTTTACGTTTTTAACATCCACCATCAGGTATAACGCTGGTCCTGAGAGCGAGGGCATAGTAAACGTGGGGATGAGTTTCTTCGATGTATTTGATCCCTTGGTACCCCTCCCATCCCCTGCGTTCACAACCTTCGTCATATTCGCACCTGAAGCAGTTGATGAGGCCCATGCATCTGCATTGATCGAGGTCTATTCGCGGCAATTATCTAAGCCAAAGATCGGCGTAGGTGTCGTTAGAGGATGTCTTTTCTCGATCCTCGAGTCGAGGGGTGGGGGTGAACAAACCAACAAGTACTACTTCGTTTCACCGATCAAATCTTATCATGATACACCGCTTCAGAACTTTGATGAAACCATCGAAGACATCAAAACCCTCGCCATTCATTCCGCGCGACTATCCCGACTTTTTAGGGGCTCCAATAGCTTCTTCTCTGCCCTTAAGCCGGGGGAGATCGAGATCAGTGAAAGAACCGAGAATTTCCTATGGAATCTCATGGGATCGGAGCCCGTGGGGCTTGAGACTCTCGAGTCGTGGCTGGGCTACATAATGGAGAGGGAGGCAAGCCTCTCCGCAATGATCGCGGCCATGCGTGGGAACCTGATCGATGCACAGTCGATCATCTCTAGGATCGAGGACTTGTTCAGGAGATTGAATGAGAGAAGTTTTAATGAGGAGCCTACGAGCCTTGAGGGCGAGGCTAGGGCATACAATAGAATACCCAAAATGTATGAGGACTATCTAGTGAGGAGCGAGGCGCTGAAGGCTCGGCTCGGAACAGTCATGGATAGCGTCAGGACTTATCTCAGCATACAGCAGCAGAAGCTCACATTGGAGGAGCAGAAGGCCTCGAAGGAACAGCTGGTTAGACTCGTTAGCTTGCAGGAGATTTTCCACAAAGTAGAGATCTTCATCTTAGCCGTCTACATGACTGAGATGGCTAGGATTGTCTTCGATGTGATTGCCGGGAATGAGGCAACTTTGCTCACCGCCATATTCATACCAGTGGCATTGGTCATGGCCGTGGGAATCAGTCGTCTTCTCCATAGAGAACAAACTCATCCCAACGACCGTCCTCTGGGATGACCAACCCTCTGGGAAGGGTGGTCTCAGGATATCAGTGCAGTAGACTACTCGCTAGGGTTTGGGTTTGGGGCCATAGCCTTATCCCCCAAACCCATTCTCTTCACGCTCCCGTATCCTATTCACTACCCTCTTACTCTCCCCCACCCCCCACTCTCTCTCTACAAACAGACATAGACAAACAGACAAACATACACAGATGATAACTGAAGAACCTCAGGATAGTCCGCGATATTAGGGGGTAAATCTCAGTCAGTGTTCTCTTAGGCCTTTTGGATAACGGTCAGCTACAAGGTTAAGCGTGATACCGTGCTCAAGCCACGCCTTCAGCCCCGCAAGAACCCAGGTAAAGCCCCCAGTTGAACCAAGCGCGGAGTTCACCTTCGCATCTCCATCCCCACTGAAGCCACTTTCAGTTATACTGACAAAGGTCGCGTCACCCTCGTAGGGAGTAAAAACCCATTCTACTCTGGTCGGGGTAGCATAACCTGACCATTCGATCAGGATTCGTTTGTTTTCCTCAACCTCTTTTACATTTACCTGAGTGGAGATGTTGTACATCTTCCACTCCCACTTGACCTGTGCGCCAGCTTCTAGTTTCCCGCTGCCTTTAGTAAACCAGAATTTGCTTGTGATTTCGGGGTTGATAAAGGCCTCAAACACTTCCTTAACGGGTTTACGGATAAGCATTTCAGCTTTAGCAACTGGTTCTTGTGTTAGCTGAAGCTTTTTCACAGCAAGTCTCCTCCGAATTAGTCTGGTTACTGATCCGATTATATTAAACCTGTTTAACTTGGAGAGCTTTACTGATTATCCAGTCTTGGATTCCATTCCTTTATTTCATTCCTAAGATATTTCGCGAAAAGTAGAGCTTCCTCGTTGATCAGAGTCTCAATGGTCTGATGCTCCCCATTCCTGATCCTCTTAACCTCAACCATCGACTCGAAGAAGTCGTTCAGGCCACGCATAAACTCCCTAGTCTCCGCATCATCCAGGTACTCCCGCTTACCCCGACGCCTTCTATTCGAAGTCTCTGTCTTAGTCACGAAGTCTCTTTTTTTCACATCTTGAAGGTATCCAATCACAAAGTCGCCAACGATGGGTGCGGTAGATCTCCTGAAAATCACATACAAGGCTCAGAGTCCCAGACTGGGCACTCGTATACAGAAAACCCAGATATGGCTCAAGATGTGCCTTGATGAGGGCTCGGTGAACCTTCCAAGCCAGCATCTCATACGCTAGATTAAACGCGTTATTCGTCCCATCGTAAGCCATGAAGCCTTCCAGTTATTCCGAACTCATCTTGGTTCAATTTCTTAAAGTCGAACTATTCAATGCATTTACCACGCTTTCTTCAGCAGTTCGAGGGCGTTGCCTCCAATAACCTTTGAGACGTCCTCGTCTAAGTAGCCGTGCTTCACCATCCATCTGGCCACGTTCTGGATACTATCTGTTGGGTTCTCCATGCCGCGGACATAGCGTAGCTTCTTCAGTGCCTCGACATCCATGTCGATGCCGAGGTGCTGGGGCTTTGAGGTCCTCCTGTCGGGGCGCTGGTAGTGACCGAGCCCCTTCTTCGCCCCCGTCTTGAGGCTCCAGAGGTAGTTACCGACGTGGTCGTAGTAACCGGTGTCGGGGCCGCAGCCGACATGTTCGACCCCCACGAGGTCGATTATGTGCTCGATGTGCTCCATGTAGGAGTCGATGCCGTGGATTGGGTGCTTCGCCGTCACTGTGAGGTTGGGGGCGGCCTCAACGCCTATGACTCCGCCCCTCTCGGCGAGGGCCTTGATGACGTCGTCGGGGATCATGCGGGTCGTTGGGGTTAAGGTGCGGGAGCCACTGTGGCTTATGGTGACAGGCTTCTTGCTGAGGTTGATGGTGTCGAGGGCGGTCTGGGGGCTGACGTGGGCGGTGTCGATGAGCATCCCGAGTTTGTTCATACGGACTACGCAGTCGTACCCGAAGTCGGTTAGGCCGCCATCGCGGAGCTCCTTGAGACCCGATCCGAGCATGTTCGACTCGCTGTAGTTTACCCCCATGCAGCGGACGCCGAGTCCGTAGAGGACGTCGAGGCGGTCCACCTCGTTCTCTATGCAGCTGCAGGACTCGACGCTGGCGACCCAGGCTAGACGCCCCGTCTCGTGGGCGTAGAGGATGTCGGCGACGCTCTTAGCGTGGACTACGAAGTCTTGCTTGGCTATGTCGCAGAGCTTCATGCCGAGGTCGTGGATTGTACTCATCCAGTCCCAACCGTGCTTCGTGTTCACGAAGTTGCTCCCGTTCATCATGTTGTCGAGGATGCAGTCGAGCCCCGACTTAGCGAGGCTCTCGTAGGCGAGGAACTCACGCCCCTCACGGCTGTACTCCTCACGCTCCGCGATGTTCTCCGGTCTTCTGCTCGGGTGATCGTGGAGGCTGACCACAATACTCTTCTCCATTATCCCCTCGAAACGGTCCTCCTCTTGTTTAGTGAGTGGGACCCACTCCGTCATGTCTGCAGGCATCTCCTCCCTGAGCTTGAACTCCCTGTAGTCGACGCCGGGCTCGAGGAACTGGAATGCCCTGTAGCCGTTGTACCTCTTGTTTCTCCCCATCTACATCGACTATAGTTGGGTCCCCGAGGTTTTTAGATTCTATTCCCTGAAATCATAGAATTAGTAAGGACTGGTTGAATCGCACATCTCCCAAGTTGTTTTGTACCGATCTGATTATTAATACCCTTTAAGTAATAATTATTTGGTAATACCATGGGTGATCAGGCGACGATTACCGCCAAGATACCGATCGACTACAGGGAGAAGCTCAAAAAACACGGCGTAAACGTAAACAAACTCATAAACGAGGCCGTGGCCCGAGAAGTCCACAGGTTGGACGAGGAGGAGTATCAACAACTCCTCAAGGAGGCGGCCAAGATACTCCAGAGGATTCCCGAGGAGCACCTCGTCGAGTTGATCAGGACCGGTAGGGATGAGCGTTGAGGACACTGCTCCTCGATGCGAATAGTATCCTGCTACTAACTCGGGCTGGGAAGATCCCCGAATCCGATGACGACTTGGCGTTCTCAACGACGGCGATAGCTGCTTACGAGCTTGGGAATGCAGTCTGGAAGGACCTACACCTCTTTAAAAAACTGTCCAAGGATGAAGCAAAACTCCTTCTTACGGCGTTCCACGAGACACTGCTCCGGCTGAGTGTAGAACCGCAGGCGGATCTTATGGAGCGCCTAAACGTGTTGGAGAACGCAAACCTGTATGGTCTCAGCTACTACGATTCGAGTTACCTAACGGCGGCTATGAGGCTTGAGGCTACGCTGGTGACTGAGGACGCGAGTCTGAGAAGAGCTTCTAAGGGATTCGGGGTGCCAAACTCATCCGCTAGAGAGTTCATTAAGGCTTGAGTCATTATTCCTCGATTCCAGCGCGTCGAGCTGCCCCCAAGGGGAGTAGCCGCCTGAGCTAAGGATCGGGCGCAACCATTTTCTTATTGCTGAGGACACATCATTGGAAGGTGGCGCGATGCTCAACTCAAAAGCCATAAGGCAACTTATAGAGACCAAGCAGCTTATCACTGGCTACCTCGACCTCGAGAAGCAGCTCCAACCAGCGGGCTTCGACATGAGCCTCAAGGAGATCCACGCTTACTGGGGGGCAGGGGCTGTAGACTTCGACAACAAGGAGAGGAAGCTAGCTCCCACGAGGCAGTTAATGCCTGACGCCGAGGGGTGGTATACCATCCCTCAGGGCTGCTATATGATAGTCTACAACGAGGCAGTGAAGATGCCGCTGAACGTTGTCGCCCTCGCGCGGAGCAGGAGCACCGTCCTCCGCAACGCTGCGGCGATCGAGACGGCGGTCTGGGACCCGGGCTATCAGGGGAGGAGCAGCAGCCTCCTAGTCGTCCACAACCCCCACGGCATAAGGCTGAAACAGGACGCACGCGTCGCCCAGCTTGTCTTCTACTCCACCGACGAGGTTGAGAAGGGATACAGCGGCGTCTACCAGAACGAGCGGATCAAGTGATCAGGGCTTCCCGCCAAGGTAGTCGAACCATGCGAGACGGGCGGCTACGCTCCTCCACGGGCGCCACGCCTCCCCGATCCCGTCCCATTCATCATGATTGGGCAGCCTATCCAACCCCTTGATCTTTGCCACAGCGCTGATTAGGGCGAGGTCACTATGTGGCCAAACGTCAGGGCGTCGAAGTGCCATTAGTAGGTACATGTCGGCGCTCCACCGCCCGATGCCCTTCAACTCCATGAGCCGGGCACGCGCCTCGTCGTCGGTGAGGCCCTCGAGTGCTTCTAGGTCGAATGAGTCGTTGAGTAGGGCCTCAGCTAGTTTGCGCCCGTAGCGAGTCTTCTGGCGGCTGAAGCCCACCGCCTTCAACTTGGCGTCGTCCAGTTTGAGGAAGCTGGCGGGTGTTATATTGCTAGTCGCATCTTCGAGGCGGTTGTAGGCCGCACGAGCTGAGGATAGTGAGACCTGTTGCTCTAGAATTATCCTGATGAGGGTCGGAAAACCGGGTGGTCTGGACCACAATGGTGGTGCGCCGTAGCGCCGCACAACAGCAGCGAGATCTGGGTCGCGGTCGGCCAGTATCTCTACTGCCTCTAGTAGACGCCTCTCATTTAGTACATCGACGGTCATACAGACCACCCCGCGAATATTCGCTTAGCCTGGTGATATTCTTAATGATTCAGCGTGTACTCGTCGATTTCCCTGTGCCACTCGACGGTGTCCGTGGTCTGGGGCAGGGTCTCCTCCCCAAAGAGGAGGTCCACCATATATCGTGGCCTGAGCCCGCCTATGAACATCGACTTAACACACGAGACACAGTAGACAACGACGTCCTCCACCGTCATCTCGCTGGCGCGTCTCCTCATCGCATCATTGACCTGGTCTACTGGGAGACTGGGGTAGAGGCTGTCCCCGCAGCAGGTGGCGGTGGTTCCCGTCCTCATTGGCTCGACGACCTCGATGTTCATCCTCCTTAGCAGGGTCCTAATTGCCTTGTGGACCCTTACCTGGTCCCTGGTCGGGCAGGCGTCGTGTATCGACATCCTAGCGCCGTGGTAGTCGGGGAGTGGGAACCAGTTGCCATCCGCTATTACCTCCCAGACCGACTTCGTCGTCGAGTTCTCGTAGTTGCTCCTGTAACGCCTATCGCAGCCGGGGCAGGTGTTTATCACCTGCACACCTTCCCGAAGTGGAGGATGGTTCCTGCAGCAGGTGTCGAGCCTCTCCATTTCGCCTAGATTCTTGTTTAGTAGCTCGTGCATCTTCTCGGCTAGGTGTGGTTTGTATATTGTCAGTGCGCAGCCCGGCGCGTATATCCTATCCATTTAGAGTCGATCCACCCTGCTGACCGCCGGTTAAAACAAATTCGTCTGTTTCTTGTGGTCAAACCAGAGTGCACCCCCTAAATCCCTTATACACAAACACCCAACACATAGCCGATTCACATGATGGGCAAGATTCTACTCATCGGCTCCGCGGGCAGCGTCGCCCACGACATGATGTATCAGATAGCGAGCATGACCGACAAGATCAGAGTAGTCGGCGCAGACTACAACGAGGCGAAGGGGAAGTACGAGGTGGACGAGTGCCTGCACGTCGCCCACAACTTCGGCCTCTACCCCGACCTCAGCTTCCGCAAGATCAACCTCTTCGACGTCAACGAGACCGTTGAGCTCCTCAAGGAGGAGCAGCCCACCGTCATATGCAGCCTCGCCAGCCTCGGCGCGTGGTGGGTCACCCGCCTCCTCCCCGGCGAGGTCTACAAGAAGATCAGCCCAATAGGCCCCTGGATACCCTTCCACTTCACCCTAACTCACAAGCTCATGCAGGCGGTGAAGAAGAGCGGCATTGAGACGAAAGTAGTTAACGGTGCCTACCCAGACCTAACGAACGTGATCCTTGGGAAACTCAATTTGCCGCCGGTCTGCGGCGGGGGGAATATGGATCTTGGCGCTAGCAGGCTCCGCAAAATCGTATCGGCGGAGAGGAAGGTCCCAGTGAGGGATGTTCAGGTCCTCGCGGTGGGCCACCACGGCACCTTCTACACCGCTAAGATGGATGGCCCCAGCTGGTACAAGATAATCGCGGCGGGGGAGGACGTGAGCAAGGAGTACCCAGTCAAGACCATCGCGAAGCTCTACGACAAGTACGGCTACGCAAACATGCCCAGCTTCCCCGGCCCACTAGTCGACCAGATGAAGACCGCCAGCAGCTTCCTCAAGATCACACTCGCCATCTACTACAACACCGGCGAGATCATCCAGTGCCTACCCGCTCCAAACGGGCTCCCAGGCGGCTACCCGTGCATCCTCGACGCATCCGGTGCGAAGGTGACGCTTCCTGGCATTTCCTTCAAGGAGGCGGTGAAGATCAACGAGGACGGCGCGAAGATCGACGGCATAGAGAAGGTCAAGCCCGACGGCACCGTCGTCTTCGTCGAGGAGAACGTCAAGCTGATGCGCGAGGTCGTCGGCTATGACTGCCCCGAGATTAAGCCAGCCGAGCACGAGGAGCGCGCCAAGGAGCTGGACGCGAAGCTTAAGAAGCTCTACGAGAAGTACAACGTTGGGAAGGGTTGATCCTCTTCCTTTTTTAGGTCATTCGGCGTTTGTCTGTCAAATGTGAGCTTAGGCGGATAAACAGCGACTAGGATAATGGCTAAGTCAACCAATCAAGTTACAGATTAGAGTCAGTTGGAAGTGAGGATAAGACTATGGCCCCAAACCCAAACCCATCGACTCCCCGACTCCCTCCCCCGTACTACCTAACTCTTCCTCCCATTCCTCCCTTCCCCTACTCCCCCCTACATACACACCCTCATATCACACCCACACAACATAAACTAACAAACACACGAAAATCTCGTAAAATAAGAGTTATTAAATAATAATCGTAAATACTTAATCAAATATCCGCTTATTTTGAGAAGTTTTAGTCATTGAACTGTGAAAAGAGGATTGAATGTTAAATGTTGCTCGGCTTGAGACCCTGATCAATGAAGAGGCACTATTATACTCAACGTATCTTCGAGGTGAGATAAAAAGCGGGGTTCCTCGCCTTCCTGGAACTACGCCTGAATGTTTGAAGACTCAGAATGGTTACGATAAGCACCAACCCAATTAGCACTGATTCATACGGGTAACCAGGAATACCAGTCTGCAGCTTCTCCACCTCAAACGTGACTGATTGACCACCAACTGATATTTGGTGTTCACCCACCACGTCGCTGGAGATCTTCAACTTCTTGGTTATCGTCGCTCCTCCGTCGAGTGTGATTGGGAAGGATCCCTTCTCTATGCCATCCAAGGTGAAGATAATCGTATAGTTGCCGGGCAGCTCTCCCACATTCTCAAGCTTTGCTGTGATCTCAACCTCCTCCCCAGGCTTCACTGTTGCCTTCGTAATCTGTAAATGACTAAGGAGGATAACTGCAGGTCTTGGGGCAATAACCGTGAATACCCCCGTCAAATTACCTAGCTTAACCACATAGCTCCCAGCGGAATCTTCCATTACTCTAAATACTAGAGCCCCGTTTTGACCACCGCCAAGTGTAAGGGTCTCCGTGTCTTCTTTGGAACCATTTATAGTGAGGGGGATTGTGTAGTTTCTCTCCCTACCCTCAGTATTTGTAACAATCACATTGATCTCAAGAGGCTGCTTTGTTTTGACCTCAGTTGGGGTAATTGTCAAATCTGTGATTATGGGTGGTTTAGCCACCGGAGTTAGTCTCAGTATCAGTGGGTAATCTCTTACAATCAGGTTTCGGATTGTCAAATTCCCGTTTTCTTTGTCTATTTTCATTGATTGCTGTAAACTGTTCAGAATGTCAATACCTATTACATCTTGGACAGATACATCACGGATGATTAGGGTTGATTTAATACCTGGATCATCTTCGACTGCTATGCCATCAGTCCACAGAGCAACAAGAGTGTCACCGTTCTGGAACGAGAACCCGCAGCGTTTGATGTTCGTTGCATTACTCTGAATATCCATCTTAACATCTGATGGACTCGCTCCCTCCATGATATTACATAAATTGGGAACGGCTAAGAGCCCTTCCGACGGAATCATGACCTTGATATCTTCAAATAAATGCATGATGATGCTGCGGCCAAGATATTTCGAAGCAACTATTTCGGAATACATTTGGTCCAGGTTTAGTACTGTGAAAGTTGGTCCTTCGCATATATACTCTCCCTTGAATCCATTAGAAACTGATATGTTCTTAATTTGTTGTATCGTTTGACCAAAATACTTGTAGTAACTTTCACTAACCTCTTTCGGCACTTCCCCTGACCAAGGCAGTGTTCCATATACTGGTGATAGGTCATGTTTAGGATGGAAGGATATGCCATCAACGAGTGGCATTATGTCTGAGTTTATTATTTTTAGTAAATATTCATAGCTATCTTGATCGTCTGGTAAACCATTAACACTTCCAACCACTATCTTTGCATCTGGACATTCATCCCGAATGACCGGAATAACCCGTCTAACTAAGTTAACATAATCTTCCGGTCTAACATATTGACCTATCAAAGCATTTCTAGGTTCATTCAATATCTGATAATATTTTATCCTATCCTTAAAATGGTGAACAATGTATCTTACATAATCGAGATAACGCTGAATCTCCTCCTCAGTTCTAAATCTTCCTTCTTTGTCAAAATCTTTTATAGAATATGGTCCCGGTTTATCAATAGTAAATGTGGCATTTATATTAACTGGCTCATTAAATACTATGCAATATATGACTTTTACTCCATTGTTAACTAACTCTGTTACAGTTTCGTCCTGTTCCGGTCGAACACTCTTTTCCGAATATTCACCATATATTAGGGCATCAGTAAAATCAAACTGATCTTTAGTCAAAAATACCCATTTATAACCGAAGTCCTTAGTAAGAGGTAATAATATCTCTTACATCATTTTCATTAAATACTATTAAACTCATAAAATTTCCCATATTGTTGTTTAAGAGTTCGCTTGATGGCCTATATTGTAACTGAGTTTTAGGGTTACTATTCCATTCTTGAAGAAGGGTTGAACTTTTCGTACCCGATGTTGGTTCTGAGAATTCGCTAGTATTACCACTGGAATCTGTAGCTATTGCGGTAAGGTTAGGTCCGATGAAAGGCTCGCCTTTGCTGAAGGTGAATAAACCATTCTGGTCAGCATTCGTTTTTCCTTCGTAGATCAGTCCCTCGCCTTTACTGTCTGAGAAGATCTCGATAGTGCAGTTACCATATGTTGATCCAGTAACTGTCCCAGTAGCTAAGTTGAAATCTAAAAGGATAGGCGCAACTTGTCCATTGTTGGCACCCTGAGCCAGATAGATGCCTATCCCATTATTATTATCATGAATGCTATTTTGTGTGATAGTATTTCCCATAGTGTTTGCATCACGAATAGCCATCCCTTGACCATTATATGCGATGATATTATTTGGACCTATGATGTTGTGGCTAGCTCCCTCTGAAATGACCACGCCATTATATTCGTTCCCCAAGGAATCTGAGCCCGCGGCATCGGTGCCTATTAAGTTGCCCTTTACGGTGTTGAAAGAGGTTTCATTACCCCATATCCATATGCCCCGTAGTCCATTTGTGAAAAGATTTCCCTGACCATGGGGTCCTGAACCAGTACTCCGGTCGCCACCAATCGTATTATTTTTAGCTCCTCCAGAAAGAATAAACCCCGTCCCTGTCGAAAAGTTTGCGAATTGTAAACCCTGGATCTTATTCCCATTTGATAATATGTGCAGTCCATATGCTTCCTGTTCAATAATCTTTCCACCATCTAAGATTACTCCCGCGTTGCTTGCATCAATAAACAGGTTGTTTTTCTCAATTGAAGGCAGGCTACTGGTGAGGTAAATGATTGCAGGTTTTTCCGATGGGAAGATAGTTGGGGCAAATGTGATGGTGTCACCGCTCTGGACGTCTATGAGTGCCCTCCTTAGACTTCCAAGCCCAGCGTCAGATGTGCTATTGATAATAATGAGTCTCCCTGATGTAGTGATTTGTGTTGGCTTTAACGCGGAGACGAGAAGCGAAGGCGATCCCTGTTTTTCACAATGTACATTTCCTAGGGAACATAAGATGAAGATTGAGATTGTTAGAATTCCAAAAATAGATTTATTCTTCATCAATATTGAGTGTTCTTGTTAGATTAAAATTCTTCACTAATGGTATTCGCACGAGCTGTAATTCCTCTTGATATTTTCACCTTTGTGTGGATGTGCGCGCGATTACCTCAGCCATCTTATGCGCCAGATACTCCCAGTTCTCATACTGATTCTTCGCATACCAACCCCTCCTCCGGTTCGCATCTATGATTGGTTTGAACTTCACCCAAGCAGATGGTGGACCATTATTGCATATCGACCAAAGAGTCCCGACGTCAATCATACCCTTCCTGTACTGGTAGCCGAGCACGTCCAATGTGTTGAAGACGGTGTTACGCTTAGCGTAGTTGTCCAGGTTCACAGATGAGTCGTACTTACTATCGAAGTCATCCAGGTCCTTCCACTCCATCTGCATCAGCTCCAGAAACCGCTTGCTTCCCTCCTCGGAGATAAAGTTCTGGAGGAGTGAGGTTGTTAGGGCTACTCTCCTGTTCCTCGTGGTTTCCCTTAGGTTCAACGCGTAGTAGAAACCCGCTACGCATACTCCGATGGCTCCAGCAATGTATGAGACCGTCTGGAGCAAAGCAGAATCAACCATGCGCGCGCGCATTAGTTCTTCAATTTCGAATAATTTCATAAGAGAATTACATCAAATTAGGATATTTTATTTTTTTTGAATTATTGTAGCCATACTTGTTTGTAAAGCGTGCGTGTTTGTCTGTTTGTTTGTCTTAGAGAGAAAGAGTATGAGGGAGAGTGTAGGAGAGGGGGAGAGTCGTAGTCAGTAGTTGGGTTTGGGTTTGGGGGATAAGACTATGGCCCACACACACGACTCATGCCCCCATCATTTTTTAAAGCGAAGGGTAAATCAACATAGGAGCCAAGCGCGTGCGAATTAGACTACTCTAATGAATAACCTATTCAAGCCTAATAAAAACCAGCCACGGGTAATACTCAAACCTATTAGCTGAGAATTAAAACAAGTAACTGAATATGCATAGGGTCGGCGTTCTCTACCTTATACTACTTGCATCGGAACTCACATCTATCGCGGTCCTCACAACCCAGCAGGGACTCATTCTGAGCGACCCCTCATCGAACCACATTGCCTGGGCCACATCATGGGGGGGAAAATATAGAGACTATTCCTACGACGCCGTCTTCACGAGTGGGGCCCTATTCGTCACAGGCGCCTCCTTCAGCTATGGGCTAGGTCCAGTTAACCTCATCCTACTTAAATACAGTCGGGATGGAGAACTCGTCTGGAATGAGACCTATTCACTTGGAGGCTACACCATGGGGCGTGGAACCGCTTCCGATGGCGCCTCAATCTACGTATGCGGCATACATATAGCGGAGAATGCGTCGTACTCGCTCCTACTGAAGTACGACCTAGACGGGCGGCTCATCTGGGAGAGAGAGTGGCGGCCCGGGCCCGACGCTAAGTCGACCGGTGTTGCCCTCGACGAGGCGGGGAACATCTACGTCACGGGCTACGTGACGGTCTCAGCCCTGATGAACAGCGAATTCCTCCTAAAGTACAATAGAGAGGGCGACCTGCTGTTTTCAAAGATGGTCAACTCGCAGGGTACGGAGACCGCGTGGGGCATCTCAGTCAGCGACGCGGTTTACCTCTGCGGGGAAGTAGGATACAACACGTCTAGTCCAGAGCCGGCGACCAACATGCTCCTGACGAAGATCAGTCTAGATGGTAAGGTGATCTGGTCGAGGGAGTCATCGATCGGAGTCGAAAACGCCGCCAACTCCGTGGATGCAAAACAGGAGATAAGTATTGCTGGATATACTATGTTTTTGAATGGTACGGCGAAGGAGGTTCTGCGTCTATACAGCCCAGACGGTGACCTGAGGTATACCCTGATCCTTGGCGAGTCTCCAATAGAAGATATGGCGTGGGGTGTAGTCACGGCGGGACAATACACATACGTCGTGGGACACGCACGCCCTAACTTCTATGATCTAGCCGATGCATCAGTGGAAAAGCTAGGTCCTGATCATAAGTTGATATGGCGGGACTACTATGGAGAAACCAATATTATCGACCGGGCTAGGGCCGTCACGGTCTCCGGCGACGATGTCTACGTTGTGGGGGAGACCTACCAGAATGGGCTAGATATGCAGGTGTCTGTGAAGAAGTACGTTTCACCGAACGTTGCACTAAGCCCCGAGGTATCCAGATCCTTAAAGCTCTCCCCGATGGTAATCGGATGCATACTCCTCATTGTTGAGATTTACGTGATAATACGTATCCGACGAATGAGATGAAGACAGCCGGAGAATCGCTATGGATCCCTTTTCGCGTGCGCGAGCTATAATCTTATCCCGCCCCACACATCGCACCTGCGGACTATGCGACAGTAGTTGCCTCGTTTTTCAATCATGAGATCCGGATGAAAAAGGCCTGTTACTATGAAGTTGGTTTTGATTCGTTACAGAGTTGGTTTTACGTCATTTATGCTCTGTGGTGAGATGGGTGTGTCCTTATGGATGGAAGTCTAAACAGGCTAGACGGTATGAGAAACGTTTTCCGGGGAGAACGTTGCGGAACTGAGGGGTGCTGCCCGGACGCCGTGTGTCCTGGGAACGTTTCTCAAGGAGCGCGCATAAGGTAACAATTGTGATGAATTGTGCGCAAATGTGCGAACATTTTCTCTAAGAGTGTCGTATCTTTTATTGTTTGATCGCCGCGCATAATACAGCTAAGAAAAAAATGAGTGTCAGAAAGAGTGCTGTGCTATTTGCATTATTCCCTTGTTCCGTCCCTAAAAACCGCCAAGGTGAAGAATAAATACGTATTACTCAGTTTGCTGGATTTTTTACAAACCTGAAGCTCCCTACTGTTCAGCCAGCGATCTCTCCACGCCCTCTCGCTCAACTTGGTCGCCATAGGCATTTTAAGCGGGTTTATACCGTAGGCCGTAAGAACAATAAGTGCCATTCTAAGCTTTCATCTTAAAAGATACTAGAGCCAGAATGAAGAAAGAGAGCTCGATAAGAAAAAAAGAAAGATGTTTAAACAGAATACCCGGAAAAAGAAGCATAGCAGGAACAGGGTTAAGGCGATTGTTGCAGCAAGGGTTGCCGCAGCCAAAACCTTGATAATAAAATGATGCGCTCAGCCTCAGACAATAACGAAAAAGCGTTAAAAGGGCCTAGGTGCACCTTTTTTTACCTCCTCACAAAGAGGTTTGCACCTAAACCGGAGGCGGAGAGCCGAACGGATGGAACGTTTAGAAGAGATCAGCGACGAAAACCTGTTTTGGCTCTACCACGAAGAGCTTGAGACGATAGATCGGGGTTCGAGCATCACTTCCCCTATTCCGAAGCCCGTCACGAGGAGTCTTATAGCCCCGGGGATCGTAGAATATGGGAAAGGGCTCGACGAGACTTCGGGTCTCGTCCTGAGCCCGAGGGGCAGGAAGATGCCGGACAGTTACAAGGCGGAGATTTGAAGTGAAGTTGAATTCAAGGGTCTTGGCTCACAGCATGGCTTCGTTATCATTCGGGGTTCTATGTCTGCTTTTTACAGCGGGCGTGGAAAAATCCGGCGCTATATGGAGCTACGAGAACGTCTCAAAGGATCTTAGGAGGAGGGCTGAGGAATGAGCGAAACAAGCCCCTACGATGTGAAGATACAGAACGTCGTCGCCTCGGCGACCCTCGACCAGAAGATAAACCTCCTCGACATCATGAAGATCTTTAGAAACGTGGAGTACAGGCCGAAGCAATTCCCCGGACTCGTCTTCAGGCTTAAGCGGCCGAAGACGGCGACCCTCATATTCGGCAGCGGTAAGATGGTCTGCACGGGGGCGAAGTCGGAGAAGCAGGCGAGGAGCGCGGTGAAGAAGGTGGTCAGGGAGCTGAAGACGAACGGGATCATCATCCTCGGGAAGCCGAAGATAGTGATCCAGAACATGGTCGCCTCCGCGAACCTCCACGGCAAGATCGACCTGGAGACGATGTCCGACGTCTTGGAGCACGTTATGTATGAGCCTGAGCAGTTCCCCGGCCTGATCTACAGGATGACAGAGCCCAAGGTGGTCCTGCTGGTATTCGCCTCGGGGAAGCTCGTGATAACTGGGGCCAAGAGGGAGGAGCAGGTCCATGAGGCCGCCGACAAGATCAGGGCCATCCTCATCGATTATGATCTGCTTTACCAAGGAGAAGATCTCCAGTCCTAGCTCGAGCTTTCGGCTTTGGCCGTCCTTGCCGACAGCGCACTAGCTTTGAAATATTCCTCAAAGAGAGTCAGAGTTTACTTCAATGGGAACTTTTTCTAAACAGTTATCGTTATATCTGCTTTCGCTGAAAGATTAACCAACATGTCTACAAAGGAGACATGGACGCCGGAGGAAGAGGAGGTCCTGAGAGAAAAATATCCAACAACTAAGAACAAGATGTTGTCTGCTCAGCTGAATAGATCCATAGACTCCATCAAGATGAAGGCTTCCCGCCTAGGGTTAATCAAGGAGATAAAAGAGGAACCAGCCGATCAGACCGATAACAAATTTATTCTCATGAGTCGGGAGGACGCGATGAAGCTCGACAAGTTCGACCTACTCAGCTGGAACTGGGGACTACTCGAGATGTTTCGGAGGGAGCTTAACAACCCCAGCCTCAGGCCGAGGGATCGCGTCAAGCTCATGTGCTCCATGAGCGCCCACACCGTCACCATAAACTCCATCATGAAGGGGAGCGAGGACCAGCTCGGTGAAGAGGAGGACCTTAAGGCGGTGTTCCTACGCCTAAAATCGGAGGATGAGAATCAGTCATTCTCCTCGAGGCGATTCAGAATTGGTGAAAGTACATTCGTCATAACACGCGACATAAAGAAGGAGGCTAAGAAGAATAAATCTAACCAACGAAGACCGACAACTCCTAGTTAAGTTGATACTCGAGGACAACTCCTTCGCGCGCAAGGTCAGGCGGGAGGCCATGCGCCTAGTCGAGGTAGCAATTCGCGACAAAGAGGTAGTTAAGAAGATGGCCTCCGACCCGATCTTCTTCTCCGCCCTCATACTCGGACAGCGCCACACCCCCTACCAGACCAAGTTCCTCAACTCCAAGAGCAAGAGGATAATCCTCAGGTGGCCTCGACAGTCGGGGAAGACTCACAGCCTCGCAGCCTACTCAATCTGGTACGCTAGCACCCATCCCAAGTCTACCACCCTCATCGTCGCTCCAACTCAGAGGCAGAGCATGATTCTGAATGACGTCATCAGGGAATTCATTGAGGACATCCCGGCGCAGGTCCGCCGCGGCATGGTCAAGAAGGATACAAGAACAATCATGCACTTCACAAACAAGTCTCGCATAGTCGCCCTCCCAAACAGCGAGAACCTTCTAAGAGGATACACAGCCAAACTCATCATACTCGACGAAGCCGCCTTCTTCAAGGACGACGAGACCATCTTCAACCACGTACTCAAGCCCATGCTGGCCACAACGGGCGGCAAGATGATCGTGAGCAGCACCCCCTGGGGGAAGAAGAGCCAATTCTACAAGATCAACTGCGACCCAAACTGGGAGCTGCACCACGCAACCTGGAGAGACGCGAGGGACGCCGGGCTATACACGACGGAGTGGGTGGAGGAGGTTGAAAGGACACGCGAAACCCTACCTATGTCCTACCTCGTGGAGTATGAAGCCGAGTTCACCGAAGACGTCGACACGTGGCTCAGCCAAGACATACTCGCCAAAGGCTGCTGTGAGGAGGTAGAATACATCTCCTTCAACAAGCAAGCCCAGGGTAGCTTCTATATCGGCGTCGACATAGGAGAACGAGTCGACTACACCGCGGTCGCCGTCCTCAAGAAAGAGGGCAACACACTAGACCTCATCCACATGCACCGCTTCCCCCTCATGACAAGCGTCCCAGCAGCACTCGGCTACCTCAAGGTCCTAGGCGAGAGGTGGCGAAACATCCGAACCACATACTTGGACTCCACAAAACATGGAGATCTCTTAATCAACGACGCCACATCGTCGCAGGTACCCAATCCCAAGGGAATAAGCTTCAACCAGGAGAACAAGATGGAGATGGCCCAAATCATGCAGCAGCGCCTCAACGAGGGTAGGCTAAGACTGCCTTACGACAGAAGCCTCCTTGATGAACTCAACGTCGAACAGTTCCAGCTCACGAAGACCGGACGAATTGAATTCAGCCACGCCTCTGGCACTCACGACGACAGGTTCTGGGCGCTGGCGCTAGCAGTCTACGCAGCCGAGAAGGATATACTTCCATCTAGACCAATTGTGAAAGGAGCGACATAGTAATTTAGTGAGCTTTGATCATCCGGTAAATGGTGAGTTCAATGAGAAGTCATATTAAGAAAGATATAATAAAGTCTCTCTAATAATGATACAAATCTGCTATACTTAAATAAACAATACACAATCACACCCATTGGTATAAGTAAGAAGAAGACACTAGCAATCGACTCCTTAATCAACAATAGAAAATTCATACTAGCAGTCAATCGTGAAAACTATTCTCATCCTTAACGAAGTCTTTGTATTTGAGTTGCTCAAGAATCTCGCTTGGAATTTCACAGTTTAGCTCGATCTCAGCCACTCCCTGAAGTGTATCTCGTTTTAGCGCCGATTTTTACTACGCTGTAACCGATGTTTATATAATCAAAATATTGTTTCCCCGTAACGTCATTAACATGCCCCCGAAGAAATCCTTATCTTCACTAGATGATAACGGGAATCAATTGAACACATCGTCAGCACCTATAAAAAGTAAACCAAATAGTGTTAGAAGAGGGAGTGAAACAGATGGCTACTGAGCGTAAAGGCTCATTCAGTTTCATCGCATCGTTGATCATTCTTCTAATAATCCTTAGCCAAACCCAAAGCGTCCCAACTACATCCGCTGAGCGAGACAGAACAACGCTGTCAAAGGACATATGGACGTGGTACTATCCTGAAACCCCACACGATCCAAACGAAATTCTCTATGAATATGCTTGGGTCCACGAGACGCTCAGCCTCAAGGTCTCCACGAACAGGATCAAAGTAGGCGATACTATCACAGTAGCAGCCACGTGCACTTATGACCGGGTCGACGGTAGAGGGAAGGGCATTGGCGGATTCAACATAGAGCTCAGCGGCTGGAAGTACGAGGTCATCTCTATGAGCCCACCCATGGTCATGGGGTCAGAGCATGGCCAATTCGGCGTCATGTGGCAGAACTCCGTCCAGTACCCATCGCCGACTACCTTCACTGTGACAATGCGGATAACCGGCAAGGTGAAGGGCGACGTATGGCACTACATCGGCTCCTACGTCAGGGCCGACATGGCCTTACCAAACACGCGCACAACAACGGACTATGTGATTGTGAACCTCAACCCGCTTCTACCCGACATCCCGCTTCCACCGCAGTCACCTACTCTTCCGGACGTCCTTAAGGACTCGAAGCAGCTTGAGGAGCTCGCTCAATCCAACCCGAGCTTATTCGAATCCACAGTAAGAGGAGCCGTGAAGGGCACCATAGGTGAAACGTGTCAATGGTTCAAAGGACTGGACCTGTGGCACGGCTTGATCGACCGCGTATGTAAAAACATTGGCCTGCCCACTCCAGACACCTTGCTGGAGATGAACAGGGTCGAGAAAAGCGCCCTTGAGACGCTTATCGACGTCAATGGGCCATTTGAAATAACTGGAGACATCGCCCAAAACCTGAAGTTAACTATCCTTAGCATCGACCAGATGAACGCCCGGCTCTCACAGGGCAGCCCGGATGCCCTTACTAAGAACGCGGAGCAGATCGACGAAATCCAACCCAACTTAGAGGTATGCCTCAGCAACGTGCAACGATTAATCGACGAAGCGTCATCGCTCTCAAACACCAACAACCCGGATGACATCATCAAGCAGCAGGAGCTCCTTAATCAGCTAACGATGATAATGGAGGCGACAACGAGCATGATGGAGGTCATATACAGGACCAATGCGATGGCAATAGACTCTCTGGGTAGGTGATGCCCTCATAACGAGGCGTAAACCATGAATCTCAAAGCAATCACCATCATCACATTTACACTTCTACTCATAGCGTCGCTAGCTCCAAACGGTGCTTCAAAGTCGACAACAGCCAGCTCGAGTAACCCTCCAACAATCAAAGAGGCCTTAACCAGTTCAGTGATGACCTGTCTCGTATTCAACTGCGCGAGTCCTCCATTCAACGACACACAGTTCAGGAAAGCAATAGTCTACATGATCGACAGGGAGACTATAATCAGCAACCTCACAGACACAGCGATCAAACCCCTCAACACATTCCTCCCCGAGAGCCTAGACGGCTGGGTGAGAAACGAGTCCAACGCCGAATTCAACCTCGAGAAGGCTTGGAACACTCTCACCGACGCAGGCTACGCCGTCAACATCACCTCCAACAGGAGGATCAACCCATCCACGGGGAGGGACCTAAGAGACATGACTATCATCACGCCGCCGATTTGGGAGGATGAAGCACAATGGGTGGCGGGAGAGACCATCAGCCTCTACGCGATAATCCTGAGGCTCCCCGTCAAACACACAACGATGACATCAAACCGATTAAGGGCGCTCAACTCGGGGAACGACACAGTCGACATGGCCGTGATGAACCTCACCATCAGCTTACCTCCACACGAACTCTACAACATCCTACACTCCCAAGCCGACGCGTCGATTCATAGCCTCACCGGGATCAGTGACCCCACACTGGACGGTGCACTCGAGGACTTGAAGAAGGGTGCAAACGAATCCGTTCAGAGGGAAGCCGCATTTAGGATACAAGAGAGGCTGGCGGAAATCGTCCCATACGCCCCAATCTGCGTACCTGTATCGGCTAAGGCAGATCAGACGGTCAAGTCTGGTACTCACCTCATCACCTTTTCCTTTGAGAAGATAGGTAAGCCAAGCGACGAGAACTCTTCATCAACGGATACTCGGAGCCTAGCCGCCGCATTCGACTATGTGGAGTTCTTGAACGAAAATAGGAACTCAGTAGGCATGACCGACATAGGCTTCGAGGGCTCAGCGCTGCTCATGGGCGCAGGATGGTACGCGAGCGAGGGAGCCTGGGACGACGTGGAGAATTTCGCTTGGGCCGGCAACGGTGGGTTTAACGCATCCGTCCTCGTCGAGGCACAAGTGAAACCGACATATATCTCATTCAAAGCAACATCCTTTCCGCTCACTGAATCCGTGAAAGTCATCGTTGATGATAAGCAAGTTGGAGAAGCTTCAGTGACCCGTGACTGGCACGTGTATACTCTCAAGCTCAACAGAGAGCAGAGCAAGATAGAATTCTCTACCCTGGCCATCAACTCTACGCTCGGTGAACTGGCCACCATCAGGGGCTCCCTTACGCCACCACTCCAAAACGAGCTGGTCACATTAACCGTGAAAACACCAAGTAACCATACTTTGACTCTGTCAAACTCAACTGGGTTGGATGGCGGCTTTGTCTTTACGCTCAAACCAGGTGAGAAGGGATCATGGATCAGCAGAGCAAGTTGGACAGGAAACGACGACTATCTCCCCAGCGTAAGTAATCTACTAACCATCCTAGTGCACGAGGATGAGAAAATCTCAGGAGCGGATGTGGCAGGTTATCCACTAATATCATTAGCTTTAGGGCTACTATCCTCTCTAATATTAATTAAAAACATACGTCGCCATAAAACTGAGGGGGGGTTCATCGTTGTCATATTTGCAACAATGAAATCGAATAAAAAAATAATCGAAGATTTTCTTTAAGAGAAAAGAATGAAAAGATGTTACTAGTAACATAACTAGTAACATCCGGCTTAAATAGAGAAAAATCCACAAAATCATAACTGAATATTAACACAGAATATTCAATTCAGAGAGAATACAAACTAGCACCAAGAGCAGGTTCATTGAAGAAAATATCATGTTACTTGTTACTAGTACCCCCCCTCCCCCCTCCGCATGAGGGTCTATAATCATCGTATGAGACAGACGCCAAACGCGACAAAACACCCCCTAAACGCAACACCCGCGTCGCAACGCCTATAAACGGTCCAACCCAAACCCTAGCCAAATGGCCAAACCAGTGACCCAGGGAAGCCTATTCAGGTCACGCCTAGGGAAGGAGTTCGACAACAAGACAGCAGTCTTCCACACGAGCGTCAACGAGGACCTCCGAATCTTCGAGGACGACATCAACTGCACCACAGCCCACGACATAATGCTCCACGAGCAGGGCATCATCCCCGCCAAGGAGCTCAAACTCATACTCGCCGCCCTGGAGGAGATCCGACAGAAGTGGCGCAGAGGAGAAGTCACCATAGGCGCCGAGTACGAGGACGTACACGAGTACATCGAAACCACCGTCATCAAGCAGATCGGCATCGAAGCCGGCGGAATGATCCACACCGGCCGCAGCCGAAACGACCAGGTAGTCACCGACATCAAGCTCAGGCTGCGCGAGGACATCCTCAACATGAGCGAGGCTACCCTCAACCTCGTCGACGCCCTCCAGAAGCGCGCCACCGAGCACGCGGACACACCAATGATCCTCTACACCCACGGACAACACGCCCAGGTCGGCACCATGGGCGCCTACCTCAGCTGCTACGCCGACATCCTCCTCCGAGACCAGACTCGCCTAACGGAGCTCTACGCAAGAGTCAACACCAACCCCCTCGGCGCTGGGCCAGTCGGTGGAACTAGCATCAACATCAACCGCAGGCGCACCACCGAGCTCCTCGGCTTCGACGCCATACAGGAGAACTCCATCGACGCCACCAGCAGCCGTGACTGGGCCATGGAGACCGCCGCCGTCTGCGCCATAATCATGGGTGACCTCAGCAGGATCGCCGCGGACATCCTCGAGTGGAGCACAGTCGAGTTC
This sequence comes from Candidatus Bathyarchaeota archaeon, assembly GCA_963820555.1. Classification (GTDB taxonomy): domain Archaea; phylum Thermoproteota; class Bathyarchaeia; order TCS64; family TCS64; genus UBA8941. The sequence goes on from CAWGAT010000044.1 coordinate 53,771, forward strand.
GGATACATCGAGCTCGCCGACGAGTACGCCTCAAGCAGCAGCATCATGCCTCAGAAAAAGAACCCGAGCACCATCGAGCTCCTCAGAGGCAAAACCGGGGAATCATACGGTGCCCTAACCGAGCTGCTGACCATGGAGAAGGGGCTAACCACCGGCTACGTCCAAGACCTCCAGGAGACGAAGCTCACACTCTGGCGCACCATCGACAACACCCAGATATGCCTCGAGATCATGGCGGGCGCGGTCGCCACCATGAAGATCAAGCCGGAGAGACTCGCCAAGCCCCTCCAGGGCAACTTCGCCATGGCCGTGGAGCTCGCCGAGACCCTCGCAAACGAGACCAGCCTCAGCTTCCGCGAATCCTATAAAATAGCCGCCGACCTAGTCAACCTCACCATAAGCCGCGGTGCAACACTCGACAAGCTCAAGCCCGGAGGACGTCGAGGCGAGTGCCACCAAACTCTACAAGAAGAAAGTCAAGGTCACACAGGCACTCATCGACAAGGCAACTGACCCAATTCAGAGCCTCCACCGCAGGGTCAGCCTCGGTAGCCCGAGCCCCGTCGAGGTGAAGAAGATGCTAAAGGAGCACGGCGCAGCCGCCAAGAAGCAGAGGGCCGAACTCGCCAAGAAGAAAGAGAGCGTAGAAACCGCCCTCAAGAAGCTGCAACAAACCGCCGCAGCCCACTCAGCCTAGCCCCAAACCCCTTTAAACACGCCGCCCACATTAACTGACACCCTTGAACAACCGAGACATCCTCATCCTCGGCGCCCTCATCATTGCGGGGGCAGTCGCCGTGGAGCTCTACAGCAACTTCTCCAACCCATTCATAGACTACGCCCCCACAGGCTACACGAACCTCCTAATCGGGGCACCCCAACGATTCAACTACTACAAGGACGGCGACCTCATAGGCACATTCACCTACACCCTAAGTGGTCAGACAAGCGGAGGCTCCACCCTATACACACTCGACACGGCCGTCGACATCATCTACCAATTCAACCACCTCACAGTCAACTCCACATACCAATTCCACAGCGAGGTCTCACACGTCGGCTACAACTTAGACTTCGGTCAAAACGGGACCAAGACCAACCTCCGATGCGTCTTCGCCGGCGACAAAGTCAGCGTAATGAGTGACTCACAGGGGAAGAACCAGACGATCTCAGTCACCCTCCCCTCAGACACGGTCCTCGTCGACAACAACAACCCAGCTCATTGGGAACTCCTTGCCAAGAGCTTCAACGCCAAGGAGGGTAGCAAATACAGCATTAACGCCTTCGTCCCACAGGGCGGCGTAGTCCAGCAATTCGAATACGGCGTCGACACGGCCCACCAGTTCGTAAGCATCGGCTCGAAGAGCTACGAGTGCGTCGTCACTAGAGAGCCCAACTTCGAGATCACCCTATACTTCTACAACGGCGACCTAATCCAATACAAGAACGACGTCGACAACATACTAATAGTGAAGCAGCTGCCCTAGCCACCCTCACTTCTTACCCTCGCTTAGCCTCAACGCGATGGCGAGGCCACCGTAGAGCACAACATCCGACCCAAGCGGCGTTAGTCTAATCTCCGGCTTCCTATTGATGAGATGCCTCTCGATGCCCCTCTTGATCGGCTCGATTATCAAATCGGGGTTGTTAATGGCAACTGATCCGCCGACGGTAATCAGCTCCGGGTCGAAGGCGTTTACGATGTTAGCGAAACCGACCGCGTTCACCTTCCCCACCTCCTCAACCACGAACAACGCGTCACCATCCCCCTTTATGGCCGCCTCAAAAATCGTCTCCGACGTGAGCTTCCCGATGTTGCCCCCAACCATCTCCATCAGGAGGCCCCCCTTCAGATCCCTATTCCTAAGAAGTGTCCTCGCGTAGTTGGGTATGTTAGCCCCGCTGCAGTAGGCTTCCCAGTGGCCGCGACACCCGCAACCACAGATAAGCTCCGAGTCCGGGTCGAGGGTCAGGTGACCGATCTCGGGCGCGTTTCCATCCTTCCCGTTTAGAGGGTTTCCATCGACGATGGCGCCACCGCCCAATCCGGTGCTCAGGGTCACGTAGAAGAGGTTGTCGATCCCCCTTCCCGCCCCATAATCATGCTCCCCTATCACCGCCGCGTTGCAGTCGTTCATTATCTGAACGGGGACGCCGAACTCGGCCTCGAGGGGGGCGACGACGGGAATGTGCTTAAAGGCGAAATTCGGCGTCGCGCCTATCGCCCCCATCCTCGTATCAAGCGGCCCTATGGAGCCCACACCGATGGCCAACGGCTCAGCGTCTAGACCCCTAATCATTCTAGCGATCTGCTTCGTAACACCCTCCGGGCCGTTCAACCTGTCAGTGGCCTCGGAGCGCTTGCTCTTTATCCCCTTCTCGCCGCCGACCGCCACCCTGATGTTCGTGGCGCCGATGTCAACCGCCGCGTAGGACAACTCATGAAAAAAGGCGGCTGGGGAATAAAAGGGTCACTTCTTAGCGACGATGGTTGTGCGGAGCTTCCCTATGCCGGGGACCTCCGCCTCGAGGACGTCCCCCGTCTTGAGGAAGTTGTCGGGCTTCGTCTTGCCGTCGACGACTGGGCTGGTGTCCAGGGCTGTCCCTGAGCAGGTGCCGCCGCAGACGATGTCGCCGGGGTAGAGGTACATGTCCCTGCTGAGCCATGCGATCCACCAGGGGTACTTCCTGATCATGCTCTCCATGGAGCCGTTTTGGCGTACCTTACCATTCACGGTTTGCTTGAGCTTGAGTTTGTAGACGTCGCCGATCTCGTCCTTGGTGACGAGGCACGGGCCCATGGGTGCGCAGCAGTCGAAGTTCTTGGCGAAGAAGAAGCCGTCGGGGCCCGCCATCCTGCCCCCGTCGCGGATGCTGAGGTCGTTAACTATGGTGTAGCCGTAGATGTAATCCTCGCCCTCATCCTCCTTGATGTCCTTCCCCTTCTTACCCAGCACGGCTCCGATCTCCACCTCGTAGTCGAGGCGCTGGGTGCGCGCCGGATAGGGTACGCTCTCATCGGGGTCAACTACGTTGCGCGCCTGCTTCCAGAAGCCCCAAGCGTTGTAAGTCCCCTCCTTCACCTGCTTCTTAATCTCCTCAACAGGGGTAGGGCGACCGAACATCTTAGATACATCAGCGCTGTGGTCGTAGAAGTTAGCCCCCGCCATAGCTAGTCTCGAGGCCGCGCTCGGCAGAGGGGCGTGGAACTTCACGTCGCTATCTTTGAAGAGCAGCTGCTCACCCTTCGCGGAGACCTTAACCTTCTTCGCGTAAGTGATGGCCTTCGCCGCGGCCTTCAAGCCAGCCTCACCCTCCTCTATGAACGCGAGGAGACACGAGGGGACCTCCACATCCGCCTTAGCACATGCCCTCGCCTCACCCTTGCTCTCAAGAAGTGCAGCGTAGGCGTGATTGAGGTCGACGACGGAGCCATCCTCCAGCCAGGCGCCGAGCCTCTTGTGTGGACCGTATACAACAAGCTTCATTAATGGTCGGTGAATACTCGGCGGCTCCACCGATTTAAGCCTGAGCAGGCTTGCCCTTGGCTCCCCTTCCGATGGGGCATGCGTCGAGGCACCGGGTACATTCGATGAAGCTCCCCGCGGTGGGTCTTATGATCAGTTTGTCGGTCATCGCCCTGACGTCCGCATCCACATCGATCGACTCCGGGCTCTCTAGGGCGTAGACCATGCACCTTTTTATCTTGATCTCGTGGGGCTTCAGCGCACCGGTGGGGCAAGCTCGTATACAACGTGTGCAGTCTCCGCAGATGTCTCGTGTGAAGGGTGCGTCTGGTTCAAGGTCGGCCGATGTCAGGACTGCCCCGAGCCTGAGATTGGGGCCATAAGACTCGGAGATGAGCACCGTATTCTTCCCCTGCATTCCGAGCCCCGCGAGTGGGGCGGCGCGCTTAAGTGGAAACCCGCCGGCTGGAACGGCATCGTATCCGAATCCTCTCAGCCACCCCGCGAGTTGCCACGCCTTCCTTCCAATGACCTCTGAGTAGAGCTGATGGAACTCGAACCTCTCACCAGGATCGTGGAGTCCTATCCCCCTCCAATGCGGGTCGAGTGTGTGCACATTGAAGATCGGGTCCCAGATGTGGTATCCGAGAACTATGGCCGATTTTACGGATGGTAGCTCTTCGACGGCGGGGACGAGGGTATGCACCCCCTCCACATCCCCCGATGGAAGCTTACTCAATTGCTCCAGAGAAAGGATGCCCACAGCGGAGAACCCTATACTCACCGCCTTCTCCTTCACCTCGCTGCTGCCCACCAATTTAATCAATCCACAATTGCTGCTTCCTTTAATATCCTATTCGCAGTCAGGTGACGTGTATATTACCTGATTCTTAGACCCTCCGCGAATCTCTTCGCGTCCTGTATATCAGCCTCGTTGGGCCTACCCTTGTTTATTCCGCCTAATAGTTTGAGGGCTCCATATGTGTCGAAGGCTCGACAGTGCCACTCCCCGACTACCTTCAGGCCTTTATCCCCAAGGTGCTTCCTCAGCTCCTCGTGTGCCCTCTGGTAGGAGTCGCTGCCGTGGGTGCTGAAGATGAAGGCGGGCTTATCGATGCCCATCGGAAGACTATCGATGAAGGCTATGAGCCTCTTATCGAACTTATCGAAGTAGTTTCCAGACGCGAAGCCGATCAAGTCGAAACCGCTGATCGACTCCAGTTTGGTTGATTCAGGACTTCTCAGCTCTGCCTCGAGCACTTCCCCTATGGCTTTGGCAATCTTTTCCGTGTTTCCATGGTGGTAGGAGATGTAGACGATAAGGGTCTTCATAGTTTGTTTTGTTTCATGCCGATATTTGCGGCTTGCTAACCAGAGCAGTCCTATTTACTACATTTATAATCCGAATCGCCGCAACCATTACTGCAGAATGGTTATATGCCGCGATAAAAGATGTTGAAGGATTCCTCAAGGAGTTAACCACGTTGATGGAGATCAGGTTCCACGGAAGGGGCGGCCAGGGTGCCGTCACCGGAGTTAGGCTCCTCTCTACAGCGATGTACTACGAGGGTAAGTACACCCTCGGCATCCCAATGTACGGCACAGAGAGGCGCGGAGCACCGGTCCAATCATTCCTCAGGATCAGCGATGACAGGATTTACGAGCGCGACCTCGTCCACGAGCCGGACATGGTCGTCGTCCTAGACCCCCTCCTCGCTAAGACGGTCCCCGTGACGCAAGGGACTCAAGAAAGGCGGGCTCGTCCTCGTCAACCACCCACATGGTGGCCTCGAGACTGGCATCGGTGGTCCATTCAAGGTCGCCACGGTCGACGCGACGAAGGTCGCGATGGAGACCATCGGAAGGCCAATCACTAATACCGCCATCCTCGGCGCATTCGCCAAGGTGACTGGAATGGTGAAGCTGAGCAGCCTCGAGGAGGCCGCCCACCACCAGTGGAGTGGGCGCATTGGCGAGATGAACATCAAGGCGATGCAAAATGCTTACGAGGCCGCGACGCCCGCCGTCGACGTTTCCAAGGTCAAGATGGAGGAGGTCTCGGTCCAGGCAAAGGCTCGCAAAGCGGGTGACCGCGACGTCTCCAGCTGGAGGCTCTACCGTCCAGTCTTCAACGACGCGAAGTGCGTCGGGTGCCGCCGCTGCTTCATCCTCTGCCCGGAGGTCGCAATCGGCATGAAGAACAACAAGGCGGTTGTCAACTACCAGTACTGCAAGGGCTGCGGCATCTGCATGGAGGAGTGCCCGACGAAGGCCATCGACTGGGTCCAGGAGACCATCTAAGGAGGAGAATGAGATATGCCACAGAAATTCGAGGTTATGGTCGGTAACAAGGCGGTCGCCCACGCGGTTAGACTCGCCAGGGCGAAGTTCATCTCCGCCTTCCCCATCACCCCCCAGACAACCATCGTCCAGTACATCGCTGACATGGTAGCCAACGGGGAGATTGACGCCGAGTACGTCACCACAGAGGGCGAGCTTACCGCCCAGGCATCCGCATTCACAGCGGGCGCCGCGGGGGTACGCGCCTTCACAGCCACTGCAGGCCCAGGTCTCCTATACATGCACCACCCGATGATCGCCACGAGGAATAACAGGGTCCCCGTGGTAATGGCGGTCATGCACAGGGGCATCAAGGGGATGGACCCCGACCAGACCGACATGATGGCGCAGCGCGAGACGGGCTGGATGATGATGGAGTGCGAGAGCGGACAGGAGGTCCTCGACACGGGTCTCATGGCCTACAAGGTCGCCGAGGACGAGCGCGTCCGCCTCCCCTGCATCTTCGCCGGCGACGGCTACATACTCAGCTACACAGACGAACCCATCGATATCCCCGACGAGGCGAAGGTAGACGCCTTCCTCCCGCCGTACAAGACGATGATCCCCCTCCTACCCGACCAGGGCAAGGAGAGCCAGGCCTTCCAGATGAGGCAGTGGAGCGTCGGCCGGGACGTGCAGACCACCTTCATCGAGGACCAGCAGGCGATGGAGAACGCCAAGAAGGTCATCAAGGAGGTCAACGCCGAGTTCAAGAAAATGTTCGGCCGCGGCTACGGGAACGGCCTCGTCGAGGAGTACAAGACGAAGGACGTGGACGCCGTCATAGTCGCAGCCGGCACAATCGCGAGCACGGCACGCGTCGCCATCGACAGGCTCCAGGCAGAGGGGAAGAAGGTCGGCCTAGTGAGGCTCAAGACCTTCAAGCCCTTCCCAGCCGAGGAGTTCGCAGCGCATCGGCCCCAAGGTAAAGGCGATGGGCATCATCGACCGCAACATAAGCATCGGCTCCGGAGGCTGGACCTTCGGCGAGATAAGGAACGCCATGTACGAGATCGAGGAGAGGCCAAAGACCCTCCAGTTCCACGCCGGCCTCAACGGAAAGGAAGTCCGAGTACAGGACATAATGAAGATAGGAGAGAAGACCCTCAAGGCCGCGGGCGGCGCGAAGGTCTCTCCCCTAGTGGAGTGGGTCTAAGGAGGAATATGAAATGAGCAAACCATTTCCACTCGTGAAGCTAGACGAGAAGGAGTACATCCAACCAGCGAACCAGTCCTGCCAGGGCTGCACCGGCGCCTCAGTCGCGAGGATCGTCGCCAAGGTCCTGAAGGACAAGATGGTCCGCCAGGAGGTCGCCTGCTGTGGCCCAGCCTTCGGCAACCTCGAGCAGCCAAGCATCTACGGCGAGGTCTTCGAGGGCGCAGGCGCAATGTCGACGGGCCTCAGCCGAGCCTTCAAGAGGCTGGAGCGTGAGGACGCCATCGTCACCACGATCGTGGGCGACGGAGGCACCACCGACATCGGATTCCAGGGCCTCTCGGGCGCCGCGGAGCGCAACGAGAACGTCCTCTGGGTCTGCTACGACAACGAGGCCTATATGAACACTGGAGGGCAGCGCAGCAGCGCCACCACGAAGTACGCGGAGACAACGACGACCCCAGTCGGCGAGTTCAGCCGAGGCAAGAAGGAGAAGAGGAAGAACGTCGCCGCCATGGTCGCCCTCCACAGGGTCCCCTACATGGCAACCGCAAGCATCGCCTACCCCGAGGACTTCATCGGGAAGCTCGAATACGCGAAGAACGTCAAGGGCTTCCGCTTCATCCAGGTCTCCGCCCCCTGCCCCACGGGCTGGAGGTTCGAGCCCCAGGTCGCAGTGAAGATCGGCAAGGAGATGGTCCTGAGCGGCATGTGGCCCCTCTACGAGGTCATCGACGGCGAGAAGTTCCGCATCACCTACAAGCCGAAGGAGCTGAAGCCGGTGAAGGATGTCCTCAAGATGCAGGGCAGGTTCCGCCACATCACGGAGGACGAGATAAAGGAGATCCAGGACGACGTAACCGCATACTGGAGCCGCCTCGTCGCAAAGGATGGCAAGGAGTTCTTCTAAGAACTCCTGGTCTCCACATATTTTTACATCTTTCAGTATCTATTTACCCCACTCAAAATAATATTTATTTTCACCCCTCTCTTTTCACTGGGAATTTTTACCTGTAACTATTATTCTCTATACCAACATAAACAATATATGTAGTCATTAGAATACTTACTGATTCCCTTTGCCGTACTTTGGGTTCCAGGCAGATGCCGGGTCGGTGATAACATGGTGAAGATACTGCTTCTCGGACTCTCGGGTGACACCGGGTGCCAGATAGCGACCGTGGGACTCCACGAGGCACTCCTCGGCATCCTCAAGGCAAACGAACTGGTCTACGCGCCGACACTCATGGATGCGAAGGAGATCCCAGAAACAGATCGACGTCGCCATAATCGAGGGCGGGGTCCGGACCGAGCACGAGGTCGAGACGACAAAGAAGATCCGCGAGAGATCAAGCATCCTGATCACCCTCGGCTCCTGCGCCTGCTTCGGAGGCGTCCCCGGGCTCGCGAACCTCAAGGAGGGGCAAGAGTTACTGAACAGGGTCTACTCGGAGCAAAAGGGCACCGTCCCCTCCGAGTTACCAACCGTCGACAAACTCCTACCGAAGCAGCAGGCAATCGGGGACTACGTCAAGGTAGACTATAGAATACCTGGCTGCCCACCCGAGACCAGCGACATCGCCGGGATCCTCACGACGATACTCAGCGGTGGAACCCCCGAGCTCAGCAAGACCGACGTCTGCGAACTCTGCCCCCGCGAGCGCATAGGGGAGTACAGCAAGAAGCTCAAGAGAATATACGAGGAGGTCGCGGACCCTGAGAGGTGCCTGCTTGAGCAGGGCTTCCTCTGCATGGGGCCGGCCACGATGGGTGGATGCGGTGCCCCGTGCCCGAAGGCAGGGATGCCGTGCGACGGCTGCCGTGGGCCAACCGCGGGCAACAGCGACCAGGGCCTCACGATGCTAGATGCCCTAACGAGCCTTACTAAAGAGGCAAACGAGAACTTCAGCCTATCCGAATACGCGGGCACAATTTACCGGTACACATACCAGAGCAGCCAGCTCGCCAAGATCCTCAACGGAGGCAGCAAGAAATGACCGAAACCATCATGATCAACCCCCTGACGAGGCTCGAGGGGACGGGCAAGGTTAAAATCGAGGTCGAGGACGGGGCAGTGAAGGACCTCCAATTCAGCGTGGCCGTTGGCCCCAGATTCTTCGAGTACCTCCTCACGAACAAGCAGGCGGAGGACGCACCAAGGATAAGTGAGCGCATCTGCGGGATATGCTACGTCAACCACCACCTCGTCTCAGTGAAGGCGGTGGAGGACGCCTGGGGGGTTCAGGTACCGGAGGTGGCGACGCTGCTGCGCCGCACACTGAACGCTGCCAGCTTCGTCACGAGTCACGTCTTGCACCTCGCTTTCCTCGCCCTACCCGACCTCATCCCCATAGAGAACCGCAACGTCATCGGCGTGGCCGATGCCGCCCCAGATCTCGCCTCCGCCGCCCTCCAGCTCCACGAGTACGGAAACAGGGTGGTGACCGAGATAGGCGGCAGGCTCGTCCATGTCGTCACGAGCGTCCCCGGCGGGCAAACGAAGGGGCTCACGGGTGAGGCGAGATACAAGCTCCTACGCGAGGGGCGCGTCGCACTCACAAACGTGCGCAAAATAGCCGACGCAATCTTCGGAATATACGAGAAGCGCATAAACGACCCCACCGAATACATGGGGCTCGATTCGCCCTACATGGGGCTCGTCACCAAGGATGGTGGATACGAACTCTACGACGGCGAGATAAGGGTCAGGGACTGCACAGGGCACACAACTACTCCAGTTCCCCGCTCAGGAGTACTACAAGCGGCTGGAAGAGACCACGAGCGCCCACAGCTTCACCAAGATCCAGTACCTCAAGGACATGGGCCCCATCGGTGGCACCATGAGGGTGGGACCCCTAGCGAGGATCAACGTCATCGATAAGATGCAATGGGGCACAGCAGCGGAGTACCTGAAGTCTTATGAGCGCATATTCAAGCGCCCCACCGATGACACCGCCGCATACAACCTCGCCAGAACAGTCGAACTCGTCGCATCAGTCGATGAGGTGCTCGACGGCCTAGGAAACGATGTCATAATGACAGAGAGAACGAGAGAGCCCGTCAAGGCGAGGGCCGGCGTCGGCTACGCCTTCGTCGAGGCGCCGCGCGGTCTACTCTTCCACAGCTACGAGATCGACGAGAGAGGCATCATAAAGGCGGCGAATATAGTCGCACCGACGACCTTCAACCACAGGAGCATCGAGAAGAATCTCAGGCTGTACGCCGACGCGCACGCTGAAGCGTTCTCGAAGCAGGATACGAGGAAGGACGCTATGTGGGGAATAGAGAAGATAGTGAGGGCATACGACCCTTGCCTCAGCTGTAGCGTCCACATGGTCGAGGTAGACGTGACCGTGGACGGTGTGAGGCACACGAATAGGAGGGATCAGAAGTGAGTGCGATAGTGATCTTCGACACCTTCGGGGAGACCCTGAAGGAGAGGCTCGACATCGACGCCCTCGAGAGGTACGCGAAGGGGATGGAGGGCGTTTATGAGGCCTATCAGACCCCGGTCCTTAACCAGAAGGTGATGCTAGACAGACTCAGAGACGTCAAGCTGAACGGCGGTAAAGATGTCACCAGCGTCGTCGCCGTTACGGGTTCCCGCGTGAGGCTGGAGAAACCCCTACAGAGGGCGATGGAGGGGGCTGGACTCGACCCAAACCAGCTCGTCATCACCAACGTCCGGGAGCAGTGTGCCCTAGTGCATGACATTAGGTCGGAGGCGACGGAGAAAGCGAAGAGCCTCATACGCGTCGCCGTCGAGAAGGCGAGGATGAGCACCCCCCTCGACAGGAAGGTCGTGCAGCGCTTTAACGACGTACTCGTAATCGGCGGGGGCGTCTCAGGTATCCAAGCTTCTCTTGATCTCGCGAAGCTCGGCATGATGGTTCATCTAATCGAGCGGGAGCCCACCATCGGCGGCTTGATGCCCCTGCTGGGCAAGACGTTCCCGGAGGATAGCTGCGCCATCTGCATCGGCGGTCCCAAGATGATGGACGTCGGCAACGAGCAGGGCATCGAGGTCCTCGACAACAGCGAGGTCGAGGCCGTGATAAGGATGCCCGTTGGCTACCGCGTCCACGTGAGGAGGAAGCCGCGATACGTCGATGCTGAAAAGTGCGTCGCCTGCGGCCAGTGCACTGAGAGGTGTCCTGTCAGCGTCCCTGACCAGATAAATAGGGGAATAAGCAAGCGGAAGGCGATCTACCTCCCCCACTCAAACGCGATCCCGAGGAAGTACGTCATCGACTCCGAGGCTTGTCTATACCTCACCAAGGGGAGCTGCCGCCTCTGCGAGCGCGTCTGCCCCAACCAGGCGATAAACTTCAAGGACGAGGAGCAATTCAAGGACCTCTACGTCGGCTCGATAATCGTCGCCACGGGGGTCGACAACTGGGACGCCCGGAAGCACCCCAAGTACGGCGCGGAGAACAGAGACGTCATCGACCAGTTCCAGCTCGCACGCTACCTAGACGGCGAGGGCCCAACCGCGGGAATCCTCACCAAGCCCAGCGACGGGCAGAAGCCGAAGAAGATAGTCATGATCCAGTGCGCCGGTAGTAGGGACCCGGAGATTAACCCATGGTGCAGCCGATACTGCTGCATGGCGGCGATGAAGCACGCCGAGGAGATAAAGCTCCACCAGGGCGCAGATATCGACATCACGATTCTCTTCAAGGACATACGTGCCGGCGGCAAGTACTACGAGGAATTCTACAACCGCGTCAAGACCATCGGCATCAACTTCGTCCACGGAAACCTAGACGCCGTTAAAGGAGGCCGAGGACGGAGGCCTGATCGTCGAGTATACGGACGGTAAGGGGCAGAAGGTATCGACGCCGAGTGATCTAGTGGTTCTCAGCACAGGCATGGTCCCAAGCAAGGGGACCCACGACCTCGCGGAGAGGCTCGGCCTCGAACTCGACACCGACGGATTCTTCAAGGAGGTGGACACGAAGGTCGCGAGCACAATAACGAAGCGTCCCGGTGTCTACCTCGCGGGGGCGTGCCACTCACCCAAGGACATCCCAGAGTCCGTAGCGCAGGCGAGCGCCGCTGCAGCGATGGCAGGCCTCCACCTCATGAAGGAGGTGGACGCCAACAAGCCGATCCTGACCCCCAAGGTCGACCCGGCGAGGTGCGGCCGATGCGGCGTCTGCCCGACGGTATGCCCCTATCAGGCCATCACAATGCCGATCGAGGGCCCCGTCCGAATCGACGAGACCCTATGCCAAAGCTGCGGCCTATGCATATCCAGCTGCCCGACACGAGCCCTCGACAACCCAAACTTCGGATTCGACTTAGTGGATGCCCAGGTGAAAGCCGCCTTAGTTGGAGAGAAGGGGGCGACGAAGATCATAGGCTTCGCCTGTAATGACTGTGGGTACAGACTACTCGACATCGCTGGGGTGGCTGGAGCGAGATACAGCCCCTCATTCATACCCATATACGTCCCATGCATGAGCACTATCAGCCTCCGCCACATAGTCGGGGCCCTCGACCAAGGTGCGGACGGAGTCATGCTCATAGGCTGCGTCAAGGATCGCTGCCACTATCGAGAAGGGTGTCGACCACGCCGAGGGGCAGCTTAGATTCATGGAGGGCCTCTACGGCGAGGGCGGCGCGCCTATAAGAGTCTTGAAGAGCTGCGGCTCCATGCTGGAGCAGTTCCTCACGGAGCTGGATGGGTTGGTTAAACAGATCGAGGAGGCGAGGAAATGAGCGACAACAAAGAGGAGCCGAGGGTGGGCGTCTTCGTCTGCCGATGCGGCCTCAACGTGGCCAAATCCGTCGACACGACCAGCCTCAAGGAGTACGCCTCGAAGCTCCCGGGGGTCGTCTACGCGGAGGAGAGCGACTTCGCCTGCAGCGACGCAGGCGTGAAGACGATAAGCGAGGCGATAAAGGCGAACGGGATCAACCGCGTCGTCGTCGCCGGGTGCTCACCGTGGCTGCACGAGCCGACGTTCCAGAGGATGATGGAGCGCGTAAGGCTCAACAAGTACCTCCTCGAGATGGCGAACATCCGCGAGCACTGCGCCCTCCTCTACCCGGGGCAGATACTCAAGGCGACCGAGAAGGCGAAGTTCATAGTGAAGGCCGCCGTGGAGAGGGCGAAGACCCTCGAGCCCATCGAGAAGAAGAGGTTCCCCGTCCAGAAGTCAGTCCTCGTCATAGGCGGGGGCGTCGCCGGCGTCGAGGCCTCGAAGAGGCTCGGCGACCTAGGGATGGAGGTCTTCCTCGTCGAGAAAACGCCCTTCCTAGGCGGCAAGGTCCTGCAACTCGGCTCCGTATTCCCGAGCGACGACTGCGGGACGTGCGTCTCCCCCTGCGGGAACGACCTCCACCGCCGCTGCTTCTACAGAAACACCGTCGCCAACCACGAACACGTCAACATCCTCACGTCGTCCGTGCTGAGGAAGCTCACCGGCCACATTGGAAACTATAAGGCGACCATCGGGGTCAACCCCCGCTTCGTCAATCAGGAGCTATGCATGGGCTGCGACAGGTGCGCGGATGTGTGCCCAGTCGAGGTTCCGAACGAGTTCAACTTCGGCCTCGATAAGAGGAAGGCCATCTACATCCTCAGCGACCAGGCTCTACCAAGGGTCTACGCTATAGACCCAGGCACCTGCACGAGGTGCGGGAAGTGCGTTGACGCTTGCCCGGTAAGGGCGATTGACCTAGGTGAGCAGCCCAGAGAGATGACAGTTGACATCGGCGCCGTTGTCGTCGCCTCGGGCTTCGAGACGTTCGACCCAAAGGGGATGCATGGTTATGGTGAGAACCCCAACGTCGTCACACAGCTCCAGCTGGCGAGGATGCTCGACCAGTCCGGGCCCACGAGGGGGCGGGTCATCCGCCCAGGCGACGGGCAGGAGCCAAAGCGCATCGCCATGATCCAGTGCGTGGGGTCACGCGACACGAAGACCCACGAGTACTGCAGCAAGATATGCTGCGGCATCGCGGTGAAGCACGCGACTGAGATCATGGAGAGGTACCCGGAGGCGGGGCTGGCAATCATCCACAAGGACATCCGCCTCACGGGGAAGCACTACGAGGACTACTACTACCGGGCACAGAACCTAGGTGTACGCCTTCTCAGGGGGGAAGTGGAAGACGTGACCACTATGCCCGACGGCTCCATCCACATCGACGTCAAGGACGAGTTCGGCGAGATAGTTCCACTATACGTGGACCTGCTCGTCCTCTCCACTGGCCTAGAGCCATCCGAGGGGGCGCCAGAACTTGCTCAGAAGCTTGGTGTCGCCATTTCGGCGGACGGGTTCTTCGCGGAGCGCGGCCCGAAGCTGGAGCCACTTGGACACGGCTGTGGAGGGCATCTTCATAGCCGGTACAGCGCACGGGCCCAAGGACATCCAGGAGAGCGTCACGCAGGCCCTCGGCGCAACGGGGCGCGTAGCCTCGATGCTCATGCGTGGGGAAATGGAGATCGACCTCGCGAAGGCGTGGGTGGACAAGGAGAAGTGCGTCGGATGCGGCGCCTGCGCGAGCATATGCCCATTCAGCGCCATCGAGTGGAGCGCCTTCGGGGAGCCCAAGGTCATCGAGGCAGCCTGCGAGGGCTGCGGGATATGCAGCGCCGTTTGCCCCGTCTCCGCCATGCAGCTACGCCACTACAAGGACGACCAACTCGTCCCCAAGATCAAGGCGATCCTCACACCCAAGTGGCTGAGCGAGGAGAAGAAGGACGAGCCAGTGATCGTCGCCTTCGCCTGTCAGTGGTGCAGCTACGCCGCCGCGGACGCCGCGGGCAATATGGGGATGGAGTACCCCGATAACATCACGGATAATCCGGGTACCATGCACCGGGAGGATAGACGCCTTGCACGTCCTCGCTGCATTCAGAAATGGCGCCGACGGAGTAATCATAAGTGGGTGCCTGCCGACGCAGTGCAACTACCTTACTGGTAACCTCGAGGCAATCGACCGCGTCGACGTCATGAAGAAGACCCTCGACGTCCTCGGATACGGTGGAGAGCGACTCGAAACGATCTTCACTAGCGCTTGCATGCCGACTTGGCTGATAACCATGTTCAACGACTTCACAGAGCACATTAGAAAGCTAAACGAATGCCAACAAGAAGGTCGAGACACTAACCCACGACTAATCATTTTTTTAAACTATTCCGAAATGAGGCAGGTCATCGTCGAGACGACGCCGGGGAGGTTTCTTATGTCCATCACCATCTTCTTTATCCCCATCGTGCTTGGGTCCTGACAGAGTGTGTAGATGTCGTAGGGCCCATAGATCATGTTAGCTTCCGTGACTCCTGGGTATCCCTTTATCTTGTTAAACAGGTTCGTATCGGCTTGCGACTTCGACTTAACTAAGATCAGTGCCCTCTGCATATCGGATCAGAGGATAAATACTGTAATTAATATAAATGCTTGTTTCGAGGCGTTTAATCGATAAATTCTATGATTATCTCATTATCTTCTTGTAATGTTCGTATTACTAACCTTATTATCGGACAAATAACTAGTTTTTCCCCTGTTATCGTTAGTTGGATAAATTTAAATCACGTGTGGTTGATTACTTCTACGATTGTCATGGAACAGGCACTCATCCTCGTGGTGCTGGCGCCGTCTTTCAAGTCTGAGACCCTAGATAAGATACGCAAGATCCCGGGTGTCGTGACCGCTCACTTACTCTACGGACCCTACGACCTCTTCGCGACGATCAAGGTGAACACGCGCGAGGAGATGAGGGCAGCCGTGACGAAGATCCGCGAGACCGAGGGCATCAAGTCGACGATAACCTGTAACGTGATTCCCCAGGCGTAGCCCTCTCTAAAAGCAGTAACCCCGTATTTCCAAAATTCAAGACTTATTATAATCATACCCAAATCATACATGATCACGTCCGGCTTGGATGAAACCGTGTACTACGCTAGGCGCGAGGCCCACTTCGAGTCGTTCCCGGCGGAGAACTACGTCGACTACATGACAAACGTTTTGCCGATCCCGGAGAGGCACATCTTCTACATCCCCTCAAAGGGCATGGGGATCATCTGCGAAGTCTTGATGCCTGGTGAAGACAGTGTCCTACTATGGCGCACGGAACGACTCGATGAACCACCTGAGAACTCTCAACCAGTTGAGATAAGTGAACATTTGATAACCTCGACCCTTGAGGGTCTGGCTGAAGGTCAGGCATCGAGCACCTGCCCGGTATGCGAGAAAAATCTGAGGCAGTTCCTTAGATTCTTTTAGGTTGGAAAAATCTCTTGAAAATGGGTTAAATCTTAGAAGGGGGACCCCGGTTTTAGCCGACGATTAGGAGTGTTGTCGTCGAGACGACCGAGGGGTATCCGCGGAGCTCCATTACAAGCTTAGTCATCTCGAGGGACTTCGAGACCTCGGCGATGAGGTACACATCGTACTCACCGAAGGTCATGCCCGCCTCCTTAACCTCCGACCTCTGCTTGACCCTGTTCAATACCTCCTCTATGCAGTCTTCTCCGAGGCACTCGACCTTTAGCAGAATCAGAGCTTTTTCCATTCGTGTTCAATACTAATAAAGAGACTAAATATTTAAGTTATCAGCCCTTCAAAATGGCGTAAATTGATGAAAAAAGATGGGGGTTTAGGCTTCCTTCGCCGCCTTGGCAGTTATGTATTCGTGTATCGCCTTGGCGGCATTTTTTCCAGCCCCCATTGCGCTGATGACGGTCGCTGCGCCGCTGACCACGTCGCCCCCCGCGTAGACGCCTGGGATGGCGGTCTGCATGGTCTCCTCGTTGACAACTATCGTCCCGTGGCGCGTCGTTTGGAGGCCCTCAGTCGTCTGTTGGATTATTGGGTTTGGTGACTGCCCGATGGCTATGACCGCTGTGTCGATGTCGATTGTGAAGTTGCTCCCCTCGATGGGCTCTGGTCGGCGTCTCCCCGACTGGTCGGGTTCGCTGAGGCGCTGCTTCACGCACTCAACCTTCTCTAGGAAGCCGCGCTCGTTTCCTATGAAGCGGACCGGGTTCGTGAGGAGGTTGAACTCTATGCCTTCCTCCTCGGCGTTTTCTGCCTCCTCGGCTCTCGCCGGCATCTCATCCCTGCTCCGCCTGTAGATTATGTAGACCCTCTCGGCCCCCAGCCTCAGGGCGCAGCGGGCCGAGTCCATGGCAACGTTCCCAGCCCCCACGACCCCGACCCTCTTCCCCACCCTGATCGGTGTGTCGTACTCCGGGAACTTGTATGCCTTCATCAGATTCGTCCGTATCAGAAACTCGTTCGCTGAGTAGATACCCTTGAGGTTCTCCCCTGGGACATGGAGAAAGTTGGGGAGTCCCGCCCCCGAGCCTATGAAGACCGCGTCATAGCCCCCATTCATGAGTTCCTGTATAGTGGACAGCAACCCAATAGTCGAATCGAGGCGGAGTTCAACCCCGAGACTCTTCACGTACTCCACCTCCGTTTGGACTATCTCTTTCGGTAGTCTGAACTGGGGGATCCCGTACATCAGAACTCCCCCTGCGGTGTGAAGGGACTCGAAGATCGTGACCCTGTGCCCCATCTTGGCGAGGTCCGCAGCTACGGTCAACCCGGCTGGGCCGGAGCCTACTACGGCGACCTTACCATTTGTCTGTGGGGTGGCCTGGGGCTCCAGTTTTGTGTTCAGTCTCTCCCAGTCCGAGGCGTATCTCTCGAGGCGCCCGATCCCCACGGGGTCCCCCCTGACGCCGAGGACGCAGAACTTCTGGCACTGCTCTTCCTGCGGGCAGACCCTGCCGCATACTGCTGGAAGGGCGTTTTTCTCCTTGAGTTTCTTGGCCGCTTCTCCGAACTTGTGCTCCTTGATGAGTTGTATGAACTCAGGGATAGGGACCTCCACAGGGCACCCCTTCTTGCACTGGGGCTTGGGACAGTTGAGGCACCTCCCCGCTTCCATGAGGGCAAGCTCCTCTATGTAGCCCAGCGCCACCTCGTCGAAGTTGTGTATCCTCTGCTCGACTGCCTGCTTAGGCATCTCGGCTTGGGGTTTCCTGTTCGCCAAATCAGTCACCTCCGTCGAAGACGACCATGGCGATCTTCTCGTTGGGGTTGTAGAACCTCATGCGGCTAATGAGTTCATCATAGTTGACCTTGTGGCCGTCAAAGTCAGGGCCGTGGACACAGGCGAAGCGCGTCTCCCCGCCGACGGTTACGCGGCAGGCCCCGCACATCCCCGTCCCATCCACCATTATGGGGAACAGGTTAACCGTCGTCGGCGTGCCATAGGGCCTAGTCATCTCGGAGACAATCATCTGCATGCTCGTAGGCCCAATGGTAATCGCCTGAGAGAATTTCTTCTCCTTCAGCAGTTCCGCCAAGAAGGCTATGCCCTCATGGCCCTCCGAACCATCGTCGGTGGCAACGTGGAACTCGTCGCTGACCTTCCTCAGTTCGTCTACGAGGATGAGGTGATCCTTGCTTCTCGCCCCCAGGATCGTGGTTATCCGGTTTCCTGCTTTCCTCAGCGCCTTCACCTGGTATAGTAGGGCACCCGCCATCACGCCCCCGCCCACGCAGAGGACGTCACCGTATTTCTGTATCTTCGTCGCGTTCCCGAGGGGACCCGAGAAGTTCAGTATTGAGTCCCCTACATCCAGCTTCCCGAGCTGGATCGATGACTTCCCCACCTCCGCGAAGATGATGGTGACCGTGCCCTTCTTAGGGTCAGCATCCGCTATTGTTATCGGGAACCTCTCCCCGCGCTCGTGGACGCGCAGAATAACGAACTGCCCTGGTCTCGATTTAGCGGCAACCGCAGGTGCTGTGACATCAAAGAGCTTGATGTTTGGTGCAAGCTTCTCCTTCCGCACTATACCGTACATGAAGGGATCACAGTATTGTGGGTTAATACTATAAAAACCTGTACATGTTGTAATTATAATGAAGACCCTAACTGACAATCTCAATTAAAGGGAAAAACCGATGCAGGGAAAATGAGTAACGTATTGAAGAAGAAGAAAAAAAGAAATAACGAAGAGTTTACGCGTAGTAGCCCTGGGCGACCATCGCGTCGGCGACCTTGAGGAAGCCTGCGATGTTGGCACCCATTACGTAGTTGCCGGGCTGGCCGAATAGCTTCGCGGTGTCGTAGGCGTTCTTGTGGATGCCTACCATGATCGCGTGAAGCTTCTCGTCAACTTCCTCGCGAGTCCAGAAGTAGCGCTGGCTGTTCTGAGACATCTCGAGTCCGCTCGTGGCTACGCCACCTGCGTTGCTCGCCTTGCCGGGTGCATACAGGACCTTCGCCTTCTGGAAGACCTCGATGGCCTTCAAGTCGCAGGGCATGTTAGCGCCCTCGGTGACGGCTAAGATTCCGTCAGCGACAAGCTTCTCAGCCTCCTTGCCAAGCAGCTCGTTCTGAGTTGCGCTGGGGACTGCCACCTGGCCCTTGTAGTCCCATGGCTTTGCGCCCTTCTTGTACTCGATGCCCTTGAACTTCTCAGCCATCTCGCTGATGCGTCCCCTCTTGACGTTCTTCAGCTCCATCATAAAGTCCCACTGCTCCTTTGTGAGACCCTTTGGCATGTAAATCGTACCGTCAGAGTCGCTGAGGGTGACTACCTTGCCTCCGAGCTGCATGACCTTCTCGGCGGCATACTGGGCCACATTGCCCGAGCCGCTGATGAGGACATCCTTACCCTTGAAGGAGTCCTTCTTGGTCTTCAACATCTCCTCAGCGAAGTAGACCGCACCATAGCCAGTCGCCTCCGGCCTGATGAGGCTGCCACCGAAGGGTATACCCTTGCCGGTGAGCACGCCAACACCGTGCTGGTTAGTGATCTTGCGGTAAGCGCCGTACATATAGCCTATTTCTCGTCCGCCCACACCGATGTCGCCAGCGGGGACGTCCGTGAACTGGCCAATGTGCCTAAAGATCTCTAGCATGAAGCTGGTGCAGAAACTCTCGACCTCGGCGTCAGTCTTGCCCTTGGGGTCGAAGTCGGAACCGCCCTTCGCACCACCCATGGGTAGGGTGGTGAGGCTATTCTTTAAGACCTGCTCGAAGCCTAGGAACTTTAGGACGCCGAGGTTCACCGTGGGGTGGAACCTGAAGCCGCCCTTGTATGGGCCGATAGCTGAGTTGAACTGGATCCTGTAGCCACGGTTGATCTGGAGCTCTCCATTCTTGTCCTTCCAGGGCACACGGAACTGAACCAGCCTCTCGGGCTCGACGATGCGCTCAAGAATCTTGTTCTCCTTGTACTGGGGGAACTTCTTGATCGCGGGCTCGATCGTGGTCAGAACCTCATATGCGGCCTGGTGGAACTCCTTCTGGAGGGGGTCCTTTTCAACAATGCCGTTGTAGACACTCTCAATATACTTATCCAATTTTCGCGCCTCTCATAAACTCCAGCCATCCGGTATATATTGCTATCCATATTTTCCGCTGTATATATTCTATATTTATTTTACTTATAATACTTATCCAATTTATATCAATGAACCGATAATAATGACATAAAAGAGCGAATTTGTCAAGATAATAATGTAAAACAATGGACAAATACATTTTAATAATAGTGATATTAGATATTTCGTCTTTTTGAATGCTTATCTTTATAAAGAAAGTGTCCTTTTTTAACGATATGTTTAAATCTCTTTCTTTTGAAGCGTAGAGGATGGTATGTACAGGTTCGGTAAAGGTATATACTTACCTTTATGATGAATCTAAAGCGAATATCTACACGATTCCTGTACTAATGTTGTGTGAGAACTCATGAACGGAGATGCTCTCATAGCCCTGACTGTTGGTTTCCCGTCTTTGGCGGGCCTCTTATGTTATGCCCTGAACAATAAGGCGGCTAGAAGAATCATTGTGGCGCTGACCGCCGCTGTTCTCATAGGTTCATCCCTCCTACTTTTCCAGGGCGGTGGTGGACATACGTACGATTCACCGCCGATATTCGAAAGCGTTGTCCTTGTGCTCGACCTCGCGCTACTGGTTTACTTCCTCTACGCCGGGTTGAAGTATAACAACTTGCTTGTCATCGGGCTCGCCGCGCTGCAGCTTGTTCCAGTGGCTTATTTTGAGTTCGGCCTCGGCGGAATGGCCGTCGAGCCGATGATCATCGTCAATCAGCTCTCGCTTATAATGAGCCTGATCATCAGCATCGTGGGCTCCTTCATTGTCGTGTACGCTCTAAGCTATATGGATGAGCATGAGCATCACTTACACATCGAGAAGAGCAAGCAACCGCGCTTCTTCTTCTTCATGCTGCTCCTCCTCAGCGCGATGTATGGTCTCGTTTTCAGCAACAGCCTCTACTGGGTCTACTTCTTCTGGGAAGTCACGACCCTTTGCAGCTACGAGCTGATTAGGCACGACGGAACGGACATCGCGGTAAAGAACTCGCTGACCGCCCTCTGGATGAACCTCCTCGGCGGCGTCGGCTTCGTCGCCGCGATCTACCTCGCATACACCTTCGCGGGTACCCTCTCCATAGAGGCTCTGGTAAACTCGAACTTGACTCGCCCATCTTTACTACTCTTCGCCGCGCTCGCTTTCGCTGCTTTTACAAAGTCCGCCCAGTTTCCATTCAACAAGTGGTTACAGGGCGCGATGGTCGCGCCGACCCCCGTCTCCGCACTGCTTCATTCCAGCACGATGGTTAACGCAGGCATCTTCCTCATCCTAAGGTTCGCCCCCGCCTTCAGCGATACCGCACTTAGCTTCGGGGTCGCCCTTGTCGGGGCGTTCACCTTCATGATAACTGCTGTCCTCGCCCTGAACGAGAGGCTATCCAAGGGGATACTCGCCTACTCTACCATAGGGAACCTCGGCCTCATCATACTCTGCGTGGGGATCAGCACCCCTCAGAACCCACTGGGCTACGTCGCAGCGCTAACGTTGCTCATCTTCCACTCCGTCTCTAAGGGCCTCCTCTTCCTCTGCGCGGGTGTCGTCGAGAACCGCGTACACACGCGCGTGATCGAGGACTGGGAGGGGCTCCTCGCAAGGCTCCCCACCACGACGATTATCATGATCGTCGGGATGTTGAGCATGTTCCTGCCCCCATTCGGGATGCTACTAGGCAAGTGGGTGGCCATCGACGCGATAATCACGTCGTCAACCCTCGGCTTCCTCATAATAATCTCGTTCGTGCTCATAGGTAGTGCTGCGACGACCCTCTACTATGCGAAGTGGCTGGGGCACATGCTCGTGCTCCCACAGTCTGGGAAAAAGCTCGGCGTGGAGCAGCTCCCGCTACCATACTCGATATCGCTATTGTCCCTGCTAACTCTCGGCATAGTGATGGGGGCCGGTGCATCGATGGTCATCGGGGCGGTCGTGCTCCCCGCGTTGCCTGCCGGGAACTTCCCTTTCATAAGCGCCGGGACCCTGAGCTTCTCCACTGGCATCGGTACGTTCCTCACCTACCCATTCTGGGTCGGCGCCATAGCTATCTTCGTCTTAGGGTGGATAATAGCGACGAAGAAGGGCGGCGTCGTGAAGCCACCCTACGTCAGCGGCGAGAATGTCTCGGACAACCCCGACGCCTTCAAGACGACGGCGGACACCCAGGTCCCGATGGAGGTCTCAGCCTTATTCATGGAAAACGAGTTCAGCCAATCCAAGGTGCTGAGCTACGGCGCCGTGACGGGGGCGTTGATCGTCATGATAATGTTCATAACGGTGGTGCTTTGACATGGTAGACTTCCTTAACCTCAACACGTACGTCCCAGTGGTCCTAGTCATACTGGCCCCCATGATCGGCGGCCTGCTGATGGGAATAGACCGGAGGATAACCGCTAGGATGCAGAGCCGCATGGGGCCGCCGATAATGCAACCCTTCTACGACGCGATAAAGCTCTGGGGCAAGGAGCCGTTCATCGCGAGCAGCATCCAGCCGATCCTGGCCTTCGGCTACTTCGGCTTCAGTGTCGCCGCCTTCGCGCTTCTCGCCTTCGGGCAGGACATGTTACTGCTCGTCTTCACCATGGCGATAGCGGATCTATGCCTGATAGTGGCGGCCTTCAACTCCAAGTCCCCATACAGCAACATAGGCGCCCGCCGCGAGCTACTCGGAATGCTAAGCTACGAGCCCGTTCTGCTCCTGGCAGCGATCAGTATCTTCTTCGTCTCCGGTAGCTTCATGGTCGGCTCGATCTTCGATGTCAAAGTGCCGCTGCTCACGATCCTTCCCTTAACCTTCCTAGCCCTCATCCCTGTTCTCATCATCGACATGAAGAAGTCCCCCTTCGACGTCTCGGGTTCAGGCCACGCCCACCAAGAACTCGTCAGGGGTGTCTACACAGAGTTCAGCGGTTACACCCTCGCACTCGTCGAGCTAGGCCACTGGACGAAGGTCGCCCTGCTCGTAGGCTTAGCGAGCCTATTCTGGGCAAAGGACGTAGTCCTTGGCGCCCTCACGGTCCCGTGGATAGTGGTGGGTGCAGTCATCGCCTTTGCCCTCTTCTTCGTCGTGCTCGTGATAGACAACAGCTACCCGAGGCTCGACTGGAAGACGATGGTAAAGACCACGTGGGTCGTGGGCTTCCTCCTGATAATCGCGAACATCGTCGGGCTCATCGCCCGTGTGGTGATACTATCATGAAGACAATGACTAAGGCACGGCTCAAGTCGCCGTGGGTCATGCACTTCGACTGCGGCAGCTGCAACGGCTGCGACATCGAGATACTCGCCGCTCTGACGCCGAAGTTCGACGTGGAGCGCTTCGGAATCGTCAATATAGGTGACCCGAAGCAGGCGGACGTCCTATTAGTGACGGGTCCCGCCAACAAGCGCAACCAGCGCGTATTAAAGAACCTCTACGACCAGATGCCCCAACCTAAGGTCGTCATCGCCATCGGCGAGTGCGCCTGCAGTGGCGCGATCTTCCATAACTGCCCCAACACTCTCGGTGGCGTCGACAAGGTCATCCCCGTGGACGTCTATGTCCCCGGATGCGCGGCACGTCCCGAGTCGATCATAGACGGAGTCGTACTAGCACTGCAGAAGCTCCAGAAAGTGAGCGAGGGCGAGAAGGTGGAATAAGATGACTGCACAGCAGTTCGAATTAAAGTCAAAGACCGAGAACATCGCGGCTGAGAAGTCGGAGATGTTCAACAGGCTAAGCGAGCTGAAGGCTCAGGGTGCTCGCCTAATTACTATCACGGCCCTCGACCACGGCAAGGAGATTGAGTACGTCTACAACTTCTCAAGGGACATGGACGTGGTCAACCTCCACGTCAAGACGCCAAGGAAGGAGCCGATGCCGAGCATCACGAGCGTTTACCCCTCCGCCTTCCTCTTCGAGAACGAGATACAGGACCTGTTCAAGATTCAGATCTCTGGGATAAGCGTCGACTTCGGCGGCAAACTCCTCACCATCGAAGGGGCTGACGACACAACGCTCGTCAAGCCGGCGATCGGTCCCGCGCCGTTCATCAAGAGGTTCTACGGGCGCTGCCGCGAGGCGTGCCCCGGCTCGGTTAACGCTCCCAAGTACATCAGGCAAGTCGCCCAGGGCGACCCGCAGGGCGGTTACAGCACGGTATGCGAGCGGGCTCCCCTCCCCGCCATACTCGGGAGAGTCTGCTTCGCCCCCTGCCAAGAGGGCTGCCGTCAGGAACGCAACGACGAGCCCATCCAGATTAGACTCATCAAGAGATACACGGCGGACTCGATGCCCAGCCTCAAGAGGAAGATGAAGGTAACCAAGCCCACCGGTAAGAAAGTCGCGATCGTAGGTGGGGGACCCGCTGGCGTTAGCTGCGCCTACTTCCTCGGGCTGCTCGGTCACGAGGTCACCCTCTACGAGAGGGGTGACCGCTGCGGCGGGGCAATGCTTTGGGGTATACCCAAGTACAGGCTCCCCAAGGACCTCCTGGAGGAGGAGATACAGGCACGCCTATCTGAGGCGGGTGTCGCCCTCAAGACGAAGAAGGAGGTCAAGAACCTCAAGACCCTGAAGAAGGACAACGACGCCGTCTTCGTCGCCATAGGGGCGCTCGACAGCTACAAGCTGGGCGTCGAGGGCGAGGACAACGAGGGAGTCATGGACTTCCGCGAGCTCCTCAGCCAGGTCAACGTCCACGACAAGACCCCGTCCATAGGCGACCGCGTCGCTATCATCGGCGGAGGAAACAGCTCGATAGACGCCGCGCGCGTCTCCAAGCGCCTCGGAGCCAGCAAGTTGGTCATGTACTACAGGCGCACCGAGAAGGAGATGCCTGCCTCGCCCCACGAGATCCACGGGGCGCTCCAAGAGGGCGTCAGCTTCGAGTACCTCACCGCCCCCGTGAAGATCGAGCCCGGTAAGCCCCTGAAACTCACCCTCCAGCACATGGAGCTCGGCGCACCCGACGACTCGGGCAGGCGCAGGCCCGTGCCAGTGAAGGGGAGCGATTTCACGGTCGAGGTCGACACGATAGTCAAGGCGATCGGCCAGTCAGTTGTCGTGCCAGCAGACTTCGGCGTCGAGGTCAACAGGCAGGGCAGGATAGTCATCAACGAGGAGACGATGCAGACGAGTCTCCCCGGCGTCTACGCCGGCGGAGACGGCGTCTACGGCCCCAGCAGCGTCATCGAGGCACTGAGGGACGGCAGGAAGGCCGCCCACAGCATAGACATGAGCCTCGGCGGCAAGGGCCTCCCACCGCCAGACCTTGATGCGGACGAGTTCGTGGGCCGCCCCCCAAACATCGAGGAGATCAGGTTCCAGGAGATGGTGAGCTGCCGCGAGCTAAACGCCGAGGAGCGCATAAAGGGCTTCGGCGAGGTCGAGCTCGGCTACAACGAGGACGAGGCGCTTCGTGAGGCGAAGCGCTGCTGGAAGTGTGACTGGAATGAATGATGCAAAGATGTCCCAGAACAAGTACACCGTAATACCCTTTGGGCCCCAGCACCCCGTGCTACCCGAACCCGTACACCTCCGCTTCATCGTCGACGAGGACAAGATAGTCGACGTCGTGCCAAACCTAGGCTACGTCCACCGCGGTATCGAGCGCGGCTGCGAGATCAACGACTACAAGAGGAACATCTACCTCTGCGAGCGCGTCTGTGGCATCTGCAACTACATCCACGGAATGACCTACAGCGAGGCGATCGAGAAGGCGACCGACACCGAGGTCCCCGCCCGCGCCAAGTACATACGCGTCGCATGGAGTGAGCTACAGCGCCTCCAGAGCCACCTGCTCTGGCTCGGCCTCTTCGCCGACGCGATCGGCTTCGAGAGCCTGTTCATGCAGATCTGGCGCGACCGTGAGGTTATACTCACCCTGAACGAGAAGACGAATGGTCACCGCATCCACCTAGAGACCAACGTGATCGGCGGCTGTAGGAAGGACATCGACGAGAGCCTCGCGAAGGCCTACGTCGACGACCTCAGCATCGTGAGGCAGAAGATGGAGAACCTTCGCCCAGTCTTCTACAAGGACTCAGCCCTGAAGGCGAAGTGTGAGGGGAGGGGAATCCTGCCGAAGAGCAAGGCATCCTTCCTCGGCGCGGTCGGCCCAACTATCAGGGGAAGCGGTATCAAGACGGACGCCAGAATGACCGGATACGAGGCATACGGGGCCCTCGGATTCGAGCCTATAACCCACGAGGGGGAGGACGCCTACTCGAGGATGCTCGTCAGATACGACGAGGTCTTCCAGAGCCTCGACCTCATCGAGAAGGCGCTGAAGGAGATGCCGGAGGGGCCGGTGCTCAACAAGAGCACAAAGTTCCCGGAGGGCACAGCCCTCGTGAGGACGGAGCAGCCGCGCGGTGAGCTATTCTACTACATCGAGGGGAACGGCACGAACAAGCTTAGCCGCTGCAAGATCAGGACCCCCACCGCAGCCAACATCCCGCCGCTCGTCTCGATGCTCATCGGGAACGATGTCCCGGACATCCCAACTATCATCCACAGCATCGACCCGTGCATAAGCTGCACGGAGCGCTTCATCCAGGTGAAGAAGGAGGCGAACTGATATGCCGGAAATGGTAAAGGAAGTGCTCAAGAACCTCTTCAGCAAGCCAGCGACCGTCAAGTACCCGTTCGAGAAGCCGACGCCGGTCCCCGGGACACGCGGGGCCCTGACGTGGGACATGAACAGGTGCGACCAGTGCCAGGACTGCGAGCGCGTCTGCCCGAGCATGGCAATCAAGGTCGTACCCGAGGAGAAGAGGGTCGAGTATCAGGCATTCAAGTGCCTCTTCTGCTACCTCTGCATAGACAACTGCATGCAGCAGGCGATCATCGGCTCGGACGTCATGAGGGCGCCCGAGTACACGAAGAAGACCGAGGTCTTCGAGGCCCAGAAAGCGTAGGTTTTCTTTCTCAATCTTTTTAATCCACTGTCATTCATCAGAAGCAGATGGTCCCAGACAGCGTAGTGGATCTCTCCGAGGCGGACACACGCTTCATGAGGAGTCTCGAGGCCGAGCTTGGCGCGAGCGACCTCAGCAAGTGCTTCCAGTGCGGGGTATGCACAGCCTCCTGCCCGATCCGGGAGGTCGAGGCGTCGTTCAGCCCCCGGAGGATAATGAAGCTGGCCAAGATGGGGCTGAAGAAGCGGGTATACGCGAGCGACACCATCTGGCTCTGCAGCATGTGCTTCATGTGCCTCGAGAGGTGCCCACAGGACGTGCGCCCACCCGAGGTGATGATTGTCCTCAGGAACATGGCGGCGAAGGAGGGCGTGGCCCCCGCCAACCTCTCCAAGCTCCTCGACATACTGAAGCAAAACGGGCGAGTCTACTCCGTCGACGACTTCACGAACGAGGAGAGGGGCGACCGCGGCCTGCCCACCGTCGAGGCGGAGCCAGAGTTCATTAAGCGCATCTCGGAGGCGAAGTCATGAGGTACGGCCTCTTCCTTGGGTGCACCATCCCGACCCGGCAGATGAACTACGAGCAATCCGCGAGGGAGGTTGCGAGGGTGTTCGGCATCGAGTTCGTCTACAGCGGCTACGGCTGCTGCGGGTTCCCCGTGGAGTCGGTCGACGAGGTCAAGGCACTGTCAATGGCTGCCGCAAATCTGAAGATCGCTTCATCAAGTGGGGATGCCCTCGTCACCCTGTGCTCGGCCTGCGGAGAGATGTTAAACAAGACAGAGAAGAGGCTCGGTGAGGACGCCGAGGCCGCGAAGGGCGTCGGGAAGGTCCTCGCCCAGGTG
The DNA here is from genome assembly GCA_963820555.1 of Candidatus Bathyarchaeota archaeon. GTDB lineage: Archaea > Thermoproteota > Bathyarchaeia > TCS64 > TCS64 > UBA8941. The sequence goes on from CAWGAT010000044.1 coordinate 81,853, forward strand.
GGTCTAACATACTCGGGGGAGAAACCGAGGGTGATCCACTTCGCCAGGATGCTCCACGACGACTACGGCCTAGATAAAATCCGAGCACAGGTCGTGAGGCCACTCAAGGGCCTGAAGATCGCCACACACCCAGGCTGCCACTACGTCCGCCCATCAACCCTCTACCCGGGATTCGACGACCCTGAGTTCCCAGGCACCCTCGACAGGCTCGTCGAGGCCACGGGGGCCGAGGCTCTCGACTACCAGGGGAAGACAGACTGCTGCGGAGGCGGGATACTAGCAGTCCGAGAGGAGATAGCGAAGGCGATGACCGGTAAGAAGCTCTCGAGGCTATCCGGAAAGGCCGATGCCATGGTTGTCGTCTGCCCTTTCTGCGGGATAATGTACGACAAGTACCAGAAGACACTAGAGGAGGAGCTTGGGAAGCAGTTCGGTCTCCCCGTCCTCTACTACCCCCAGCTACTCGGCCTCGCACTGGGCATCGATCCATCCAAGCTGGGCTTCGACGTCAACTCGGTGGGCGTCCAAGCCCTCCTAGGGAAGGTGGGTGTCTGACATGGCGACGGGGGTATTCATCTGCAAGTGTGGCGGGAACATCTCGGGCACGGTGGATTGCGAGAAGGTTCGAGACTCAGTTAAAGATGAGGGAGATGTCAAGACTGCGCAGGTCACCGAGTTCCTCTGTTCCAAGCCCGGACTCCAGCTGATTCAGAAAAGCATAAAGAACCATGGGCTGGACAGGGTCGTCGTCGCCTGCTGCAGCCCTCACATGCACGAAGAGATGTTCCGCGGTGTCGTCGAGGAGGCCGGCGTCAACAGGCACAAGCTCGTCCATGTCAACCTGAGGGAGCAGTGCAGCTGGGTCCACGACAGAGGTGCAACGGAGAAGGCCATGAGCCTCGTAAAGGGCGGGGTCGCGCGCGCTCGTACCCTTGAGCCCTTAGAGGAGAAAGTCGTAAAGATAAACAGGGACGTGCTCGTCATCGGCGGTGGAGTCGCGGGGATAACCGCTGGCTTACAGCTTAGCAAGGGCGGTTTCAAGGTCAGCCTCATCGAGCGTCGACCTAGCATAGGCGGGCGCATGGCACAGCTAAGTAAGACATTCCCCACCCTCGACTGCAGCCCGTGTATACTCAGCCCACGGATGGCGGAGGTCGGGAACGACGAGAACATCACCCTCCTGACTGGGGCGGAGGTCGCCTCCGTGTCGGGCGGCCCGGGGGATTACCACGTCAAGGTCAGGGTCTCCCCAAGGGGAGTAGACGCTGAGAAGTGCCTCAAGTGTGGACGCTGTAGCCAAGTCTGCCCCACGGAGGTGCCGAATGAGTTCGAGGAAGGGTTGTACAAGCGTAAGGCCGCCTACCTACCATTCCCGCAGGCTGTACCCTCGTCGTACGCCATTGACTTCGAGCACTGCCAGCGATGCGGCGCCTGCGTTGAGGCGTGCCCCGTCGGCGCCATCAACCTAGATGATGAGGAGAAGATAGTCACCGTCGACGCCGGGTCGATGATAGTTGCCACTGGCTTCGACCTCATCGGGAACGAGGTGCTCCGCACCTATCACCCCGAGATGAGCGGGGTCGTTAACGGCCTACAGGTGGAGAGGCTCATCGAGAACGAGCTCACGGAGGGGAAGGTCCTGACGCGGGGGAACGGGGAGAGGGTTAAGTCCATCGCCTACGTCCTCTGCGCGGGGAGTCGGGACCCCCACCACGGTGTCGGCTACTGCAGCAGCGTCTGCTGCGCCTACTCCGTCAAGCAGGCCATCCTGCTCAGGAAGTTCCTACCCTTCCTCAAGGTCTACATCTACTACACGGATATGCGGATGACTGGGCGTGGGTTCGAGGACTTCTACAGGGAGGCGCGCGAGAAGGGGGTCCAGTTTATTCACGCGAAGCCCGGCGGGGTTACGCCCCTCGAGGATGGGCGGTTCGAGATAATCGTCGAGGACCTCGACACGGGGCTTATGCTGAGGAACCCGGTGGACCTCGTTGTGCTCAGCTCCGCTATGGTCCCTTCCGCGGGGACGGGTGAGTTGGCGTCCCGCCTCGGCATAGCTCTCGGGGAGGACCTCTTCGTGGCGCCGAAGCATGTAAAGCTCGACCCGATCTCGACGCTGAGGGAGGGCGTCTTCGCCGTCGGTGTCGCTACGGGGACAAAGGATATACACGACTCGGTCATCGACGCGAGGGCCGCGGCAAGCCACGTCTTCAACTTCGTCGGGGACGGCACTGCTAAGCTGAGCCCCGCCAAGCCCACCCATGAAGGGGAGTGCGACCTCTGCGGGGCCTGCGTGGACGCCTGCTCTAGAGGGGCCCTGACTATGGGTGGCGAGGGTCCGGTCCTCGACCCCGTGAGCTGCAACGGCTGCGGGGCGTGTATCTCTGTCTGCCCCAGAGGTTCGCTCAGGATACCGAACAACTCCGGGGACGCCTTGCTCGAGGAGGCAAGGGGGCTCCTCTCGGGAACCGAGGGAGACGTGGCTGTCCTGGGCTTTTTCGACGACAACATCAGTTATACGGCGGCCGACAACGCGGGTACTGCACGGCTTCACTACCCAACGAACATCAGGATTCTGAGGATGCCCTCCACCGCCCTTCTGAGCAAGGAGACCATCCTGAAGGCGATGGGGCTGGGCGCCGACGGCGTGCTCATCTGCGAGGTGGAGGAGAGCCATGAGGCCGAGCTGGCAGCGAGGCTCGTCGAGGATGTCTCGGAGACCCTGAAGAGCCTCGGCGTAGAGCCGGGGAGGGTACGCCTCCAGCCTATGGTGCTGCCCATCTTTAAGATGCTCCCCAAGTTCATCTCGGACTTCACGGAGCAGGTGAAGAAGATGGGCAAGATACCACCAGCGAAGCAGCGACTCTTATTAGGTTGAGACTAGTAAGTTTTAGTTTATGTGAGATAAAGTCATTCTCAAGTCTCCTTGTAACTAGTAGGGGGGTATAAGAGAAAAAAATCAGTCATGTGATCGACGATTTCACACGCAATATAGTGACTGTGAAGAGGTGCTGTTTTCAAGACTCTTCCGTTCAAGTAGCATATCATAATTTAAAGAAATATTCCAAATAACCATTCAGATCTCACAGATTCTGTCCGTAGTAAATTCTCGAAGAGAAGGCCCTTGAGTTACGGGGGTGTTAAGCTCCTTGTATAGGTGTTTCCCTGCCAGAAAATCACCTTCCTTCCATCATCGTACTTCTTGTTCCGTTCACTGAATGAAGAGGCAGAGGGATCGTGGAATTTACTAGATCCAGTTATTATTAGTCTGAAAATGGGTGAGATTTTTAATATAAAGAATGACGGAAGGTCAACCTATCATATATATTTAGTTGGCAGTATGTATCGTTGTTTTCTATATGACGATATTTTTTCCTCAGCTCTTATTGAAGAGGTGTTGTCACTAGCTAGGCGGAACCTTTCCCCGTCAGAAATTCAATAATTTTTTCCGGCTGTCCATCTATCTCCACTTCTATTGGGCCTAGGGGAGACTTACTTGCGTGATAGATGCTAACGTGGTTCGCGTATGCGGCCTGTCTGTTTAAGTGGAATGTGACCTTCTCATTTTTAGCGGCCCAACGACTGAGCATCGCCCTTGCTGCGTCCCTGATCCTGTCACTTGCCATCCTTTGTTTGAGCTGTCGGAGGGTGTCGATGCCCATCGACTCGAATCCAAGATAAGTTGTACCGTGCTCCTTACTGCGTTGAATCTCCACTTCCCCGAATAGGTTAGTGATGGCTCGCTCAAGCTTCTCTGGGTCCTCGGTGGAGTTGAGGTGAGCCTTCACGGTGACCCTGACTTCAGCCATTTCTTATCCGCTCCATGATCTCGTCGAAGGCGGGTTTTAAGCTGCTTATTCCGTCGTCGTTCTTGATTATGTAGTCACTGGAGGCGATAGCGTCCCCGATACCGAAGCCGAGTTCGCGGCGTTCCCTCTCTTTGAACTCTTCCCAAGTCTTCGGGTCGTCGCTGCGTCCTCGTCGGGTGAGCCTCTTAAACCTGCTGAGGGGGCTTGCCCACAGTGCGATGAGGACGACGTCGAAGTCGTCTTTGAAGGCGTCGACTTCGGCTATGCTCCTAATACCATCGACGACGGTTAGGCCATCTGGTCCTTTCTTGAGCATCTCTACACAGCGGCGGGCGACGGCGTCCGGGCCCTCTTTGCGTATCTCCTCTGCGAGGTGGCCGATGTTCTCCGGGGTTGGATCGAGCGTTTTCTGCTTTGCGAGGTCTCTGATGACGTCGCCCATGGTTATGACGCGTAAACCGGATTCGCGTATGATCCCAGAAAGAGTGGTTTTTCCGGAGCCGGCCATCCCCGTTAGGAGAATTAGTCGTCTCCGGGCCATTCTCAGCCCATCCTCTCGAGCCCATGACTTCGCGTCTTAATGAAGACGCTCCTGAGTCCCGTCTGCAGGGCTTCTCGGGCGAGGCTCGTCATTGCCTCCCTCGTAGGAGGTTTCTCCTGTTTAAGGGTTTGGCTTAGTACCTCTCCGAGGTTGTCGAACTGTTGGAGGTAGAATACGTCGCATCTCCCCTTGATGGATTCGGCGATGCTGCGGATGAAGGCAGGATCGTCGGAGACTCCGGGGGCGACAGTGGTGCGTATCTCCATCTCGATGCCCAAATCCTTGCTTAGGTTAAGGCAGTGCTCGACGGCCTCGACCGAGGCTTCGCCCAGGTCCGGGCGACCGGTGACCTTCCCATAGTCTATGGGGTTAATCGGTGCCTTCACATCGAGGGCGACCCTGTCGATGGCACCGCTACGTAGTATCTTGTCTATGTTCTCCTTGACACTGCCGTTCGTGTCGAGCATGACCTTGAGTCCACGGTTCTTGGCGAGCCTCGCGGCCTCGATTACGGCGTCTGGTTGGAGGGCGGGTTCCCCGCCGGTGAAGACGACAGCGTCGTTGATGACTTTGTTCGCCTCGAAGCGGTCGCGTAGGAGGTCGAGGTCTATCTCTCTCCCCGAGTCGAGGGGGATGAGGCCCGAGTTCTGGCAGTACGGGCACCTGTAGTTGCAGCCCGCGCAGAAGACGATGAGGCTCACGTTGCCGTACCAGTCGACGGTGGACATGTCGGTGATGCCGCCGACCCTCAGCCTCGCCTCTGGGCTCAATCAGATCAACTGATGGATGTGGGCTCCGATTTAAAGGGGTTGGGCCCGTCCGGCTTCGTCGGCCCGGTGCCGCCGACAATGCTTATATGGCTGAAGTCCTCCCCGACGCTGCCGTGCCAGTGGCTCTCGCCGGCCGGGATGAAGAAGGCCATCCCGGGCTCGGCTATATACTCCTTCTCTCTGCTCGCCACCCTCCCCCTACCCGCGAGTATCCAGAGGCACTGATCGTGCTCGTGGGTGTGCCACGTGTTCCTGACACCAGCGGGGAATGAGACTAGGCTAACGTTGAGGTTAGTGGCCCCAGTCTCCTTGCCGAAGACCCTCTGGATGGTCACCTCGCCCGTGAATATGCCGCCCGAGGTTGGCTCCGCAGCCACCTCGCCAAGCCTCCTGACCTTCATAGTGTATCAGTTGATTATTCACCAATGGCTAAATCAATTTATCTGAGGTAAATCTTGGTGATAAATTTCGACTATAGACATTGCCGATCGGTATATACAAAAAGACTGATAATGAGTGAAATAAAGCTCAGGATACCCTCCTATACCGACCGGATCGGTATTACGGGCTCCGTTGGCTGAACAGAGGGATATTTGAGCCGGAATGGTTACCGATATACTGATCACGCGGTGGTTAAACAACAAACACAATTCACCGACAGGGAGCGAGTTGTTATTTATCTGCGTTAATTCCACTTGTTTAAACTCGAATTCCATGAAGCATTATCTAGCTTGGAAGATCCAGTAAATATTTGTTCTTTGTTGAATCCACCATCGTCCAATAAAAATCGAATTTTCCTTGAGGGCTCGTCGATCTCGATCTTAAACACGAAAGTTTCTCCCCCGGTATCCGGCCTTAGCTGCAGAGTCTTTTCCTCTAAAAGACCAAATTTCCTGCTCTCCACCCTACGGCTCATCGAATTGATCACTCCTCTCGTCTCCGCGAATCTCACGCTCTGATCAGCATTTAGGCCATAGTGACAGTGGGCCACATCCGTTCCTTTTTTCCCTACAAGGACATCTATGTAGTAATCACCGCGCCTGTCATCTTTTTTTATTCGAACCTTGGCCCAGTGGCTATGGCTCTCGTAATGACAACTATCTACATCGAAACTGAAGCTGTCATCGATCCTTACTTGGCCCAAATCTAATCACATGATCGCGTGCGACATCCTAAAAATAATTGTGGATGCGCGCGATGATGTATGAAGAATATATCGACGCGGCGCTCAGGTCAAACCATGAGCGCCGTCGTCTGTGGACTCGACGTCCACAAGGAAACAACCTACGCAACCAGTACTTGACCGCAGACGGCCAGGTACTCGTCCAGAGGAAGATGCCCAACGAGGACATACCCGCGTTCCTCGAGCCATACCACCCAGAGAAGCTGGCGATGGAGGCCTCCACCTACATCATCCCACTCTACCGGAAACTCACCGAGCAGGGATACGACGTCACCGTCAGCCACCCCAAGAAGACACGGCTACATCGCGGAGGCAAGAATCAAATCTGACAGAGTCGACTCAAGGGCATTAGCGGAGCTGCTGAGGCTGGACAGCTTGCCCGACGAGCTACATACCACCCGAGGGAGATCGCGGCGATCCGGGAGAAGGTCCGCCGCAGGGCCTTCCTCGTCCGGCAGGTCACGAAGCTCAAGGTGAAGATCCGGGACGTCCTCGCCTACGAGGGAGTCAAGCCACCGACGGGCTACGGCCTCTTCACCGCGAAGGGAGTCGAGTGGCTCCACGAGCCTCGAGCTTGGAGCCCGTGGACTGCTACCTCCGCCTCATCGAGCCCCTGAAGGATGAGGTGAAGCTCCTCTCCTCCATCTGAAGCGGAGGCCGGGAAGGACCCGGATGTCCGGCTACTCATGACGATCCCCGGCGTCGGCTACTACGTCGCCCTCCTCGTGAAGGCCGAGATCGGTGATGTGAGACGATTCAGCAGCGGTGACCACCTGGCCAGCTACGCGGGGCTGGTCCCGAGCACCCGGAGCAGCGGTGGTGTGGAGAGGCATGGCGGCATCACCCGTCAGGGATCCAGGTGGCTGCGTTGGGCGCTGGTGGAGGCGGCGATGGTTCACATCCGGGTCGACTCGCCGGTTACCCGCTTCTACCACGGCGTGGCGGAGAGGCGTGGCAGGAAGGCGGCGTTGGTGGCTGCTGCGAGGAAGCTGGCGGACGGTGTGTTACTAGTGTGCTGGTGAATGGGAGGCCGTACTTCAATCCGTTGGATGCTCAGGCGTAGATGTGGACTCGCCGTGGAAGCGCTGACCATCGGGTGGTGGTCGTGCGCGCGATTGGCGGTGCCTGGTGGCGCAGTGTCATGTTGCCCCTGTGTGTGGGCGGATAGGCGCATGCAGTTCTTTCACGGCGTGGGAGTTGGGTGGGAGGATAAGTCTAAATACGACTTCATATAGGCGCAAAGCAAATGTATGATCAACCATTCAATCACAGTTGAGTATCAGATGGAGCTAAGGATAATTTATGGAGAAATTTAGTTAATGTTTAAATCCGTTGGCATCCCATAGCTAATATGCAGTTGGTCGAGCGCTTCTTCATTTAACATTGTTATGATAAATTATTACTGGTAACTTAAAATTAATTTGATCACTGTGTGCAGCGCGCGCGACTTTCAATTTTCTAATTTATACCTAAATAATTGATATTCTCGGTATCCAGGTTTTTCTCTCGTCCCTGAGATACTTCGCGAATAGAAGGGCTTCCTCGTTGATCAGCGTCTCAAGTGTATGATGCTCCCATGTCTAATCCGCTTGACCTCCCATCGCACGCGATTCTGGCTTGGAGTCAAACGGGGGTGTGGACGTACATGATCTCTACTGGATTGCTAATCGAGTGATGGAGACATTCATCTGGATAGGGTTTGTGCGTATAAATATTTGAGACAAAACTTTCTTTTCTAAACAAACTCACTAGTTATATAATAGTCTCTAAAATTATACTTTATATATAAGTAAAACCGTTTGTCCGCTAATTGAGTAACTTAGCTGTTACATAATATCTCCGTAATACTTCAAATATTTCTAAACTTCAGCAACACATATAAGTACAGACTAAAAGATCAAAATGGATTAACCTTGAATGTAAGTTTAAGCAACGGATCGCGTTGGTTAAAGTACGTCTACCTGACCGTCGGTCTCTACGCATTGTGGAGCATGACGGATGCTATGATCAAAACCTCACCAGGATTCGCATACTATGGATACGCTGTCCTAGGTGCTGTGCTGGTGTTTCTAACCAGACAAATACAAAAGGGGAGGGTCTAGTATGAATGGGTGGTTAATTATTGCTGGCTTACTAGCAATCATGCTCGGCATAGCACTTTACATGGATAATCCAAATGCCCGCAGTCGATCTTATTCCAATTCTCAGTTCGGAGAGTTTAGAGGCACTCCTGCTAACGTGTTAATGTTCATGGGTTTTGCCATGATGGGTCTGGGGGCAGTAATATAGCTAAACCGTCTTAACCACACGTTTTTGTAAGGTAATATCCTCTCGTACATTGGATCGTAAGTAGAGTGGGCTATTTCGTCTTGAAATTGTCAAGCTATTGGCTAAACTCCATTATTTACCAATTTATCTAACTCTGCATAAGAAGTTCCTTGTAAGTGAACGTAAAGAGTGTATGTTCCGGGAGGAAGCAATAGAACATCCGTAGTACCAACATATGTAGAACCGAGCCACTCAGAATCAATCTTTCCACCAGTACCTGCGGAAGCATCGGATAAGCTAACAATACCATCAAATAGCATTAAATATGCATAGTTGGATGATGACGAAGTGCTATCAGCAGCGTACCAATATATACGATATAAACTCTTCCCATCGGCAGTAATTGTGTAGACTGTCTGTGTTCCTGTTGTCCAAATAGCTTGACTTTGCCATGTTCCTGAGAAACTCCATGCGGGACCTTGAGGACCCTGTGCCCCGGTAAGACCTTGCAGTCCTTGATTTCCTTGGTTTCCCTGAGGACCTTGTACACCTTGTATGCCTTGGACACCTTGAATACCTTGGATACCTTGTATCCCCTGAATGCCTTGAGGACCTCTTATGGTCTCCCTAAGAGGAGACACTTCCAATAGCAACCCTATTGATAACAGGCTTGAGCACACTGTGGTTAGAATAATGATACTTACTATTTGAGACGTTTTTAAACTCATTTTCGGTCTTCAATGATTAGTTAAATGTAATATAAAAAATCAATGGATCATTAGTTCATTTAAAAAGTAACTTTCTTGGTTTACTAAATTCTATACAGTCGCACTTAATATCTTAGCTTTGTAGGGCAGTATTCTCTCGTCCATTCGATCGTGAGTAGCCCTCCCAATTCATCTGTAAGATGTCCAACAAGCACTTCGAGATCATTTATCCGCCGTAGTAAGTCACCAGTCTGTTGTACCGACTCTTCCATCTGGTACTTCGCGTATTTGTCTAGGGTGTCCTGATTGGTTTTGAGCTGTGTCTCAAACTCGACGTTCTTGAGGACGAGGTGCTTTAAGATCATGTCAGTCTCAGTAGTCTGTTTCTGGACTTGTTCCTTCAATTCGATTATGTTCTTGGATTGTTCAAAGATCGAAAGATTAGCTTCGCACTTCAGGTATTCAGCTTCCAAAATGGGGATGGCAGTATCAAGTCTAGAGTAAACCGCAGAGACACCACTAGAATGACCCAGAAGACACTCAGCGCAATCCGGATTGCTCCAACGGCCATACGTACGGAAGAACTTGCGTAGATTGTGAACTCTCAGCATCAGCCTATGCCTATTATTTCCGAGATCATTACGTTTATCGAGTCCAACTTTTGCGCAAGCCCTAGACCAGACTTCCTCATAATTGTTTTCCGAAAATGGGAAGATGCGGTCATCGTCTGGGAAGTGCTTGTTTCTGTATGTAAGCCATTCCAGTAGGACATTCTTAGCCTCACTGCTGATGAAAGTGATTCTCTTCTTCTTCGTCTTGGTATTTGCCGCTTTAAGATTGATGCGCACCGGATTCCTGTCCACGTCGATCTCTGAGACTTTTAGAGACAAAGCCTCACCTACACGCATCCCGCTTGAGCTTAGTATCAGAGTCAGAGTCCTAGCGTTGAGGGGCATATACTCGATGAGTCTAGCTATGTCAGCGTTCGAAGGGATGTATTCCTCGCAGATGGCTTCGCTTCCTTTTTCCAGTTTGTAGAGCTGTCTATTGAATGAGTCATTAAGTTCAGCGTCTCCACAATCTTCTAAGAAGCGGATTACTGGGGCTATGTAGCTTAGTTGGGATTTCTGCGCTAGATGTTTGAGGCTAAGTTTGTAACCTCTAGGTCGTCCTTGAATTTGCGCGTCCTCTCCTCTTTGGGTAAAGTTAACCGATCTGTGAAGTATTTTTGCGAGTCAGTATTATGTAGTTGTAAAAAGTTGTTAATTGTTCTTGTATAATTCCGCTTAGCACTAAGGCTAGTTTGTTTCTCGATAAATTTTGCATAGTCCATTTGATTCTCGTATTATAATGATCGGTCAAGCGTAGTTATATTTATCTACAATAGAATATTAATTTAAATCAATTTAGCGGCGTAGAGGGGTCTTAGAAAGGTGTTTAGACGAATACGCTCATGACGATGATGCCGCCGACGACCATTAGCATCCCGATCAGCTTCAGGGTGGTGAGGCCCTCCTTCAGGACGACATAGGCGAAGAGGGTTACGAGGATGGCGTTCCCGGCTTAGATCGCTGTCGCAGGGCCTGCGGGCCCGACCGCGACCGCCTTCTTAATGAAGAACATGCCCGCCGCGAGGCAGACCCCCGCGACCATCGAGACCGCGAGCAGGAGTGTCGAGGTCCCCGTGAGGTTTGTCGTGAAGAAGCCCGTCGAGTAGTAGTATGCGAAGAAGACTAGGCCGAAGATTCCGACGCTGAGCCAGAGTATCTGGGACGCGAAGATGCTGTCCATCTTCTCGTGTGCCGCGAACTTGAGGAGCGAGTTCGTGATGCCGAACATGGCCATGGTTCCGAGGGCGTAGCCCCACCAGGGTATAGAGCTGAGTTCCATATCCCTCAGGGACCAGGTCGCAGGTATATACACGATTCGGCGATGATGACTCTGATTCACTCGTCCACCAGATAATAAACGGGGAGCCCTCGACGCAGAAACTCAAGCAATTTCCCGGTGATCGGTGCCTCCGCTTGGGGCAAGGATTTAACTCTCCCCTACGTTGGTGAGATAATGGGCCGATTCGGAGCCGGTGATGTTTGTGGCGGGCAAGAAGCTTGAGCTGACGAAGGATGATCTCCTCTTCCTCGACACTCTCCACGGGTGTAGCTTCGACCATGTCTCCGAGGCAAACCTGAAAGTCAGGCTCCAAGAGCACGGCATGGCTGAGTCCACATACAACGCCGTGAGGCGTAAGCTCCTCTTCGCCCGATTCATAGGCTCAGTCTACGGTAACCTAACCCTCGAGAAGAAGGACTACCGGCCACTAGAAGCCGAGAGTGATGAAGAGACCGCCTAGAAGGCAGGTCACAACGGTCAACAGTATAGCCACCACGAGGTGTTTCCTCATTATTATCGACTCGACCTCCTTCCCTGCGGCCACGGTCGCGACTGCGTTGTTGATCTTCGACGGGGTCACCGAGCTCGCGACGCCTCCGCCGACAGCGTGACCACCGTAGAGAGTCGTGAACTGCGTCGCACTGAGCCCAATCTTGTCGGCGGCGGTCTTCTGAATCTTGTAGAACAGGACGTTTGATGTGGTCTCGGAGCCTCCGACGATGGCGCCGAGGAAGCCGAGGCTTGAGGAGACGTAAATGTAGGCGCCCCCGAAGATGAGAGCTAGCGTGTCGCCGAGCACCTGATTCATTGTCGAACCCGACATGACGAAGCTGACACCGAAGTAGACCATGATTGTAAGGACGGGCGCAGGGGTGCGCTTCAGCCAGAGGTCTGCCCCCTTCCTCAGCTGGTCACGCGTAGGCTTCAGGGTCGCTAGGCTGATGAATGTGGCGATGAATATCCAAGTGTAGATCTGGGAGAGGACGTCGAGGTCGACCCTCTGGGAGCCTACTGTGATGACCTCAATTGAGCCAGGTGCCTTTGATAGGTAGTCTCCCACAGCGGGGAGGCTGACAATGGCAGCGAGGAGGGTGAGTATCACGAGGGGCGAGAAGGAGCGCCACACCTCGGCTCCTTTAACGTCGCCGCCCGGGACCGTTCCAGTGTTCTTCCCCTTTCTCAGGCGATCATAGACAGTTAGGGCAAACATCGTGATGAGCCCCGCTATCACACCGATGATGCGTACCGGGATCAGCTCATAGCCGAGGGCGTAGTCTACGCCGGCGCTGACGAGGCACCCGCCCGCGAGCGCGAGGCCACAGATGAGGCCGGGGACAAGGCCCTTTCTCATGGATTTTACTCCCCCGACGAGCCAGAGGATGGCGAAGGCGAAGCCCGTTGAGATGACGGGGAGGAAGACCGCTATCTTGAAGGCGAACTCTATAGTGTTTAGGCCGAAGAGCTGACTCGGGAGCGTGATCGGGATGCCGAGGAGGCTGAAGCTGGTCGTGGGGTCGTAGCCGAGGACGGCGACGCTTATGGCGGCGAGTTGGCTGAAGCCCATTGTGGCGAGGAGTGGCGGGAACAGCGCCGGCGTGACGACGCCGAGTGCGGATAAGAAGGAGCCGAAGCCCACACCGATGTAGAGAGCTTGCACCTCGCTCCCGGCGACCTGCTTCTTTATGACCGCTGAGATGGTCTCGAGGGCCCCGGCCGCCTGCATTATGTAGATGAGGAGCATGGTGGCGGCGACGGTGAAGGCGATGCCGAAGCTCTTGAGTACGCCGACGATGGTGGAGGCACCCGCGTCTAACGGCGTGTTACCGAAGTTGGAGACCGCCAACACTATAGCCAGGCCCCAGCCGACGAAGGCCATGTTGAGGCTGCCCTGGCGGAGGAAGGCGACGCCTATCAGGACGACGAGGAGGGGGTAGAAAGCGAGGAGGAACTTGGCGGTGGGCCCCGTGGCGAGATAGGCTGTGGCGACCGCGAGCACCCCGACCACGGCGAGTATGGCAAGTGAGAGCTTCCTCACCCTCTTCTCATCCATGGAAAAACACCCGAATATTCCAAAGGTGTATTATTTAGCTAGATAAGATTTGGCGCCTACGCTTTCTTCGCGGCTTCCCTTTCCAGCCGCCTGATGAGGCGCTTGAGCCTATCCTTGTCCTCCATAGTCGGCTTGAACTCAGTGGAGTGTTGGCAGACCGTGTCGTAGACGAACTTGTGGGTGTCAACGTCGTAGACGAGCGGGTAAATCCTGCAGCCTTCCGGGCGAGCCTCGTAGATGCTGCATCTCCCCTCTTTAAGGAAGAAGCAGAACCGGTTCACGTTCCTGATTCGGGTCTCCCCCTCAGCCTCGACGGTAAAGTCGGTACGACTGAAACCGAGCTTCTCGATTCTCCTCAGATCGTCCTCTGTGAGGGGCATCTCTGTTTCTAGGCAGCAGGCGACGCAGTGGTGGCTAAGGCATGGGGAACTATCAGATAACGCCCCAGTGGCCCCAGCGCTGCCCTTACTCATATAACTGACGACACCAGAGGAGACTCCGCCTCCCCCGTTATCAACTTGTGCTTAGTCCTCGTCGGCTTCTACGACGGTGTCCCCCACGAGATGGAGAAGAAGGCCCACACCTCTTCGACGGATAATACCGGAATAGCATCGGCTCCATAAGCCTCAACCACCTCAACCTCACACCCCAGGAGTCTACAGGAGGGAAGGCGAGCCCATGGCGCTGCTAGAAGAATAGTCCCTAACCAACATTCTCGGCGGTGACTAGGACCCACCTGTGGTCGAACTTGACCTTATCTCCGTCGACCCTCAGATTGACGCCAGCGGTAATCCCCGTCTCTGCAAGGACCCGCATTACAACAAACAAGGGCCCTTCCCTCTCAGGCGCGTTTGCGATCTTGACCCACTCTCCGAACTCCCTCTCGCTCACCCAATCCTTTTTATCAACCACTTTCAACCCACCCGAGTTCAGCAGCCCATCCAGCTCAGGCTCGGAGAGGGCCCTTACATGGCTAGGATCACGGAGAGTCTCAAGCGCGTTGTGAAGCTTCGCGTCGGTCCACTTCTCTGATGTTACAATATCAGCGACAACTAGCAGCCCACCATTCTTGGTGACGCGCGCCATCTCCTTCACGGCCATCGCGGGGGAAAGGAGGTGGTGGAGCATCAACCGCGTGACTACCACGTCGAAGTAGCCGTCAACGAAGGGGAGCTCCTCGGCTCGCCCAACCTCGAAGCGGACATTCCTTAGGCCGAGCTCTTCGCTCCTACTACTGGCTCTGGCGATCATCTCGGGTGTTAGGTCGAGGGCCAGGACCTCGTCGACGAGGGGGGCGATGGCGACGGTGAGTATGCCGGGGCCGCAGCCGACGTCGAGGACCCTGATCCTACAACCGTTGCGTAGGACGGCGGCACTAATCCTCCCGATTATGTCTGCGTCGGTGAATATCTTTGCCTCCTGTATCGACCCCGACTGGCGCGTGAACTCTTCCTTGGTGATCTTATCGTGGTGGGCTCCGTCGTTGCTCCCCATTGATGATCCTCTCCTATCCTCTCCTCACCGATTATTTCAATCCCCCAGCGACGCTAGTCGAAACGGACACATTCATAACCCCAAAGACGCCTCTAACAACGAAATGGAGAAGACCATCACCACCCGACTCCTCCACAAGGGCAGGAGCTTCAGCTTTAAGACTGACGAGGTCGAGCTACCGAGCGGCAAGAAGACGACTAGAGATATCATTGACCACCCGGGGGCAGTCGCTATCGTCCCTGTCCTCGACGATGGTCGAATCCTCCTAGTCAGGCAGTACCGTTATGCCACCGGCAAGGAGCTGCTGGAGATTCCTGCGGGCACTCTCGAGAAGGGCGAGACCCCAGACACGTGCGCTAGGAGGGAGCTGAAGGAGGAGACTGGCTACACCGCTGGCTCAATGAAGAAGATGATCTCCATGTACATGGCGCCCGGATACAGCAATGAGGTCATACACCTCTATCTCGCCACTGAGCTGAAGGCGGGGGAGCAGGGCACCGAGGAGGATGAGAGCATCACACTTGAGCCATATGGGCCAGACGAACTCTTAGGGATGATGGAGAAGAACGTGATTGAGGACGCGAAGACAATCGCGGGCGTCCTCAGCTACCTCACTCGGGGCTAGGCTTGCTGAACGTCCTGTAGATGAGTAGCGTCACTCCGAGGAGGGCTACAGCCACGACGGCGTTCGACCAGAAGGCGAAGACCACACCGTAGCCGTCCGTGAGCCACCCGAGCACCGCAGCGGCGACCGAGCCAAGGCCGAAGCTGAAGAAGAACATGACACCGTAGCTCAGCCCCATCAGATGTCTTGGGGTGACCCTGCTGACGAGGCTCGTCATCGAGGGCTGGTGGGCGAAGACCGCGACCCCGTAGATGAGCGTGAAGGCGATGACCACCGGGTAACTCGTGGGTATTAGAAGCAGAACTAACAGGCTCAGCAGCACTCCGACGACGGCGCTCAGAAGAATCTTCGTGGGCCCAACCTTATCCGAGCCCCTCCCGCCAATGAGCTGCCCCGCCACGCCGAAGAGGAGGATCAGTGAACTCCCAACAGCGGCGAACTCACCCGTGTACCCCTGCCCCAGTCTTAGGAACGTGGGGAAAAATACCTCGACACCCCTAAATACGAACCCGATTAGGGCGTTGAAGAGCAGGATCTGCCAGAAATGGGGTATCTTCAGGAACTCGCCCAGGGCGATCTTCCTACCACCCGTCGGGGCATCCTCCTCGATGATTATCCTGTCCATGAGGTACGCGGTCCCGATGCTGAGTAGGCCGAAGAAGATGAAGCTGGCACGCCAGTCGATGGCGACGCCGAGGAGAAAGGCGACGGTTGGGGTCAGGACCTGGCCTGCGTTCCCCGCGGCGTTATGTATGCCCATTGCGCTCCCCACCTTGCTTGGGAACGCCTGGGCGATGAGCTTGTTAGCCGTTGGGTGGTAGAAGCTCGCCCAGAGAGCCATCAGGAACATCGCGGCCGCGAAGGTGTAGATCTCCCTGCAGATCAGGAAGAGGAGGCTTGAGACCCCAGCTAGGCCGATGCTTATCCTCGCGACCTTGACGCTCCCGATCATGTCTGATAGCGGTCCACCCGCCAGCGCCCCGATACCGTATATGAAGTAGGTGGCGGTGGCGACGATGCCGAGAGTCTGGAAGCTGACCCCAAGGCCCTGGGCAATGTTCCCGAGGAGCGGCGGGAGAACGAGGAAGAGACTGTGGTTTAGAGAGTGGGCGGCGCCAAGGATACCGAAGGTCACGAGGTCCCTGTTCATGAGGACGGTAGCCGACCCGATCGGATAATAAACTTGCGGGAAACCAACAAATCTAGGCTCTCCGAATAAGCCGAAAAAAAATTTAGGGAATTTGGATTTACTCTGTTTTAGCATCCCCACAGATCTCCAAGAACACCTGTAAACAGAAACCGCTGAGATCCCCACAAACAACCCACCCAAAACATCTGGCTAGACCAAGACCCAACCACCCACACACCCCTGATCCGGGTCACACACACCTCAAGCAAGAAGCCCAAAACCCGAGGCGTAGAAAAACCCCCGTAGACTCCGCCGCATCCCCACTCAAGTAGTAACTAGTCAGCGTTCGGTGAGTGTGCGAATCGGAGCGTTTTTCGGGTCTCCCTTGTACCAGTAGCATAGTATAAGCAAAAAAAAAAAAAAAAAATGCGTGGGTTGCCGAAGAATGCTGGTAGGAGGCGTGAGTCTAGGCTGGGTGAATCGTGTTGTTGAGGCCTCTTTGAGTGCTTCTTCCGTCGAGGGTTTTGTTTGTGTGAATTATTATTGGTGGGCGTTTACCCAGAAAAAGAGGTTTCTCTCGAATCCCATTTTTGTAATTAACGAGTTTCGCAACATAAAGTGTCTCGTCGGGGAAAAGCCATATCCACCCCCTGCGACTCTACACAACCGAGTGAACCACTTGAACCAGGAGGAGTCGCTGGCGAGGAGGAGAAAAGAACTCCTAAGGGAAGTTGAGCGCAGGGGATTCGAGACCATCGTCCTCCTAAACGAGGTGGTGAACCAGAACCCTGGCAACTTCGTCTACCTCTGCCCCGACGGCATAGGGGATGAGCATCAGAGCCTCGTCCTAGGCGTCAACGGGGACGTCACCCTTGTCTGCCCGCACTGGGGGGCGAAAGCAGCGGAGGAGAGCGGCAAGTACAGCAAGGTCGTCGCGGTGAGGCAGGAGAAGGGCCACCACATGAGGGGTACACAGGTCGCCCTCACTGGCTATAACCCAGACCGCGTCTGCTTCGACCTCAGCACCATGAGCAGCCAGTTCGCCTACGCCCTAGCCGACACCCTCCACATCAAGATCGACCCAAAGAGGGACCTCAGCGACCACATCTTCACAATGCGTAGCATCAAGGACGACTACGAGGTCTCCGAGATGAGGCGCGCAGTCAACATCACCGAGAACGCCGTCTACGAGCTCATCCAGGGCGCCATCCCCGGAGCCGACACATGGAAGCTCAAGAAGCGCCTCGACGCCCGCCTCATAGAGCTCGGCGCCCTCGACCACAGCTTCGACTCCACCCTCAGCTTCTGCAGGGGACCCAGGAGACCATTACGGCGTCGTGAAGCACCGTGACCTCCTCAGCATCGACGTGGGCGTCAGGGTTGAATCCGGTTACTGCAGCGACATGGGGCGAACCTGGCCCGTCACCCTCGACGCCGATGCCAAGGACTTCCTCGACCGCGTCGTCAAGGTCCAGAGGGAGGGCATCAAGCACATCCGCGAGGGCGTCTCAGGCAACGAGGTACTCCGATACGCCAACACCCTCCACGAGGAGATGGGTTTCGAGCCCACACCCCGCATGCGGCCACCAGATCGGGCTGGACGTCCACGATTACACTATGCCTTTCGCCACAAACTTCGGCTCGATAGAGAACGACGCCCTCCCCCTTAAGGCGGGGATGACCCTCACATACGAGCCTATTCGGATCGACGCGAAGCTGGGGATGAGGAGCCACGTCGAGGACATAGTCCTAGTCACTAAAGGCGACCCCGTCGTCCTAAACCAGATGCCCTGGGACGTCGTCTTCTAGCCGGTAAGGTTATCTCCCCCACCGCACCGCCTTATTGCAGGTGTATAACATTGCCAGTCGACGTCGTCATAAAGAACGGCACACTAGTCCTCCCCTCCGGCCTCTGGGAGGGGAGCCTCGTCATAGACGAGGGCAAGATCATCGGCATCATGAAGTCGGGTGAGCCCAAGGCGGACAGGGTCATAGACGCGATTGGGAAGTACGTCCTCCCCGGCATGGTGGACATGCACGTCCACCTCAGGGACCCGGGCAACCCGGAGAGGGAGAACTTCGAGTCGGGCACACGCGCCGCGGCAGCCGGGGGCGTCACCTCCGTGATGGATATGCCAAACACCGTCCCCGCGACGGTCACCGTCAAGGCCTTCGAGGAGAAGAAGGCGATAGCGTCGAAGAAGTCCCTCGTCGACTTCGGTCTCGTCGGGGGAGCCGGTGAGGTGCCGGAGGAGGAGCTCCGTGGCCTCGCGAAGGCGGGCGCGGTAGCCTTACAAGAGCTTCATGATAGCACGCTTCAAGGAGTTGGCCGCGGACGACTGGCAGCTAAGGAAGAACTTCGAGATAATCGCGGATGAGGGGCTCCCATGCCTGATCCACGCGGAGAACCAGGTGATCGTCGACAGGGGTACGGCCGAGGCGAAGAGGCTCGGGCGCGTCGACCCTATGGCGCACGGCGAGTTCCGCCCACCGATCGCTGAGGCTGAGGCCGCGAGCCGCGCCCTCATGTTCGCGGAGGAGGCGGGGATGCACCTCCACGTCTGCCACATAACGGCCGCGATGGTCGTAGACATCCTCGAGGAGGCGCAGATAAGGGGCGTCGACGCGACGGGTGAGACCTCCACCAACTACCTCCTGATGAACGAGGAGACGATGAAGGAGAGGGGCCCATACGCGAAGGTCGACCCGCCGCTCAGGACGGAGGCGGACCAGGCCCGGCTCTGGGACGCGCTCAACGACGGCGTCATCGACGTGCTGGCCAGCGACCACGCCCCCTACACGAAGGAGGAGAAGGAGAAGGGTTGGAAGAACATCTTCGACGCCCCCAGCGGAGGCGTCGTAATCGAGACCACGCTCCCCCTGATGCTCAACGCGGTCAACGACGGGAGGATAGGGCTTGAGCGCCTCGTCGAGGTCTTCAGCACAAACCCGGCGATGATCGACGGCGTCTACCCGAAGAAGGGGGCGCTGAACATCGGCGCCGACGCAGATGTCGTCGTCGTGGACATGGAGAAGCCCTTCAAGATCAGGGGCGAGGACCTGAAGACGATCCAGAAGATCACCCCCTACGAGGGAATAGAGGGCGTCGGGGTGCCGGTGTTGACCATGCTACGCGGCTCCGTAATCTACGAGGACGGGCAGGTCATCGGTAAGCCGGGCAACGGCAAGTGGCTCCGCCCAATCGAGGAGTTCTAACCCTCCCCAAACCTTTAGACGAATAAGCCCATTTTGCCGTTCTAAATGTGTGCTAATAGTGCACTTTTTACACATATCGGGGAGTGAATGGCGTTCTATAATGGCTCGTTTCGAGCAGAGGATTGTTATTTCAGGGTATTAGGGAGACCCCCTCTCCCCCTTTTTAGTTCTTCGGGGCGGCTTCCTTGAAGGCTTTATCGCGCGTCTGCTGGAGTGTTCTGTTGGCGAGCTGGGATATTGCGCCGTCTACTTGGAATCGGGGTAGCTCACGGAACGTCGGGTGCTTGAGGACGCGTAGGCCGGTGATCTTGTAGGGGCGGTCGGGGTGGTTTCCGTCGGGTTCGCAGCCCCACTTGTGCTTGTTGTACTCGATGAGGCCGACGCCGCGTGGTACCTCGGACGGGGCGAGGAGGCGCAGGGGTGTTAGGAGGTAGTGGTAGTTGCACCCACTGCAGGCGAAGCCGGCTCGGAAGTCGCCTCGGCTCACCTTGACCTCGACGCCCCGGAGGACGCACTCCCCCGCCTCGGCTCCTGAAAGGGACGTCGGATCGAAGTCATCTAACGCCTCACCCTTCCCGTTCCCCGAGTTGAATCTGAGCCCAACCCCGACCGCGTCGATCACCGTCTTGTTATCCAGCTCCGTGTAGTGGCTGAGCCCCACTTGGCTTAGTGGCACCTCGGTGTCGGCGAGGAAGCAACCCTGATTCAGGAGCCAGAGGACTGCGACGCTCTTCAGATGCTTGTGCTCGGGGGACTCCATGCGTGGTCAGGGGTGCCCCGTGTGTCCCCCTAGCTATTTAAGTGGAGTCGAGCGGTCGCGGGCGGGGGCACGTGAAAGTGGACGGGGCGAGCAAGTTTCTTCCCTCTCTGAGCCGCATCAAAGATGATTGACTATGGGCTCCCTACGATTCGTGAAGGACGAGGTCACCGCCGAGAACGGCATGGTGACCGCATCCACGCCTCCATCCGCCGAGGCCGGGCTCAGAATACTCAAGGCCGGTGGCAACGCCTTCGACGCCGGCGTAGCCGTGGGCTTCTGCAACACGGTGCTCGAACCCTACCTCGCGGGGCTCGGTGGCCTAGGCTTCATGGTCGCCTACTCAGTGGAAGATCAGCGTGTGGTCTCTATCGACTTCAACACGAGGGCGCCGAGGGCTGCCTCCCCCGATATGTTTAAGGTCGTCGGCGACGCCGCCGCTGGTGGCACCAAGATATTCGAGGTCGAGGGGAACGAGAACAGCGTCGGGGGGAAGGCCCTCACCATCCCCGCGACCTGCGCCGGCTTCCTCAAGGCCCACGAACTCTACGGCGCCCTCCCACTCGCGGATGTCGTCGAGCCCGCACACAAGCTCGCCTCGGAGGGCTTCACACTCGGATGGGACCAGGCACTCGTCAACGCGACCCTGGCACGGGAGAGCCAGAGGTGCCCCAGCCATAGACGACGTTTGGCTACCCGGAGGCTTCCCCGCCGCGCCCGGGACCCGGATAGTGCAGCCCGACCTCGCCAAGCTCCTGAAGAGGATAGGTGCGGAGGGGCGCGACGCCATATACGCAGGTGAGGTGGCGAAAGCCGTCGAGGAGGCGGTCGCCGCTGCTGGGGGTGTGATGACCGCGGAGGACCTCGCCGCATACGAGCCCACCGTCGGGCAGCCCATCAAGATCAGCTACCGGGGCTTCGAGGTGGCGACCACCTCGACGCCGAGCGGCGGCGTCACAATACTAGAAACTATGAAGATTCTGGAGGGCTTCGATCTCGCGGGGCTGGGACACAACTCCTCCGAGTACCTTCACGTCCTCGTGGAGGCGTCGCGCCACGCCTTCGCCGACAGGTACAGCTTACTCGGGGACTGGGAGCACACCGACGTACCCCTCTCGGGGCTGCTCTCCGATTCCTACACGACCTACATCCACGGGCTCATCACGGAGATGACGAGGTTCCGGAGGGATGTAGCGGAGCCCTGGGTGAGGTACCTAGGTGCCCCGATACACGACCCATGGCAACACGAGGGCAGGAAGATGCCCACGCCGAGGGGAGCATCGTCCCCGAGCCCACCCTGCGGAGAGACGAGCCACTTCAACGTCGTCGACAACGAGGGGAATGCAGTGGCTTGCACTCACACACCCGGCTTCCAAGCTGGTGTCGTCCCCAAGGGCACAGGCCTCTACCTCACAGCCGCGATGGGGTGGTTCGTCCCCGCACCAGGCTACCCTAACAGCGTCGCGCCGTGGAAGAGGCCCATGATGAACATGGGTCCCCTTATGATCCTGAAGGACGGTGTTCCCATCATAATCGAGGGCGCACCGGGGAGCCGCCGAATAATCGAGAGGAACCTGCAGGTCGTCCTCAACATGATCGAGTTTGGGATGGGGCCCCAAGACGCGGTCTCGGCGCCAACTATCGATGCTAGCGGGCTCGACACACTTGTCGACTCCCGTATCCCGTCCATCCCCATGGAGGGCCTGCGCAAGCGTTTCCACAACGTCAAGGTAGTCGAGGAGGGCCCCGGACTCAGCTATTTCGCAAGGCCATCAGCCATCCTGATCGGCGACGAGAACCTGAGGGCGGGCGTCGACCTCTTCCGGAGGTCCACAGCCCTAGGGTACTAGCCGGGAAGCGTCTATATCTCCCAGTTCTACACGATCGCTCGATGGTCAAGCGGGCTATAGTCCAGATAGACGAGGAGAGGTGCAACGGCTGCGGTGAGTGCATCCCCCGATGCGCGGAGGGGGCGCTCAAGATCGTTGATGGGAAGGCGAGGCTCGTCAGCGAGGTCTACTGCGACGGACTCGGTGCCTGCCTCGGCACATGCCCGCAGAACGCCATAAAGGTCATCGAGCGGGAGGCCCCCGCCTTCGACGAGGAGGCCACCAAGGAGCACCAGGAGTCCCAGAAGCCGAAGAGGAGGTCGAGGCTCAGGAACTGGCCCGTTCAGCTCAACCTCGTCAACCCACAAGCCCCATTCCTCAAGGGCGCAGACCTCCTAATCATGTCCGACTGCGTCCCAGTCGCGAGCCCCGACTGGCAGGGCACCCTCCTGAAGAACCAGGTCGTCCTAGTCGGCTGCCCCAAGTTCGACGACGTCCCCGCATACCTAGAGAAGCTCACCGAGATATTCCGATACAACGACATCAAGCACGTCAAGATCGTCCACATGGAGGTCCCTTGCTGCTCGGGCCTCGCCGGCCTCGTGGCCCACGCCATCAGGGACGCGGGCAAGGATATATCCCTCGAGCGAATAGTCGTGAGCGTCGAGGGTGAGCCACTCTAAAGTCTTTTCTCGCCCAAGCCCCATAGACTAGGCAGCTTCTGGAGGTATAGGAGACGAAGATAACCGACATCAAGACCTACCCAATGTGGATACCCCTCAGGGAGACGGAGCCCCTCTCCGCATACCCGAAGAGGAGGAGCGTGCACATCCTCGTCGAGGTCACGACGGACGAGGGGATAAAGGGCTACGGGGAGGCGATCCCCTACACATACGGCGCAGTGGGGGGCTACATCGAGCAGCAGCTCAAGCCCCTCCTCGTCGGGGAGGACCCGATGCAGGTGGAGCGCCTTTGGAACAAGGTCTACCATGTCAGCTTCGGCCACGGCATCAAGGGCATATCCATACAGGCTCTAAGCAGCGTCGAGATCGCCCTCTGGGATATAATTGGGAAAGCCCGAAAACTACCCGTCTATGAGATGATAGGAGGACTCTGCAAGCCCAGGGTAAAGGCGTATGCTAGCCTCATGGAGTACAAGAAGCCTGAGGAGGTCGCTAAGGTCAGCCAGCGCTGGGTTGAGGAGGGCTACAAGGGGATCAAGATCCACCAGGGCAAGTACGACGGCGTCGCCTGCACGAGGGCGGTCCGTGACGCGGTCGGAGACGACATCGAGGTGATGCTCGACGTCAACGGGGCTTGGACACCCGGCGAGGCCCTTAAGGCGGCCCGCCAGCTGGAGAGATATAACCTCACGTGGCTCGAGGAGCCCATCTGGCCAGTCGACGACTACGACAGCCTCGCGTGGCTTAGGACGAAGACTGACATCCCCATCGCTGGTGGGGAGAACGAGTACACCCACTACGGCTTCAAGAACATCGTCGAGAAGCACCCATACGATCTCGTCCAACCCGACGTCATTATGACGGGTGGCATAACTGCCTGCAGGAAGATATTCGCGCTCGCCGAGGCATGGAACCTCGATCTTGCAACCCACAGCTTCTTCTTCGGCCCCGGCATCCCCGCCTCCGTTCACCTCAGCCTCAGCAACAACCGCAGCGAATGGGTCGAGATTAACGCGGTCCCCCTCGAGTCCTATTTCATAGACCCCGCATACCGCCCCGAGAAGGGGTACCTCACTGCTCCGAATAAGCCCGGCCTCGGCTTCGAGGTCGACTGGGACGTCGTCAACAAATACGCGATAAAGTGAATGTATTTGATATGCTAAAGCTCAAAGTATCGGGGGATAGAAGTGTGAAGATATTTAATCCTTTTCCGCAATGAATGTTTAGATTCAATTCGTTGAATCGATAACAACTATTCCGAAATACGCACCGAGGTAGTAAATACTTTAATTATGAGAAGCGACGAAAATCTCTGTGGTGGACGAATGAATAAAATAAAAGTCAAATGCCCCAATTGCGGAAACGTCTTCGAGACCCTTGAGGGACCGTTTCAAATGGCGAACTGTGAAAAGTGCCACACAAAGTTCGATAAACCGACAAATAAGACCGATGAGCCTGTGTCGAAGCAGGGATCTACCTGACCCAATTTTAACCTACGAGCCTAGAGGCGCTTGATATTTTTCACGCGTAAGAGTTGCTAAAAATAGCCATTAAGTCTCACACTACGAGAAGCTTCCTGTGCGCCGTTATAGATAGCGAGTTTAGAAAATGGTGGGGATCGGTGAGATTTGAACTCGCCACACCCTGAAGATATCCCCCGCAAAACCCCTTTTTCTGTTAAACGTCTAAAAAATGATGGGGGGTATTAGGTGGAAGTGAGGATAAGACTATGGAAACTACCTTCACACACGAAGTACCCTGAGATTCAAAGCTAGCATGCGAAAATATATTTAAAGGAACCTTTAATTGAAGGCTTTCTCGCTTGCATGTTGAAAAAAATACTTTTTAAAAAAATGTAAAAAAAATTGAATAGGTTAATTGAATGAGAAAGTGGAGGTCTTGCCGTTGATGTCGAAGTTCTGTAAGCGGATTTGTGGAAGATCGATGTATATGCTACCTCTAGAGATTGTAATTGTTGCTGGATAACCGAACCAAACGGTTTCCCGGGTTCCGTCTAGCTTTGCCCAATCCTTCCTGAAGTTCAGCCAGCAATCGATTTTAACGCTGTCTTTTGTCTGCTCTATGATGTTACCCCAGCCCTCCACGTAGAAGTTATCGATGGAGCCCTTGGGTGATTCTTCAATGGCTGAAACAAGGTTCTTTTCGGAGTAGCTTAGAGTGAAGTGGCAGTTCCAGCTATCGATTGAGAGATCCCAGTTACCCTTGACGATTGAAGCTGAGGAGGCACCCTGGTATTTGCCAACGGTTCCTGACGCGATTCCGTAGAGTCGATAGGTTGCTGGATCCCAGTAAACGTTATTGGCGGTATCGATCCATCCGCAGTAGAGGTCTACACCGTTGTAATTGTAGATTCCATATCCATAGATGTTGTAGCCTTGACTTGGGCGGTCACCATACTCGTTGAGGTTGCAATATCCGCTTGCACCATTGAAACCTGCTGCGACTTCGGGCAGAACCGCCTTCACTGTTAATGGGTCTCCTCCTGGAACGTAGTTTGCTTGTACGATGCTTAGAGCCAATACCCAGTATATGTCGTAGTCAAATGATGTGTAGGCTGTGAATTCCTGCCCCGTCATCTGTACATATCGGTTATAGGCGTCCCAGAATAGTGGGCCCTGATTGAAGTTTGCGAGGGTGCTGAATAGTTTAACGTGGCTTGACTGTTCAGGGACATCATTCTTAAGATTCCAGCTAAGTGCTGTACCATCAGCCCCGAACCATTTTGTACCGTAGATGAGTGGGTAGTTCTTGAGAGTAGCGAGCATTACCGAAGCTTCGTTAAAGGAGAGCAGCAAGATGCCTGTCTCGGAGCTCTTCGATTTCAGGGCCTTCATCTGTTTTTCGGCTGCACCAAGGTAACTGGAGAAATTCGTTGCTGCTGGATCATATCGAGTCGATGAGTCACCAACCACTTTGCCGCCGAGAGCGTTGTATGCCGGGGTGAAGTAGTTGACGAGACCATCACCCCAGTTGTCTCCTCGCCATATGATTATGACTTGTTTGTATCCATAGCTCCAAACCATACTTGCGAGTGCTGGCCCAACGTTATCGTCGGATGGGCAGAGCCTGAAGAGGTTGTCGTTGGCAATCTTTAGACTGGGGGAGGTCGAGGATGAACTCAGCATCAGTATATTATTCTCGTTGATATAGGGTAGGCAATAATCGGCCTGGCTGCTCCAGCCTCCGCCGTTGATGAATTTTATTCCCTCCGAGTTGAGTTCCTGGACTTTCGATAAACAGGTAACCGCGTCACCAGACGCGCTCTTCATCTCGTAGGCGAATTGGTAAGCCATGCCATTTGCAGTCATGTAATTGTTAATGTCCCCGATGGCTATCTGAGCCACCGCTTCGCCTGTAAACAAGGAACCATCGTCAGCTACGATCTTGCCTATGGTTATTGTGGTTGTCTCAGCTTTGACTAATGGTGAAGAGATTGGTAAAAGTATCACCAATAGAAGGAAAGCTGCTAACACTACTCGCGTGTGCGCGAGCCTACTTTTCATAACTTTTTCTTCACATCCTTTGTACCGCATTAGCGGTACCAAACCTCATTTTTTCAATTTTTCTTAAAGGATGTACGTTTGCTTACAAACACATTGTGTTAAAATGTAGATCTAGCCTCACTCTAAATACGTGGAACAAAAGGTTCTCACTATTTCGTTCAATTCGAACTACCTAACTCCCAAACAATGGATATTTCACACGACTTGCACGATTAGTGTAAATATTAAATTTATCTTGTTAAAAAACTTAAATATTTGACTTAAACAAACCATATAACAGTTCAGGAAAAATGGGCCATGCCTTATTCTAAGAAGGCTCAGACACGAACTTTTCGCATCGACCCCACATTGTTGGCCATCCTGGATTCCGAGGCCGAGGAACAGGGAATCACCTCCAGTGCCCTGATGAACCAGATCCTCAAGAAATATGCTCTTATCGGGAGATTCGATGAAAAGGACGAAGCAATCAATATATCCCATGATGCGCTCAAGTTGATGGTTGAGCAGCTAAATAAGGAGCAACTGGTGAGAATTGGTGCTAAATCTGGGTTGGAGTTAAGCTCAAACTACTTCTACATGATGGAGAAAAAGGATGTTGACAGTGTAATATCATTCATGAACTTGCAGCTTGGCAAGTACAGCGGCTGGTATCAGCTTCACTCTTCGGTTGAGAATAAGAAGTATACTTTGTTGTTATCCCATCAGTTGGAGATAAAGTGGAGCATTTGGCTTCAGAATGTCATGGAGACATTTCTAAAGAGCATTCTTAATGTGACGGTAACTTCAGAGGCCAAAGAGAACTCTGTAATACTTAGCTTCACCCTGTAAGAGACAGTTTACCATAGATATCATTTATCTACACTAACCCAAGCAATGAATCAAAGAAAAAAACTATGTTTTTTTTAAAAAAAGAGAGATGAATAGCTTAGACTTTAGATGATGGAGCGACACTGATTTTACTTGGGCTGAAACAATCAACAATCGTTGGTCGGGTTAAGTAATAGATCATTAGCGCTGCAATAACTACCGTTACCAGTCCCCCTGGTAGGGAGATGACGCCGTAAACAGCATCTAGTGCAGCAAACGCGATACCGAGCATACGTGCCCAAGGCTTCCCCGCTAAGTAACCCCAGGCTACTAAGAAGGAGATGATTCCCGCAAGGAGAAAGATTATGCCCATTACCCCGCTTAAAGCGCCTAGCACCCCTGAGGGCGCTGAGAGCTCTGTCGGAGTATACTGGCCGACCATCCCCATCAGCATGACAGAGCCTGCTCCCATGAGGAGGGCTCCGAGTCCTACAAGTATCTGCAGCACTGCAAGGGCTGTTACGCCCATTGGCCTGCTTCTCTTCAACGTTTGAGTCATTGTTTATTTTGACCCGAGAATTCGATGAGCGTGAGGGACTTATGGGAAATTGGAATGCATATGCTTCAAAATTAACACAAGAAGAGTCTGGATATTACAAAGCAAACATGGCAAAATAAAATTTCGTTGCATAAGAGAAATTTATGTTTTAAAAAAATATCAGCGATTCAAGTGATCGATTTGCACCTATCATGTAATTATGCAAACAACTCGATGCACGCGTAAACGGGTGCAACGAGAAGTATCAGGTGGAAGTGAGGATAAGGCTATTGAGATAGATACGTGGGCTAACCTACAACTCAGACAGTAGAATCCTTAGACGGCCTCAAGGCACGTGCACTATAATTCGTAACCACCTCGTCACCCCTCAACCTAGCATACTCAGCCAGCTTATTCGACAGATCCTCAACGAGACTGTAGAGCTTTGGAGGAGCACCCGATGCCCTCTTCTCCTTAATCAGAGGCTCATACCTACCCCAGAGAGCCGTGACATTCGTCGGCATAAGCTCGTATACTAGGCTGATGTCGATCATCCCCCTGTTGATCAGCACAGCTACGCCCTCCCAGAATGCCATAACCATATCTAGGTTTGCTCCATCGGGGTTTCCATCGTATTTCTTATCGTAGTCCTCGGCGTTCTTCCAGCCTCTCTTGAATAGCTTGATCAGGTTGTCGCTGAAGAGGTCGGGTTCGAGGTAGCGCATGTATATCTCCATGAAGAGTTGGGTCTACTGTGTCTCTAGGGTCTGCTGTTGTGTCTTGAGGGTTAGTTCCTGGTTCTCTGGTTGGTTCTGATGTTCATTATGTAATAGATCGCGGCTACTCCTACGCTTAACCTACTAAAACCCATCGATACCGTCTGCGCGCGATGATGTATGAAGACTTTATCGGCGCGGCGCTCAGGTCAAACCATGAGCGCCGTCGTCTGTGGACTAGACGTCCACAAGGAGACAAGCTACGCAACGGTACTTGACACCAGATGGTCAGGTACTCGTCCAGAGGAAGATGATGAACGAGGACATACCCGCCTTCCTCGAGATGACGAGGCCAGAGAAGCTCGCCATGGAGGCATCAACCTACATCATCCCACTATACAGGAAACTCACCGAGCAGGGCTACGACGTAACCGTCAGCCACCCCAGGAAGACACGCCTCATCGCGGAGGCAAGAATCAAATCTGACAGAGTCGACTCAAGGGCATTAGCGGAGCTGCTGAGGCTGGACAGCTTGCCCACAAGCTACATACCACCCAGGGACATCGCCGCGATCCGGGAGAAGGTCAGGCGACGAGCCTTCATGGTCAGGCAGGTCACGAAGCTCAAGGTGAAGATCCGCGACGTCCTCGCCGCAGAGGGAGTGAAGACACCGGAGGGCTACGGACTCTTCACCGCGAAGGGTGTAGAGTGGCTGAAGAGCCTCAGGCTGGAGCCGGTGGACTGCTACCTACGCCTCATCGAGCCGCTGAAGGAGGAGGTGAAGATCGTCTCCGGTGACCTGAAGCGGAGCGCCGGGAAGGACGAGGACGTCCAGCTCCTCATGACGATACCCGGGGTGGGGTACTACGTTGCCCTGCTGGTTAAGTCGGAGATCGGGGATGTGCGGCGCTTCAGCAGCGGGGATCACCTCGCCAGCTACGCTGGGCTGGTGCCGAGTACCCGTAGCAGCGGCGGGGTGGAGAGGCACGGCGGGATCACCCGCGAGGGCTCTAGGTGGCTCAGGTGGGCGATGGTGGAGGCGGCGATGGTTCACGTTCGGTTCGACACCCCCGTGACTAGGTTCTACCACGGTGTCGCGGAGAGGCGTGGCAGGAGGGCTGCTCTGGTGGCTGCGGCTAGGAAGCTTATGGAGGTTTGCTTCTCGGTGCTGGTGCACGGTCGGCCTTACTTCAACCCGTTGGATGCTCAGGCCTAGATGTGTCTCGCCGTGAAAGCGCTGGCCCCGGGTGGGTGGCCGTGCGCGCGATTGGTGGTGCCTGGTGGCGCAGTGTCATTTTGCCCCTGTGTTGGTGGGCGGATAGGCGCGTGCAGTTGGTTCACGGCGTGGGATGGCTTGGGTGGGAGGATATTGCTAAATACGATCGATTAAAATTTTATAGCCTCAATCAGACGACGTAATGAATTGAGGAAAATCGTTTGCTCCTTGAATTTACTATCGGTGAGAAGAGAGTTACAATTCAGAATAGTACTTTAAAGACTGTCATCGGAGCATACGAAGAGAAATATGACCTATCAAAAATCGTCATGGTAGGTGCAAAAAGGAAATTTAGTAGACTACTCTTGGTCCTTTCCATAGCGTCGTCTTTTCTAGTTATTTTAAATGCTGAAAATTTGTTTTACTTCGTTCTTGCGGTAATAATATTTCTGTCAACTATCTTGTTTAGGGAAGAAGGTATAGTTTTGGTATTTGATGACAGAACCCTCATTTTAAGTCCTTTAAACCAGAAAACAAAAAAAGAGCTTCTTGAGTACTTCAAGAGCTTCCTTGAAAATAAGAAATAAGAGAGGGTCTTAACCCGTGATAATCTCGACATTAGCCCTTGGAACCGTTACTTTTCTTCCATCGGCAAGTTCGACTATAACGACCCTTACTAGGGACTCCGTCTCAATTTTCCTAAGCTCCACGGGTAGCTCAACAACACTCCCAACCCTCCCGAAATAAGGGAATCGAATTATTCTAACCATGCTTCCCACCTTCATTTTACCCTCCTCTAGCTTACTCTGATCCTGTTCCCTCTCGTCGGTCCCTAACGGTATAATGATTTCAGGCCTTACCACACCCGCCCTAACCTGAGTAGAGCCATTAACAGCTGCTATCTTGCCTTCGTTTTCTTTCAGTATTTTGAAGGTGTTCTTGGACATTGGTAGATCGCCGAAGCCTTCTGTGAGGATGAGTGTAAAACCTATTTTTTCCCTACCCGTTATGGCTACCCCTATCTTTGATTTTAGAATCTTCTCTAGGTCCTCGATTCTTGCACCCCCTGTTATGATCCCGTTCACCTTCGTCGCACTAGCTTTTTCCAACGCTTCATAGGTCACAAGAGATCCGCCGACCACGACCTTACCAGAATCCTCATCGGTTATCATGCTAGCCTCGAGTACCTCATTCGGATTTGCCACCGCCACTCTGAGTTCTCCGAAGTTTTCACCTGAGAAGCCTATGATTCCCTGGATGAAGGCTGCGTTGGAACCTATCACAACCGCCTCATTGGGTATCACTGAATCGACTTTTCCCTTAATATACGCGGTTACTACGACGAATGTTGAAGGTTCTCTAAGATGAATGTGGCCTGTGATCTCGTTTATGAGCTCCACCGTGCAATCAGCTTCACAAATCACGGTTTTGTTTATGAACCCGAACAGGGATCGGTTTCTAGCTAAGACCTCCCCCTTCTCAACATGATCGCCCTTTTTCTTGAATAAGTACTGCATCGTCTCGTCAGAGTCCACGTTCAACAGCTCAGCAACCTTCACGATATGTGGCGTACCCTCAACTAGACATCTGGCGACGATCGTTTCGAAACCCACGGGATCACCTACCTTTACAAGTACTTCTCCCTTCAGAGGAAGGCTACGCAGTCTAGTCACATATGTGAAGGAGGTTGTCCCTAATCCGGGTGTATAGGCGAAGCTCTCATCGGAAACTTTCATTTCTTACTTTTCAACTCCTGGATTATCTCTGGGGGATAAACATCCATCGATGAGTACCATTCTAGAAGCGTGTTGAATCTCTCATCTGCGTCAGTTGGTATATATAGAGGCCGTCCCCTTCCATCAAAGACTAGACCAACTGTTCCACCTCTGGCATTTTTTTCTATGGTTTTTCCGAACCCAGCACCAAAATCGAATTCTTTTGTGGGGGAAACCCTGATATTAGCTTCAACATTATATGGGGCTTGTACTCTTTTTATTCCTCCGTAAGGTAGCTTCAACTCTTCTAGCTCCTCCATCCTTATACTCTATATTCACAGTCGCTACAGTTTCGCCTGGTTTACCCTTGCCAGCCCCAGCTATAAGCGTCCCAAGGTAAACTAGACACTCTTTCTCAAATATTTGTAGCGCGATCTCTGGCTGAATAGTGGATAGAACACCCAAGTGTGGCATCATGAAAACGCTGTCCTGAACCAATGAGGTGAAACCAAATGGTTGGAAGGCGTCTATCAGAATCATCATTGATTGGCCTCTTCTCGGAGCTCTAGAAAGAAGGCCTCCTGTTCCAATCACGAAGTCGAGCCTCTTCAAATCGAGGTAAGTGTCCTCAGCCTTGACCTCCTCAAATATGTCGGAGATCGTCCTCTCATGCTTCAGTCCCCTGAGTTCCCTCGCTAGGTATTTGTGGTGATTAAAAGCCATCCTTATGGATTCTCTCGCTAAGGCGTGTTCAATGATGAGGTCTTCAAGCGCCATCGGGATAGTCGTTGGCCTGATCATTTTATTGTAGATAATGTCCATAACTTCCTCTTCGCTCAGCTTGGTCGGGATCCACTTCATGATATTCTCTATGCCGGTCTCCTTCAGGACGTTCCCAACGCTATAGCTCATCCCCAAGTTCGCACTGACTGTCCTAAGAAATCTTGATTCGAAATACGAATACACATTCGTTGTGGCTCCTCCGAGCCCAACGCCTATGCTATTGACGCCCTTAAGCTGTGAGAACTTCAGCACCATCATTCCCTCACCAGCCGGCGTCGGCATTATACTTGTGGAGACGATCTTCTTGAGCTTCTCATAGCCTGGTGCATGAGCCATAACATGTTCCATAAAAAGCCCTAATATGGCGTTCCTCGCTGGTTCTACATTTTCGATCTCTATCTTTGGCCTCAGATTTTCGGTAACCCTAACGTCGAAACTTTCACACAGCAAATGCTTAACGTCATCAGTCGCATCCTTGTTGCCGGAATATACCACTGGTAGAAGGAAATCCACCTCAAACCTAGGTCGGGGCTTAGCTACGCTCAATATCTCCGCCATCTCTAATACATGCTCCTTCGTACCGCCATCTACCCCACCCGCCAAAAGAACCATGTCAGGCCTAAGGAACCTCAGGATGTTTATCTTCTCAAAAGTGTCCCTCTCGTCATCCACCGATAGAACATCCATCACGATAGCACCTGCTCCAAGGGCAGCCCTTTCAGCACTCTCCGCAGTGATGCTCTTTGCCACCCCCTGAACAAGCATCTGAAGACCTCCTCCTGCGCTACTCGTTGAGACGTAAACGTCTATTCCAGTCTTATCTCCCCTGTAAGGCATGATGAATTTGAGTTCATTACTGGTGTAATCCACTATTTGGTGACCAGTGAGTTCCTCTATCTCCCTAACAGCATTCCTGATGCCCATAGTGACGTCTTCGACAGGCTTCTCTACGGTTGTTGGCGCCTCACCACTTGACAGAAATTTCCATCCGTCTCCGGTTCTACCAAAAAATCGGGCCTTAGTCGTAGTACTACCGACATCGGTGGCTAAAATTAGCTCTAATCCTTTGCCGCTCATCAACTTCAATAATAAAACTATCTGGATAATAAGTATAATTTTTACATTAGCCCGAGACTTAAAATGTTATATATGGGGTAATACAATTGAAATTTTACCCTAAGTGGAAGAAGGGTAAGAAATGAATCTGAGTTTAGTTATGCAGGTTATTAATCCTAAGTCTGGTAATGTTGCATTTATTCTACTTCTCTTTCTTCTATTGGCTGGTTATTTCTTCATAAGAACAGCAAAAACTGGCAAAGTTGTCCCCGTTAGAAAAATGGCTGCATTTGATGCTATTGAGGAAGGTATCGCTAGATCAGTTGAGATGGGAAGACCGGTTCACTTCTCTCTAGGGTATGGATCCATCTCCAGCTCTATGGCGCCACAATACCTAGCGGGGCTAGGAGTTCTGACATATGTGGCGAAGTTGTGCGCCAAATATAATGCAAACTTGATATCAACGCTCGGATGCCCAGAATTGATAGCTTCGGAGGAGGAAGTCATCCGTGACGCATATAACGCTGCAGGAAAACCTGAGAAGTACAACTCAACTTACAATGTTCGATACCTAACGGATCAGCAGTTCGCTTTTGCTTCTGCTGTACAAGCTATTCTCCAGAGGGAGAATGTGGGAACCAGCATACTGGTTGGGCCATTCTGGGCGGAGTCTCTGATATTCATCGAGGCAGGTGTAGCCGCAGGGGCTTTCCAAATAGCTGGCACATCTCGTGAGACGCAGGTACCATTCTTCGTTTTAGCCGCTGATTACGCCTTTATGGGCGAGGAGATCTTCGCCGCGGGTGCGATGGCATCTGGGGACGTGGAAACGTTATCATCTATTAGAGGACAGGACATTGGTAAATTGGCCGCAATCTCACTGATAGCAGTGGGAATTCTTCTACTGACACTGGGAGTAGTAATTAAAACGTATCTATTGATGTAGGAGGAATTGAATGTGAGTGCACTATTTAGAAGAAATATCCCACAGCTGATAGTCTCAGCGATAATTGTTCTGATGGTCTTCTTCTACTTCTTCTATTTTGATGCTACGACGAGTCAAACTCTTGGCTCCATGGATAAGGTGCTGACTAATTATGCTGTAATTGTAGTGGCGATTGCATTAATCGTTGGAGGCGTGGATATACTAAGGTACCACGTAAACCAAGTTAGGAAAAAAGAGAGAAATCAAGTGCTTTTCAGCAGCATAATGATCGTCGCGGAGCTCGCGATGGTCGCCTTCGCATCCTATGCAGTGTTATTCGGCTTGCCAATAACAACCCAGCCTAATTTCCAGTGGATGTATCAATACATGTTCGCTCCCGCTGACTCGGCTATGTACTCAATACTCATTTTCTACATGGCCTCAGCGTCTTACAGAACATTTAGAGTTCGGAACACACCCGCACTTCTGTTACTCGTGGTGGCTGTTATTGTCATCCTGGGTAACACCAGTCTAGGAGAGCTTATCTGGAGTGGATTCGGACCGCTTAAAGACTGGATAATGACCGTTCCTAACACGGCAGCGTTCAGACCTATCACTATGGGCCTCGGCTTTGGGATAATCATTCTGGGATTGAGGCTCTTAATCGGAAAAGAAACGACTTGGATGGGGAGGAGTGAGTAAGATGTCCACGGTTTCAAAGATTGAAAAAATTATTGGCACACGTCAGCTCCTGTATGTCCTACTCATAATCACGATAGTATTCCCCCTCCTTAATCCGGTTGGTCTACCCATAGGGATCTCAGCCAGAACCAGAGCCATATACACTTACATAAACACAAATCTACCCCAAGGGTCCCCAGTTCTAATAGACCTATCCTACGATATGGCTTCAAGGGGAGAGTTAGAGCCCCAAGTAATAGCCATATCTAAGCAGCTGTTTGACACAGGACACCCAATTGTATACATAGGAACCGCAGCATACGCTCCAATACTCTTCGGTCTGATCCAAAGCCAAGCACCAGATCTATTCACTAACAAGCAATATGGTAAAGACTACGTGTTCCTCGGGTACATTGCGGGACAAGAATCCGCGGTAGCCTCCGTTGCAAAGAGCATCAAAGGCACCATAGCAGTAGACAACTACGGTGCATCGATCTCAAGCTTAACAGCTAATGAATTCCATCGATAAAGCCACGGATTTTGGCTTGGTCCTCATCGCGTCATCTGGAACAGACACATTTGGCTGGTATATTCGTCAGTTTTTTACTACCTTCGGTACTAAACTGCTCTTCGGTGCTCTTAGTGTGATTGCACCCTCTATAGAACCCTATGTAGGTGCTGGACAGGCAGTCGGTATGTTAAGCGGGCAGAGAGCGGCTGCGGAGTATGAGTTACTTGTAGGTAGAAAAGGCCTTGGGAGTTCTTCGATGGATGCCCAGAGCTTCGCACACGGACTTATACTCGTATTCATCCTGCTTGGCAATGTCTTCTACCTGTATTCTAAAACGACTACAAAGAAGGAGGTTAAAAC
Source organism: Candidatus Bathyarchaeota archaeon (assembly GCA_963820555.1). Classification (GTDB taxonomy): domain Archaea; phylum Thermoproteota; class Bathyarchaeia; order TCS64; family TCS64; genus UBA8941. The sequence continues at coordinate 117,636 of CAWGAT010000044.1, forward strand.
TTGACAACACCTGAGTTGGTTGGAGTCTGGCTCGCAGCGCTTGCGGTGATATGGATATATAGCTTCGTGTTCAAAGACAACCTTCTTTATCGATTCGCCGAGCACATGTACGTTGGAACGGCTGCCGGATACTCGATAGGGCTCGCATTGGACAGCCTGAACAGAACAGCCTTCATACCGTTGAGCAAAGGAATAAGCTACTTGTATCTAATAATCCCGATAATTCTTGGCCTTCTATTCTTCTTCAAGTACTCAAAGAAATACTATTGGGTCGCTAGATACGGTGTTGGCTTAAACATGGCCGTCGGAACGGCTTTAGCTCTACGAACAGCCCCCATGGCGAATATAATCCAACAGATAAATGCCACAATTCTACCACTCTGGACCGCAAACCCATTGACTACACTCAACAACTGGCTTCTAGTACTGATAACCATAGGAGGATTAACTTACTTCATCTTCACAATATTCCCGAAAGCTGAAGGAAAACCATCAACGTTAGGAACGGTATATAAAATCTTCTTCACAATAGGCATATATGGGATGATGGTAGGGTTCGGAGCCTTGTTCGCGAACACGATCATGACCCGAGTTGGATTCATCATCTCCATTATATTGCTATATCTACAGCCACAGCCATATGCCTCGTTGACTGCCATCATACTTGGAGCGATAGCAATACTTTACGTCATGTTCTTTAGTAAGAAAAAGTGAGGAACAACCAAATAGTATGAGCTGAAAACCGTGGAAAATCAGGGGGAAGATGAATGGGTTTCCAATATAGCAAAGAGGATTGTCAATTCGAGGATGGAGGACATAACTCTGCTATTCCTGGAAACCTTTGGTCCCACAAGCCACGTATGGTCTCAATTATCTCGCCTATACTTCCAACCCCTTTTTATTTTAATTGGACCGAGTAGCGAAAGGCTTCTCACCTTCGCGGAGAAACCTGAAAATGTGGATAAACTCGTCAAAAAGATAGAGGAATTTAAACTTCTGAAAGAGAAAGAAAAAGCGATGAAGCAAAAGGCTCGCCATTAGGCGCCTACTTTCTCCACTTCTCTCCGATTGGATATATGTCCCATGGAATGTTCTCGTAGTGTAGCGTGCTGAGATCGGCAGGCGTGGTCCCCGGAGGATCGATTGGGTAATCCATCTTTGACCACGTGTCCCAGAAGGCTTTGTGGTGCACTCGGCTCTTTATCTCCACTATGTCAAGACTGTCGACGTCTATTCCAATGGCCTTCAGAGGATCAGCGCTCATAGGCGCCCGCAACCTCTCAGAAATAACAACGTGATTGTTATTACCCAAGTCGAGGGAAGCTACAATGTTATCATGCTCCTTGGCCCCCCTGCCCATCGGCCCGGTCTCGACCCAGTCCGCAGCACCAAGATACTCGATACGACCGGTTACCACGATCGGCTCACCGGAGACTGTGGTGAACCCACCCACCGATCTTCACCGTTACGGTATCACCTACCTTATGTTTCTTAACTAGTGAATTGAGAACGGCGGGATCCGCTATGCTCGTAGAACAAAAGTTCCTCGCTCCCTGTTTAATCAGTTCCCTCAGGACATGCGTCCCGTCACCAAGCCTATCATCGTGATAAGCGATAACTATTGGCTTGACGCCTTTATTCACCATCTCAATGACCTTGGTGACTCCTTCCTTTGCTTTAGGCAGCTGTCTCGTAAGTTCGGCACGTAGACTCCAGACAAGATTCGACAGATCTTGAGCGGCTTTATCCGCCAGTTCATAATCGTTGTTAGTCACTACGAATATAGAAAAGCCCACATCCGGCACATCAGCGTAGGCAAAGCCCGGAGCCACAGAAGCGCAGTAAACTCCCTTCCTCTCCCACTCCCTGCAGCGATCGTAGACCTCCTTCATTGGGTGGGATTGCGATGCTTGAAAAACACTGGCGCATATGATCTTAGGTTTCTGCATTGCCATGGTTGGCCTGAATTTTCCGCGAATGGTTTCGATCATACAGTGAGCTGCTATCCTGCCAATCTCATTGGAATCAAGATGCGGATACGTCTTAAGTATGAATACGGCGTCAGCGGAATTCGCTAACTCGATGTCTTCATTTGCATGAAGGTCCAGCGTCACCATGATCGGTCTTTTTTTAACTACTCTCCTGACCTTTCTACAAATCTCGGCCTCAGGTCTAGGAACACCAGTCACTGCCATTGCACCGTGAAGAGCGAGAAGAACCCCATCGATGTTCCCTGCTTTTTCAATACCTTCTACAATTCGGTCTGAGATGGTGTCGAACGCCTCGGTCGTTATCCAACTCCCCATTCCGACTGTGTTTGGTTCGCCAGTTCTTAGTATGCCAACGAGTTCAACGTCTTTTTCTGATAAAACAGCCTCTTTAATACCCGTGATGTCTGAAGGGCCCTCTCCATCAGTGTAAAGTACATTTTCACCATATCGTATACCACCCCTCTCCCATGCCTTGAGGGTGGTTATTTCTGGGCAGAACGTACAGGTCTCGTGTGAGAAACTCGCAACGGCTATTCTCAGAACAATTACCTCCATTATTTACTATGTAGGTATAAAATATACGTCTTAATATGGCACCTATTTTCCCAAAAGTTGCTTGTTCGGTATATTAAACAGACTCGTGAGAGGTAGGCCCAATTATTCAGGGGCCTCCTCGAGATACAGCACATTATAATCTATTTGTTTACATATTCCCTATTCTAATTATCGAGTGTATACTTTATCCACCAGAAGCATCTCCCATCGAAGATATTTTCTCCCGTGACGCATCTCGTGTGTCGTCCGAAGAAATCCAGGAGCTCATCTTTGGTGAAGTAGTTTTTCACGATTAGGTGTTTGCTTCCGTCGTTGAGAGTACGTAGCTTGTAGGTGTTAGGATCCCCCGGTTTGTTCAATAAATCTCCTCCAATTCCCGCGATGAAAGTGTTATCAGATATGAATACATGTGCTCCGGGTTTGAGTATCCTATGCATCTGTTCGATCCATCCGTCAAGGTCCTCCCTTCTCACGTGGCTCAGCCAGAAGCTTGCGAGGGCGCCTCCGAATTTTTTTTCAGGGTACTGTATACTGTAGGCGTCCATGACTTCGAACTCTGTGGGGCAGCGGTAGGTCTTGCTAATCGCGATGTTGAGGACGGTCTGGTTGATGTCGATTCCCACGATGCTCCTCGCAGTCTCTGAGACCTTCTGGGTCCAGTAGCCAGTTCCACATCCGATATCTATCACGTCCATGCCTGAGAGGAAACTCATCATCTCGACTCCCATGAGGTCCTGCTCCTCCTGGCGATGCGGGTCACGCCACTCGTAGACTTCCTCGTACTCCTTTGCCCTGTCTTTATAGTACTTGACCATATCATCCGACATTGAGTAAAAGTGGCTTACATTGTTTATTAAAAGAAACTGGTTCGCGCGCGCAATCGGAGAAAAGTGGCGAAAGTAACGCACAGAACTCTATTTATCAAACCCTAATCATGTCTGCAATGATACTTGTTTTATTATTCTTTCAACCATTTCTAATATGATGTCGCTTTGAACAACTTCAGATTAGTTGCCACAGGAGACTCCCTCATAACCATGAGGCAGTCGGTCTACAGCGAGCCCGAGTTCATGAGATTGGTGTCGCTAATCCGAGATGCGGACGTCGCTTTCACCAACCTCGAAATGAACCTACACGACTACGGCGAGGATTGCTATCCCGCCGCCGAATCCGGGGGGACATACACGAGGGCTCCCCCGAACACCATCGACGAGTTGACCTGGATGGGCTTTGATATATTCTCCACCGCCAATAACCATAGCCTTGACTATATGTACGGTGGACTACTCAGCACCATCTCCCGCTTAGAGGCGGCTGGAGTGCCTCACGCTGGCACAGGCAGGGATCTAGCAGAGGCGAGGGCACCCGCCTACCTCGAAGCCGAGAAGGGTCGGGTTGCCCTTATCTCCACCTGTAGCAGCTTCGCAGCATTCGGAAGAGCAGGAGACGCGAGGAGGGACTTAATGGGGCGGCCCGGTCTCAACCCGCTCAGGTACGAAACGCGATTCGTGGCGAGACCTGAGACCCTTGAGAAGCTTAGGGAGGTGGAGAGGGAGCTTAACCTCCCACAGGTACACCAGGAAGCGGACTCCTACCACTTCCTCACGCATAAATTCGTTGTAGGCGAGGAGGTCGGGCTCCACACTACCCCCCATAAGGGCGACATGGAGGGAAACCTCGCCTCCATAAAGGACGCCGCGAGGCAAGCTGACCTTGTGCTCATTTCCCTCCACGCCCATGAGGGGAGACCAGGCGACGATGAGAGGCCGGCTGAGTTCGTTGAGGAGTTCGCGAGGGCCTGCATCGACGCTGGAGCCCACTGCTTCTTAGGCCATGGTCACCATGCTATGAGGGGGATCGAGATAAGGGATGGTAAACCGATCTTCTATGGCCTCGGGAACTTCATCTTTCAGAACGAGACCGTACAAAAGATGCCCGCGGACTTCTACGAGCATTACAAGCTCGACCCCTACTCGGGAGTGGTGTCCGATGCTTTTGACGCCCGGCAGAGGGCGCCTCCCCGCCCCGGTTATCCGGAGCAGAAGTGGTTCACCGAGGACGAAAAGTACTGGATGAGCGTACTGCCATGGATGGAGTTCGAGGGGGGAAGGCTTAAGGATATGAGGCTTTACCCCGTGGAGCTCGGCCAACATAGGCCTAGGAGCCAGCGTGGCCGACCAATGATGGCTGGGGCTGAGATAGGTGAACGAATATTGGGCAAAATCGCGGAGCTCTCGAAGCCCTATGGGACGGAGATAACCATCCGTGATGGTGTGGGCTTTTTAGAGTCACAATCATAATTTTTTACTACGATTGAGACTCGCGTTAGGAGTATACGCTCACCATAATCCTATCTTCATTTAGGACCTCGCACGCGCTACCTTCTAAGGACCACACCCGCCCTAGCGCCTGTGTGCTCGCCATCCCTGATGGTGACCACACCATTCACCACAAGGTGAGTGATCCCGTCGGGGTAGCGCATGGTGGCCTCAGCCGGCGCGTAGTCGGCCCTATCGATTACGGTCTCAGGGTCGAACACCGTTATGTCCGCATAGCAGCCGGGCGCAATGAAGCCCCTGTCCCTGAGGCCCAGTATCTGAGCTGGAAGGCTCGTCATCTTACGCACAGCCTCACTCAGATGCAGCACCCCTCTCTCACGGGTGTACCGGCCCAGGACCCTCGGGAAGGTGCCGTAGAACCTGGGGTGGGGGGCTGGTATGTCCTTCCTCAGTACACCGCTAGGACTGTGGACGAAGCCATCGGTGCCCACAGCCACCCACTGCTGCTTCATGATGAGCTCCACGTTCTCTTCCTTCTGGTTGAAGTTCACTATGTCGAAGCCACCCTTCACCCTGCCAGAGAGGAGGGCCTCCAGGTGGTCCCTGAGTAGCTTGACGCTAGCGTCAAGGGGGTCCATGCGCCACTTCTTGGCCACCTGTGCGATGTTCTGGCCCACCATCTTAACGTCGAGCGGGTAGCTACTTATGAGGGCGTTCTCTGGTCCCCCGCGGTCCTCCATGGATACGGCGAGGCCAGCCTTGATCCTCTTTGTGGTCTCGGGGTCGTTGAGTCGCTTCAAAAGCTCCTCGTTGCCGCCTTCGTTAGCCCAAGGCGGTATCCATGCTTGTAGTCCGGTGCCGCTGGCGTTGTACGGGTACTGGTCCGCAGTGACCTGGATGCCCTCGGCCTGGGCTTTCTCAACGGTCTCCACGAGCTTTGGGGCTAGGCCCCAAAATCGCTTGGACAGGACCTTGAAGTGGCTTATGTTCACGGGTATGTCGGCCTCTCTGCCGATCCTGATGATCTCCTCCACCGCTGCCATGGGGTCGCCTCTGTCGCCCTCGTCTCTGATGTGGCTTGTATAGAAGCCACCATATCCTGCGACCACTTTGGACAACTCTATGATCTCCTCTGTGGATGCGTAGCTCTGGGGGTCGTAGCGTAGCCCTGTTGTGATGCCTCTGCATCCCGCCTTCATGGCTTGGGCTACCTCCTTCTTCATAGCTCTAAGCTCCGTCTTCGTTGGTGCTCTCATATCCATGCCCATGACGTACTCCCTGATGGAGCCGAACCCCACCAGAGGTACGACGTTGATGGATAGTCCACCCGTCTCTAGGCGGGTCAGGTACTCCTCAATTGTGGTCCAGTCCACTTCAACGCCCGCTTCTTTGAGGAAGGGCGCCTCACGTAGCACTTCTTCCCTTATCTTCTCGTTGAGGGGAGCTGCCCCCGAACCGCAGCTTGGGAACACGATGGTGCTGACGCCCATGTGGACCTTGCTGTCGGCCTCCCTGTTCGTTAAGATTGTGAGGTCGCTGTGGTCGTGGAGGTCTATGAATCCGGGGCACACTGCTTGGCCCCTAACATCGATAACCTCCTTCGCCGAGCCCTCGATGGAACCGATCTTAGCGATCTTTCCATTCTTGACGCCTAAGTCCGCCTTGAACCATGGGTTACCGGCCCCTGTGAAGACTCTGCCGTTCCTGAACACTAGGTCGAACATGCTCAACCCTGAGAGTTACTTGACCAATGTTTAAATGAGGTATTCGGTGAGCTTCTCGAGCCAGGGGACAATCTTAGACAGTTCTGTAAAAAACCGATCCTCCCTTCATAACGAAACAGACCTTCTTGACAGCCTCGATCTCTCGGAGAGGATCACCCTGCAGAGCGATGATGTCCGCCGTCTTACCCTCTGCTAGTGTTCCGACCTTATCCTGAATACCTATACACTCGGCTCCATTCTTGGTGGCTGCGACGATGACATCCATTGGCTTCATGCCATATTTGACCATCGCTAATAGTTCATCAGCGTTGTCACCGTGTTCCCTTAGGGGTGCTCCAAAGTAATCTGGACCCGTCGCAATCTTTACACCCGCTTTATATGCCGTCATCAGACTCTTCGGCATCGCCTCGATGCACATCTTCTGTTTTCTCAGGCGATACTCAGGCATATCATACGGATTCGCGAGCGCTCTCTTGTAGACCTCCACTAAAGCAAAGGTGGGCACATAGTAGGTTCCATGTTCCAGCATCATTTTGACGCATTCATCGTCGAGGAGGTAACCATGCTCGACGGTGTCGACTCCACCTATGATCGCGTTTTTTATGCCTAGGGCGCCTTGTGCGTGGGTAGCGACACGCTTCCCTACGACATGTGCCTCATAAGTAATCGCCTTTATTTCCTCGACGGTGAACTGGGGCTCCCAGGGGTTATCCTTCTCAGAGCCCACTCCGCCAGAGGTCATGATCTTGATGAGGTCAGCCCCGTCCCTCAGAGTTTCCCTTGCCGCTCTCCTGCAGTCATCGGGTCCATCGCATAGGAGGGTCCCTTGCTTGATCACCTCTGCCCTTGGGAGGTAATGCTCATCCCCGTGACCGGCTGTTTGAGACAGGGGTCTACCCGCGGCGTATAAGCTTGGACCGGGAATGACATCGGAGTTGATCGCGCGTTTTAATGAGAGCGCTATGCTGCTTCCACAATCTCTGACCGTTGTGAACCCCGCCTTCAGCAGTTTGAGGCAGTCCTCCGCAGCCCTCAAAACAAGGAGATCATGTGGCGTGGTGATGGTCTCAGCTGAGTTATAGCTTCTAACCCCTATGATATGCGCATGGGCATCGATCATTCCCGGCATTAAGGTGACCTTTCCGAGATCGAACTCATAGGCTCCTGCGGGCAGATTCACCTCAGATTTTGGGCCAACCTCCCTGATAGTGTTCCCTTCAACAACGATTACTCCGTCCTTTATTGGCTCAGAGCCTGTTCCAGTGATGACTTTAGAGGCCCTCAATACTTTTATTTCAGCCTCATCTCCACGATTCCTCTCTAAAATATACTTCATCTTTCCTCAAAAAAAGTGAAATTTCACGTATATAACTTAAACGTAGACACCGCCACTAACAGCCTAATTAAGCATATTAACTCAACAGATTTTTACCATAACAAAAAATAATTTCACTCGTTGAATGGGAGAGGGTACCCAACTCTGACCGCGTTCTTTAGAGGGCGGAAAAGTTCGGGACAAGGCAGCCCGCTTTGTTTATACACATTTCTTTAATATTGTGATGCCGTTTGAGAAATTATGGTAACTCCACGAGTTATAATAGGCATGATGATGCATGAAACAAATACCTTTAGCGCCGTTAAGACCAATCTGAAGGATTTCGACCCCCACTATGATAAGGAACTTGTACACGCCTTGAAAGGCACCAGATCAGAAATTGGGGGATTCATAGACGTACTTGAGAGACACGGTGCAGAGATAATTCCCACCATTGGGGCGAGTGCTACTCCGTCAGGCCCCCTCGCAAACAAGGATTACCATAGAATAGTAAATACAATAATCAAGGTAATCACTGAATCCAGCGACGTAGACGGAGTCCTACTAGCCCTGCATGGGGCCATGATCGCTGAAGACGTACCTGACGCGGAGGGCACATTGCTCAAGAAAATCCGTGAAGCTGTAGGTCCAAGGGTGCCCATAATAATAACACTTGACCTTCATGCGTTAATTTCCAAGTTAATAGTTGACAACTGCGATGCCATATTCGGGTATGATACTAACCCCCACATCGACATGTATGAAAGAGGAGCTGAGGCTGCAGAGACTATAATTAAAACGATTAAGGGAGAGGTAACCCCTGTGGTGGCCTTCAGGAAACTACCTATGCTTCCACCAACTATAAACCAGAGGACCACAGAGGGCCCAATGGTTAAACTATTAGAAAAAGCTCGACGATATGAAAAATCTGATACAGTTCTCAATGTATGCATTTTCCCAGCTTTCCCGTATGCGGATGTGGAACGAGCTGGCTCAGCAGTTGTAGCAGTCACAGACGCCAATCTAGAACTAGCTCAGCATATTAGCGACGAACTAGGCGATGCTATGTTTAGCTGTAGAGAAGAATTTTTGAAACCATTGACACCGATTGAAGAGGCAGTTAATAGAGCGATTATGGCACCCGAAGGACCCATCATTCTAGCTGACGTGGCCGATAACCCAGGGGGAGGCGCACCTGGGGACGGAACAGAGATACTCAGAGAACTAATCAAAAGGAAGGCCAAGAATGTGGGAGTCGCATGCATCAAGGATCCTGAAGCCGTTGCTAAAGCCATTGAGGTTGGAGTCTCAGGTCAGCTAGATATGAGGATCGGGGCTAAGACTGACCGCAATCACGGTGAGCCCATCAGAGTTAAGGGAACCATTCGAACTATTACCGATGGACGGTTCATTTACAAGTCAATGGAGGTTGGAGTAGCAGCGGATGTGGGGCGAACCGCTGTAATTGATATAAATGGAATAGAGGTCATACTCACGGAGAGGAGCCACGCCCCTAATGACCCTGAGATCTATAGGCGAAACGGCATCGAGCCTATCGACAAGAAGATCCTTCTTCTAAAGAGCCGAGGTCACTTTAGAGCAGCATATGAGCCCTTCAGTAAGGAGGTCATTGAGGTAGACGGCCCGGGGCTCACCTCACCCAACCTTAATAGGTTCACATATAGTAAAATTCCTCGTCCTATATGGCCCTTTGACAAGACCTAACACGCATTCGCGCGCGCGAGGGACGGGTCGATGAGCCCATGCTTCATGAGGACCACTATTCCCTCGAGGTACATGTTCACCTTCGACTGTAATATTCCAGCGTCCGGGTTGGCAGCGCGCGCATTTTTTAAATCTTCAAAGCGTGCGCGATCGCAATGTAGCGTGGTATCTGGTTGGGCCCTATTGACTAACTCCTCATCCCGCTACTCGGATCATGAAATCCCCAATCTGGGTTCATCTTAGTATAATAGCCCACGATCTGCATATATTCACGGAGCATCTGCATCAAGGTTACGAAGTGCTTTTCTGCCTCCATATCCTTGAATCGCTCCCTCTTCGAGATGGTGTCCTCCTTCCTGAATTCATGGATCTTTGATGCGTCGGTGTTTATCCTGGCGATGGTTCTATCCAGCTCATCAAGTGTTGCGTGGTTGTTTGGATCTTTATAGACAAGTGATGAGGCTATCTGTAGCTGAAGTAGAGCTTCCCACCTCTGACCTTTACCGAACAGGGTTATTGCTTCATGCAGAATCCCGTAAATAAGGGTCATGTTCTGGCCAAGCAATGCCTCAGACATCCTTCTTTATCTCCACTTTTATTCAACTCAGTGATCCTTTTTACTGCGCGCGTGTGTGCATCACTTAAATTTTTAAATCTTATTCAATATTTCTTCTTTTTTCTTTTGAAACTCTTCTTCTGTAAGGATTCCTGCCTTCCTCAATTCACCTAATTTTATTAATTGTTCCATAGGATCGTTCGCTCCAGTTTTAATTGGTTCAACGACAGCCTCTGTTTTTCGCTCTGTTATAATTTGACCCGGTAGTTCGTTTCTCATACCTTTTTGAATATAAGCTCCAATTTGCTTCGCATCATTTTTATCTACCGCCGGGAGCTTAATTTGATCAGATAAGAATCTACTTTTCAAGAAAATTTCGGTTGAAAACAAACCTTGGTTTAAACGAATATTTGAAATATCTCTATAATCTACATCTAAGAATTTCTTTTTTAGTCCAAATAAGCTTGGATTTCTGAATAAAACTCTTCGATTTGTAATATAAACACTATTTGGTGTAGTTAAAGAACCTCCAGGAGCGATTCTTGATTGCCTGGCAATGAATAATATTTGCTCCCCTTCCATTAACTGATCTCGAATATCTGATTCAGCTGCTTCCATTGTTATCAAATATAAATTCAGTTTAATTTATTTAAGTTTTTAAATTTTTAAAAATTAATGTTTATTCTATGCGCGCACATAGATAGCTCGAATATTGACACTCGCGCGCGGTGCGCGTGCGTCACGGTGAGAAAGTCAATAAAGGCTGTAGCTCATTTCCTGCGCGCGCTAGGTGGGATCGGTTAATATGTTGGTGGGATCGGTGAGATTTGAACTCACGAACTCGTACGCCCCAGGCACGAATCTTACCAAGCTAGACCACGATCCCGAACCCAACACTAGACACAACACCCACAGTAAAAAGGTTACTAGCACCAAAAAAGTGCATAACTGAGCCCTATTGGAGCTGCTTCGCCTGCTCGGAGAGCCGCTGGGCGTGCTCCCTCCTCGCCGCGTCAAGCAACTCGGGTCTTGTCACTAGGTCGATCGCCGTGTAGGCTAGGCCTTTCGCCGCTTTGATCATCACGTCGTGTGCTTCGGGCGTCGCGGTCATGGCCGCGCCCTCGGGACTGTGCAACGTTACTGGGCCTATATTGATGTAGGCGCTGAGGGCCGGCATGACCTGGCTGACGTTGCCGAAGTCAGTGCTCCCCCCGCTCCTCCGTAGCTCCCTCTCCTCGGGGAAGTCGACGCCGACCTCCACCATCTCCTCCCGGAAGAGGTCGGTAAGGGTCTTACTCGGGAGCGAGTTTGCGTAGGGGTTTGCGACTTGGGTCACCTTACTCCTTGCGCCGGTGGCGAGCTCCGCTCCCTTTATAATGTTTAGGACCTTCCCGTAGTATTCCTCGAGCATGGGCATCGTTGGAGCGCGCACGTATAGGTGGGCGCTTGCGTAGTCGGGGACGACGTTTGGGCTGTCCCCGCCCCTCTTGATTATGCCGTGTATGCGGACGTCCCTGTTGATGTGCTGTCGGAGCCCGTTTATCCCGTTGAAGGTCTGGATGACCCCCTCGAGGGCGTTTATCCCTTTCTCCGGGGCGCCGCCGGCGTGGCTGCTCTTGCCGAAGAACTCGACGAGGAAGCTCTCACGGGCGTTGCTAGTTCCGTAGCTCCCCCACATGTTCGCGGGGTGCACCATGATGGCGGCGTCCGCCTTCCTGATCTCCTCAAGCATCACGACCTTCCCCCCAGCGTTCTCCACCACACCCTCCTCGGCCGGGGTACCGTAGATGACGACGTTCCCCGGGAGCTCCTTCGCGACGGCTGAGAGGCCTATGGCGGCGCCAAGCGCCGAGGCGGCTATTAGATTGTGTCCGCAAGCGTGCCCTATCCCGGGTAGGGCGTCGTACTCGGCTAAGATACCAATAGTCGGCCCCTCCCTAACGGGGCCGCGAGCTATGAAGGCCGTCTTCATCCCCGCGACGCCCATCTCCACCTCGTAGCCGTGCCCGCGGAGAACCTCAGCCAGCAGGGAGGACGCCTTATACTCTTGGTGCCCGAGCTCAGGCTCCTCGTGTATCCTTCGACTTATGTCGACGAGAACCTCCACATGCTCGTCGATGGCTCGGCGAGCCGTCTCCTTGTAATCCATGAGCTAAGGTTGCGTGAGAGAGGTGAAATCCTTTTCCAACCCAGCAACCCGGAGAAGGGCAGAGAAGTTGCCATCACTCATCTCCTTCCTATAGGCGCGAAGCGCCTCGAGCAATTCATCCCTCTCGGGAAGCTCCATCACGCCCCCTATGACGCGACTCGCGATTGTGTTCAGGAAAAGCGACTGGAGGACGGTTGTCACATTCGCTACGCGTCTACTCGTACTCGCTGACTCGAAGTCGATTATCACCGGCTCGAGCCCACGCAGAATCGTGTGCCTCCGGAGCCTAACGAGTTCACCGTGGTCGAGCCCGGCATCATCCATCCTCCTCGCCTGCTCCACGAGCTTCCTAATGACGCCCCTCAGTACCCCCGCGTCGTCCGGACCGAGTCCCCTCACCCACACGCTGAGGTACGATCCCTCGATGAGCTCCATTAGGAGACTCCAGCGCCCCCAGCCGAGTAGCCTCGGCCCCACGCCGATGCCGTTCGCGACACCGAGAAGCCTCGCCTCTTCATCGAAGCCAGTCCTGTCGGCGTCCGTCCTCCTGATCTTCGCGGCGCAGAACCCATCCCCAGTCTCCGCCTTCAATACGATTGAGGTGTTACCCTTACCGAGAACGGGAACGGTTTCCACCGTATGGGGGCCCTCGAAGATGATGGCTCTCACCCCAAGCCTACCCAGCTCCTCGAGCCGAGTCTTCGCGGCGTCAATGTCCCAGATAGGCCAGCAGATTAGGACCCCTTTTGGGTGTGTAAGAAGCTCGCTCAGCGGAACCCGGTCAACCAAGCCAGTCAGGCCTGCCCCTGAGGAAGCCCTCCAGGAATGTGGGGAAAGCGCCGCTGTACTCCGACTCGATCTCCTCGTTTATCAGCACCTTCCCGTTGCCCCTGAGGAGGTCCGCCAACCTATTCGGAACCCCATGCTCTTCGCAGCCGCTAGTCAAGGCCTTCCTTAGGTCAGCTCTAGTGAACTTATGCTTCCTCCCAACCTCGACCCACCACTTCTCACCCTCGATGCCGGGGCCGCTGATGAGATCTGGTGAGTCCAAGTAGTTGCTTAGGAAGTCATCGCTGTCCTTGACGAGACGCACGGGTGGGCCCATCTTCTTCACAATTGGTGGTAGGGCGATGGACTCTAGCTCGTAAGCGAAGATGTGCTTCTCCGCCTCGTCACTCCACGTATCAGACCTGAAGACCTTGAAGCCCCTCTCAGCCAGGACCCGCCCCAGCGCCTTCTCCGTCCTGTAGAGCTGCCCCCAGAGGGTATCCGGCACAGGGGGGTCATTATCTGGGACGACGACGAAGAGGACGTCGACGCCGCTTCCCTCGAGTCTCTCAAGCAACCCGCTTGGCGCCCTCCATGGCTTGGGCGTGAAGAACTTCTTGCTCGGTTTTGCTGAGAAGGCTCGGGCAGCTGCGACGAAGGTCCACAGTGTCGTCTCAGCCACGGCGGAGGCTACGTTCCTGTTTGGGTCGACAGGGTCGACAACGACGAGGGGCTCCTTGAACCTCTCGGGTTTGCTTGTCTTCTCGAGCTGAATCACTGGCGGGTCGCCCCATATTCCCACCCCCTCAATGACTTCCTCGAACGAGCCGAAATAAATGACGAGAAGCTCACAGAGATAACCCGAGAAGCCGCCCACCTTGATCTCGGCGCCATAGACGCCGACGCCCATCATGAAGGCCTTCAGGATCCTGACATCGTCCCTCAGAGGATCTGTGAGGTGCGGTAGGAGGTAGGCGGTGTGGAGTGGGGTGCGATCTGTTGACGATGCGAATCCCCTCCCCACTTCAGCCCTGAAGCAGGGTATGAACTCGACCTCGAAACCCTCGATCTCCTTCTTCACGTATGGGTGCTCTGCATACGCCTCGACCCAGCCTTCCCCCAGATAACCCTTTACGACCTCGTTCACCCTAAGCAGGTCCCTCCTCGCCGATCCGTGGCGGAGGATGATGAAGGTGTCTATGTCCCGCTGCCCGACGAGCCAGGTGTCCCGGGCGACGGAGCCGTGTACCTCGACGTCGGCGTTAACACCGCCTCAGCTCAGCGCCTCCCTTAGACCAGTCTTTAATTTCGCTATGAAAGCGGCAATCTCTTCGTGTTCACGCTCTGTTGGCTTGACCTCAGCTAGTATTTCCTTCTTCAGTTGGCTCCATGGCTCGGGCAATGGCAAGGACAGCTTCACTATGGATGCATATGATGTTAGAACCTTGAAATATCTGCCGAATGAGTAGCGTGATGTTATACTACCTACATAAGCGCCCTCGACTCCGCAACTGTTGAGTAGATAGGCCCACTCCTCGTGAGTACGCTCTTCTTCAGGGTGATGTGCTCGACCCTGAGGGGCCCGAAGTCCTCGTCCTCCATCCCCTTCACCGCTTCGGCGAGCTGAGCCCTGTTCCTCCCGCTCCTTACGCGGCAGAGTGTAACATGTGGTTGAAATGGCCTCCTCTCCGGCTCGAATCCTAGGGTCTTAAGCCCCCTCTCAAGCTCGGTGAAGACCGCCAGCATCTCCGAAGCCTCCCCAGAAACCCCTACCCAGACGACGCTGGGCCTGCTAGGGGTGGGGAAGACACCGACCCCGTGGAAGTCGAGCGTGAATGGTTTGAAGGCTATGCCCCTGACCAGGTCCGCTACCTGGGCCGTCCTCGCCTCAGTTATCTCGCCGAGGAACTTGAGGGTGATATGGATGTTCTCCTCTTCTACGGCCTTCACATCCGCCCCCGTTGCCAGTAGAACACCCTGGGCTCGCACGAAGGCGGCCTTCAGCGAAGGATCGTCGATGTCTACCGCCACGAAGCACCTGTCAGCCATAGTGTAGACGTGGAGGAGGCTGCTAATGATTTTAACCCCCACCACGGCTTAACCTGCATGGAGTCCCTAGCCGTAGCTCTCATACTCATAAGCGCGGCGTCCCACGCAGCGTGGAACTACCTCGCCAAGGGCTCACGAGACAAGGACTCCTTCATGCTACTCATTAACCTGACCAGTCAGGTGACCCTCCTGCCCGTCTTCATCCTCATCCTCAAGGACTGGGCCCTCCCCGTGGGAGCCCTACCCTTCCTAGTCGCAAGCGCCATTGCCGAGGCCGTCTACTTCCTAGCCCTCAGCCGAGCATACGACGCTGGGGACCTAAGCGTCGTCTACCCCGTCGCGAGGAGCGCCCCCCTCTTCGTCGCCGTGGCCGGCGCGTTGTTCCTTGGTGAATCGCTCACATTAATCGGCATAGCTGGGATTCTCCTCGTCCTAGCGGGCGTCTACATCCTCAACCTTAAGTCGATCCGACTCACCAGCCTGCTTGAGCCGCTACACAGCTTCAGTGGCCCCGCATTCGGCTTCGCCCTCATCGCCGCTATAGGTACGACGGCCTACTCCCTCAGCGACAAGGCAGCTGTGACGCGAGTTGACCCAATCCTCTACGATTTCTGGTTGGAGATAGCAATAACCCTCACACTTGCTCCAATCATGCTCCAGAAGAGAGGATGGGGCAACCTTAAATCGGAGTGGGGAAACAACTCGAAGAAGATAACCCTCTCGGGGGCCCTGATGAGGGGTGGGTACCTACTCGTCCTAGTCGCGATGACTCTGGCCCCAGTCGGCTACCTCCTCGCCTTAAGACAGGTCAGCGTCGTAATAGGCGCCCTCCTCGGCGTCGCACTCCTCGGAGAAGGCTACGGCACACCCCGGCTCCTGGGCTCCGCAACGATATTCGCTGGCGTTTACCTCATCGCAGCTATCGCGTAGGAGAACCGCTTAAAGCCAAAACACACAACATACTTTCATGCTCGCGGAGTATACCAACCCTTTCAACTCAGAAGGCAGGTGGCTCAAAGGCAACCTGCACACACACTCCACGTCCTCAGACGGTATCCGCACCCCACAAGAAGTGGTGAACCACTACCAATCCAAGGGATACGACTTCCTTAGCATAACTGACCACGGACGGTTAACCGACCCGTCCACATTGGACCCGAGGGGTATGACCCTCATCCCCGGTGAGGAGATAAGCCTCGGTGTGACCGAGGCGGGCACAACCTTCCACGTCGTAGCCATAGGCATACACGAGGGCCTCCCCTTCCGCGACTTCGACCCTAAAGGTTACCCACAGGCAGCAGTCGACATCATCAGAAAGATGGGTGGGGTCGCCATCCTCGCCCACCCCTACTGGAGCGGCTTAACCAGCAACGACATGCTCCGACTCACTGGATACGACGGCGTCGAGGTCTACAACTCGAACTGTGAGATATATAACGGCGCCGGGGACTCGAGGCCACACGTCGACTACGCCCTCGCCGCTGGCAGAAGGTTCCTACTATTCGCAACTGACGACCACCACGGGACACCCGAGCCCATGAAACCCTCAGATGCAGCCATCTCATGGATTAGTGTAAAGGCGAGAGACCACAGCGCCGAATCCATCCTCAACTCAATTAAAGCTGGCCAATTCTACGCCAGCAACGGCCCGGAGATTAATAACGTCGCTATCGAAGAAAACACGATAATCGCAAGAACAAGCCCTGTCAACTCTATTGGTTTCATCTCTACTCCGAGCCGCGGCTCAAAGTTCTGGGCTACTAATGGATCGATAACGGAGGCTACTTATACACCGTCAAAGGGCGAGACCTATATTCGCATTGAGGCAAGCGATGCGAATGGCAGGACCGCTTGGTCAAATCCAATTTTTCTAACTAGACAATAGGCCTCAAGCGAAGGGGAGCTTCATTGTATGCTCCGCTTTTTTCTCCTCTCTTGGTTCCAGCATTCTTCGGACCACTTTGACGAGCTCCTCTGGAGCGAAAGGCTTGAGAAGCACGTCGTCGACATCAATAGTTGCATCGTGTAGAGTTTCATCCCAGTACTCATCACGTGTCATCAGAACGATCTTGGTATCCGGGGATATATTTCTTATAATCTGAGCTATCTCTCCGCCCTTTAAACCTGGAAGATTTGCCTCCATTACTACAATGTCGTAGTGTTTGTTTACGATCATCCTCAAAGCTTGTACACCGGTTTGAACTGTGTCGATTTTGAATTTCCAGCCTTCAAGGATTGAACGTAACGTTACAGTGAGATAACTTTCATCTACTATAAGTATGGATTTTACTTCTCCAATTTTGATCTGATCAAGCTTGTATTTTGTTCTTAACCACAGGATATCATGAGGATCTACTTCATCGCTATCAACGGAGCACTGCCAGCTGATGATTCCTTCTTTCTTAGGCCTATCCAATCCTGTGCCGACTAAAATGCCTACTAGATTAAAAGGATTTTATGGTTCAAGAATCTATGTTTCTAATACCAGTAATTTCAAAGAAATCTTGATCATTAGAGGAACCTACTAACAAGCCATAGCGTTACATCTCCTATCAGGATGGTAGTTATGTAACCTAATAGAAGAATTAAGAGAAATGGATGTGTGTAGGTTACCCAGACGCGTTTTCTACCCATGTCTTTTAGCTGATTCAGCGACTCAGTGGCCTTGGAGTCATCCGAAATGTCGGGCCAAACCCTCAACTGAACGCCCCCATTTTCGTTTACAGACTCCAAGGGATACTCAAATGGTGGACCCTTAATTGAATCGATCTCTCTTTCTCCTAGCAGTCATTAGGAGGCCTAACTTCCCAGCTCGACTCAAGCCTTCGTATCCCTCGAACCACCCCTCTTCGCCAAAAATATTCAAGCCGAGAACGAGGAACGTACTTGATGCCCCCAATAGAACCGAGTTCGAGATTACACTTAGAGGAAAAAAAATGGGGGACATAAGAACGGGCACTACACTCAAGTTGGGCATTGTCGGGCTAAGCACTGATATAACCAAGAACGCAAGGAGATCGGCCTCCCCAAACAGACTGAACACCCATCCCCCAATGGCGAGTATAGCAGAAAAAGCTAGAGCAAGTGTAAATGAAGTAATGGAGAGGCTACCTGTCAATATCTCGTAGACGTCAAGCGGTAACCCTATTACGACGAAGATAATCCAGATCCAGTCACTTACCTCACGGTATTTGAAATCCTTGTAACCAGCGAAGGCCAGCATGACAACGGTCATAGACACCCTAAAAATTGTCAGTTCGATTTGAACCATGGCTTGTTTTTGCCTCTGCTTGAAGTTCACAAATGTAATGTGCCCCTCATTTAAGAGTTCTACCGCTGAAATATCACCTTCCTCTAAGCAATAAAATTTAGAAATCACTTAATAATAGGAAGAATTGTAAGTGATGTTATCATAGGTTATTGCTTCTATGTTCTTTATTAATCAAATTAGTCCCTTCAATTCTAAAAGGGAGGAACCTAGGGGCGATGAGTTTCGACGATAGAGTCGATGTTGTTGACATGATCCTTAAAGTGCTTAAAGAGCACGAGAAGAATCTGGACAATATAGTATATCAGTTAGGTGAAACATTAACAAGTCAGCCTTCTAGTGCTCAAACTAGCCATACCACGATTAATTACCAGCATAAGATTATGATTCGTAAATGGTTCGAATTTAAGGAAAGATGTCTAAGGTCGGATATTGTTGCGTTCGAGGTAAAAGATGATAGGTTAATGGTCACCGCCCTCAAAGGTAGTAATTTGTATTATTACTCTGAGGATATTCCAGAGGTACCTATTTTCATGGAGGAGGACAGAGAAAATGTTCTGGCTGACAGTCATGAAAGTAGCCTCAAAGATCGCCCCCCTTATAGTGTTACTAGCAAGCTTCAGTGTGGCATAAGAATTATAGCTCGAAGAACGAGAGCGGATCTTCTAAAAGATGATCATATCAACAGGTTTGTCTTTAACATAGATTCCGAGGATACACGAACGCTGTTGTCCGAGGAGCTTAAAACCGATAAAAAGTCCGTTGTATTTGGTGTAATTGAGTAAAAGGAAAGAGTAGTAGTTCTATTGCCAGTTCCTTATCTGGTTGGGTGACTCCTTTTCAACGAGCTCCTTAGCCTTTCTGAAATAGTGTAAGACATTGAGACCTTTTTCAGTTAAGCGGTATGCCTTCTTGGTTCTTTTATCCCCTTCATCAGCGGTGCACTCTTCGATGAGTTCCTGGGTTACTAGTGATTTAAGTATCTGCTGAAGAGGTTTCCATGACAGATTTGCAGCGTACATGATCCTTGTTGGTAATATGGTGCCATTCCTGATCTCTTCCATTATATCCACGTAAATCTCGAGTTTCGATCTTCGGTTAGTCATCTAGTTCTCTCTCCTAGTGTCACGCTTTTCTATCTCTAATATAGATTTCAAGTACTTTCACTGAAAGAATCGACATCTCTCATCTCACTTAAGTAGTTGTGAGTATCGGCAGATACACACATATTGTTCTTTTTTCCAGTCTATACCAGTTTGAGTGGGCCTTAAGGAAAAAGAAGTGAGAGAGAAAGCGAATAAAAATCATGAGGTTACACTTACAAAAAAGGTACTCAACACACAGTTTTGAGAACATTGACTTTTCTGTAACTGAAATAATATTAACATTACGTGCATGAATTTAAAATATAGATCATTAATACATATCACCCTAGATGATGCTCTCAAGGGTTCCCCCTTCTAAGGTTGAAGTCTTCGCCTACATTACTTTGGTCTTAGGTATCTTTGGTGATCATCTCTCGACGGGTATCGCGTTAAATAAAGAGGGCTTCATTGAGGCGAACCCGATGGCGTTAAACCTAATGCAGAGCGGCATTTGGGTTCAAACCGACGCTTTTTTAATCTTAATAAGTATTGCAGCTACCTTCACATCGCTAAGGATTGTGAAAAATCCTTTGGCAAGAATAATCCTTGTTTTTCCTTTGATGATTGGATTAGTGAGACTAGTAGTCACGTTCTGGAACGTATCCCTTTTAATCTAAATGATCTAGTGTTCTCTTCGGTTCTGGGTTTTCCAGAGTAGGTCAAATAGGGTCGTATAAGAACTGAGCATTGACGTATAGTTGGTTTCCATAGCGCTGAATTTTTCATCGTTATTCTCCATGAGAATAATCAAGGTTCCAGCATCCGAGATGATGAAGCTTGGCTGCCCTTTCGTGTGAAGGAAGGCGAAATCACATGAGGGCATTTCCACCTGCTCCATAACGAATGTGCTAGTTTGGGAGTAATCGGTTAAAATTCTCGCCTCAATTTCCGCTTTCTCGTTTAGTTCTTCGAAGAATGTTGAGTTGAAGAGCCAAACTAGGTGTCGGTCGCTTACGACGACTCTTATCTTTTTACAAGTTCCCCGAAGGGTCTTAGCGATCCTTGCGCTGATTTGACGTTTCCCCTCTATGATCTGTAATGTCTCTTTCACATCTTCAGAGTCATGGTTTTTCGGTAATGTTTTCCAGAGGTTTAACAGTTCATCTTTCTTTTTCTCCAGCTTATGGATCTTCTGCCGTCTCTCCTCGATATCTTCTTCAAGGATCTTTTCGAAGGGCGCAACCATGAATTTCATAGGGCGCTCCAGGATCCTGAAGATGATTCCCTTGTTTTCGAGATCGCGAAGGATCTTGTAAGCCTCTGTTCTAGGTACTCCGAGCGATTCAGCGATCTTTTGGGCTTTTTGAGCTCCGTGACGGGCTAGGAATAAATAGATCTTAGCCTCGTTTCTAGAAAGTCTTAACCTTAGTAGAGCAGTGTTAATCTCTTTAAGAGCCTTATATTGGTTCTCCTGTTCTGATTGTTGGAGAATCTTTGTTGTGCTAGCAAGTTTTATAATTTCTGGGTCGAGATCGTATGTTTCTTTGTTAGGTGGTTGTTCCACATGTTTGTGAATCTTTAGTGATGGAGTTGTCTGCATCGGATATCCCCTTTTGGAGGGACACTTGTATATAAAAGACCGTTGCGGAGAATTAATCTATATTATAAATCTATAAATTTTATGATTTAAAAATACGCTTTATGATTTTTATATTAAATTGCATTTAATAATGAGATAAAAGTTCTTTCATTGTGAAAGTAGAATTTTATCCACTATTTGTTTCGTTATAGTCATTATTGATTTTAGTACATCATCCAAAATAATAAACTATTTTTTTTAAAAAAACAATTCTCCGATTTTTGGAAAGGTAATCCAACGAGCGGGAAAATATGTTTTTTTTTGGCTCTCGCTTGGACGTGTCACGTTAAAATGGCCGGTTTATTGAGAAAAAAAATACTGCGTATCGTTTTAATATGGTATATTCTCTATTGACACACATTCGCTTATTCTAGAGTTTCTTGGATATGGTCTCAGTGAAAAAGGATCGGCATTAAAATTGATTCATTATATTCGTAAAAGTCTTAACAAGGAAAAGATCGAAGTTTTAATACTTGCTGTCGTAATTCTAGCTTCTGGTTTTTACTACCTAGTCTTCAACCTTGGATTGCTCGGCGTTAACTAGGATCGTAGTGGGTCGTTTCATCTCTAACTGGTTTCTTTAGTCTAGAGTCTTTCTTTTGTTATTCATGTTATTACTTGTCAATTAGTGATTATTGTATGCGTTGTATCAGTGATATATCTTTCTGATCCATTTACAATATATACAGAAACCATGTTTTTGAGTTCGATAGGAATTGGGTGAAGCTGACTCGACGAAGAAGATAGTCGAGGTAGTAAATAAAACGAAATTCACCTTTCCTGACCGTATTGATTACTCGTCATATCAATTTGAACGTGAGATTTTAGACAGCGCTTTTGACGCGATCTTTGTTCATACACTCGATGGTAAACTAATTGAAGTGAATGAAACCGCATGCCGAAGGCTTGGCTATAGCCGGAGTGAGCTGGTGAATAAGGAGCGAGAGGAGCTCGTGGCTCTCGCTCTCGTTGGCTCTATGCCCGAATATATTGAGCTGATTAAGAGAGATGGTGAGCTATCCTTTGAATCGGTGAGTGTCACCGAGTCTGGAGAGCTTATTCCTGTTGAAGTTAGGGCAAAACTTGTAAAGTTCAAGGGTGAAGAAGCAGTGCTAACTTTTAGTAGAGACCTCTCCGAGCAAAAGGAGAAGGAGGATGCGGTGCGAGATAAGCTCGAAGCACTTCACAGGCACGCAATACACCTTTCCAAACTCTACTCTATCGAGAATGTTGCTGAGTATTCATTCGATATAATTGAGGAACTCCTCGGCTTTGTTAAGGGTGCGATAGGAGTCCTCGATGTTGACTGCATCAGATTCGTATTCTCCCGCGACGTCCCTCTTGAGAACATTCCAAGTCTTCCATTGAACGGGAGGGGGATAACAGTAAGAGCCGTGAAAACTGGAGAGACACAACTCATCTGCAACACCCGCCTGGACCCAGACTATGTTGTGGATATCCAAGGCCCAGAACTACTCTCCGAACTAGATGTGCCAGTGAAAGTCAATGGAATAGTAGTCGCTGTAATTAATCTTCAGACTGAGACTGAGAACGGTTTCACTAACGAGGATAGGAGGATCGTCGAGATCCTCTCTGAACACATATCCTCGGCGATGGCCCGAATCGAGCTTCTTAATCGCACTAGGGAATCCGAGGAAAAGTGGCGCAAGCTCTTTGAGTCATCCCTCGACTCCGTCCTCGTGCTCACGGGCACAGAGATAACATACGCCAACAAAAAATTAGCGACTATGCTTGAATTCGATGATCCTTCGGAACTAATTGGTAAGGACGTAGATATTACCCTCGCTGAGGATGAAAAAGAACGTATTAGAGGGATCACACTGAGCCGTCAGAGGGGCGAAACGCAACCAGACAGCTACGAGGTGAAGCTAGTCTCTAAACACGGGCACATCATCCATGTCGAGACGATGGTTAACGTCATCGAGTTCGATGGCAAGTCAGCAGTTGTGGCTTTCGCTAGAGACATAACTCTGAGAAATAAATACGAGCAACAAATCCTGACTCTTCATCGTCACGCTGTAGCCCTACAACAAGCTAAGGACAAAGTTGCGGTCGCGGAAGCGACCCTAGATGCCGTGGAGGCCGTAATTGGTTGTCGCTTGATATCCTACCTCGAAGTAACTGAGAAAGGTCTACTTGCTATAGGTAACAGGGGGAGCCCAATACTGAATATACCACTGCCTATTGATGGAAAAGGGATTACAGTGAAAGCCGCAAGGGAGCAGAAAACGATTTTAGTGAATGATATCCGTGAATCCCCTGACTTTTTCCATGGAACATCAGATTCTCTTAGTGAATTAGCCGTACCAGTCATCCTCAAAGGTACTGTTATCGGGATCATTAACTTGGAGAGCACCAGCCTTGGGTCATTCAGCGAGACTGACGTCAAGATTGTTGAAACCCTTGCCCTCCACGTCGCCACCGCCCATGACAGGATCGACATCCTTAAAAAAACCTTGGAACAAGAGTCAGAGAAGACGAAGGAGCTCTTAAATGGGGCAGATAGGATCATCGGGATGGTCCGCCACGACCTCCGGAGCCCTCTTCAAACGATAAGTACAGCTAACTACTTGATTAAGCAGCACCCGGAGAAGGCTTACGAGGTTACCCAATCCATCGACAAGAGCGTCGAATACGCCACAAAGATCTTAGAAGACCTAAAAAGTATGACTAAGCCCTCGGAGTTTCATCCATTACTCACGTCTCTGAATTACTTAGTCGATCAGAGTTTAGAAACGGTGAATCTCCCTAACAACGTTATTGTAGTTAAGATACTCGGAGATTTAGCAAAGGTGTCGGTGGACCCATTCAGGATCAGGAGAGTCATTGATAACCTAGTCAAAAACGCAATCGAAGCCATGCCTAATGGGGGAACGCTAACCCTTAAGACGAGGTTAATAGACGGATTCGCAGAGTTAAGCATTGAAGATACAGGCGTGGGAATGTCTGAAAAAGATAAAGCAAATATCTTCAAACCATTCTACACGACGAAGAGGTCTGGAACAGGCTTGGGTCTAGTAATATGTAAGCAGGCTATTGAAATGCATGGTGGGGAGATAAACATTGAGAGTAAGCACGGATCTGGTTCTATTTTCACGATTCGGCTACCATCTTAATACCAGACATTTCTTCACCTAAATAGATTAACTCGAAATATCAAATCAGTAAGAATGTAATATGCTGTAGATGAAGTATGAGCTCTCAAATACCAAATAATATTATGATACTTAGAAGCAAAATCAAGAAGATGTTCTAGCAAATCTTAATCATGGGCTTACTGGGATACCGTAACGCCCAGCACTTAGTCCTCCATCGACGCTCAGAACGGTTCCAGTAATGAATTCCGCTTCGGGGCTGCAAAGCATCAGGATGGCGTTCGCGATATCCTCCGGAATGCCTATTCTCCCCCAAGGTGTCGCCTGCACCGTCGCCCTATCATAAGAAAGCTTCTCAGGAGTCGACTCGTCACCCACCTCTATTAGCCCAGGAGCAACAGAGTTCACGTTGATCTTGTATGGTCCTAGCTCTTGGGCGAGGCACGCGGTGAACATTACAAGGCCAGCCTTGGCTGCACAATAGGCCGACGCCCCGACGCGAGCGACCTTGTAGCTGCCTGATGAGACGTTCACTATCTTCCCTCCCTGGCCCCGGCCGGTCATCCTGCGCGAGGCCGCCCGAGAACAGAGGAACGCCCCCTTAAGGATGCTGTCGATGTTCCTGTCCCACACCTCGTCCGTCATGTCCATTACATTAGCTATCGGACGGTCAGCAGCGTTGTTGACTAGGATATCGATGCCGCCCCACTTGCTGATTATATCCTCGAACATCTCCTCAACATCGTCGCCCTTGGTTACGTCCCCTCTATGAGCCACTGCGCTATTACTCAGTGCACCTAGGCTCGCCATCGCCAAGTCAAGTCTCTTTGGGTTGACTTCGTTTAACATCACCCTAGCTCCGGATTCAAGGAACTTTCTAGCGGTCGCGAGTCCGATTCCTCTGCCTGAGCCCGTGACTAGTGCAACCTTACCAGTAAAATCGAATTTTGTCATCGAGATTATGTGTTCTATGAGGTTTTGAAATCTTTCATTATTTAGCTTAGCCATGTGTCAAGCCGGGTTCAAATGTGAACCTGTCCAACTTTAATGCACATCTCTTTGAGGCGTTTTCGAGAGGAATGTTTCTTCAAGTGGAAACACTTTTAATGAGATGTTTGATGATCCTGACATCGTTCTCTTTATAATCCAACAACGTCGAGTCAAAATGGAGCCCGTAATCAACTTGCCCCAATAATCTTTAGCGATGACGCTAGCACTTGATCAGTCTGCCTGAATTCGTAGTTGAGGTATGTTCCAAACTCTATGATGGCTAGCTATGAGGGGGAAAGATGAATCACCTCCTAAGCATGCTACAGAGGTCTAGGTGCTTGAACTCCTCCACGACGCCAGGCGTCGAGGGAGTCCTCCTATCGCGTTGAGGGTTACCCTTTGGTCGAAGTTTATGCTTGAATAGCTCAATGGATAGCGGAGGCGCCTTGGCCGAGGTGGGAGTCTTGCCTCTTATTGACTTTGCCCCCATAACCCTCACCAGTTGCATTGATATAGTCAACGGACACACCGGCTCAATCAGCGAACATCGCGTAGCAATATGACGCTATCACTATAACAACTTCCTCTGAGACAATCAAGGCAGAGCTATCCTCACTATCCAAAGACGGATCAAGTTTCTCCATCGATTAGGTGAGCCAGTAAAGCACCTCCTTCTATTATAGATAATTACATCATAAAGATCTACACTTTTCACAATATATTTGATACTAATCGCCAATCCATTTTCTATAAATAATCACAACAAGTTAACTATCATATTGTGAGTCAAGGGTGGCTAAGCTAGACAGCGTCCTATCAAACATCAGACCCGAGCCTACCTACAGACAACGGAAGCGTAATAGGTACGAGATTTATCACGATGTCCTGACCGCTCTCGCCCACGAAGTCGCTGAGCATCCTAGGCCGAGCTTGACACGCGTCGCAGCCCGGGTCAATATGCCCTACGACCGCCTCAAAGACGTTTTGAGTTACCTTGCCGACATCGGCTTCTGCGAGCGTCTCGGCGCTGGATTTAAAGTCACGGGGAAGGGAGTGGAGTTCCTCCTCGAGTATAGTAAGTTCAACGAGTCCCTCAGCAGAATGGGGCTAGAACTTTAGGATGAGTAATCTCATTCTACGAAGATATTAATTCTGAACCCTTACATTCAGTTAGTATATATGTGCTATCCTGACTTTCAGCTCCACAATTTTATCAACGACATAGACGATCCACTCAACAAATGCACATCTAAAATAACCTAACTTTTTTAAAGCTAACTGGTTAAACTTAAAATATTCACACAATGTTCCTTCCTTTATCTTAACGATACAAGAACTTCACTCTTAGTGGATTCAAAGAATAGAATATTAATTTGATCTTCAATCTATCACTATAGTGAACTTCCAAGACCGCCCCAATAAGGGTCATCGGCGTTCTTCAGGTAGATGACGATAGTGATACTCGATTAAAATCCACCCAGCTGCCTTCTCCGTGATCGAGTAAGGAAAAATCATCTTCTTAAAAAAACGTCACGAGATATCTCAATTGTTTGGGGTTCCCAGGTGTAAGAAAAGTGGTTTTCCGGGATACCATCCTACATGGTATCCCTACCATGCTACTAGGTATCGCCATACCATCCTACTAGGTAATCCTACCATCCCACGAGGAATTCTCTTCCTACCTACTAGGAAGCCACTCCCCACCACGAGGAATCGTCCTTCCACCCAGAGAAATCACAAAGCAAACCGTAGACGGGGTCTTCTCAAAAGGTGTAAAGATATGAGAAGAGGCGATTAATTTCTCGCTACTAAGATGTAAAACCCAGTGTTTTTTCCTTATATGCTGTCGCAAGCAATAATTAGCCAGCCACAGATGTGTGAGTGGATCACAACACCTAAAACTTAATCAACAAAAAGAGGCGTACTGCAATAGATTGGTAGCCCGGGAGAGATTCGAACTCTCGTCAGAGGCTCCAGAGGCCCCGATCCTTGACCACTAGACGACCGGGCTACTGCCGTTTCATAAACCCAGAGGGGTAATATAAGAGTAGTTGTCAACTTTTCAGTAATTATTTAAGGCTCACATCAAACCGATCAACAAAGATGATGTGGGTACCCCCATAAACTCTACTTATTAAAAAATTCAATGATAATTCCGATAGGTTATACAATACTAGCCTATAAAGAAATAAATATACAATTTACAATCGATTTACAACGATACGTTTTGAGCCAACCTCCAAATATTTCGAAAAAATCAATACGTATCTTGCTTATAGACGACGATCCTACCCAAACGGAGCTTACTATGTTAAACCTAGAACGGCTTCATGGGGACTTCGAATTCTTGGTCGTACAGACGCCAAAGTCGGCATTAAGAGTTCTCAAAGATCAGTCCTATCGATTGCGTTGTTTCAGACTACATAATGCCTGAAATGGATGCGATACAACTCTGTAAGAAGATAAAATCCTTTCTCAATGTTTCATTTATCCTCTACACCGGGATAGAGAGCGAGGAAGTGATTGATAACGCATTCAATGCAGGTGTTAATGATTTCGTCCATAAGGAACCCGATCTCGATCACATAAGTTATTAGCCAAGAAAGTCAGAGAGGCCGTGGAAAAGCGTCACATCGAAATCATAGTTCGGTGTAGATGAAAAAAAATTACCAAAATTCGCATCAAGGAATCGTAACGTACAGGAAAAGCATCAACAGTACAAATCATGCAATTTAAAATGAAGGCAAAAGATTAAATGATCTATTTATAAGCATTTCTATGCACCAAGTGATCAGTTCTACAACCCATAGATGGTCGCGTAGTTCCCTGAGATGGATA
Organism: Candidatus Bathyarchaeota archaeon; assembly: GCA_963820555.1. Classification (GTDB taxonomy): domain Archaea; phylum Thermoproteota; class Bathyarchaeia; order TCS64; family TCS64; genus UBA8941. Next base: position 145,683 of record CAWGAT010000044.1, read on the forward strand.
AAGGAAGATCGGAGTGATGAACCATCAAATCCCGCCTGAAAAACCGCCGAGACGGTGAAGACCGCTGTCCCGAATGTGGTTGTGGAAACCTCATCCACGACGAGGACTCAGGGGAGATAATATGCGGCGGCTGCGGACTCGTCCTAAAGGAGTCTATGGTAAACGACGGCCCCGAGTGGCGCGCCTTCACACCCGGCGAGAAGGAGAGCCGAAGCAGGGTGGGCGTCCCCCTCAGCTTCGCCGTACACGACAAAGGCCTAACAACCGTCATTGGCAGAATCGGCAAGGATGCCTATGGTAGAAGCATACCCCTCAAAACCAAACTTCAGATGCTTCGACTGCGAAAGTGGCAAATAAGATCACGTGTCCATAGTTCAACTGATCGAAACCTCGCACAGGCAATGGCCGAATTGGACCGCCTCTGCGATAAGCTCCACATATCCTCCAACATCAAGGAGCGAGCCGCCGTCATCTACCGTAAAGGCGCTGGACAGTGGCTTAGTCCGCGGGCGAAGCATATCCGCAATAGCCGCGGCTTCCCTCTACGCGGCCTGCAGGATAACCCAGACTCCCCGAACACTACGGGAGATAACCCACCAGAGCCCAATAGACAAGAAGGACATAGCCCGCTGCTACCGGTTAATGCTCAAGGACCTCAACATCCAGATGCCAAAGCCCGACGCGCAGCTCAGGGTCCCAAAGATAGCCGCCAAAGTGGGCGTAGGCGAAAAGACCCAGCAGACCGCCGTCGACATACTCCGCCGAGCCGAGAAGATCCGAACCACAGCAGGCAAAGACCCGATGGGGCTCGCCGCTGCAGCCCTCTACATAGCTTGCGTTATCAATAACGAGAAACGCACGCAGAAAGTAATAGCCGACGCAGCAGGCGTCACCGAGGTAACGATACGTAACAGGTACAAGGGACTGAAGGACGCCCTCGGCCTAGAGGTCTAAATAAAGTTGAAGAATCATATATATCCTCGAAGAGTACTCGGTTGAGAGAGACGGCATGGCGGCTAAGGCCAAGACCCTGATCCTGTGCATCGATCAGGACGATGATATCGGGAAGAAGGCTACGGTGCAGACACCGGTCATCGGCGTAGACAAGAACAAGGAGGCCGCCGCAAACCTCGCTATAGCGGACCCCGAGGAGGCTGATTCTAACGCCATGTTCGGCGCCGTTAAACTCTACAACGAACTCACTGCGAAGTATCCAGAGGAGGAGTTCCAGGTCGCCACGGTCGCGGGCGCATCGACGGGCGGAGTGGAGGCCGACAGGAAGATAGTCGAGGAGCTCCAAACCGTATTAACCGACTTTCCCGCCACGGGGATCGTACTCGTCACAGACGGCTTCGCTGACGACGTCCTGAAACCCATAATCCAGACTAGAGTACCCATAACCAGCGTTCATCACGTCGTAGTGAAGCACAGCGAGAGGATCGAGGAGACCTATGCCGTATTCGGCAAATACCTGAGGATGATAATCGACGACCCATACTACTCTCGTTTCGCCCTCGGCGTACCCGGTGTCCTTCTCCTAATCTTTGGGTTCCTAATCGCCTCAAACCAATTGCAGAACGCCGGCCTCGCTGTAGTCTTCGTCGTCGGATTCGTCCTCTTCCTCAAAGGCTTCGGAATATACGACAGAATAACCAACATCAAACCCAAGCTACCCCCGCCTGAGGAGCAGATAATATTCGTATCTAGGGTCATCGGCGTCTTAGTCGCCCTCGTCGGAGCCTACCAGGGGGCCAGCTCGGCGACGCTTTTGGTACCGACGCCTATTGAGCCCCTATGGAACTGGGCGTGGTGGGTGGGAGTCCTCCCGATCTTCGTATCAGTGTTTCTCATAAAGGGGATAGACCTCATAATCTTGGGCGTCATGGTCGCTCTAGTCGGTGGTGGGGTCTACCACTACCTGCGGAAGGATGAGCGCTTGGGCCAGAGCATAGTCAGCCTAAACCTAGTCATATGGGTTAGGTTCATACTTGTCGAATCTGCACAGATACTGCAGAACCCCGAGGCGCCGCTAAGTGTCTTCTCTCCCCTCATCTTCTACACCGTAGCGAGCATCATCACGACAATAATCATAGTCTTCCTGACATACAGACGATACAAGCGTCTACCCTTCACATAACCGAGAGCCTTTAGTCAAGGTTTTATTGGCGGACTACGTCCCTACCTTGAAGAGCGATGCTCAAGGACCTCCTCACCGCGCTCGGCGTCTACAAGATCTACGGGCGCTGGCTGAAGAGTCAAGTCACGAGCGACGAGATGCCCCGCCACATAGGCATCATCCTCGACGGGAACCGTAGGTGGGCCCGTGGACAGAATATGGACCCCTGGGAGGGACACTGGGCCGGCGGTGAGCACGTCAAGGAGTTCCTCGAGTGGTGCCTTAGCCTCAACATAAACACAGTCACCCTCTACGCCTTCTCCACCGAGAACTTTAAGCGGACCGATAAGGAGGTCGAGGAGCTCATGAAGGTTTATGAGAAGGCACTTCGAGATGTCCTCGCCTCCGATGTCATAAAAAGGTATAGAGTCCGGGTGACAGCGATAGGGCGTAGGAACCTCCTCCCCGAGAACCTTCAAAAACTCATCGCCGAAGTGGAGGAGCAGACAAAGGAATACGACAAGTTCTACCTCAATGTCGCCCTCGCCTATGGTGGGCGCGCTGAGATAGTCGACGCCGCACGGGAATTAGCAGAGCTAGTAAAAGAAGGGAAGCTCAAGCCTGAACAGATAGACGAGGAACTCATCGGGAAGCACCTGTATACGAAGCACCTCCCCCAGCAGGAACCCGACCTAATAATAAGGACTGGGAACGAGTCTAGGCTCAGCAACTTCCTACTGTGGCAAGCTGCCTATAGCGAACTATTCATAGTGGACGTATACTGGCCTGAATTCAGAGAGATCGACCTTCAGAGGGTAATCAGGAACTACCAGCTTCGTAACAGGCGATACGGGAAGTAGTTAAAACGTAGCCTTATCGATATCCCTAGGGAAATCTGTGAGCCTCCTCGACCCACACTCTGTTATGAGTATGGTGTCCTCAATCCTGACCCCGCCGAAGCCATGGATGTAGATGCCGGGTTCGTCGGATACGACGTTGCCCGCCTCGAGTGTCTCGTTGCTCCTCTGACTCACGGATGGTGGCTCATGAATCTCAAGACCTACACCGTGGCCCAGAGAGTGAGTATAGTTGCGCCCGTACCCCGCGTCCTCGATGACCTTTCGAGAGATCGCGTCAACCTCTCTGCAACTGGCTCCAGGCTTCATCGAGGTGAAAGTGGTGTCATGGGATCGTAGAACCATCTCGTATAACTCCGTCCTCTTCCCATCGGGTCTCCCCGCGATGAACGTCCTCGTGATGTCGGAACAGTACCCTTGGTAGGAGGCGCCGATGTCAACGACTATGAGGTCGCCCTCCGCGATCTTCCTCCCCGTACTCGATGCGTGAGGATAGGCCGATCTTGGCCCCGAGCCTACTGTGAACTCGAAGGCATGTGCCTCGGCTCCCGCCCTCATCATCGCGTAGGATGCCTCTGCGGCGAGTTGGTGCTCGGTAACACCGACGCCCAGCTTTTCCCAGAGAGCCTCCATGGCAGCGTCAGCGAGCCTCCCCGCCTCACTCATAAGCTTCACCTCACCCGCATCCTTCACGCTCCTTTGAGCCCAAACCACATCTTGATCCTGCCTGAATATGATCTCGGGGATCCTTTTCCTGACGCTGTCGAAGAGAGATAGTGGCATATCGTCGAATCCAGCCAATCGGCATTGTCTCATTCTGAAGCTCGTCAGCGAACCGGTTCAGGAGCCCAGCTGGGACATAGGTCTTTATGTTGCAGTCCCTGGCTTGGTCCCTCGTGACGTTCTCGTCGAGTACCGTCACGAGCAGAAGGGGGTCCGAGTCGGGGGTAAGTATGAGATAACTCCCCCCTATACTACCTGTATAATACCGGATGTTCTGTGGCCTCGCGACTATGTAGGCGTCGAGTCCGTGCTCGGCTATTTTATCTGCGAGTTTGGTGATTCTGTTGGGCATAGGTTATTTCTGGTGGGGAAGGTTTAAAAAAGCGACGAGGCGTATGATGTTCTCAACTGATGAGAGCAACCCCCGGGAGACGATGAGCATCAACCATAATCCAACAATAATACGTAATAATACTGCCAGAAAACAAGCCCATCCCGAACATCAGACTTGAATCATTTACAGGATTATGGTAATTCAAGCCATCACCCGAGGATAATTGCCTAGTCAGATGAGGGTATAGCCCGCCACGCGAGGGGACGGAATACGGTATACATAAACAAGATACTGGTCAAGAACTTCAAGTCATTCGGCGGCCAGATCAAACTGAATTTTCAACCCGGGTTCAACGTCATCACCGGCCCCAACGGGAGCGGAAAGAGCAACATCATTGACGCTGTCCAGTTCGTCCTCGGGGAGCTCGCCTCGAAGAGAATGAGGGTCCCAGACTTCTCGGGCCTCATCTACGATGGCGCTGGAGAGGAGGACCAGAACAAGCCCCAGATCTCCCAAGTCACAATCTACTTCGACAACAACGACCGCGGCCTCGCCTCCGACAGGAGCCAAGTCAGTATCGGGAGGAAGGTCGACAGGGAGGGGAAGAGTGACTACTACCTTAACGGGAAGCGTACGAGCAGGAAGGTCATGCTCGACCTCCTCCACCTAGCCGGCATCACGCCTGGCGGCTATAACATAGTCCTTCAAGGCACTGCGACTCGACTGAGCGACCTGTCTCCCAGCGAGCGTATGGACGCCCTCGAAGACCTAATCGGAATCAAGGAATACGACGAGAAGAAGGCAGAGGCGAAGGGACGCCTGACCGAGGCGGAGAGGAAGATAGAGGTCTCCGCCGCCCGCATCGATGAGGTCAGGAAACGCGTAACCGAACTGGAGCGACAGAGAAACGATGCCTTGAGGTTCAACCACCTCACCAGGGAGGAAAAGCGCTTCACAGCCGTGAAACTCAGCTTCCAGATCGACCAGCTCGAGGATAAGCTCGGCGTCCTCATGACCCAGATGAGGGAGCGCGAGGCGGAGGCCGCCAAGCTGGAGGAGGAGAAGACCCAGCTCAGGGAGGAGCGGGAGTCCGCCCGAAACAGGATTGAGGAGTTCAACCGCGAGGCGGCGGAGCGCGGCAACACCCGATTACCCATGCTCAAGTCCGACCTCGTCAGCAGGCAGACCTTATGCACCGGTCTCAGCAACCGCCTCAGGGAGATTGAGACACGCCTAAGCCAACTCGGTACCCTCATCGCTGAAAAGGAGCGGGAGGCGAAAGCCACAGAGGAGGAGATAGCTGAGCGGAGGAAGTCCTTGGAGTCGCTTCAGGCCTCCGAGGGGCAGCTCATCGGACAGCTTGGGACCAACAGGCGCGAACTAGAGGGCTACACACAGACCATCAACAGCAATCGAGAATCCGCGGGGGAGAACCAGAGGAGGAACGAGGAGCTCACCGAGAGCCTTGTCCCAATGCAGGAGAGCCTCAGCGGCATAGAGATCGAGATCAACGGCCATCGGACCGGCATCACCACAATAGGGGACAAGATAACCGATATCGAGGGCCGGAAACTCGAGTACAGCAAGACAGTTGAGAGCCTTCAGGCTAAGCTCGCCGAGTACGCCTCCCTGAAGTCCCAGGAGGCGGGTCGTCTCGAGGAGATGCTTGGTAGTATAGAGGACCAGATAAAACGCCAGCGCGATCTCAGAAACACGATAGAGAGCGCGAACGACCTCGCAAAGGAGGCCGAGTCCACAATCACTGAGTTCTCGGCGAAACGCGACCTCTGGAGGCACGTTGTAGTCGAGGAGCGCGCCCTCGAGAGGATCAGGGAGATCGGCGAGGCCGGAGCCCTCACGGGCTACCATGGCCCGCTCCGCAGCCTGATAAAGGTGGACCTCCCCAACCAGCGCGCTGTCTACTCAGCGGCCGAGGGGTGGATAAACGCGGTAGTCGTCGACGACGTCGACACGGTCCTCGAGTGCGTCGACAGGCTCAAGAAGACGAAGCTCGGGATGACGAAGTTCATTCCTCTCGATCAGCTTGGGAAGCCGGAGCCTCTGCCCGAGATCGTCGAGGACGGCGTCGTCGGCGCCTTGAGTCAGCTCATCCGGTGCGACGAAACCTATAACACAGTCGTCCACCTCATCTGGGGGGACACTTACCTCGTCAAGGACGACTCCGCAGCCCTCAAGGTCGTGGCAGCGGGACACAGAGCAGTGACCGTATCGGGTGATGTCTACGAGCCGGGCGGGGGTATAAAGGGCGGATTCTATAGAAGGCCACCAGACTACTCCAAACTCATCCCCACCGAGGAGTCGATAGACAGCCTATCGAGGACGATCAAGGAACTCCGTCAAAAACTCAAGACCCGTATGGCAGAGTTAAAATCGAGTGGTGGGAGCCTCCGCGGCTTCAGCTCATTCATGGATGGCTCCAAGGAGACAATGGCGAAGATCGACGTCGAGGTCGCCGACACAAACGAGAGGATCGAGCGCCTCCAAAAGACTCTCGCACAGGCCAACGAGACAATAACGAAATTCAGGACCGAGGCGGAGCGCGAGCAGAACCTCACAATCACCCTCGAGGAGAGGAAACAGCGTATACTCCAGCAGATCGAGGGCACGAAGACGGAGATCGCCCACCTCAGGGAATTCAAGCCAAGCGACGTCACAGACCTAGAGATCAAGAACGCCTCCCTCTCAAAGTTCATCTCCGAGCAGCAGGAGCAGCTAAACAAGGTCCAGAACGAGATCGCTGTCCAGAGAAGCTACATCGAGCGTATACTCACTCTCCGCCAATCGGAAGCCTCTGAGCAGAAGCTCAGGATGCTCGAAGAACTCAGGACACTTGAGGACGAGCAGATTCGATCCAACCAGCGCCTCGTCGAGGTCAATAGAGAGATCGAATCCGTTGAGCGGGACCTCGACGCCGTCTCCACCGAGGTGGAGGCTACGAGCAAGGTCCTCGACCAGCACCAGAAGACGCTGCGCATGGTTAACCAGAGGATGGAGGACCTTGAGAGGCGGCGCGAAGCCGAGGACAAGAGAATGAACCAACTCAGCCTCGACATCGAGCGCCTCAAGCTGCAGAGCGAGCAGCGCCTCGACGAGCTCGCCGCTAATGGTTACGAGGACAAGGTTGACATCACCGAGGTCGAGCTTGAGCGCGTCGATGGGCGCCTCCAACTGGTCCGTCAGGAGAAGAACAGCCTCGGCGCCATCAACCAGCTCGCCCTCGACCATTACGACGAGTACATGAACAACTACAAGAGCCAGAGCACTAGGATCAACGAGCTCGAGGAGGAGAAGGCGGGTATTCTCAAGTTCATCGAGCAAGTGGAGAAGGATAAGACCGAGCACTTCATGGCAGCCTTCAACGAGGTCTGCGAAAACTTCAGCCACCTCTTCAGCCGCGTCACCGGCGGCGGCGACGGCAGACTCGAGCTACAGAAGCCCGAAGACCCCTTCAGCGGCGGCGTCGACGTCTACCTCCAGTTCCCAGGTAAGCCCATGAGGCTTGGGAGCGGCGCCTCGGGCGGCGAAAGGTCCGTAGCCGCTATAGCCTACCTCCTCGCCATCCAGAAGTTCCTCAAGGCCCCGTTCTACCTCTTCGACGAGATTGACGCTCACCTCGATGACCACAACACGAGTAGACTCGCCGAGGTCCTCAAGGACAACAGCAACGAGGCTCAGTTTCTCGTGGTCAGCCTCAAGGACGTGATGGTTCACAAGGCCGACAGGATCTACGGCGTCTTCGCCCAGGGTGGACGCAGCCGAGTGCTTGCCCTCCCAATGAAGGGGCCGCAGAAGGTAGAGGAGACGACGCCTTGACCGAGAGGAAGGAGAAGCCTTACTACCTCCGCCAGCCCTGGGACATCCTCTTCAGGGAGAATAAGCTGGAGAAGGTGAGTCCCTGGGACATCAACTTGGTGGAGCTCCTGACAAGCCTCCTCGAGGAGATGGAGCGCGTCGGTATCGACTACAGGATAGCTGGGACGGCGGTGAATAGCTCCGTCTACATCTACCTGAAGAAGGCAGAGCTTCTCCTCGCGATGGAGGAGCCACCCGCCCCCCCAGAGGAGCGAGGCGAGGTCTACCTTCCGCCCCCGGTGCCGCTCCCATTCCGGTTCGAGTTCACAACGACATCCGTGCAAGACCTGATAAACGCACTCGAACGTGCCCTACAGGAGGAGAGCGGCCGCGGCGAGGTGCCCCAGCTGCCGACTCTTCCGATTCCGGTCCCGAACTTCCTTGATTTCGAGCAGTACCTCCTCGAGGTAGAGGCTCGCAGCGACGAGCTCCTCGAGAAGATGAGGGTGACAGCGGATTCGGAGCTGAGGCTGAGCAAGATGATTCAGGGGCTGGGCTGGCTTGACGCGGTGAGGTTATTCATGATGCTCCTATTCCTGGCCCAGAGGATGGAGATCGACCTCGATCAGGATGAGGATGAAACGGACGTAATGATCAAGGTGAGGGCGAAGAATCTTTGATGACCATACCGGATAAGAGGCAGATCAAGCTGACAGAGCTTGAAGCCGCGATGTACTCGGCGGGGCACCCGTTGGACATGGAGGAGATCATGCAAGCCCTCGGCAGCAAATCTAAGAAGATTGTACTCCGTTACGTCGAGGAGCTAGCCGGCAAGCTAAGGGCACGCGGTGGGGCGCTTGAGGTCAAGACGCTACCGGGGAACAGGGCGGTTATGCAGCTCAGGCCAGAGTACGGTAAGATAGTGCGCCAGTTCACGAACAGGCCACTACTCACCGTCGGACCCCTCAAGACCCTCGGCTATATCGCCTACAACCAGCCGATCGAGCAGGTGCAGGTCCTCGATTATCGAGGCGTCCACATCTATGGGCAGCTCAAGCTCCTCGAGGACATGGCGCTGATTAGTAGGGAGAGGACAGAGAGAGGGGTCATCATAAAGACGACTCCCTTCTTTGCAGACTACTTTGACCTCAGCCAGGACCCTGATAAGAGCAGGCTACAGATAATCCAGCTGTTTAGCAGTCTGCACCCTGAGCTAGTTGCCGGGGGCTAGCAGACGCGTGGGATCGGTTCCCCTATCGGTTTCCTCAGTATCCTTGTGCCGCCAACTAGGGTCTTCATGAGGACCATCCCGGGGTGGTCGGCTTTCACCTCGCCGATAATTGCTGCATCGACACCGTATTTTGTGGCCTTGATTGCCTTCAGCGCGGCATCAGCTTTCTCGGGGGCGACACAGATGACCGCCTTCCCCTCGCACGTGACCTCGTAGGGGTCGAGGCCGAGCATATCCGACGCTGAGCGCACCGCCTTCTTGACGGGGACCTTACCGTCCTCGAGCCATATGCTTACATGAGACTTCTCAGCGAACTCGTTCAGGGCGGATGTTAGGCCGCCCCGCGTGACGTCCTTCATGGCGTGAACCCCTCCCACATTCAAGGCGGCACCTACAGTCTCTACGATGGGTGAGACGTCTGAGACTAGTTCGGTCGTGAAGCTGAGCCCCTCGCGGACGCTCATGAGGGCGATGCCGTGGTCCCCGACGGTGCCCGTCACAATGACCTTGTCCCCGGGTTTGGCGAGACTGTCGAGTACCCTCGGGCCGCGTAGCATGCCGACGCCCGCCGTAGATAATACGACGCCATCTAAGGAACCTACTGGCATCACCTTGAAGTCGCCACTGATTATTGCGATACCCGCTTCCTCGGCGGCAGCATTCATCGAGGCGACCAGCCTCTTAAGGTCAGCAATAGGGAAACCCTCCTCGACAATTATGGAGTCGAGTATCGCCACGGGGTCAGCACCCATGACAATAGTGTCGTTCACGGCGCCACAGACGGCGAGCCTGCCGAGGTCTCCGCCGGGGAAAAAGAGGGGGTCGACGGTGTGGCCATCCATAGTGAGTACGACCTCTATATCCCCTACCTTGATGGATGCCCCATCGTCGAGGGCGTCGAGGCCGACGCCGCCGAGGGCCTGCCTCTTGGTGAACCCACCGAGGAATAGCTCCTTTATGAGCGCGTCCATCGCTGTTCCCCCCGCGCCGTGGGAGAGCTTCACATACTCGTCGCCAGCCAAACCCTGATCCCAGCCTTATGTGGAGCGTTGAGAGATATATCTATCCAAAAGAGTGGCAAAAACGGGGCGCGGGGTGGGTGAAAACCACACCTTTTTTATACCCCGTCCTCTTCTACGGCTATAGCAACTCGCTCTATAGGAGGAGCAAGTTATGCCCTGGAACGACACACTCAATAAGCGGAAGCCGACGGGCGGAAAGAAGAGAGCCTACAGGGCTCACAGGATATTCGACGTCGGTAGACACCCCGTCGAGACCATCGAGGGTGAACAGAAACTCAAGAAGGTCAGCGGTCGCGCGGGCATCGAGAAGGTGAAGATCGTCCGTGCAAACACCGTAAACGTCTCAGACCCTGAGAGCGGGAAGACGGAGAAGCTTGAGATTCTCGACGTCATAAGCAACCCCGCCAACGCTGACTACAACCGCCGCGGCGTAATAACGAAGGGTACCATCGTGAGGACCGAGAAGGGTCTAGCGAGGATCATCTCGCGCCCCGGCCAGAGCGGCGCCCTAAGTGCCGTCGTCTACAAGGAGTAAACCTTTTTCATCCACACCCCTCCAAGGGGGCTATGGTGTGCTCCGTTTGAGATCTAAGGGCATGATTGTTCTGTGGCCTGTTTACTTCGATTCAGCTGTCAGCTGGGGCGCGGGGCGACGTGTACCCAAAGCTACGGCGATCAGGGCACCGAAGACCGAGGACATAGTTAAGGCCGCCGTCTCCGCCGGGCTAAAGGCGGAGCTTCAGCCCTCGGTGGCCCACCCTCGTTACCCATGGATCAAGACGGGGTACGTCCTCGTCGAGGCAAAGGAGCCTAAGGCCAAGGTGCTCAAGCTCATCGCCTCCAAGTTGCCGCGCGGCGGCTGAGCCACCTAACGATTATAAGCCTCCCGTACGTCGCTTAACGCGTGCCCCACAGAGAGGAACGCGAAAAACCACACAGCATAGGCACCGTGATGCACGTCTCCAAGAGCACCGGCCAGATGATAGTCAGGGCGAAGGAGGAGGCGAGCATCGGCGACTTCGTCTACGACTCGAAGCGTAAGCGCGTCGGGGTGGTCTTCGACTTCTTCGGCCCTGTCGGGGCCCCGTACATCGCGGTGAAGCCACACAATGATCCTGCCCCTTTCGTTGGGGTTGAACTCTTCGTTGAGGAGAGGCGCAGGGAAAAGAGACGTTAAACGCGAACGGGCTCTATCCTTTAAGGTAGTCCCTTGTCTCAGTGACCCTGCCCGATTCGAGATATACTCTGGGGACGCGGCGGGCGACGGCGCATGTTACTTCATGTGGTATTGTGTCAAGCATCCTCGCCGTCTCCTCGACGCTTGGTGAGCATCCGCCTCCGAACAGAGTGACCTCGTCACCAATCTCGGCCTCGCCGATGTCTGTCAGGTCTATCATGCACTGGTCCATGCAGACACGTCCAACAATTGGTGCTCTATCACCCTGGTAGTCGACCCAGCCCCTATTGGATAGAGCTCTCCTGTAGCCGTCAGCGTAGCCGATGGGGATTGTGCCGATGATGCTAGGGCGCTTGGTAGTATATGTGAGGCCGTAGCTGATTCCCACGCCCTCTGATACGACCTTGACGTTTGATAGACGCGCCTTGAGCGCCATCGCGGGCTTGAGGCTCACCCGGTTGAGATCAACCTCGTTGCTTGGCTCGTAGCCGTAGAGCATGATACCTGGTCTAACCATGTCGAGGGCGTACTCTGGTAGGTCTATTATGGCAGCGCTGTTGGAGACGTGCCTGATTGGCGGCTCGACTCCCCTCGCCCTGAGTTCGCCCAGAACCCACATGAACAACTCGAACTGCTTGCGTGTGTACGTCTTGTCGGTTATGTCTGAGACGGCGAAGTGGGTGAAGATGCCCTCCAACTCGATATGGGGAAGGGAACTGATCTTAGTTATCGCCCTCAAGGTGTCGTCGTTGGGCTGGAATCCGAGGCGGTTCATGCCGGTGTCGATTTTGATGTGGGCGACCGCCTTGGCGCCGAGCTTCGCCGCGGCCTCATCGAGGGCCTGGGCTTGATGGAGGGTGTAGATGGTCGCGGCGACGTCTCCTTCGATGAGGGTCTCGTATTGGTCCTCGGGTGTGTAGCCGAGGTTGAGGATCGGCGCCTCTATCCCCGCGTCCCTGAGCTCCACGGCCTCCGCGAGCCTGGCGACGCCTAGCCTGTCGGCGCCGTCCTCTAGGAAAACCTTGGATGATGTTACCGCTCCGTGGCCATAGGCGTCTGCCTTGACCGCCGCCAGGATCATGGAGTCCTTGGGCGTGAGGCGTCTGACCTCACGTATGTTTTGGGCGAGGGCGTCGAGGTCGACCTCCGCCCAGGCGGGCATCGTGGTTCGCGCGTCCATACACGAGACTCCTGCGACTCCTCCAAATATCGGTTGCCTTCCCTAGAACCCGTTTTAAACCGTGGCGACTATCAGGTTGCATGAAGTCGGGTAGGGTACTCATAATCCAGAACGACGCCACGGAGAACCTCGGCCTCTACGAGGAGTTCCTCAGGGAACGCGCAGAGGTGGATATGCTTCACGCCTACTCGATGGAGAAGGAGGCGTTCCCTGGGACCGAGAAATACTCGGCATTCGTAGTCGGCCCGACGCCCATCTCCGCGAATGACGTCAATAAACACAGGTTCCTGACGGAGGAGTGGGAGTTCCTATCGAGAGTCGTTGGGAGTGGTAAGCCGGTGCTGGGGGTCTGTTGTGGTGGGCAGATGCTTGCGCGGCTGCTCGGGGCCGAGGTCGTGAAGAGCCCACGGAAGGAGGTTGGGGGCTACATGGTCACCCTGACCGACGATGGGGTGGCCGACCCTCTCTTCGAAGGCTTCCCCCGCGAGGTGCCCGTCTTCCATTGGCATAGCGACATGTTCAAGGTCCCACCAGGGGGCAAGCTTCTGGCGCGTGGCGACCCGTGCCCAATTCAAGCTTACGCGTGGAGGAACGTGAGGGGGGTGATCTTCCACCTGGAGATCAACCACATGGAGGCGGGGAGGTGGGCCTCCGCCTACCCCGATGAGCTGGTGGCCGTCGGGAAGACCCGCAACAGGTTCTCGAAGAGTGCAGGGCGCATGAGTCGGAGATGAAGCGCCTGGCAGGCCTGCTCGTTGAGAACTTCCTAAGCCTGATCCACTAAAAAACCTCATCAACCCGTGGAGCCGACTTGGATACGGTTGGTGTTCCTGCTTGAAGATAACGAAGGTTGAGATCATACCGGTCAATCTGCCGAAGAAGAAGGTTCTTGCGCTCTCCCGATACGGGAAGCTGGGCGAGGGAATGCCCTTCGAGTTCATCCTAGCCCGCGTCCACACGGACGAGGGTGTCACGGGGGTGGGCGAGTGCCCCCCGCTCCCCCCGCTCTCGCCGGAGAACCAGGGAGTGGTCACGGAGATGATCCGGCGCTGGATTGCCCCGAACATACTTGGCATGGACCCCTTCGACCTCGAGGGGGTCTGGGAGAAGATGGACTACTGGGCCCCAACATACCCCATGGCGAAGGCCGCGGTTGACATGGCTCTCTGGGACATAATGGGTAGGAGCCTCAACGTCCCCGTCTACAAGCTCCTCGGGGGCGGCTCGAACCCCTCGAAGATTCCGAACGTCGCCCTCATAGGTATCGACACCCCCGCGAAGGTGGCCGCCGAAGGGAAGCGCCTGGTCAAGGAGGGGTACACGGGCATCCGCCTCAAGATCGGGCCGAAGAGGGACATCTCTTGCGTCAAGGCGATGAGAGAGGCGATTGGTGAGGATGTGACGCTACGCGTCGACTGCAACCAGGGCTACGGCGCCTCCGACGTGATCAAGATGATCAGGGAGATAGAACAGTATGACGTGGAGCTCGTGGAGCAGCCCACCGTCTGGTGGGACTTCGCCACCCTCGCGAAGGTGGCTGGCTCCGTCGACACACCCATCATGCCCCACGAGTCCCTCTTCTCGATGGCGGACGTCAAGACCCTAATCGACATGGGAGCCATCGGCGTGCTTGGTCTGAAGACCTACCGCCCGGCCGGCGGGATCACCAACGTGAAGAGAATACTCGACATGGCGAGGGTGATGAACATCCCTACGCTCATGCACGACGACCTCGAGATGGGGGTGAGCCTCTCGGCCGCGTCCCACATCATAGCCGGGTGCGGGAAGGCCATAACCCAGAAGTGCGAACTCTCCGGATTCCCCGAGTGGTTCGACGAGGACGTGATCAAGGCTCCGGTGAAGCTCGAGAAGGGCTACATAGAGCCACCGAAGGGGCCTGGGCTCGGGTTCGAGCTCAACGAGGCGGCGATAAAGAAGTACACGACTGGGATCTGTGTAGTTAGTTAAGCGACAATTTTATCAATTTCCCGTTTATCGCTAGAATCCTCTTTAATCCTCATTTTGGGATAAAGGGCAATGGATGACACTAATTTTTCTATTATTACTTGATATATGGTGGTTATTGTCAACATTATTACCATCTTAATTATTGAGAAAATGTCAATTGACCAATCTGTTTGCTTTTTTAATCTCCACATAGTAATTTATAAATCTCTCTTCTAGTAATACCATATTATACTTTATTTTTTCAGTTTTGTTTTCTTTATCTATTAATTCTTTATAATCAGTTATTTTTTTACCTATTTCGGATAAATTATTATTTTTTACTCTCTCCATTCCTAAATGAATGTAGTATTGTGGTAGAATATAGAAGATGATAATCATAATTAATTCAAATGTTACCCCGCCAGCGCCTAATATATATCCGTAACTGGTTGGTCCATAAACATATAGTATGTATATGGCTGCCGGATAGAAAATCATTAATGCAATCAATATTATGAAACATGAGGCGAATACAAAGCGGGATATTGGTATTAACTCTGTATTTGGAGCAAATGGGTTTATCTTGTAGGATAATAGTGAACTCATCTTCCTAAATGTTTGAATTAAGCGAATCCCAATCCAGAACCCTGCACCTAGAAATCCTAGGCATAGTAATGTAAACTCAAATAATGATACATAAAGAAATAATATTGAGGTTGATTTAAATGGAAATAATTCATCTGGGACATGAGGAAATATAATGGTATACATAAAAAATATGGAACATACAATAAGTGGTAATATTGTTATAACCATCCATTTGTCTCCCATAGAGGCGAATGTTTTTCGATAGAATGAATTAAACTCTTCATCGTTTAGTGAAAAAAGTTTTCTTATATTAAATATATGTTCGGAAAAATTCTTATAGAAATATCTTAAGGCGAGTAAGCCGTATAATATGGCTGCACTAACTCCTAACTGTATATAAATAATGTTTGTCTGTATCGCAATAGTTAATTCATGAGTCGATAGTCCAATCATTACGAATCCAAGTAATGGGATAATACTAACGAGCAGTGAAGAGATCCAGTAAGGCAAAGGTATTTTTTCCATAACCCTAAGGAATGGATGGCTCATTTCTTTTTTCATCATTGACGTAAACCTTTGCCCTCTTATTTCCAATGAAATAAGAGCCATCGCGCATATAACTTTTAAATTATTTATTAATTATGTGTTTTCCGATCCACATATAAACTAAATATATGGCAACATTGTACTTTCCCCTCCAATGATTTATATTTCCAAACCCGCGCGCTATCCACAAGGAGTCCAACGACAGTATTGTCCCTGGAACCTTGTCCAAGAGTTCTGACGGGCGGCACACTAATCGACGGAACGGGCCGCCCACCAATCAAAGATAGCATCGTTTTGATGCAAGGCGACTACATCCTAGCCGCGGGAAAGAAAGGGAAGATCGAGATCCCGAAGGGGGCCGAGGTCTACGACGTTACCGGCATGACCGTTGTACCCGGGTTCATCGACAGCCACTGCCACTTCTACGGCATGGGCATATCGATGATTCGGGACGTCCAGCTACGCGACACCCCCACCTTGGGGGACGCCATGGCGCGCCTTAAGGAGAAGGCCAAGGCGACCAAGAAGGGTGAGTGGATACTCGGTAAGGGCTGGGACGAATCCAAGTGGCCCGAGAACAGGTACCCGACCAAGGAGGATCTCGACGCCGTGAGCAAGACGCACCCTATAATGGTCGTGCGTATCTGCGGCCACCTGCTGACACTCAACACCCCTGCGTTGAAGATAGCGGACATCACGGGGAAGACACCTCAACCTGAGGGGGGTCAGATCGACATAGGATCTGACGGCGAGCCAACCGGAATCCTCAGGGACTGTCGCCACCTCATCGAGTCCTTCATCCCGTCTGTCACAGAGGAGACCGCCGTTGAGGGTCTCAAGATCGCCTCCGAGTACGCCCTAAGCCTCGGCTGCACGAGCGTCGGTGACGCCGGACTCGGGGGAAACGCCCTTAAGGCCTACCAGACGGCACTCGCCAAGGGGTACCTCAAGATACGGACATACCTTTTCCTCGACGAGACGATTCAGAAGCAGAGCTACGAGATGGGCATACGCACCGGATTTGGGAACGACATGATCAAGATTGGGCCGACAAAGCTCCTGATGGATGGGAGCCTCGGCGCCCGCACGGCGGCCCTCTTCGAACCATACACCGACGAGCCGATCGACGAAGGGTCTCCTGATTATGCCCCCTGAAGTGCTGGATGAGAAGGCGAAGGTCGCCCACAGGCATGGTAACCAGCTCGCGATTCATGCTATCGGAGACTACGCGATAGAGTGCGTGATCAACAGCATCCAGGCCGCCATAAAGGATGCTCCGAGGAAGGATCACCGCCACCGTATCGAGCACTGCGAGATTCTCACAGCTGGACAGATCGAGCGCATCAAGGAGCTCGGGATCATTCCCGCTGTGCAGCCCAACTTCGTGGGCGAGTGGGCAGGTCCAGGGAGCATGTACGAGCAGCGCCTGGGGGAGGAGAGGAACCGCCTGAACAACCCCTACCGGATTATGATTGACGAAGGGATAATCATCGCCTTCGGTAGCGACGGTATGCCCTTTAATCCGATCTACGGCGTCTGGAGCGCGCTCAACCACGGGATAAAGGACGCGCGGATCAAGCTGACCGAGGCGATAAGGTGCTACACCCTGAACGGCGCCTACGCCAGCTTCGAGGAGGATCTCAAGGGCAGCATCGAGCCGGGGAAGCTTGCCGATGTGGCGGTCATCGACCGTGATCTAGTTGAGACCAAGCCTGAGAATATCCGGGACGCGAAGGTCTACATGACGATCGTGAACGGGAAGATCCTATACCACAAGGGCCTTTAGGCCCCTTTTTATATCTCGGGTAAAGTAGGCCAGTCCTCCGCTTAGGAGGTATGTTACTATTATCATCACGATAGTTATGATGGCTCCGGCGTAGGCTACCGTCATGATCATCGTCTTTCGGCTTGCCATTGGTGCATAGTGGACGACTCACTATTTGTTACATATTTATCGGATTATCCGTTACTTATCGACATATACCTTATCCGTGAGACGAAAAAACCAGATAACCGATAATACGACAAGATAGACTAATCGATGGTCTCGATGGCTTCCAGCTCCTTAACATAGCCGGGGTCGAGACCATGCTCCTTTGCTCCATGTATCATGAGCCCAACGTATCTCTTCGTTGGCTTGAAGGGACCCTTTGGGTTCGTGGTCCTATATGTCGCCGCCTTCACAGCCTTGCCCGACTCGTCAACAACATAGATGGTCTGCCTGTAATAGATACCCTCTGGAATACCCTCGATTGTGTCTAAGTGAAATAGCTCCTCGTTCGATAACTCGTAGATGACGCCCCTGACGAGTTTAGCCACAGCTGGCTCGACACCAGTCACGCCACCATTGTAGGTGCGACTGAGGAAATTGAATTGAACCTCCCAGTTGGGGAGGATAGCCTTGCTGACCGCTTTGGCATTAGGGCAGTGTCTCTTCAGGGTCTCAGAGTCCAAGAAGGAACCATAGGAGAAGTACAGCATGGGCTCAAGGAGGATGATTCGGTTAAAAGCATTGCTTTATGGAGCGATGGTTGGCTCAATCTGGGTTTCGCTTGTACTGCTTCTCGCCGAGGATGTGGCGGTGATACATCCAGCTCACATGCCCGGGCGTCAGCTTAACCCTCATAAGGTCTCCGTACTCAGGGGTGGTGTTGACGTGCTCCATCCCCATGGCGCGGTACCAGTCCCTGAGCTTCCTCCCCTTCTCATCCATCTCCTCCGTGTGGCAGGTGAAGTGACTGTACCCGTTCTCGTAGCAGTAGATGTGGACAAGAGCGAAGAGGCTGCTACCCACGCCCTTACCCTCGACGAGTACTCGCCATCGTGTCGCCGTAGTATCCACCGGGGAGCTCCGGGTCCTCGTAGCCAAAGAAGAAGGCGAGTGGCTCGCTCCCCTGCCTCACCATGATGAGGACGAAGCCCGGCCTCTCGCTCCTCGCCATGAGCTCCCAGAGGTTGTACCTGAGCTCGTCACTGAACATGCTGGACTCAATCTTGATTATCTCGTCGATCAGCTTCCTGTCAAGTGAGAGGTGGACGCTTATCTTTCACGGGCTCCCCTAGGAGGTTGCTCAGTCTCTCCTCTACACCGTCTGGATGCTTCCTCGAAAAAGGGTGGCTCCTCGCTCATCGAGGAGCTACTTGATGCCGTACCGCTTAAGACCTGCGCTGACGACCTCGCGTATCATGTCGTCGAAGCTCCAGCCACCCCTCAGCCACATGAAGGGGTAGAAGCTGAAGTCGTCCACCGAGGCGTCGCAGTCGATGCCGGGGAGCGGGTTGATCTCTAGGAAGTAGAGCTCGCCGCGGCTGTTGTACCTGTAGTCTAGGCGGCCCCAGTCGTAGCACTGTAGGATCTTAACAGCCTTGAGCGTCGTCTCCTCTATCTCCTTCTTGAGCTTCGCGGGGAGCTTGGCGGGGCAGATGTAGTTGGCGGATGTGTCGTAGATGGTCTTGGCCTTCTGGCCGAGGACGGTGCCGAGCTCGGGGGCGAACTTGCTGAAGTCCATCTCGAAGATGGGGAGGATGCGTGGCTTCTCCTCGCCGATGAAGTTGCCGACTATGCCGACGCTGAACTCGCGTCCGTCGATGAACTCCTCGGCGAGTATGCCCTGCTTGTAGACCTGAGCATCTCCTTGAGCTTCCTGCGGAGCTGCTTCTCGTCGTGGACGACGTTGTCTATGTTGATTCCCATGCTGCTGCCCTCGTGGCTGGGCTTTAGGATGAGGGGGTACCTGAGCTTGGGGTCGACTGGGTCGCCCTCCTCGAAGAGGACGGTGAAGGGTGCGGTCTTGACGCCGTGCCACTCGAGTACCTTCTTCGTGGTGGGCTTGTCGAGGCAGATGGCCGTCGCCATGATTCCCGCGCCCGTGTAGGGGATGCCCAGCATCTCGCAGAAGGCGGGTACATGGCTCTCCCTGCTCTCGCCCCGGATGCCCTCGGCCCTGTTGAGGACGAGGTCCGGCCTCTCACTGCGGAGCGTCTCGAAGCAGGTCTCGTCGGCCTCGATCTGGAGGTATTCCCACCCCGCAGCCTCTATAGCGTGCTTCACGAGCTCGATTGTGTGCTGCGGCTCGTACTCGACTTGGAACTCGCCCTTGTCGTGGCGAGTGTTACAACAAAAGGCGATTCTCAGCTTCCTGCGGCTAGGGGACGTCCGAAAGGACCTCCTTGTAGATGCTGAGGGTCTCGTTCTTGATCTTCTCGGGCATCGTGATCGCCTCGTGGACGCCGAAGAAGAGCTTGTAGAGCTCGTCCTCCCTGCCCTTCGCCTCGTCAAGGAACCTCTGCTCGAACTCCTGCGTGAGGGGGCTCTTGTCGCCGTTCTTCCAGGCTAGGTAGAAGGCGAAGAGCTGCTCGTCGCGGCCCCTGCCCGTGAGGGCGTATGTGTTTACGTCGCTTCCGCCGAAGAGGCTGAAGTAGTCCTTGCAGTCCTCGGTGAGCATGTTCTTGTGAGCCCGACCGTCTTGGGGTCGAAGCCACACGCCTTGATGAGGAGGTACATCTTGCTGCAGACGCTGCAGCTCATGCACCACCTCGTGTCGCGGCCCGCCTCGGTCTCGACGAAGCAGCTCATGTGGTACTTGGCGACCTCGGGGTACCTCTTGTAGAGGGCGTAGACGACGGCGATGTCGTTGAGGGGCTCGATGACGCTCATCGTGTGGACGCCACCGTTTGTGAGGAGGCGCGTGATGACGTCGATGTTCACCGTCCACTTGTGGCTCTGGTCGAAGGCGGGGTAGCAGATGAAGCCCTCCTTGTCGTAGTAGTACTCGCTGCAGCTCTGCTCGTTGCCGAAGAGGATGTACTTCGCCTGGAACGTGTTGGCGATGGGGAGTAGCATCATCGCGTACTGAGTGTTCTGGAGGCCCCAGCCAATCTCCGTCTTACCCACGCCGAGGCGTATGCCGTCGCGTAGGTGGCCTGTCGTGTGGATGATCTTGTTCAGCTTCACCTTGAACTCGCTCTCGAACTCCTTGGCGAGTACGTCCTTGTGCTTCTCCTCGTAGAGGAGGAGGGGCTCGACGACGTACGCCGCCTGGGGGTTGAGGCCGAGCTCGCGGCAGACCGCCCAAGTGAGTAGGCTGTCCTTGCCGAAGCTGAGGGCGACGACGCTGCTGTCGTCCCTGCTCGGCTGCTTATAGGTAGGGAACTTGACGTCGTAGTCGTTGAACTTGATCTTCAGGTTCATGAACTCCTTGATGAGTTCCGACGTGCTGGTCCCGTCTACGTCTGCGCAGCTTGGCAGGTCCATCAGGAGGTTCTGGAAGAACTGGGTCTGGAAGAAGGGGGCGGAGGTGTTGTACCTCAGCTCACTCTTCCGCAGGGTCAGGGGGAGATGGACGGTCTCGGCGTAGACGAGGTTGTCGAAGAGCACGTCCTTCGCCTCCTGGGGGTAGTTCTTCCAGAAGCCGTTGGGGTACTTTACGACATACCGCGACCCGCGGAGATTTATTTCATAACCCGTCTCGATCTGTCTCGCTTCTATGGAGAGGCTCGACACTATACACATACCTGCGTGGACTTTGTATCCAGAGTCGATAATCATTAATGCTACTTATTATTGCTTACTATCAGGTTAGACTCAGATCTTGACGGCAATGTTGCAAGGGGAATTAATCAGCACACGGCATCGGCGACACGATATTCACACGTTCCCGCAATCTCGAACAGTTGCTTGGATATAGCAATATTTACTTAAAATTTGAGGGTGGGAACCCGACAGGGACGATGAAGGACCGCGCCGCCTACGCTTGCCTCAAGGTGGCGAAGGAGAAGGGCTACAATGAGTTGTCGATAGCTTCCTGCGGAAACTTCGGGGCGAGCTTCGTCGCCCTCTCCCGCATCTTCGGCATCACCACACATGTCTACATCCCGGAGAAGTACCACACGCCACGGATAGCTGAGATGGAGAGGCAGGGCGGCGTAATCCACCGTGCCCCGGGCACCTACGAGGATGTTGTTGAGTCATCAGGCGTAGAGGCAGGCAGAACGGGGATGGTATAACGCCAACCCGGGCACGCCAGAGAACAGGATCGTCTCAATGGAGGCTTATGCGACTATCGCTTATGAAATAGTGGAGAGAATGGGACGTGCCCCCGACGTGGTGGCTGTCCCAACTGGTAATGGCACAACTCTAGCAGGCATTAACCTTCGGCTTCCAGAACCTCAGAAAGGTCGGTAAGACTGAGAAAAACACAGCGGTCATCGCCGCGAGCACGAGCGGGGGGAACCCGATAGTCTCCAGCTTCCTTGCCGGGAAGAGGAGGATCGAGAACCTTAGGCCTGAAGAGATCACGGAAACTAGCGTCAATGAACCCCTCGTTAGCTGGATTAGCCTCGACGGGCAGGAGGCTCTCGATGCTATTTGGGAGAGTGGGGGCTGGGCCGCTCACGTAACTGACGGGGAGATGCTGCGTTACTCGGACATCGTCGCGCGTGAGGAGGGCCTCTCAGTCCTTCCCGCCTCGTGTGCATCCATCGCCGCCCTCACCTACTACATCAAGGAGAAAAAGCTCCAGAAGGGCCTAGACCTCGTTGCCTTCTTCACAGCGAGGAACATGTAACCAACCCTACCAACAATCTTATTCGAGACGGTTACGCGGTAGAAGTAATTCCGGTGAAATCGTATGCCGAAACCGATATGGATAGCGAGGGATCCGTCCTACTGCTCCGGCTGTAGACGCTGCGAACTGGCTTGCAGCATCGAGCACGAGGGGTGGATGTGGCCGGACGCCTCGAGGGTACGTGTCTTCATGCCGTTCCCCGGCGTCGAGGTGCCCCACCTGTGTGCACAGTGCATGGATTACCCGTGTATAGTGTCGTGCCCGGTGCAGGCGCTTTCGAAGGATCTCAACACGGCCGCGGTCATTGTGGACCGGCAGAAGTGTATCAGCTGCGGGGCCTGCATCAGGGCATGTCCAGGCACCGTCCCGTACCTCCACCCGGGGGACAACAAGGCAGTCATCTGCGACCTCTGCAACGGCGAGCCAAAGTGTGTCGAGGTCTGCATCGAGGCTGGGTATAACTGCCTCACGATTGTCAACGAGCCCCCCAACGTTCACAGGAAGATCTACAGTAGGAACCCATACGACACCGCGAAGGACCTCGCCGTGAAGATGTTCGGCGAGAAGGGCGAGGAGGTAATAGAATGAGCGCAGAAAGGTCGGGTGTCCCCGGCGGTTACGCGGGCAAGTGGCTCGACATAGACCTCACGAAGGGCAGCGTCGAGAAGATCACATTCTCCCGAAGCATGCTGGAGCAGTACTTCGGCGGCAGGGGTATGGCCGAAGATCCTGTGGGACAGGGTGGGTGAGCACTGGAGCGAGCTCGATGCCTTCTCCCCTGAGAGCCCACTGATAGTCGCGACTGGCCCGATGTCGGGCATCTACCCCGGCGTCAGGGTCTGCATAAGCGGGAAGAGCCCCGCGAGCAACGGCGTCATCGGTAGCACTGCAGCCACAGAGACTGCGGTGGAGCTCAAGGACGCGGGCTACGATGGCATATTTTCACCGGTAAGTCGAAGACGCCAGTCTACCTCCTCATCACAGATGATTCCATCGAGTTCGTCGACGCCAAGCATCTATGGGGCTTGGATTCTGAAGAGACCGTCATTAAGCTCAACAAAGAGGTCAGGGACGCCATCACGAAGAAGAGCCCCCGCGTCGGCCTCTGGAAGGAGCCAGCCACCATCTACATAGGCCCAGCCGGGGAGAACCTCGTGCGAAACTCCGCTGTCTGCACGAAGATATGCCACGCCTTCGGCTACGGAGGCTACGGCGCCCTCATGAGGAGCAAGAATCTCAAGGCCATCGCTGTAAAGAGCAGGGGACGATTCCCCACAGTCGACGCCCCAGAGACTGTGAAGGTGCTCTGGAGGAAGGTCAATGGCCCGAGGATAATCACGCTACAGAAGGCGTTCCTCCCCATGGGTGGCCCGGACCTCACGTGGGAGCCCATCAAGGATGATGTTAACCCGCCGAGGTACTACGAGCCGCTGCCATCGGGTCCCTTCAAGGGGAAGACCACCGACAAGGAGAGGGTGGACCTGAGGATGAAGGCGTACTTCGACACTCTGGGCTGGGACGAGAGGGGCATCCCGAAGAAGGAGACCCTCGAGAAGCTGGACCTCGGCTTCCTTGAGAAGTCCATGGCGAAGTATAGGTAGCCTTCCTCGCCCCATCTTTTGTTATTAAACTTCAAAGATCGGGATGGTTAAGTGGCATAAACTCGACGGCTGCCCCCTAACCAATTATTGCCGTCATGCTCCTACTCCAAGTTTCCTGAACCTTCTCCTTATCAAACCCGGCGTAAAGCTGGGTAACCATCTCCCAGTATAGTGCGAGGACGATATTGGCTAAGATGTACGCGTCCATGTCGCTTCTTATCGTCTTATTATCTATCTGACCCTGGAAAAAGTCCTGTAGCGCCTTCAGGTCTTTTTCGCGCTCGTCCCTCAGTATCTTTGTTATATCCTCATCGTTAGGGGATAGCTTCACTATGTCGATACTGGTATGTATAAATTCCTTTAATAGGTCTATTTTCCAATTCATTATTCCCCCGAGCGCCCCAATGTAGTCGTGGTTGTTCAACGATGTGTGGAGGGTTTCCCTCAGCTTCTGATTCGCAGATATCGCTATTATGTTGAAAATGTCTTTCTTGCTGTCGAAGTATGAGTAGAGGGTGGCTTTTGTGACCCCTATTTCCTTGGCGATGTCATCCATGCTGGTGTCCTGATACCCTTTTTCGGAGAATATCTTGGTTGCTGCCTGGATGATTCTGGTCCGGGCTACCTCCTTGTATTCGGGGACTACTTTTGGCATATGGTATTATTTTGTTTGGGAGTATAAATATAAAACGGTAAGTTTATTAAAATAACCGCTAGTATAGCATACTATACTCGTGGTAGGTGGTTGTCTCCGTATGTCTGAAGTAATTAAAACACAGAACCTGACAAAGCAGTTCGGAAAAGTGAAGGCAGTAGATCGACTGTCGATCACGCTCAACAAGGGGGAGATATACGGTTTCCTCGGATTGAACGGGGCCGGAAAAACGACCACAATTCGGATGCTGCTCGGGATGATTAACCCAACCCAGGGAGCTGTAAGCCTCTTCGGTGAGCAGCTGTCCTCTGGCTCCAATTCGCTGTGGTCACGCGTCGGCTACCTGGTTGAGCGGCCTTCCGCCTACCCCGAGTTAAGCGTTCGGGAGAACTTGGAGGTCACACGCCGACTCCATCTAATGCATGACCGTGTAGCTGTCGATTTGGTGATCGAAAAAATGGGTCTGACCGAGTTCGCGGATCGACGCGCTCAGACACTCTCAACCGGGAACCTGCAACGCCTCGGGTTGGCGAAGGCACTCATCAACGATCCGGAGCTGCTGATCCTGGATGAGCCTTCGAACGGGTTGGATCCCGCAGGGATCGTCGAGGTGCGGGAAATGCTTCTCAGCATGGTGAAGGAGGGGACGACGGTATTCATGTCATCACACATCATCAGTGAGGTAAACCGCCTCGCGACCCGGATAGGAATAATCCATGGAGGGCGACTGCTGGAGGAGATAGGTGCCTCGGATCTGGAGAAGCGCGCCCAGAAGACGCTGGTCATCCAAACCCGTGACAACGAGGCAGCCTGCCGGTATCTTGAGTCCACCGGGCTTGACGCCACACTCAACGGTGAAATCACTGTACACGGGGAGGAAGCCATAGACTACCCTGACAGGATAGCGTCGCTGCTCGTGAACGCTGGGCATCCCCCAATGTCGCTAAGAGTCGAGCAGCTGGACCTAGAGGCGCACTTCCTCCAGCTAGTCGAATCGAGGGAGGTTTAACGCTATGAAGGGTTTCGCTGGCGCGCTTTGGGCTGAGTTCCTGAAGGTCAGGAGGTCGAGGGTTCCCATGTTCATAGCCCTCGGATTCGTCTTGCTGCCGTTGGCAATGGCGTTTTTCATGGTGATTATGAAGGACCCTGAAGGGGCCCGCCGGCTCGGCATAATCGGCATCAAGGCGCAACTCCTGGTGGGTACAGTTGACTGGTCGACGTATCTCGGCATGCTCTCGCAGGGCGTCATGGGGCTCATTCTTCTCAATGCCCTGATGGGGGGCTGGGTCTTCGGTCGGGAACACGCCGACCGGACGATGAAGGATCTCCTCGCGTTACCGACCTCACGCTCCGCGTTCATCGCCGCGAAGTACACCGTTTTCGCCCTCTGGTCTCTGCTGATGATTGCCATAGTCTCCATACTCGGGGTATGCCTAGGCTATGTGGTGAGTTTACCCGGTCTATCCTCAGAGGTCGTTCTTCGGGGAGTGTCGACGATTCTCGTGGTTGGGGTCATGAATATCTTACTAATTACCCCGATCGCGCTCGTCGCCAACGTTGGGCGGGGGTATCTCCCATCGATTGGCTTTACATTTTTAGCGCTAGCGTTGGCGCAGGTATCAGAAGTGATCGGGTATGGCATGTATTTCCCGTATGCCATCCCAGCCCTTTTCATTAAGGGAATCACGGGCGGTGACCTGCTGAGTGCAGTCAGCTACCTCATTGTTTTCCTCACGTGCTTGGGTGGCGCGATCGGGACCTATGCGTGGGTCCGGTATGCTGACCAGACGTAGTCTAAAACGGCGTTGAGCCTCTGCATTCCATTTATTATCTTTTTTCTTTATTCAACCCGGGTCTCAAATTGGTAAAACCCGTTTTATTCTAGTTTCGCACACGTTTGATCGTGCCCTCGGTCTTTGACCTGCTTCACCCCCGCTTACGGGAGGCGCTCTCCGACTTCGGGATGGTGAAGCCAACGCCTCCGCAGGAGAGGGTG
Source organism: Candidatus Bathyarchaeota archaeon (assembly GCA_963820555.1). Classification (GTDB taxonomy): domain Archaea; phylum Thermoproteota; class Bathyarchaeia; order TCS64; family TCS64; genus UBA8941. The sequence continues at coordinate 172,035 of CAWGAT010000044.1, forward strand.
ATCCCACCAATCCTCGGGGGGAGAACGTCCTCCTCGTAGCCCCCACGGCGAGCGGGAAGACCGAGGCGGCGATCCTCCCCGTCTTCGACGCCTACCTCCGCGAGGGGGACAAGACGGGGATCAACATCATCTACATAACCCCCCTCAGGGCGCTGAACCGGGACATCGACAAGCGCATGATGGCGTGGGCCGAGAGCCTCGGCATAGACGTCCAGGTCCGACACAGCGACACTACCCAGAAGCAGAGGCGGAGCCAGCTCAGGAAGCCGCCCCAGATGCTCATCACCACCCCCGAGACGCTGCAGGCGATCCTCCCAACGAAGGACATGAGGAAGCACCTCGCCTCCGTCAGATGGGTGATCATCGACGAGATACACGACCTCGCAGCCTCGAAGAGGGGAGCGCAGCTCACCGTGGGTCTGGCCCGCCTCGAAAAGGTGGCGGCTAAGCCCCCGCAGAGGATCGGCCTCTCCGCCACCGTCGGCAACCCCGAGGCAATCGCCGCCTTCCTCGCCGGCCCCCACCCCATCAAGATCGTCGAGGTCACCGTCGATAAGGACTACGTCTACGACGTCGAGTACCCCGAGCCGAGGGACGAGGACTTCGACATCGGCAGCGACCTCAACACGACACCCGTCGCGGCTTCCCGCCTCCGGGCCATCAGGGACCTCGTCCGGGCCCATAACTCCACTCTCATCTTCGTCCAGGGCAGAGGGCAGGCGGAGAGCCTCGGCCACAAGCTCGGGAAGCTCGACCCCGGTATAGAGGTCCACCACGGGAGCCTGAGCAGGGAGCAGCGCCACATAGTCGAGGACAAGTTCAAGGCTGGGGAGCTGAAGGCGATAGTCGCCACCTCCACCCTCCAGCTCGGCATCGACGTCGGCAACGTCGACCTCACAATCCAGTACAACAGCCCCCGCCAGGTCTCCACCCTCATCCAACGCGTAGGTCGAGCCGGCCACAGGCTCAGCAAGCTCTCCCAGGGCATCATAATCACCGCCTACGGTGAGGACGCCCTAGAGTCGATGGTGACCGCTCGGAAGGCGAAGATGAACGAGATAGAGCCCACCGAGCCCCACGTCAACCCCCTCGACGTCCTCGCCCACCAGATAACCGGGATAACCCTCGACTACGGCGATGTCGATACGGAAAAAATTTTTTCCATTATAAACAGTTGGCGCAAGCTGCTTCAGGACTCTTAAGCCGGAGCGACTTCGACGAGGTCGTCAGCTTCCTCAACGCCATCAGGATAGTGAACAGGAGAGGAGATAAGCTGGAGAAGACGAAGAAGGGACAGAGATACTACTTCGAGAACCTCGGCATGATCAACGACGAGAGGCGCTACCCCTTCATCAACGTCGTCACCGACAAGGTCATCGGCACCGTCGGCGACGAGTTCTGGACCCTCCGCGCACGCGTCGGCCTCAACGTCATCCTCCGCGGCAAGGTCTGGAAGATAATCCAGATAGACGAGGACGAGGGGCGACTCTTCGTCCTACCCAGCGACGACCCCCTCGGCGCCCTCCCCGGCTGGGACGGTGAGCTAATCGGGGTCACAAAGGACATTGCCGAGGAGGTCGGCGACCTCAGGGAGAGGATAGCCGAGCAGCATTAAGGAGAAGGGCCTCGACGCCACTGTCGAGGAACTCTCAAAGGAGCTCAAGGTGCCCCTCGCGACCATAGCAGTGGCGGCGAAGGAGGTGGACGACCAGCTTAAACACGGCTTCCCCATACCCACCAAGGACCTCCTACTCGTCGAATCCTACGAGCGCTACATAATCATCCACACGGCCTACGGGAGCAAGGTCAACACGACCCTTGGCTGCGTCCTCGACGCCGCGCTAAGCGAGCGCGACCTCATACTCGGCTGGTGGAGCGACGCCTACCGCATCCTGATTGAGACGCCGCAGAAGGCGACCAGGTACGACGTCGACGACATAATGAACATCCTGAAGTCCCTAACCCCGGAGGACGCGGAGAAGCGGCTCACCGAGTATATGGAGTCCCGCTTCCCCTACGCCTACAACATGAAGTTCATCGCGGAGCGCTTCGGGGCCATCCCCCGCGGAAAGACGATGGGCACGGAGACGCTCCACCGACTCTACCGACGATACAGGAACAGCCCAATCTACAAGGAGTCCCTACGCGAGGTCTACAGGGAGAAGCTCGACCTCTAAGTCCGTGAAGGACATCGCCGAGCAGTATCTCCTCGGGCATCGTGAAGCTGAACTATGTTCAGGCGAAGGAGCCCAGTCCTCTCGCCCGCCACATACTCGAGGCATACGCCGACCTCGAGGAGCTTATGGACTCGAGCATCGCCGTCCCCGACCAGCTTGAGTACATGCAGAAGAGCGTCCTCGCCCGCGAGGTGAAGCTGAGCTGCATGAACTGCAACGAGTGGCATGCGGAGGCGAGAATAAGGGACCTCCCCGAACGTCCCATATGCCCTAACTGTGGCTCGGGCCTCCTCGCGGTACTCCGCCGATACGAGGACCCGGCGCACTTCCAGTCCCTCCTCAACCGCATGAAGGCGGGGGAACAGCTCCTCCCGGAGGAGGCTGATACCGTCACTAACGGGCGAAAGACCGCCGACATGGTCCTCAGCTATGGGCAGCAAGGCCCTCGAGGCCTTGGCGGTCCACGGCGTAGGCCCAGTCACCGCCTACCAGGTCCTCAGCAGGATGCACGCGACGGACAAGGATTTCTACTCAGACTTGCTAAAGGCAAAAATCCAGTACATGCGTACGCGGCAGTACTGGGACGATAAGAAGGATAGGGTGAAGTAGGCCTACTCGTCGTCCTTCAGGTACTTTTCCTCGTCCCCGGCCTCGAGGGCGAAATTCATGTGGGCCATGCTCGCGCCCGCGTTCAGGGCCGCCGCAACGGCGATGACCTCCGCGAGCTCCTCCTTCGTAGCACCCGCTACCATCGCTCTCTTAGCGTGGGCTTCGATGCAGTATGGGCACCTTGTGATGTATGTAGCCGCGACAGCGCAGAGCTCTTTCGTCTTGACGTCGAGCTTGCCCGGCTCGAAGACCTTCTCGTCGAAGTCGCCGAACGCCTTCAGGACCTTCTGATCGAAGTACTTTGAGACTTAAATTGGAAGTGTTATAATGTCTGGATTCGTTTATAAGGACATGGGCCGCGAGGGGGAGGCCGAGGGCCTGAGGAGATCACCGGCCTTAAAAAAATGGCTGGGATCCCTGGCGCCGATCACCCGTAAGGTATGCTTCAACACCTACCTTCGCTGGCATTGCTGGCTGAAGGATAACGACGAGGGCTTAGGCTCACTCACCCCGGACCAGATGATCGAGAGACAGGCCTCCGCGAGTGGGCGCGGGGTCTATGAGGTCCTGGACGCCCTTCAGAGGTACGTGGCCAGCTTCGAGGGGCGGCACAGCTACAAGAGGAAGATAGTCGCCTTCATCAGATCCTTCTACATGCACAACAGGGTGGCCCTGCCGCCGGACCCGGCCATGAACATAAGGGCCGAGAGGCCGCCGGTCCAGGGGAGGCTGACGCCGGACAACGTCAGGCTGATGATCCTCGGCATGCCGCCCGTCTACCAGGCCGCGCTCACCTGCATGTTTCAGGGCGCTATGGACCTCGAGGGCTTCACCTACTGGAACCGTCAAGGTTGGCCCAAGCTGAGGGACGATCTCGAGAGCGGGGTTAGACCGATTAGGGTGGACCTGCCGGGGCGCAAGAAGCTAAGGAACATAGCGCCTTACTACACGTACCTAGGATCGGACGCCGTGGACGCGATTAAGCGCTACCTCCCACACAGGCCCGCCGACACCTCCGCGATATTCGTGGGGCAGCGGGGAAAGCCCCTGGCCAAGGCAGCCATTCAGACCGTGTGGATCAGAAGGGCCCGGAGGCTCGGTCTGGTCCCGCCTCAGCCCCAAGAGATGTGGAAGCGGTATGGCTTCAACGTCCATGAGCTCCGCGACTGCTGGCGGACCCTGCTGGCCAAGAGCGACGTCAAGGCCGACGCCGCCGAATTCTTCATGGGGCACGTCGTGGACCCCCTCGGCTACAACAAGATCGGGGCCGACGAGGAGACAATGCGGGCCGAGTACGTCAGGGGGGAACCCTTCATAAACCTCTTCACCTCGGGGCGGCCCTTCCGCATGGTCAGCGAGGCCCGAGTGATCGAGCTCGAGGGATTGCTCGAGAAGGCGAGGGCCGGCCAGAAAGGGGAGGTCGAGGACCTTCGAAAGCAGTTCGAGACGGAGCGGGGCGCGAGGGAGCGTCTCGTGGCGCGTCTCGAGGAGCTCGAGGAACGCCAATTCCCGGAGGAATATAGAGACCAGATGAAGAAAGCCAACCTTACCCTCAGGGTAGTTGATCCCGACGAGGCCGGCTCTCCTGGGCCCTGGCTCAGATTCGAGAGGGCATAGACCTCATTCAGTAACTTATTTTATTCATTTCTTATATGCTACTGCGTATTCACATTATCACAATCATTTTTATATCTCATTAACCTTTATGCAGTTTGAGAAAAGGGGACTACAACGAAAAACCCTCGAGAAGGTTGCGAGGATCAACGGCCTGATCAAGGCGTATGGGACCCATCCTGGAGAGGTGAGCTCTGAGGAGTAGATAATTGTCTAGTGTTTTGTTGCGAGTATAGACTTACTCTATGTCGTTTATTATCTTCGCAGATAATCGATCCTGCTCCTCCCATAATCGGTCACACCGCGACCGAATTTCTTCTATGGTGGTCATGGGGCCTCACCCAGCACACCGGGATCCCTAGCCTTCACTAGAGCCAGCAGCCTGGCAAGGGCCGCGTCCCGTACGGGACCCACCTCATCCGGGTTTAAACGGTGCCTGCACGTTATCTCCTTAGTCACGGCGCGGCACCCCCAAATAGATAACCGATTAGGGAAACCTGAGGGTCCACTTCCCTACCCTTCAAGGTGTGCTCCTCGACCCTGATCTTTGCACTATACCTCTCGTAGAATTTTATTCTGCCATGCGATTCGTAGCCTTGATCTATAACGTAGGTGGTATAGGCGCTGAATGAGTCTCCTTCATCAAGATGAACGTGCCAGTTCGCCTCGAAGGGGTTTAATCCGTAGTATTTAGCGTACTCATATTCACATATGCAGGCAATGAAGGGAAAGCATGGATAACCGCAGTTCGCACATAATGGTATCTTATTCCCAAAAAGGTCAACCTGTTTAAGATTCTCAGTCAAGGTGCGGCACCTCCCATGTCGTGATCCGCCCGGATCATCTCGTCTAGGTGCTTCTTGCACAGCCAACGGCCAGCGTACCTGAAGCTAGCTGGGGCCCCGCACACCTCGCAGGTATGATCCTCGGGCGGCGGCCCATCCATTTTCGGCGGTGGGGCACTTGGGGCACTATCTTTAGGATCCTTGACAGACCCGTCAACGGTGTCAAGGCTGGTATCACCTACATGTGAAAAATCGTCTATAGAAAGTAAGGGGGAGGTAAGGGAACCCTTGACACCGTTGACAGCCTTGACGCCTGGACACTTGCCGCATCCTTTGCACCTCAGTTTGAACCCTTTAAAGACTGGAGGCCTTGAGTCACCTATTCTGATCTGCGTATCCTGTACCGTCAACTGGGCCCTGATCTCCGAGTATAACTTCTTATCTGACTCGGGTACGTAGCCAAACTTCTTACAGTACTGACGATACGCTCTGTAGGTGTCGGCCTTCACCATAACACCCTCGGGATCTTCTGGATTCAAGCAGTCCTGGATATAGGCCGATATCGGATCGGCCATCTTCTCCATGAGCTCCTTCGTTTCGTCAGGCGTCATCCTCTTCGTGAAATCCCTGTTTGTTAGCAAACGCTTGAGGCCGGTTATGGCCCAGTTTAAAATTCCGCTTAGTTCCTCAGGTGTCGTTAATTTAAGTAGAATGTCCTCATCCATGTCCACGCCCCTTACGAAGATCCGAAGAAATTTATGCACAATAAATCGTTTAAAGAAGGCGTAGCTCTTGTCCGGTGTGGTCGGCATTAAATTACAGCTAAAAAACAGCTTTGCGTAGTTTATGAAACTAAACTTATTCTGGTTTTTCCTTTCAGCCGTTACCGGGTCGGTTCCTGTTAACATCTTGAAAGTTCCGGTCCTCTGGATCTCGTCGGAGCTTATGTCGGCTGCAGTGTTTGCCGATCTGTGGTAGAGCTCCGCCTTGCTCCACCTTGTGGCCGATATGTCGTAGAGGCTTTCATGGCTGACATTCTCGGGGCCTAACAAGGCGTTTAAGACATTCAAGAGCTTTGTTTTTCCGTTGTCACCAACTCCTTGGTAAACGAAAGCAATCTCGAACTTGCTGGTTTTAATCAGACAGTAGCCAAACTCCTCCTGAATTGTAAGGACATCATCAGAAGGTACCTCTGGGTTTTCACCTGGTAAAACTTCATTCATAAACCTCTCAAAATTGGGGCAGACTGCGTTTTCGTCGTATTTTACTGGTAGCCGGTTCTTGTGGTGGTGATCTGGGTTAAAAGGTTTTAACTCTAGGATGTGAAGATCTAGCTCACCGTTCAACAGGACAATACTACCAGGGTCCTCAACAAAGTCTTTCTGAGGTGTGTAGGTAGCCACCTGCACCATCTTCACGGTTTCGTTTAGCCAACTCTTCTTTACGGTGTCGCCGGTGTACTTCTGGACAGTCGCCTCGACGAAGAAATTACCATCCGGAGCCCATATCCCTCTATCCTTGTCGTATCGCCAGATAACGTCACCGCCCTCACCTTCGCCGATCGGAGTGCAGAAACAGAGATCAGGGTTAAGGTCCTTGTCTACTAAGTGGTCAGCGAAAACCCTGGGCAGGAATTTATTATGTTTATCCCAGATATCGGGGGGAATTTTCAGAGTCGGTAGTTCTATCTTTCAACCCTCCTCAAGATCTTCAAGGATCACTGCCAAGCCCCCTTCTTGGCCGAGCACACGTAGGGCCATTCACTCACAGCCGGCCACCAGCTGAGTTTGTGTCGAATTCAGCCTTACATAGACTCCAAAGCCGCAGTCTGGGCAGCGTTCTACCCTACGCTCGTGCGTGAGAAGCTTGGCCTTTACTCGAGGACTATAATTCCAAATATAGCCACAAGCGGAGCACCGAAGGAACAAAAACTAGGTCTCCTCACTTGTAGACAGTGACATAGTAATGGTAACCACCCTGCTGGGACTCCAGGACCCGAGAGCTCCCGGCCCTTGGGCCGAAGGTTCGCCTTACCTCTTCGGTCACGGCCTGGACGTCGTCAACGTCCTGCCCCATAATTTTGATAAGGGCTTTCTCCCTTGGATGATTTGACAGGATCCGATGCCTCCTATCGCAACCTTGTTATAAAGGGAAACTATAAAGTATTTAAATATAACAGAGTTGCTATAGGAGTGATACTAAAACGTCCTACACATGCCTATGGTGCGGATATAACTTCCCACCGCGCAAAGAAGAGACAAACCAGATCCGGCGATGTCCAAAGTGCTTAAAGACAGACCTGATTCTCGCGTCTGAAATCACTGAAATGGCACTAATGGCGGAAAAGTACATGCAAACAACTCCCCTTGGCGCAGTGCCGGTGGTCGATACTTTGCGTGCGATTTTCGTCAAAAAGGGACTGCGTAGGTACAATGTTATATCGACTCTCAATTTAGAGTCTATCCTCTATAAAATGGCGAAGGAAGGGAAGACCATCAATCAGGCGATCGCTGAGGTCTTCCCTAATGAGGCAGAGAAGCAGTCTAGGCAGCCAAGTGTGGTGATATAATGTTCCAATTGATTCAGTTGATTTTGAAGGAGAAGCTTCAGTCGATGAAGGAGGCCGAAAAGGTATCCGACGGGGGCTTTCCGTTTCTGAGTTGGCTCCTGGTCTGGTTTCCCTCATAAGTTTAATGATCAGAGGCTGGACATCTCTTGGAGAATGACGAGGTCCGGATCCTGAGGCTTCTCAACGTGCCCAGAACCAGAGCTGAGATATCCGAGGCGACCGGACTAGGAGACGAGAGGCTCAGCACAGTCCTACAAATGCTGAAGAGGAACGATCTGGCCCAGCTGATGGATGGAAAACGTTGGGCGCGCACCGATTTAGGCACCTCGAAGCTGGTTAAAGAGGAGGAGGAAGAGCCCCCTCGAAAAGAGGGTTTTACAAAGAGTTTTGATTTAAGCAGGAAAAGGAGGTACCTCCTCAACCGCTGTGAGGAGCTCTCATCGAACCTAGACTCCTGGGAGTGGGAGACGGATCTCCTGAGGTACGTCGAATCCACGAAGGAGGATGTCGACTTTATAGCACAGAACCTGAATGAGGTCGAAAGCCCGGAAGGTCTTGAGGAATTAGAACGCATCCTCGAAAAAATGGATAAATCCTTTGATGATCTATTTGCCAGGAGCGAGCAGCTATCCGCGGAAAGGAGGAAGCGGGAGAGGGGAGAGAAGCTTAGCCACATCAGGGAGTTCTATACAAAGTGGTACCCTGAGCTTACTAAGGAGGAACACGAAGAAGTGGCTAGGAGGTGTGAGGAGGATCCTGAGTATCTCAAGGGTGTCTGCCAACAGATTGAGTGGCAGACTAGTCTTGAATACATGCTAGAACATGCTTTAGAGTACGAGATCGACTCGGGCTTTATATGGGAGATTTGAGTAGGGCAGCCTATGAAGCGCTGGAGCTCAAATACGTCGTTCAACTGTGGAAAGATTACAACAACATAGCTTCGAGATACGGGCCACAAAAAGCCTACTACTTCCTCATGGACCGTGGTTCCCCAATCCTGAAGCGGAGAGGGAATCTTTGGCAGGGGTTCCACCGGTACATGTTCCCTCAGAGAATGCCAGCCCCAGCCTACTGATACAAAAATTCAGCACATAGAGCATGTCTGCTTAACCGTTGCCTTAGCCTCGTTAGTATGTATTAGACGAATCTGAGACGAAACTCCACGAACTTCCAGGAACCTCCCATGAACCTCTACGAACCTCCCACGAACCTGCCATAAAACTCCCACGAAGTCAGCTTAAGATACTCCCTCGAAGCTCTATACAGGCTATTTTATACGAATCTTTTTACCCTTTTGGAAGACTCACAGGCAAGATAGGCTTACCCGCCAAGGCTCGGAACCCGATTCCTGAACCGGAAAATTCTAACATACTGTGAAGATAGCACGGTCCCCCCCGGGGGGGAGCGGCTAATCTACTTAATCTGATAGTAGTTTCTGAGCATGGGAGGCCTCCAGCCGGAGTACCCACTCTGACTTGGCTCACACCTGGAGCCCCCAATCCTCCACCTCCCGACTACTCAGCCGTCGTATCCTGCCCTCCCTCAGGAGTTCTCGGAGCATGTCTAAGACGAGCTCCCTGACCCTTAACTTGGTCATAGTCATCTATTCGAGGTTATCTGTGAGTCATCGACTCTAAATCAACATCCTAATCAACGCTAAATCAGTGCCAAGTTTCTTCGATACGCTGTGATTATTGTGGCCTTTCTATTTTGTTCTTCTGCTCTGACTCCATTATGTATTTTTCCTCATTCTTTAGATGCTCAATTATTGCCCTGAAGGAGAGACCAGTCGCCACCCCGAGACTTGGCAGGTATAGGCCCGGAGGAGGCGGGGTATAAGGTGACGCGAAGGGCGCTATGGCGTCGATTCGAGGAGGCTACCCTGGAGGAGAGATTGACCAGGGCCAACTACATGGTGTTCATCCACACCGCCCTGGGTACCCTCGCAGGCTACATGGTAAGGGAAGGCCTCCATCGGTAAGGGATAAGAGGGTTAGGGCTCGAGGGGGACATCCATCGTCTCCTTCACCGCGTCGAAGACCATACAGGTCAGGGTCTTTGAAATGCCCTGTACGGTGCGTAGCTTGTCGACGACGAAGTTACCGACGGAGACGACGTCCCTCTCCTTCACCTTGATGAGGAAGTCCCAGTCCCCCGTGATGATGTGGACCTCCTGCACCTCCGGGAACCTCGCAACCCTCCTCGCAATCTCCCTCTGATCAGAATCCTTATCCACACCCGGCGGCCTGTAGGTGAAGCTTGCGAAGATGAAGGCTGTCGTGGGCCTCCCCAGCTTGGCGGCGTCCAGTATTGGTTTGTAGCCCCTTATCACGCCGGCGTCCTCCAGCCTCTTGATCCTGCTGTAGACGGTTGT
>CAWGAT010000045.1:0-11778 GCA_963820555.1 Candidatus Bathyarchaeota archaeon
ACTCCTGCCCATGGCGTAACCGGGAAACCCCAGGACCGTGACGGCCCGGGCTTCCTTGCAGGCGGCGGATGTTCGACCCCTGCACGATGCCGAACAGGGCCTGGCTCTCGGCGCGCCCGCTTTTTTCGTGGGCTGCCAGGCACCGCCCGGCCCAGCGCGTCGTGCGGTCCACGGACGCCTCCATCAATTTCCTCTGCGAGGGGTACGAAATGCACTCGTCGAGGACCATCAGGATGTCGGCGCCGATTTTGTGCTGGAGCTCGACGGCCGATTCCGGGCTCAACCGGCATTTCCTGCCGTCGAGGTGGGACTGGAACTCGACGCCGTCCTCGGTGATCTTGCGGAGGTCCGACAGGCTGAAAACCTGGACAAGTACGAGGTGCACGAACTTGCCGTCAGGATCCTTCGGCGCAAGCGCCTTGTAGAGCGCGGGAGAGCCGTAGATGTCCTCCTGGTCGAAGAGCCCGCCAACGATCAGCATCGGCACCGTGAGCGGGCGTTCGGCGAGCAGCTTGTCCACGGCCTGCTGCTGCCAGAAGGAGTCGTAGGCCGTGTGCGCCGCGAGTTTCTGCCAGAACCCGATGCTCTCCATGCCGCGCGAGGCGGCCATCGCGCCCGCGTTACCCGCGCGCAGGAAGGCGTCATAGGTGTCGTAGGTCCCGGACCACCACTTGACCTCGTTCTTGCGCGTCGCCTCCTGGTCATAGGTGAACGACAGCGATGCGTCTTGGCGGAACGCGCCCCTGTGGAACCAGTCGTCGCCCATCCAGCCGTCCACCATCGCCGCGAACGCCACCACGGCCTTCAACGCCGGGTGCGGGTTCACCGTGCACATCAGCGTCGTGTAGCCCTCGTAGGAGCCGCCCATCGCGGCCACGCGGCCGTTCGACTCCGGCACGTGCTTCACCAGCCAGTCGATGGTGTCGTAGCTATCGGTCGCGTGGTCGGTGCCGGTCGCGTTCAGGGGCCCCTCGAGCGGTTTGTTCATCACGTAGTCGCCCTCGGAGCCGTATTTCCCGCGCACATCCTGGTACACGATGATGTATCGAGCCGCGGACGTGGTGTCGTTCATCTGCGGCACGACTGAGGAGAGGTTTGGGCTGTTGAAGCGGAGCGTGCGCTCCGAGGCGTTGTAGGGCGTGCGCGTGATCACGATCGGCGCGTCCTGGGCGCCCTTCGGCACGAGGATTATGGTCTTGAGCTTTACGCCGTCGCGCATCGGGATCATCTCCTCGCGGCGGACGTAGTCGAAGCTGTCGGTCTTCGGTGTGAACTTCTCGGGGATCTCGCTGTTCGCGGCACCGCTTGCGCGTAAAACTTCCTCTTCACTTTTTGAATGACTCATGGTTATACTTACGCAAATTATTTTATAAGTTATTTTTAGGTTAGTACGCGCGCAAAAAGATAAGGATGAAAGTGCGCGTGCATGAGTATCGCATGAATCCCTTCTGTGAGTTCGTCTGTCTGATGGTTTATTTGTCTTAGAGAGTGTGAGTAGGGGAGAGAGTAGGAGAGTGAGTTAGTAGAAGAGAGAAGTTGGGTTTGGATTTGGGGGATAAGACTATGGTAAGACTGGGCACGCGATAAAAATTAAAGAAGTATCGACGATCTAATCAAATCATGGCTGAAACAGATAGAGTGCACGGTTACTCAAGGGAGGATTTCATGAAGATGGATGTGGGCTCCCTGAGGGCAGTGCTCCACGAGAGGACGCACCACGGCATCGAAGTCTACCTCTACAGGATCCTTAAGGGTAAAATGGAGAAGCCAAAGGAATATGGTGCCCAGGCAAAATACCTTCTAGGGCTATGGGAGGAGAGAGGACTCCCAATAGACACACCGGATATACAATGGTGTAAATGGAACATCGAAGCAGCGGAGAAGCTGAACAGAGGCGAAAGGGTTGAGCTCGATACAAGGAAGCCGGAGCCCTTCACCGATGGCGAGATGCTGACCGTGAGGAAGCTCCTATACGAGAGGAGATCCATCCGCCAGTTTAGGAAGGAGCCTGTACCAGAATCGATGATCAGGGAGATCCTCTACGCCGGCCTCATGTCTCCGCAGGGATGCAACGTCGACTCGAGGAGGTTCCTGATTCTGAGGACTCCCGAGGAATGGGGACTCGTCAGCAGCGACCTGCCGGTGGAAAATTGCGTCATGATCCTAGTCCTCCAGGACATGAGAGTCTACAAGACACTTAGGTTCGATAAACGTGCGCCACAGAACATATTCTACGACGCCGCAGCCGCCGCTGACTATATCTGCCTGATGGCTCACGCCCTCGGACTTGGCGCGTGCTGGCTCACACACGGAGAGGAGACTCAGATAAAGATAAGGCAACACTTCGGTCTGAACGAGGACATCGTGAGTCGACTCCACATTATCGTAGGGTGGTCAGATGAGGCCCCAGCGAAGTCTCTTAGAATGAGCCTAGAAGACGCAATAATCGAGACTCGAAAATAACCAAACAACGCACATACATTAATCTCGAGCGCGGCTCGTAAGGTCACAATAAAGTAGATGGCGGCTAATCACACTCCAGTCGCCCGCTGCGACATACGACACCGGCTGTAGTAGAGTAAAATCAACCAATCAACTCACTGATTCAGTCAGGCTGAACTGAGGATAAGATTATTGCTGACAGCTTCGTGAGCAAGTACCACCATGGAGGAGGTCTGCAAACTGGAGAGTTTAGGAAATGGTGCGGAGGATGGGATTCGAACCCATGAACCCCTTCGGGATAGGAGCCTCAGTCCTACGCCTTTGACCTAGCTGGGCGACCTCCGCCCACCACTGTTAGCCGACATCGCCCATTTATAGGTTTGCCGACGCGCGGGATGGGGCCTCTGCAGGGAGTCGAACCCTGGTCAAGGGATCCACAGTCCCGTATGCTACCGTTACACCACAGAGGCCGCGCGAAAAGAGGGATACAGGGGATACATTAAAAGGGTTTCGCGAGTCAGCCACACCAATAAACACGTCTTCATTCACGAGTAGGAGAAGGTGGAAGACTAGACGAGCCCCTTGTCCTGGAGGTAGTTGGGCAGCTCCCTGACGCTAGGGAGGATAGCATCGGGCTTTGCCGCCTCGAGCTTCTCCCGCCTCTGTGTCCCGGTGAGGACCGCTATGGTGTAAGCCCCCGCATTGTGCCCCTCCTCTATGCCTATGGCGGTGTCGTCGACCTTGACCACCTCGGTCGGGTCCCTTATGTGGCAGTGGCGCATTGTGCGTCTGATCATTGCTGGGCTCGGCCTCTCCTCATCCACTATCTCGCTGCACGTCCAGTAGTCGATGAGGCCCGATTCCTTCCATCCAAGGTGTTTGACGATGTCATGTGTGACAACCGCCGGGAAGCCGCTCTCGACACCGACGGCGACACCGTGCTCCCTAAGCCAGGTGAATGTCTCCGAGGTGCCTTCGATTTCCTTCACCTTCCCAATGTTGGCCTGGAGCATCTCGACGAAATCCTTGTAAATGGCGGGTGCCTTGTCCCCGCCGAGCATGTTTATGACCTCCCTCTTGTCACGGCCACGCATATCGTTCAGGGTCTCCATGGGGACCTCCACGCCGTGGCGCCGGAAGGCGTCATCGTAGCTGCGAAGGACGAGGGGCATACCGTCGATGACATCGTCGACGGTCGTCCCCGCCATGTCGAAGACGGCTAGGCGGATCCGCGCCACTATCACCACTGGTCCACGGAGACTATCTCGCCGATCTCCTTACGCTTACCCGGAAATGTCCATTCGGGTCCTTTGGGTAACCGAGGGGCGTCACGGCGGTGACGTTCCACCCGGGCGGGATCTCGAGGAGCTCCTTGATCGAATCGTTATCGAAGAGGCCGATCCAGCAGGTGCCGAGTCCCTCCTCACGTGCAGCGAGGATGAGGTGGGTGAGGCCAATCGCCGAGTCGATGAGGAAGCTCATCTCACCCATGTAGCCGCCGCGGTCGTACTTTATGTCGCTGCCACAGGCGACGACGACTATGGGTGCATCTGCAATCCAGGGCTGGCCTCCGCTGAGTGTAGCTATCTTCTTCTTCAGCTCAGGGTTCTTGATGAGGACATACTTCCAGGGCTGCCTGTTGCTTCCCGAGGGGGCGACCCTCGCCGCCTCGAGGACTCTGCCGAGGACGTCCTCAGGTATCTCTGTTGACTTGTAGCTGCGGATGCTCCGCCTCGTTTTGATGACGTCATAGAACTCCATGGTTATCGGTTGTCTTTGGTGTGTTGCGAAATTTAAAGAGGTGGCACGCCGATGGTGTGCCCCTCCTCTTCAGTGCGTTATGGCATGTTTTATCTATAGGTAGGGTGCATCTCGACCCGATTTATATGCAGACAGTCAACCTAGCCGGCTTGAAGGTGAGCCGGCTCTGCTTCGGAACCGAGCCCCTAGCAATCAAGAAGGGGCCGGACGATCATATGACGCAGGGGGACAAGACACCCGTTCAGGGCGGTGAGATACTCGCGGAGGCCTCGAGCCTCGGCGTCTACATGTGGGACACATCAGACGACTACGGGACCCACCCCCACGTCCGGGAGGCGCTGAAGAGGGTGAAGAGGAGCAGCGTAGTTGTCTCGGACAAGTCAAACGCCGCAACCTACGAGCAGGGCGTAAAGGCCGTCGACTTCGCCCTCAAGGACCTCGGAACCGAGTACATCGACATCATGTTCCTCCACATAGTTCCACCTAGGCCGATCCAGAGGAAGGACGCCAACGACAGGCCCTACACGAGTCAGGACCTCAAGGGTAGGAAGGGTACCCTCGAGGCTTACATTGAGGCGAGGGAATCGGGCCTCATCAAGAAGATCGCACTATCCACCCACAGTACCGAGACCCTCCGCCAGGTCCTCGACTACCCGGACATCGACATCGTCTGCGCCCCACTCAACAAGGTGGGGACATACCTGGAGGACGGGACCCAGCAGGAGCGTCTCGACGCTCTGAAGGCGCTCCACGACGCTGGGAAGGGGGTCTACGTCATAAAGACTCCTCGCGGCTGGAAGGTACAAGGATGACGCCGAGGCGTGCATAAGGTACGCCCTCGGGTTCCACGACTTCATCGACGCCTGGAACATCGGCATGTACGACGTTGCAGACGTGAAGAGGAACATCGCATCTATTCGCCGACGCCCTCAGAGTAGCCGGGACCCTCCGCCTTTTTAATCCAACCCGCTTTCCTCTTCATCAACGGGTCGTGCCTAGGTGCCTTCGCTCAGCAAATACCTCGCTCTAGAGGGGAACATACGGGTCCTCGCGCTCCAGACCCTGATCTCCCAGCTGGGCTTCGGGATGCTCGTCGTCGTCTGGCAGCCCTACATGCTATCCGTCGGGTGACCGTCGTCGACCTGGGGATAATCCAGAGCGTGATCAACTTCAGCACCGCTGCAGGGCTCTTCATCTGGGGGCCCCTCTCGGACATGTTCGGGAGGAAGACGGGTCATGCTCCTCGGTCACGCGTCAAGGGTCGTCGCCGTCCTCGCCCTAATCATTTCGGGCAACCCCATCTTCCTCTACGTCTTCGCCTTCTTCATCGGCTTCAGCGCGCTGTGGTACCAGATGAACCCAGCCAGGACAGCCCTGATGGCTGAGTCTGTGCCGAATGAGAAGAGGGCGACCGCCTATGGCACATTGATGGCGATCAGTCAGGGGACGAGCATGGTGATGGCATCGGTTGGGGGCTACCTCGCCATCGTGACGGGGTACTGGTGGATATTCGCCATCACGATAGTCGGTGAGACCATCGGCATCGCTATAATGGCCCTGTTCGTCAAGGAGACCCACAACGTCGGCAGGCGCCAACAGTCGGGAGGTCGGGACCAGAATAATCGCGAACCTAAGACCCGAGAGGGAGCTGATGCCCATCTACCTGATGATGGTTGTGATGGGCATCGGCTACGGTGTAGGATACTCACTCTTCTACGGCGCCCTAACGGACACCTACAGGTTCACGACCCTTGAACTTGGCTTGATGTCGACGGCGTCGAGCCTCGCCTGGGCCCTCGGCTCGATACCCAGCGGGAAGCTCTCAGAGAGGTTCGGGGCACGCGTACGGTGTCATGCTGTCAACGGCATCCGCTCTCATCACAGTAGTCGGCTTCATCCTCTTCAGGAGCTTCCCCGCATTCCTCCTCTTCAGCGTCTTCAACGGCCTCGACCCCTGCTTCTGGATACCCAACTGGACGAGCATCATCGCGGAGAGGACGCCGATCAAGATCCGGGCCTCAATCTTCGGTAAACTTGACGCTTACAACAGATTCGCAGCGATACCCGCGCCGTTCATAGGTGGGCTCATTTACGCGGGGTACGGTTTCACGGCGCCTCTGCTCATTCATCTAGTCTTCGTTCTGATCTGGGGATTCATGTTAGTCAGGATCACGGCGAAGCCAAAGATGGTGACTACTTGACGCCCAAAACTCTACGAATATCGTCCTGAATCTCAGGGACGATGTACGCACCAACTCTCAGGTCGCACCCATTAAATTCCTGACGACACCGATACAACCGATAAGCCATGCCTGAAGCATCCAGACTAGAAGAAATCGCCCCCACTCAAAGGTGGAGAAAATCCTCAGCGGATTCCAGTTCACGGAAGGACCCCTCTGGGCAGACGGGAAACTTCTCTTCTCAGACATCCCAGCAAGCACAATCTACAGCTGGATACCCGATGCCAGGCACGCCGAAGTCTACCGGAGACCCAGCGGCCGCAGTAATGGGCTCACCCTAGACAGGCGCGGCCGCCTCATAGCCTGCGAGCACGACAGGCGCCTCACCCGCACCGAGCGGGACGGCACCCTGAAAGTAATTGCCGAAAGCTACGATGGCAGGAGGCTCAATAGTCCTAACGACGTTGTAGTGGCGAGGAACGGTTCTATCTACTTCACAGATCCACCATACGGTCTAAACGATAAGTTGGAGGGAAAAGAACTACCCTTTCAGGGAGTCTACAGACTCGGAGTCCGAGGTAAGCTGACTCTCTTAGACGATACCTTCGACCGCCCAAACGGCCTAGCCTTCAATCCGGACGAATCAAAGTTGTATATAGATGATACGGCGCGGCGCCACATCCGAGGTCTTCGATGTACAGAGAGA
This sequence comes from Candidatus Bathyarchaeota archaeon, assembly GCA_963820555.1. Taxonomy (GTDB): domain Archaea; phylum Thermoproteota; class Bathyarchaeia; order TCS64; family TCS64; genus UBA8941. The sequence continues at coordinate 7,090 of CAWGAT010000045.1, forward strand.
CGGATCCATATGCAACGGCAGGGTCTTCGCAGATCTCAAGGGCGCCAAGCCTGGAAACCCCGATGGCATGAAGGTCGATATTCACGGCAACATCCTCTGCACCGGCTCAGGAGGTGTCTGGGTTATAAACCCGTCCGGCGAGCCACTCGGCGTCATCGAGAACCCCTGAGGTCTCTTCCAACGTCGCGTGGGGCGACACTGATTTCAAGACTCTATACATAACTGCATGTACCAGCATCTACAGGGTAAGAACAGCGACCGGTGGAGTCCCTCTCACCTAGCCTCGCGTAGGCGAACTAGACGCCCTTATCAGCGTTCTGGGATGGGCCGGGTACAAGGTTTATTTTAACGGGTCCCGAAAGATCAACTGTTTCCGGAGTTGAAAGAATGAAAGAATATGTCCTACCCAAGCTACCATACGCCTACGAGGCGCTTGAGCCCGTCATCGATGCGGCGACGGTCACCCTCCACCACGACAAGCACCACAACGGCTACGTCGTGGGGTTCAACGGGACCCTGAAGAAGATCGTTGAGGCCAGGGAGAAGGGCGACTACGCGGCGATCAAGGCGCTGGATAAGGACCTCGCCTTCCACGGGAGCGGCGTCGTCCTCCACAACATGTACTGGGAGAACCTCTGCCCCAAGGCGGAGTGCAAGGAGCCTACATCTGGGCGCCTTCATGGAGCAGGTGAAGGCTGACTTCGGCGACCTCGCCAAGCTGAAGGCGGAGATGGGTGCTGCCGCGAAGGCGGTTGAGGGTTCCGGCTGGGCCGTCCTCGTCTGGGAGCCCGCTTCGAAGCAACTCCTAGTGCTTCAGGCGGAGAACCACCAGAAGCTCACCATCTGGGGCGTCGTCCCGCTCCTAGTCATAGACGTCTGGGAGCACGCCTACTACCTCAAGTACCAGAACAACCGCGCCGGCTACGTCGACGCCCTCTGGGGCATCATGAACTGGGCCGCGGTGGAGAAGAGGTTCAAGGCGGTCAAGTAGCCGCCTATCCCTTTTTAGAAGGTCACGTTTTTCTGCTCGGGCACCGTGAAGGGCGGCCTCTTTCCCTCTAGGAAGGCTTTGATGCTCTCTGCGCAACGCTCCGCCATCTTGCGGCGCGTCTCCCATGTCGCGGAGGCCATGTGGGGTGTGACGATGACGTTGTCCAGCTTGAGCAGCTCCTCGGTGAGTGGCGCTGGCTCTACCTCGAAGACATCTAGGGCAGCGCCCGCTATCTTCCCCGACTTGAGCGCCTCCGTCAGCGCCTTCTGGTCGATGACGGGGCCTCTGCTCGTGTTGACGACGATGGCGGTCTTCTTCATCATCTGGAACTGCTTGGTGCTGAGTATCCCCTTCGTGGTGGGGAGGAGGGGGACATGGACGCTGATGATGTCAGATGTCCTGAGCAGCTCCTCGAAGGTAACGTATGTGATGCCGTACTGCGCCTCGATGTCCTGGCGACGGACCACATCGTAGTAGATCAATCTTGACGCTGAAGCCCTTGCCACGCTTCGCCACCTCGACCCCGATCCTACCGAGGCCGAGGAGGCCGAGGGTCTTCCCACCCATGTCCCAGCCGAATGGGAATCCCTTCTGCTTCTTTCCCCACTCCTCGCGCGTGTACCTGTCAGCCTCGGGTATGCGGCGCATCCAGCCGAGGATCAGGGCCCAGGTGAGGTCTGCGACGGCGTCGCTGAGTACATCTGGTGTGTGGCAGACGTAGACGCCGTGGCGGGTGCATGCGTCGACGTCGACGGAGTCGTAGCCTACGCCGAAGCGTGAGACGAGCTTGAGCTTAGGCGCCCTGGCGAGGAAGTCCTCGTTGACGTTCTCACCCGCGGCGAGGAGGACAGCCGCATCGCGTAGCTGATCCGAGTAGTCGCCCGTGACGCGTACGACGTCGGCGAGGGGGCGGAGCCTATCAGCTACGTCATCTGGGAAGTTGTCGCTCTTATAGCTAACGAGTACCTTCGGCTTCATGGCAATCGTGTAATGGTTGGGTGGGGCCCCGGTTAAAAGTGTCGAGGGGCTACTTCTTGCGGTAGACGCGGAACTTTACGTCGTTCCACCTGTCAGGGCACTCGTACTTGAACTCCTCCGGGTCGATCCAGGGTATCTTTCCGCCGTAGCAGCAGTTCATCAGCGTCGGGAAGAGGTCGTGGTAGCAGTAGCCGCAGATGCCGCCGGTCTTGTGGGTGTTCACCTCGAACTTGTCCCCGACCTTGTGGCCGGCGCTGCAGTCCTTCGCGACGTGGGTTACCTCGGCTATGTAGACTGGTTCCTCCGACAATTTCTTCACCGGGTGAACCTCAGCGGTGGGTGTACAAAAGAGATTCGGGGGGAGGGGTTTTAGCCGCCGAGCCCGGTTCATTACTCATGACGCTTTACAACGAGATCGTTAAGGAGACGAAGGGATTCGAGAAGGTGCTCGGGCGTCGCGGTGAAGCACCTTGGGTACTGGGGAGGAGGCGGGCTTCAACGGGGACGAGCTGTTCCCGACGGCGAGCGTCTTCAAGGTCCCCGTCATCGTGGAGCTCTACAGGCAGGCGGAGGCGGGTAAGCTGAGCCTCGACGACAAGCTGGTGTTGAAGGACTCAGAGAAGGTCCCCGGCTCCGGGATCCTCAAGGAGCTGAGCGAGGGGCTCGAGGTCACCGTCAGGGACCTGAGCCGGCTGATGATGATCCTGAGCGACAACACAGCTACGGACATCATAGTGGAGAGGGTTGGAAAGGATAACGTCAACGCGGCGATGCGGAGGCTGGGGCTGAAGAACACCCTAGTCGTGGCCGACTGCAGGGACCTACTCTTCGACCTCGTTGGGGAGAACAGTCTGCCGGATGAGGAGAAGACGCTCGACCTCTACCTAAAGTTGGCGAAGGCGGGGGCGAACAAGGGGTCGTGGAGCCTCGGGACGGAGAGGAACGACGTGACTACGCCGGTGGAGATGAATAGACTTCTGGGCTTCATCGTAGAGGGTAAGGCAGCGGGGAGGGCGAGCTGCGACTCGATCCTCGCCACAATGGAGAAGTGCCAGACGGGCGAATATCGGGTACCAAAATATCTCCCCACTGAGAAGGTGAAGATGCAGAGGAAGACGGGCAGCCTACCGGGGATCAGAAACGACGTGGGCGTGATCACGATCCTCGCGACGGGGGAGAAGTACTGCATCAGCTGCTTCACGAAGGGGGCGGCGGACGTCTACGCGGCGGAGGAGGCCATAGCGAGGGTCAGCAGGAGCGTCTACCAGTACTTCACCAGCGGGAAGTAACGAATCATGACATACTACCATTTTTAGCGAATTTTCGAGTCTGTTTCGTTGACCCTACCTTTGTTTTCCGCGTCGGACGTGTGGTTTAGATAAAAATGATTTCTAAGGATCAAACAAATACGTGTTTACCAACTTAGGTGCTTAAGCACCTAAGTACTTATCCTTTTAAGTGGGTATGTGCGTATGTGTATGTGCGGGTAAGCAAGGCGAGATGAGTGAGCCGCCGAAGTCGGCGAGCGCCTTGCTCACCAGAAGACCGTTTAGCGCGGTGCAGGACAAAAGGTAGTTGAAGTAGAAGATGGGTCGAATAAACGTGGAACTCTCGGACGAGATTGAGAAGAAGCTCAGGTTTAAGACGATCGAGAAGTTCGGCGGGAAAAAGGGCGACCTCTCACGAGCCATAGAGGAGGCTGTGAAGAAGTGGGTCATCCCAGAGCAGGACCAATAAGGGACACGCAGACAAACAGCCCGAATAAGGCAGTCGACCCCCTCCGCGGGCGCGGTGCAACATGAGTGCACTATTCGAAGCGCGCGCGGAGGAAAGTTGGCACCCGGTTTCTATGGGAAGAATAGCAGTGAAAGGAGAGGGAAAAACAATGACAAACGAAAACATGAACGCAGAGGAACGAAGGCTGATAATACTCAAGGGAATAGGGCAGGACCACTCAACCATAGAGATCGCCGCCGAGATGGGTGTCAGGAAATGGATGGTGCTGAACGACCTAAGGGCGATGAACTACAGCAGGGACCCGGAGCTCAAGCAGGCCTACATTGACAAGGAGACACGCGCGCACGCGGGTGCGCAGTCCCGAATAAATCTGAGGGATGAGAGATTCCGCAAAATGACTGGAATGAGCTTCCAGGAGAAGAACTTCGAGAATATGATTAGCTACTACAGGGCGGAGCTAGAGACGATATACAAGTCACGGGACGAGAGCACCGCCATCACGGGCCTATCTGATAATATTCGTAAGACGTTGAAGCGCAACGAGATCGTCATAGAGCACAGGGGCAGGATTCAACTCACGGACAAGGCGCGCGACTACCTGTTACTCAGAAATTAGGTGAGAACAGGATGAGTATCGATCAGTTGGAACTCATCTCTTATAACGAGAAGAATCGTAGCGGGAGACCCGACTCAAAGACAGTTTTCTCGCAGGTCTTAAAGTGCCTGCCGAACGATCTCCTCACCGGGATCACGATTCTCCTGCAGGACTCGGGTTATGTAACGATTAGGCCGATAAAGTTGGCGAGGATGGATTGGTACAGGATGGATAGAAGCGTGAAGAGGATGGGCGGCGTATGGGTTTCCGGCACAAGATTAAGCCACTGGAGCATCCCCCTGACACGCCCCAACCAGTAAATAACGATATTTTCATAGATTTCTAGGGACCTTCGACGCTCATCCGTTTTTCCAGTGTGCTGCGCCGC
>CAWGAT010000046.1:0-12573 GCA_963820555.1 Candidatus Bathyarchaeota archaeon
TCCGATCGTAAACATCAACCTATTCCTTTTACTAATTGCGTCTCGTACTACGAGCAACGATACCTCCATGGGCGTCAGGAATTGTCACAGAATTACAATTACTTATAAGCAAAGAAAATTCTATGCCAATTAATATGTTGTTTAAGGATCCGGACGCTACTCATCCTACTTCAGGGACACAACAACATAAAAGAGATAGCCGCAGCGATAAGTTCCACAAACAGTAGAGTCCACTAATTATGAGAAGTCTGATCCTGAAAGGATTCCTGGTATTGTATTAAGGATCAGACTTCGGATGCTATGTCCGTAATCGTTATACAATTTACACCAAATTCCATTGCCAGCTTACTGAGTCGATCATCTTCTGAAACTAGAGTTAGACCCTTTCTACCTGCAGTATGCAGGTAGGAGGAGTCGTAGAAGCTGAGTCCCCCTTCGAAGGCTATTCTCATGGTATTCTTAAATTCCTCTACGCCTTCGATTTTTATGACTTCCATTAATGCTGTCAGATTGTATGCTTGTTCTATGGCATCAAGAGCTGTAGATTTATCTGATTTATTGATTAATTTGTTGATTTTCCATATGGCGTTCCCTACCTCATACATCGTTAGATCGAGGAGGTATTCCCCTTCGAGGATGATCGATGCCTTTTCCGGATACCTCTTCACTAGGAGCATGATGGATGAGGCGTCGAAGAGGCGGGCCTTCATCTCTCGTCCCTACCCTCACGGACAGCCCTGATTATCTCCTCGTCGAGTACGTTGGCTAGTAGCCTGCCGAGTTTCTCGGCAGCTTCTTTCGCTTTTTTTCGCTTCAGCCTCTTGACCTCGTTCTCAAGGGCGGATCGAGTCACCTCGCTGACCTCTACACCGAGTGCCTCTAATTCCTTCTTGAGGTCGTCAGGGATCCTGACCGTGATGGAGGTCATACCATCATGTACATACAACAATTGTAAGACAGTTAAAGTTTATGCAGGGAGTACTTTATCGTGAAGCCGATCCCATCTATCTAACTCGTTCCAATACATATGTGGATTAAATTATTAACCTCAAAATATTGTTGTTTCCCATTTGTGTGTTTGTTTGTAGAGAGAGTGGGGGGAGTAAGAGAGCAAGGGAGCAGTGGGAGAAGAGTAGTTAGTGATAGATGGTAGTGAATGTAAGTGGTTTGGGTTTAGGGGATAAAATTATGGCCCCAAACCCATCTATTTTGATTTGTATGTATTCCTTTTAATACTCTTTAGTTACTGTTTGTTACTTACTATATTACTATCTTCTTGATAATATAATAAAATAATATAATCAAATATAAAATATATCTCACACAGAGAGCGCGAAGAACAAACTCATACATCCACTCAATACAAGCGCGCGTGACCATGAAGGAAGAGAAATGGAGCAATGATAAGGCTACTGGGAGGCCCAGAAATCCTCTGCGCGGGCCTCCCAACGCCCCCTCGTGTAGGGGCAGACGCTTATACAGGTGCTGCAGTCCATCCCGTTGTCACACCAGTACTCGAAGCACTTCTCGGCGTCTATGTACCATTTGAGCGCCCCAGGGTTGCTGCTCTTCGTGGCGGGTTCCCAGTTGGGGTCGTCCTTGAAGCTGATGGCGTCTACCTCGCAGACCTCGGCGCAGCGTTTGCAGCCCCTGCAGAACTGGGTGACGCCGAAGTCTATCGGTTTGTCGGGGACGAGGGGAAGGTCGGTGAAGACCTTGAAGAGGCGGACTCTCGGGCCGTACTCGGGGGTGATGAGGAGGCCGTGGCGCCCAAGCTGCCCCAGCCCAGCGTCTATCGCCATAGGAACGCTGAGTCCCACGTTGTTCCCGGCGGGGACCGCCGTGTAGCCGAGGTTCCTGATGAACTCAGCGAGGGTCCCTGCGACGAAGGCCATTCGGGAGTAGCCGACCCCGGTGGCACCCCCTGCGGTGGCCTCCGGACTCGTCGCTATACCCAACTCATTCATCTCTATCGCGCCGACGACTACGTACTTGACCCCCTCAGGCATATCGAGGGGGGTAAGGTCGAACCTCTTGTTCACCTGCATCCAGAGCGGGTTGTAGGTGGCGACGCCGACTAGGTTCGCCCCGTAGAGCTTCCCCGCCTTCTTCACATTCCGCGTCATCTCGGCGGGGTCCCGGACCCTGTATCTGGTCTGGTACCACTTCGTACCCATGAGGCTGGGGCCGAGGGGGCGCTCAATCCTATCCCAGCTCCAAGCGTCCTGGAAGCACTCGTGGACGGTCCACGCCGCCTCCGCGAGGGCGTAGTCGACGCGCGTGTAGCCGGGCTTCCTCTTGGCGATGTTGCGAAGCCCAACCTTCTCCTCGCTCCTCATGTAACCAGCCCAGTCGGGGTCGTTGCTGACGCGGTTGAATATCAAGTTCCTCTGGTCGTATCTACCGATCTTATCAGGATCGTATGTGTATAGGGGTTTTTCGACGCGCCTTACCCTGACTGCGCTCCTCCTCTTGCCTTCGCTCATGGTCTCATAATAGTGCGTTGGAGAGGGTTTAATGTCTACGCCCGGTTGAGCTGTCCTTGGGTTTGGGGGATAAAATTCTACACCGAGAAAAATGGTTGCAATAATCCGTCTCATTAGACTAAAAAGTACTTGCTTATATAGAGGGCTTTTTGATCCACCCACATTTTTTGTGGGTCTAGTACCACACGCCCCGACTCTTTATAGTGGAGAAAAGGGCTATGTCGGGGGAGAGGACGTGGCAGGGAATCATACCCGTCATGAAGCGGGTCCTATTTGGAGGGGTTCGCCAACCTAAGGCGAGGCGCATCGGTGAGGCTGGCACCCCGACTACGAGCGATTACTACGCCGGGATGAATGAGGACTACAGATGGTTCCGGCAAGACGAGCTCATCCGCAAGTGCATTGTCACAAACGCCTACTTTGCCACCCTCGCCGCTGGATTCACCACAGCCATCGAGCCCAGCAGTGAGGACGTAAACGTAGTTGACTACGCCTATGTCAAGGAGAAGATCGACGAGTACAACCGTAGGGTCAACCTTGACCAGGCCCTCTTCGTCGCTCAGGTCAAGAGGAGCATCTACGGCAGAGCTGGATTCGAACTCGTCACCAACAACGATGAGACACCCGCGTTACTCCTGAGCCTCCAGAGCACCCGATTCAGTCCCAGGCTCAACTCTAGCTGGGAGCTTGAAGCCTACCAGTACGAGGGAAGGCAGAACTTCTACAACCCTGACGAGGTACTCTATTTCACAAACCTTAGCCTCGAAGCCGACCACGAAGGGCTAAGCGACGTCGAACCCGTTAGAAGCATTTGCAGAGCACGCCACTCTCTTCTACGGGAGGACTTCCCTGAGATAGCCCGAAGCCTATGGGCGCCCTACGTCTTACTGGAGGCCGACACCTCTGGGCTCAGCCTAGAGGAGGCTGAGAAGGTCGTTGACGAACTCGCTGGGGTTGCCCGTGCTGGTAAGAGCATCGCCGTCAACGAGTCTGTAAAGCCTACAGTCATCGATATCAGTCCCGATATAGAGGGTCTATCCCGGCTCCTAAGCCACCTTGAGCAAGCCATAGTGGGGAACTTCGGGACCCCCAGGTTTCTACTGGGCCGACCCATCGAGAACCGGGCCACCGCCTACGCTGAGCTGGAGGCCTACGTCCAAGGATCCATCGCCAGCTCCCAGAGGTACCTCAAGCGGGAGATTCGAGCGCCAGTGGTACGACCGATGGACAGCTAAGGCGCTGAGTGACGAAGGCGTCAAGATCCCTGATGGCGAGGACCTGCCGGTTAGGATCAAGCATAGGTGGAACCCCATTGTGGCCTCGGACATCTACGAGATGTCGAAGGCCGTCGCTATCCTCTGGGGCGGGGGATTAGGGCCCATCGGTGGCAAGCCCGAGAAGGCGTGGGAGATGATGGGGTGGGACCCCGCTGAGCTGGAGGAGTCCTGATGGCCGACTCTTTGACACTACGCTTCTGGGCCGCTGTCCAAAGTCTCGCCACGGATGGGAAGCGTCTAGCCACATTCTATCTCATGAATACGTCACCTAACCGCAACGGCTGGGCTGTCACCGGGAAGGCGCTCGAGGAGGCGCTCCCCACCCTACTCGGCAAACCTCTCGGATGCATTCCTGGCTATCGTGTCGACCACGTACACGAGCCAATTCAGGTCGGTAGATGGATCAAAGCGGAGAAACCAGACGGCTACGCACTCGCCACAGCGGAGTTAACCGATGACACCGCGTGGGAGAAGCTGAAGACAGGCGAGTGGGGTCCCATCAGCGTCGTCATCAAGGCATTCAGGGTCACATGCAGTAAGTGTGGAGTCGACATAACCGGCGCACCCGACGAGCACGTCCTCGGCGGCGCGGCCTATGAGGTGGTCGAGAGCTTCGTCTTCGACCGCGTCGACTTCGTCTCGGACCCAGCATACCCCCAGGCGGGCATCCTGACGCTAAGCGAGCTCATCCTGGGAGCATCACGATTCAAGAAGGGGCAAGCGGGTGCCTCGGAAGATTACCCGAAACCCGTGGAGGAAACGAGATTGGATGAAATTGAGGAAACTAGGAAAGAAGCAGAGTCCCTAAAGGCTGAGAACAGTAGCCTTAGGGCTGAGAACACCGGCCTCAAAGCCGAGCTTCAGCAGGTGAAGGACTTGCAGCATGCTGAGAAGGCTCTCCATGCCCTGCAAGCCCGCGCAAAGGCAGGCTTAGTCAAAGACAGAAAACAGGAGGAGGAGAGGCTGGACAAGCTGAATGACGCCGCCCTCGAGTTGTTGGTTGAGGACGCTGAGCAGCTAATTGAGAGGACGCCGAAGTCAGCTGGACCCAAAGCTAGGTTCAACATTGAGGTAAATGACCTTGATGCCGCCGTCGAGGAGACTCGGCTCCGCCTCTTCGGCCACAGGAGGGAGGCGCAGTGACCGCCGGAGACATCGTCAAGGAGCAGCTCCTCGTCGTCGAGTCCTTCTCTGTGAAGTCTAGCGAGGACATCGAGAAGGGTGAGATCGTCTACAACGACGGCAACGGGATCCTGGCTGCACCAAACACCGTCACGGGTCCATTCATGGTTGCCCTCGAGGACCACGATTACAGCGAGGAGACCGATCATAGTGTGGATTGCCTCCTCGTCGGCTGCGTTGAGGTCCAAAAGAAGACGGGAACCGCCATCAAGAAAGGCCAGGCACTCATGGTGAGCAGCGACGCCGGGGAAGCCACGCTCTTCACCAAGGGAGACGCTCCAGCCGGTGGTTCATCCACCTACTACACGGCGACCATCGAGTCCGGCGTCCAGACCGCGCTCGACACAAACATCGCGAGGGTGGGGATTGCACAGGCCGACGCTGCCAGCGACGCGACCACCGTCAAGGTCTGGCTGGGGGTGAGTCCGGGTTGACTGAGCAGCCAAGAGTCTGGCGGAGCGCCCAGACCGGCAAGTACCACAAACAGGCCTCCACCGGCGTCTACGAGGCGCAGCTGATCACCCCAGGCGACATAACCAGCATCGAGGCCGTGACCGTCCTCGACGAGGTGCTGGGGCTCGCGAGGCCACAGTACATCCTGCGCGGAATCTGCCGAGGGATAAGGATGGACGCCCTCACCGCGAGCATCGACGTCGCCACGAAACTTACTGGACGGGAGAAGGTCCCTCCCCTCGGTGAGGCGGTGCTGAGTGCCCAGGACTACACGGATGTTGACTTCGACCTCTGGAAGAACGTCGTGCACGTCGCCATCAGCGATGAGGCCATGAAGAAGGCAGCCCACGATGTAATGGGGCTCCACGTCGCCGATGCTGCCCGCGACCTAGCTCGAATGGAAAATAAGCAGATAGCTGAGGAACTAGCGGGCGCCACCGATGTCTCCGGGGCGGACTGGGGGACATCGACGAATAACCCATTCGACAAACTCGTCGAGGTCATAGCCACCATAGAGGGAAACGGCTACCCAGTCGACTGGATAGCAGCACACCCCGTCGTCTGGGGGGACTTCCTCAGTAACCCATTCGTCAAGGGGAGCCTTCAGGGTGTCCAGCTCCCAGCCGGGAGGGTCTTCCAGGTCCCAGGGTTACCAGGTGTCACAGGGGTCTCCGACAATCAACTCACAAACACAGTCGCCTACGTCGGCAGCAGTGTAGCCCCAGCAATGGTACTAGGAGAAGGACCGACAGAGGCGGCGAGATACCGCGACGAGAAGGCGGGGTACGACGCCTACATCATCAGGCAGTGGATCCAGCCCAAACTCGTCATCGGCGACGCCGTCCGTGAACTCACCGGCGTACACGCATAAGGAGACTTAAGGGATGCCTTACTGCTCCCCGAACAACGTCCGGTACCTCGTCACGACTCCGCTGAGCGACTCAGAGATAGCTGACCTGATCGAGGAGACCGACGCCGAGATAGACCGGAGGCTTGGGGTGCAGGAGGCAACGAACAAGCTAGTGAGAAGGCTCAGCGCCCTCATCACGGCGAAGGTGATCCGCTCAACATACCCCGGGAGCGTAGCCGTGGGCGAGTACCAGGAAAGCGAAGGAGGCACCCTCATTGACTGGTCAGCTGAGATAGAGAGGATCTACAGGCTTCTCTCTAAGCCAAAGATCAGCGCCAACCGGTATGGTTCTATAGCAGAGGATGAGCGATACCCGGAGGAGGGCTAATTGACGGCGTTCGGAAAGCCCTACCCACCAGATCCGATAACCTACACACACTACAACACCTTAGTCGACGCCCTCGAGGCTAGGTTCGGCCCAGGGGCATCAGGATACAACAAGGACCTCACCAAGATCTCGAATAGCAGGGGTAACCTCTGGGATAAGGCTCCGGGCAACATCCAGCTCGCCATAGACGACGTTATCGGCGACGGTGGAGGAGTCGTCTGGCTACCCAAGGGCAAGATCGTGGAGTCACAGGGCTGGGTTCTCGATGAGGTCAATCCCGTCCACATCCATGGGGCCGGGATGTGCTGGCACGGCCTCGACTACGGCACAATGATCGAGTTTCACGTCCCAAGTGGCCAGCACTGTATCGACATCCACAAGCCCGGCTCAACCGTCCACTTCGGTGGCCTCTACGATCTAACCCTTTACCCGACATCTGGCGATGTGGACGTGATCCACCTCGACTCTGTGAGCGACTGGCACATGGAGCGCGTCTATATGAATCAGCCTAGACGGCATGGCCTACACGTCCAGAGCACCGGAGACTGCTGGAACCTCTGGGTCAAGGACAACCTCATCGAGAATGCCGTAGGTTCAGGCATCAGGCTGGAGGGGGGTGTGGGTGCCGGCGTCATTCTGAAGAGCTACATCCTCAACAACTACTTCTATGCTAACAACATCGACATCGAGGCAGGAGCACTAGACGGGACCACCGGGAAGGTAAGGCTCCTCCAACTCCACAATAACCAGCACTTCAACACCGTATCAAAGGGTCTGAAGCTCTACCGGAAGGTTGAGCAGATCGTAGTCCAAGGCCACATCTTCTACAGAACTGGTGGAAACGCCATCGACATCGACGACGACGGCGCCACGAACAAGTGCGAACGGATAACACTCCTCAGCTTCAATGTAGATGGCCAATCCGTCACGCCGACTGGACTGAAAATTGGAGGCTACACATCGCACATAGTCTACGGCCCCGGCCAGATATTTGGGTGCTCTACAGCCGTCGACACGAGTGTGAATGCCACAGACGTCGTCGAGGGGGCGGTGATCAAATCATGAGCTTCCAATATGCTCACTATGGCCTTGGCTTCGACGTCTCAAAACCCAACTGGTCCGCCCTCAGGTTCGAAGCTATAGCCAAGAGGCGGGGCCGGGAAATCATCATCAACATCAAAACTCCCCTTGGTAGAGACGACTACGGCAATCGGCTTTACAACGAGAAGAATTTCCCCACAAGGGGATTCGTAGAGTTAGAGGAGAAACAAGTCAGCCGTCAAACCGGCGATGCGCAGGAGGGTGACGTCGTCGTCTTCATCCCCGTAAGAGCCGCCGCCGAGCCGGGCTGGGAGTTTAGCATCCAGGGAATTCACTACATAGTCAAATCCGTCGAGGAGACGCCGACATTCACCAAGGTCAAAGCTGGGAGGAAGGAGACGAGTTGACGGACCCACGCGTTGCCCTCAGGGAGCTGCTCCTGCTAAACTGGGCCCTTGACTTCGTCCCAATAGTCTCCGCGGACTGGTACGAGTCTCACGAGGAGACGCCCCAGGTCACAGTTGCCCACATCCTCACCCGACCCGAGCCCATAGGCTTCACACAAGCCCCCGAGGAATCTCCGAGGCGCTTCAGAGCTGTCTACTCGATCGACGTCTGGAGCCGAGGGGATCAAGCTAAGCGATGGGGCATGCTCAGGGAGGTGGACCGGATCATCCACTCCAACTGCATGAACCCGGGCGAGGACATCGATTTCGCGGAGGTCAGCGACTGGCGCGACCTAGACGAGCCCGGGAAACCCAATCTCTACAGGAGCCAGGTCCGGGTTGAGGTGACTCTACTACGCCTAGTGGAGGCGTGCTTTAATGGTCAGCTACAAAGGCAGGGACGCAATCGAGCTCGGATACAAGAACTACTCAGAAGTGAGTTACGGAGGTAGCCCCGGGGCCACACCCACCACACTATATCGAATGGGCTACGTCACCGAGATCGCGCCCCTATACGACCCTGAGCTCAACAGACTCTGGACGCTCAGGGACTCGGCGACGCCCGCGCCTATAGCCCTACTACGGAAGAGGGAGAACGTCAAGCTCCGCCTAAACTGGGTGCAGGGCACCCTCAGCCAATACGCGCAGAAGTCATGGCTCAACGACCACGAGAACTGGTTCGCCGAGGCGAAGATCTACCACTCCACCTCCGAGCAGCTCTACCTGTACTGGACGGGCCTCAAACTCTCAACGCTATCGGTGAGATGCGGCATCGGTGACCCGATCCAATGGATCGCTGACCTAGTCGGCAAGATCTACGACACCAAGACGAGCACAATCCATGGCTACGGCACCTCACCCGGCGACCCATGGGGATGGGAATCCAGCTACGTCCAAGTCTCCCCCAACGACGCGGACTGGACGACGGTACCCTGCCTCACCGACTACGAGTTCAAGGTCGACAACCATCTCAAACCCGTCTACGTCTTCAACTCCACGGGCTCCAAGCAACTCACGGCCCTCGAGGAGATGGAACAGACCTGCAGCGCCCAGCTAACCCTCGACCTACAGGACACAACCTGGATCGACTACCTTCTGGACCAGACGGAGCTCTACCTGAAGCTGATTCTGCCCGACTCTAAGTGGCTGAAGCTTAACAAGTGCAAGGTCTCTCGCATGGACCCCGTCCTTAAGCCAGAGGACCTCGTGGCGTGCCGAGTCGACGTGGAGGGAAGGTGGCTCACACACGGCTTCACGTAGGACCAGAAGAACGGGAATCGATCATTTTGACCGAACCGCCCACCCCCTTAAGACGGAAGACCTAATCGACGAGGATAAAATATGGGGCGATATCTGCGAAGCAGTGGCAGAAAAAATAGCCACACAGATCAAGAGACGATACTACATAGAGTATATTGACGTGGTGAGAAAGGTAGCGAAACCAACGGAGAAGTTGCTGTACCTATACATCGCCCTCTTTCAGCCGCAATCCTTTAGCACCATTCGTCAAGGTCTTAGTGTCCATGAGAACACCATTGTTAGGACTTTAAAGTCTCTCAGTAAATATGGGTACATCACTCAGGATGAAAGGTACCTCTGGTGGAACAGTGTTGATTCTCAGCTAACTATAGAGCATCGCGATTTAATGGGTCCTGAGGAATAGATTAGATAGAAATCTCGCTGGTTAAACCACTAATCATTCTCTGCAATGCGAAGTTCAGTAAGTATATATTACAGGAAATATCTTTGGTAATACAAGATGTCCGAGAACATTAGCCTTCGACTGCCCCAGGAGGTCCTCGAAAAACTCGACGACCTCGCCAAGAAGGAGCATAAGGACAGGTCCAACTTAATACGTGAGATACTCGATGAGGGGATAAGGGAGAAACGGATCGACCTAGCAGTTGAGCTCTACAAGAAGGGAGAAGTGACAGGCTGGCAAGCATCGAGACTCTCAGAGGTCAGCCTCAGGAGGTTCTATGAGGCTCTTCAGAGGAAGGGTATTCTGATCCAGTATGATGAAAAGGACCTCGAGGAGGATCTGAGGGCACTTAGGGGTGTGTAACTCACGCCCGCCATCGCGGATGCGAGTGTGCTCATATGGCTCGCAAAATCTGGCAAGCTCGAACTACTAAGAGACCAGTACAAGTGGATCCTAATTCCTACTGAAGTCTATTCCGAAGTGGTTGAGGATGGCCTCCGGGAGGGCTACTCAGACGCCCATGTAGTCAAGGAGGCCATAAAACAAGGCTGGATAAGGATCGACAACGGCGATTCCGTGGCTAGGAAGAAGAGGATAATAAACGACCTGCCGGAGATACATGAGGGCGAGGCTGCCGCTATAGCCATCGCTCTGAGTAAGGACTTACCCATCCTTATAGATGAGTCAAGCGGCAGAGCCCTAGCCAGGGCGCTAGGCCTCTCGCCGAGGGGTGTGCTGCACGTGGTTCTTGTGGCACTACGCGAAGGCAAATTGACTGGAGACGAGGCACGTGATATCATTGCTTCGATGGTATCCTCAGGATTCCGCATCGAGCCCAGGCTTCTCGAACGTGTGATTAGAGAGGTTATTCTGTTTAGCAAACGTGATGACCCACTAGGCCAGTAATGCCTTACCGGCTAACTTTCATCGAAAAACACAATTTATTTGACTCATATTCAACAGATTATCTAGCGTAATTCCATATTAGAAGAATCGAATTCTTCCCTCAAATCGAGGTACATGCCACGACCTTTCAGAGACATTCAGTCATCCCTCCTTCCCGCCTATGCGCCCCATTTAAATGGGCTAAAAGTCCGTGTGCCAATGCTGCATGGATTCTCAAGCACAGGTCAAGCCCCTAGCTGGCACTTTCGCACCGGCTGCAACGCTCCTAAGACAGAGAGCGGACAAGCGGCTCCTCACATCGGGCATACAGACGCTCGACGACCTGACCGGCGGATTCGAACCGGGCATCATGTACCTCTTCTACAGCACCGAGAAAAGCCGCCTAGCTGACACTGTCCTCCACCACGTCATCGCCAACGCCGTCAGGGGCGATGGTAAAGCGGTTCACCTAGTATGCGGCAACTACCGCAGGTCCCGCACGCTTCTGGACACCACCCTGCTGCTCGACCTCCTAGACGCCGAGGCAGGGAACATAGACGGCGCCCTAGACCGGATACACGTAATCGGCTCCTTCTCGGAGCGGCATCAAGTGCGGGCGGCGGAGCTGACAGAGGAACTCGTGGTTTGTCTAGGAGGCGTGTCCGCGATAACCGTGCAGCAGATAGCGAAGATGTTCACGGGGAAGCCCCTCGTGCCGGGCGTCAAGCGAGGGGATTTGGGGGGCATGGCGTCGCGGCTGAAGAGGCTCGGCCTCGAAGGGGGCATACCCATAATCGCGTCGTGTCGGGACAGCGGCCGTGAAGCTCCGGTGCCGGAGCCTGAGGCGGGCGGCTACTTGACACACCTGGCTAACGTGATTGTGTACCTACGTGCGAGTTCCGGCGGCGCCTCTGCTTATCTTGTGAAGCACTTCGACGGGGCGCGGGTTGGGCGGAGAGTGGAGTTGGGAGGCTACAGGGGATTGGGACGGATAACGAGTGAATCGATGAGGACTTTGCTGCAGGAGCAGATGATCAGGCTAAGAGAGAGGTACAGGGCAGCGCTGAAGGATGAGGGTAGGAGGGCGGCGTTTGATGCGCTGTGGCCGGCGTGGGCGGATGAGCAGGGCGCGATGATCAACAGCGACGTCGTTTCCGGCCTCGACCTTCTGCTGCTCACGGCTGTGGTGGACAACCGGCGGGAGATAGAGGAGTTGAAGCGTAGGGGGAGTCGGAAGGATGAGGGTTGATGGCTGGCTGCTGGACGTCGGCTTCGAGGATGGCTGTGCTGTGCTCTGGGTCAGGGACTCGGAGCGGGGGCGAGTCAAGCTAATCGAGCCCTACTACCCGGAGTTCTACGCTGAGCCGAGAGGCGTCGCGGTTGAGGACCTGAAGGCGGCCATAGAGGAGCACCCGGGCATCCGAAACGTGGCCGTCGTTAAGCGGATGTCCACTATCCGACGGGACGCAGAGTCGACTGTGCTGAGGATCAAGGCGCGAAGCGTCGACGCCTTCCACGAGGTCTCCCGGTTAGTGGAGCGTCTCCCGCTCGTGGCACGGGTCTACGACGCCGACCTGGGCCACGAACTCAAGTACCTGAGCGAGAGGGGGCTGACGCCGTTCGGAACAATAACCGCCGAGTCCGATTGCGATGGCGTAATAAAATCGATCCGCGCCTCCGATCTGAGTCTGGAAGCCGAGCCACCGCCAGTACGTGTGCTAAGCTTCGAGGCCGACGTGTCGGGGGACCACGGCTCCGTGACGTTACTCGACCGCTTCATGAAGCCCATGTACACCTTCGATGGCGAATTGGAGAGGGTCATCCGCGACTTCCTCGACTACTTCGCCGACGAGGACCCCGACG
>CAWGAT010000047.1:0-109283 GCA_963820555.1 Candidatus Bathyarchaeota archaeon
CTCGGATCTTCCCTAGCTCTACTGAGGGGGTGGCGGCGGAGGTCCACAGGGACAGGTTCGGGAACATCGAGAAGGTCCGCGTGGATGAGAGGGCGATGCGTGAGCTCGGCAGGCTCGCAGATAAGGCGGCAGTGAGGAGGTACAGGAGCATCCTCGCCGAGTGCAGGGTACAGGGTATGGAACCGATGGTCACCCTCTACCACTGGCCGATACCCCTCTGGCTGCACGACCCGATAGCGACGCGCGACGGTGTCGCGCCGGTGGGGAAGACGAGGGTGGCTCGACGAGGGGACGCTCGTAGAGTTCGCGAAGTACTGTGCCTATGCGGCGCACGTTTTCGGGGACCTCGTGGACCTCTGGGGAACGATAAACGAGGTGAAGATCGTCTCCGACCACGGTTTCCTGGACGGTGGCGAGTTCCCACCGGGGTTGAACGACTTCGGGGCGTTTATGGTGGCTATGAGGCACCTCTCGATGGCGCATGGGCTGGCGTATGAGCAGGTGAAGAGGTGGGACACCGCCTCAGCTGGTCCCCTCGGGCCCTCGAGCGTGGGGATAGTGGCGGTCCTCCACTACCACGAGCCCGCCGACCCCTCCAGCGAGGCGGACGTCAAGGCGACGCTGTTCAATGACTATCTCTTCAACGAGTGGAGCCTGAACGCCGTCTTCCGCGGCGACTACGACATGGACGCCGACGGGCTCATTGAGGGGGACGAGATGCTCCCCCACCTCGTTAAGGGGTGCGACTGGATCGGTGTGAACTACTACATGAGGAGGCGGGTGATGCACGTGGCGAAGGGGGGCGACCCGCGCCTCGACTACGGCTTCGCCCCTGCGGCGGACCCCAGCGATATAGGCTTCGACACCTACCCGGAGGGGCTTCGGTGGGTCTGCGACTGGGCGTACAGCAGGTACAGGAGGCCGATCTACGTGACGGAGAACGGGATCGCCGACGCCTCGGACTCGATGAGGGAGAGGTACCTCGTCGGTCACCTCGACGCGATCCAGAGGGCGATGGAGCTCGACGGCGTCCCGGTGCGGGGCTACTTCCACTGGAGCCTCATCGACAACCTCGAGTGGTCTAGCGGGTACAAGGTCCGGTTCGGCCTCTGCTCCGTCGACCCCGTGACGAAGAAGACGGACGCCGAAGGCTTCGGCGGCGGTCTTCAAAAGGATAGTTGAGGCAAACAGGCGTTCCATAATATTATAATACTGAACGTACGTTCAATATTTTGAACGATGAACCCGCTATTCTCTAACGTAACCATCCAGGCATTCAAGGCCCTGGCGAGGGATCCCAACAGGACACTCTACCAACGGGAGACGGCTAAGGAGGCGGGCATAAGTGTTGGCTCCGCCAACGGCGCCCTCCGAACCTTGACCGAGCTTGGGCTCATCGAGGAGAAGAGGAGAGGTAAGATTACGCTCTACAGGTTCAATCTTCATAACCCAGTCGCCCGCCAGCTCAAGACCCTTCTAAGCATCCTGGAACTAAGACGACTCATAGACGACCTGAAGCCCCACGCGACCCTCGTAATCCTCTTCGGAAGCACCGCGAGGGGTGAAGACACCCCACAGAGCGACACCGACCTATACGTAGGCACAACCCAAAAGACTATAGTATCAGAAATAATTAATAGATACACCGGTGACAGGCGACTATCAGCCATAATCCACGACGCCGAGGAGGAGGCACAGCTACGGGAAAACAATCCGACCCTATGGGGGGAGATAGAGAGGGGCGTCAACCTCGTGGAGGCCTAACCCCCATCTACAAAGGCTCATCGAAGAGGGCAAGATAACTCCATTCAAGGCGCCGAGTGGCGCCGTTTCCGGGGAGATGAGCGGTGCAGAATACGACTTGGAGAGGTCAACCCGAAGCCTCGGCGACGACGACTCGAAGTGGGCGACCATACAAGCGTACTACTCTATGTTTCACGCCGCCCGCGCCCTCCTACTCGCCGATGGATACCGGGAGAAGAGCCACCGGGCACTACTCACCGCCATCGACGAACTCTACATCAAAACACACATACTCGAAAGACGCCACCACGTAAACCTCAGGACTGCTATAAGCCTCCGCGAACAGGCTGACTATGACATCACCTTCACAGAGTCATCGGCCAGACGCCTCATCGAGTACGCAAACGACTTTCTCGAAGCCGCCCGTAAAGTACTCTAGCCGTTACCCCACAGGTCTTAGCTACTTAAGGGGGGAGTAGTCGGTGGGCTTGAGGATCATGTTCGTGATCCTCTCCGTGAGTGGGCCCCCGGCTCTCTGCTCTGTTTCGATTCGCGCCTTCACCCAGCCTGGATCCGTGCGAGAAGGCGTTCCACGCCCTCTCCCTGTGGGCGAGGTCCTCGTAGGCGAGCATGTAGTAGAGGACGTTGCTGGTGCCGATGATGGCTATCCAGAATCCGATCACCTTGATGCCGTGTTTCTCGAAGAACTTGAGGGTGGTCTTGGCGAAGCGCTCGTTGAGCGCATCCATACGACCCGGATAGGCTTCGTAGACTCTCCATTCGTAGATCATCTAAATCTCCGGTGATCTAGGGGACCGATCGCTTAGATGATAGTTTCGCCGTCCTCAGCTAAGCGCCATCGTGACGAAGCCAATTAGCGCCATCACTATCCCAAGCACGGACATCGAATCAAAGGCAAAGGGAGTCGGGGATAAGGGTTACTCGACTAGACCTCTTGCCTCGTCGGGTCCCACGGGGGCTACTTTCATAAGCGGATCCATTCAATCCTACCCCATGCCAAGAGTTGCAATCATCGTGGGAAGTGACTCCGACAAGGAGCTAAGCGACGCCGCCGCCTCCACCCTCAGGGAGTTCGGGGTAGACCACGAACAGAAGATCCTCTCCGCCCACAGGAACCTCAAGGCCCTAACCCAGTACGTCGAAGCCACCGACGCGCAGGTCTTCATCTGCATAGCCGGCCTCGCAGCCGCCCTCCCCGGCGTCGTCGCCGCCCAGACCATCAAGCCCGTCATCGGCGTCCCCAAGGAGGTCAAGCTCGGGGGCATTGACTCCCTCCTGAGCATCGTCCAGATGCCAACAGGCATCCCCGTGGCCACCGTCGCCATCGACGGCTCCAAGAACGCCGCCATCCTAGCCGTCGAAATGCTCGCACTCTCGGACAAACAGCTGAGCGACCGACTCATAGAATATAGGCGGAAGAGGGTAAACGGTTAACTCCAGAAAATCGTCCGGATAGACTCGGACCTCTAGACGAGACCTTGTTTATATTTATGTTTAAACATAAACAGGGTGGGGAGTAGGGCCGTGCCTAAGACAATCACCATTAAAGAAGAGGTCTACAACAAGCTCGCCAAGAGGAAGAGGGAGGATGAGAGCTTCAGCGATCTATTCGAGCGGTTAATCGAGGGAGGAGATGCTATCACGGTTTTGGATTCCCTCAGGGGAAGTGTTGAACTCACTCCAGCCGAGAAGGCAGAAATCCTCGCGGAGATCGAGGAGGCAAGGAACCTAGAAAGATGATCATCCTCGACTCCGACGTCCTAATAGAGATACTTGACAAGCGCTCAGTGAGGGGCGAGGAGGCAGCTTCGAGGCTCAGAGAGATAGGGGAGGAGATCGCCACGACCTCTCTCAACCTCCATGAGGTCCTATACGGGCTGGAGAAGGCGTCGAAGAAGACGAGTGCACTGGAGGCAGTTCCAGTCCTCGGTTATGGCAGGGGAGACGCGCAGCTATCCGCAAATCTCGAACTCGCGGCTCAGCGGAGAGGAAAAACTATTCCGAGAATGGATGTTCTGATAGCCGCTATCGCTATCAACAACAATGCCACCCTCTACACATTCAACAGGGAACATTTTGAAAATCTCATCGAGGATGGTCTCAAGCTGCTCTGATTCTTAACCTCGAGTATAACACGAATTTGTATTGTAAGAGGAGAAGGATTAGAAAAGAACAAAGGCCTTGCTAGAAACGCCTCTCCGTGTACTTCACTATGCTCTCGTAGAAGGGGCGCCCGTCGCCGTAGCGGCTGAGCCCCGTCCTCGTCCACTCGGGCATGAGCCAGCCGTCGTATGCCCTCTCCGGGTGGGGCATGAGCCCGAGCACCGTCCCCTCCGGGTTGCATATGCCGGCGATGTCGTGGAAGGCCCCGTTCGGGTTCTCCGGCCAGCTCCCCTCCGCGAAGCCGCCGTCCGCCTTCACGTAGCGCCAGACGAGCATGTCCCTGTCGTAGAGGCTCCTGAGCATCTCCTCCTCCCCCTCCTTGGGGAAGACGAAGCGCCCCTCCCCGTGCGCCACGGGGCACGCGATCACGTGCCCTTGCTCGAGGTACCCCATCATCCCGCAGTTCCCCCGCCCCACGTACTTCATCCTGATCCACCGGTTCTGGTAGCCGTGGCTGCTGTTCGCCAGCGCCGCCTGCGGGTACTTCGACTTCCCCTCGAAGCCGGGGAGGAAGCCGAGCTCCACGAGCTGCTGGAACCCGTTGCAGACGCCGAGCACGGGGCGCCCCTCGTCCACGAACCTCTCCAGCTCCGGACCTAGCCTGTACTCGCACTCCTTCGCCCAGATGGCCCCGCTACGCACGTAGTCGCCGTAGCTGAAGCCGCCGGGGAAGACGAGGACGTTGTAGTCGAGGAGGTTCTTCGTCTTGAAGACGTCCTGCGTGTGGCGGAGCTCGGCTTGGACGCCGAGGTCCCTGAAGGCGCGCACAGTCTCGAGGTCACAGTTCGTCCCCGGTGCCCGCATGAGCAGGACCCTTATGTCCTCGCGCTTCATCGCTGAGCCTCCAGGGGCGTCTTCCACGCCCTAATCGTCTCCTCGTTATCCAGATCGATCAACGTCTTCTTACCCTTCTTTATCACCTGAGCCGTGGCTCCTTTATCACCGAGCCGATGCAGGCCATTGTGGAACCCTTCATCAGCTCCTCGAACGCATCGGCGTCGCCCTCCGACACCTCGACGAGGAGGCGCCCATTCGACTCGCTGAAGAGCAGCATGATCGTCCCGCATCTCCTCAGTGACAGGCACTTTGGCGAGGTCCACCTCGAGCCCGAGGCCGCCGGTGAAGGCCATCTCGGCGAGCGACGACAGCTAGCCCGCCCTCGGAGAGCGTCGTGGCAACTCCTCACATAGCCCGCATCAATCGCGGCGGTGAGCCGTCTGTAGGCCGTCGAGGTCTTCGACGCGTCGAGCTTGGGCACCGAGGCGCCGAGGTGACCCATCAGTGGTAGTACTCGGAGCCACCAAGCTCCGGGGCGGTCTCCCCGACGATGTAGAGCCTGTTGCCCGGCCTCCTTCAGGTCCATCGTGATGACGCCCTCGACGCTTGGCACAATGCCCAAGCGCCGTGATTAGGAGCGTGGGCACGATCGGGCCCAGCGGGGACTCGTTGAAGAGGCTGTCCTTCCCCGAGATGAAGGGCGTCCCATAGGCGACGCCGAAGTCGTAGCACGCCTTGCACGCCTCGACGAGGCTCCCGATCCTGTCCTTGTACTCGGGGCTGCCCCAGGTGAAGTTGTCGAGGAGGGCGATCCTCCGCCCGCCCGACTGCGACGTTGTTCCTTATAGCCTCGTCTATGACGCTCGCCGCCATCCAGTAGGGGCTGATCTTCCCGTACCGCGGGTTGATCCCTGAGCGAGATGGAGATCCCGATCATCGAGTCCACGAGGGGTTTGACGACCGCGCCGTCGCTGGGGCCCGCGTTCCAGCCCTGCATCGGCTTCACGACGGTTTGCCCCTTGACCTCCTGATCGTAGCGGCGCACCACCTTCTCCTTGCTCGCTATGTTGTAGCCGGCGAGGAGCTTGAGCAGGACCGCGCCGAGGTCCTTCGGCTGTTCGAAGATCGGGCTCCACGAGCTTCGGGTCGCGTCCACTTCGCCGTCCTCGTCGTCTTCGGCGGGTTGAAGAGTGACTTGAGGTCGATGTTGGCAACGGGGATACCCTTGTAGGTGAGCTTCGCTACGCCCGAACCGTTGTAGCGACCAATGGCGTTCGCCTCCGTCTGCTCGTCCCTGAATATCTTGAGGACGCGCTCTAGATTCTTCGGGGGCACGACGAGACAGCATCCTCTCCTGGCTCTCGGAGATCCATATTTCCCAAGGCGCCATATTCGCCGCCTTCAGTGGGATCTTGTCAAGGTCGACGTCGATGCCGAGGTCGTACTTGTCAGCGGTCTCGCAGACTCCGCAGCTCAGCCCGCCGCCCCCGATGTCGGTGATGGCGGAGCCGAGCCTCTGCTCGCTAATCTGCTGGATAGCGCGCTTGAGCTTCTCCTCCTCGATAGGGTTGGCTATCTGCACGGCGGGTCGCGAGACCTGCTCTGACTCCTTCGTCAGCTCTGCTGAGGCGAATGTGACGCCGTGGATGCCGTCGAGACCCGTCCTCCCCCCAGCGAGGACGCAGTAGTCCCCAGGCTTTGCCTCGTCGGAGGTACTGGTCATCCTTCAGCAACCCTATGCACCCCGCGTAGACGACGACGTTGCCTGTGTACTCGTCCGCGAATAGGGTCGCCCCGTTGACAGTAGGTATTCCTATGCTGTTACCGTAGCTGCCTATGCCGTCAACGACGCCGTTGAAGAGGTAGGTCGGGTGCTTGACGCCCTCGGGGAGCCTATCCCAGGGATAGTTCAGCGGGCCAAAGCAGAGGACATCGGTGCAAGCTATGGGGTCGGCCCAGACGCCGAGGATGTCCCTGATGACCCCGCCGAGGCCCGTGGCGGCCCCACCGAAAGGCTCGATCGCTGAAGGGTGGTTATGGGTCTCCACCTTGATCGCGACCTTGTAGTCCCCCTCGAGGTCCACGATCCCTGCGTTGTCCTCGAACACGCTGTAGCACCAAGATGGCTTGAGTTCCTCCACTACGCTCCTGATGTAGGTCTTGAGGAGCCCGTCGACCCTGCCGTCACGTGTCTCGATGATGCCCCTGAAGGTCTTGTGGCTGCAGTGCTCACTGAACGTCTGATCGTACGTCTGAAGCTCGACGTCGGTAGCCTTCCTCTCCCTGATGAGATAGTGGTCCCTGATATAGCGGAGCTCGGCAAGGCTAAGGCCGAGGCCTAAGGTCTTACCGATCTCCGTGAGTTCTACGTCCCCGGCGTTGAGGAGGTCGACCTCGAAGTGCTCGAAGGGGAGCTGGCTCTTCCTGATTCGGCTCATCGTCTTCTCACTTATCTCGAATCGGTAGTCGTCCTTTGTCGGGTTCGTGAGTAGGCGTCTGCACATCTCGTCGAGCATCTTCTCCGCCTTCGCCCGGTCAGCGGCCTCAAAGGAGACCTCGTAAGCCTTGCTCGACCGGACATCATCAACAGAGTAGCCCAGCCCCCTCAGGGCGTGGGCCGTCGTCTCCCCTTCCGGGTCGCTGTACCCAGCCTTAAGGGTGACGTAGACGAAGGCCTTGAACTTCATGCGTTATACCATCCATGAGTCGGGCTAAAAGCCCTTGAGCTTAATCGAGCATGTTAATTATTAAAAATATTTCCCATAGAATTAACATGAACAGTATCAAAATTATGTTGCTTGTTTGGATGAATTTAAGAAGAGAAAATGCGTAGGGGTGACCCGCCCTACGGCTTACTTGTTCACCATCAGGATGGTGACGATCAGACCGTAGATAGCGAGACCCTCACCGAGAGCGATGAAGAGCAGAGCCCAGATTGATAGCTCTGGCTTCTCGCGTCATCATCTCGGAACCCGCCTTAGCGGCAACCATGATACAGAGCGCGGCGGCGAAGCCGGCTCCGATCATCGTCAGCGCCCGGTCAGAAGGGGCCATGCTGATGTCAGGTATCACCCAGATTATCACCTCCAGTCCTCCAATATAACGATCCGTAAAGAGTAGACTCGAATACAACCATAAAGCCACCAAAAGCGTTCAGGGCTGCACCCCAGACGGTGCTCTTCCTCTCGACCTCAGCGGAGGCCCCAACGATCGCTCCCTGGGACATTGCCTAAGCTGCGCCGATCAGTCCGCCCGCTGCGACGACTAGGCGAGAGGCAAAAGTCAACCATCTCAAAGCCTCAGCCCTCCCTCGTCGGTGGACAGTCTCAGAGCAGATCAAGTTGCTTCTCACACCTTTTTCTCCTATAGCTATCTGTTTCGATTTATAACCTTTTCCATCACTCTTGTTGTTACTCTTTAATTCGCTTGTCGGCGGGGATCGTGAAGGGCTTGAACGGAACTCCCTGCCCGTCGAAGAACTTACCCATGAACTCGTAGTAGAGCAGCCTCATGGATTGTACCTGCTTGAGATGAGCTCGAAACTCAGAGCAACGACATTCATGATCACGAAGCCAACTGGTATCGGGACCCATCGTTGCGCTCAGCGCTCGGCGGCGATCGCCAGACTCGCGTGAGCGACGGCGAAAGCAGCGATCGCAGGAAGCTAAACATGTTACCGAGCCCCTCGACGAAGGTCATCAGCAGCCCGCCGACGCCCTCGCTTATTGTCTCCATCGGCGAGAAGTGGTGGCTGAGTACACTATGGATTATGGGCTCGGCGAAGCTGCATGCCAAGCCGGCAAGCATAAGGTCGACTGTCAGTGGGCCTATGTTCGGGGTGAAACCTGGGCCAATAGCGAAGTAGATCGCCAGCACGTAAAGTACCATACCGATGCCATGCTCGCCAAGCACAGCGATATAGTCCTTCTTCTTCACATGGTTGTACATGCTGAGCGCTAGACCGAAGAGGAGTTCAAACACGGCGAGCTTCACGATGATCTCCATAAGCGGGAGGGTCCCGTTTGTGCTAGCTGGATTTGGTAGTATAGCAGTGTAGAGTTCGAGTTTGATCCCTTGCCCCGCTGAGGCTACGGCTTCTGTTGCCAACCAAGCCGGCGGACGGGCTACCTCAATAAGGAATGCAGAACCGTATAGGAACCCGAAAATCATAGCGGCGATACCCATCGGGATGAATAGACTACCAAGTGCACGTTGGAGCCCACGCTTGAACTTCAACGATAGGAAGATTCCGATGATCAGGAAGATTGCTCCTTGACCCATGTCGCCGAACATGAATCCGAACTGAAGGCGAAGATCAGCAGGCTGATGTATGCGGGGTTAAACTCGAAGGGCGTTGGCCAGCCCCTGAGGGTCGTGAGATTCCACGTTGGCTGAAGTATGGACGGCTTCATATGCGGCGGCGGCGTCGGGACACCCTTGTCGTCCTCAGTCACATCCTCGACCTGAACAATGATCTTCTCACCAGTCGCCTTCTCAACACCGTCGATAGCGGTATTGAAAGTCTTGACGCTGTTGTCCGGGGTCCAGCCCTGCATAATACTGAAGACTTTTGTCCTCATCACAGGTGCGCGCGAGTCGACTGCAAGGTAGAGCAGATTGTAGTTGAAGGCGATCTCGCTGAGTGCCTTCATCTCCTTCTCCTTCACATCGGCTTCGACTTTGGCTGCTCGCTCGCTCCACTGCTGGGTCGATGCCTTGAGTTTTTCGGCCTTCTCCTGCTCAAGGAGTTTCACCGCCTCCTGGTGTTCGTTCTCAATAGAGGCTATCTTCTCCTCGAAGGTAGCACCCTTGGCTGGTATACCCTCAACCCATGCAGCCATCTCCTTCTGGAACTTCTCAAGCTCCTTTCCCCTCTTGGTGGGGTCGAAGACGGTTTTCGCGTCGGCGCCAAGGACGGTGGAGATGTCAACGACCTCGAAGACTAGGAAGAGATCGTGCACCCACTTCTCGAGTTCCTGCGGACCTGTAACTATGATGAAGCTCTCTGAGGGGGAGATGCTCGTCGCCTTGATCTTTACCTCCGGCTGCTTCGCCATGTGCTGCTCTAGGCGCTTGAGGAACTCGGTTGTTACGACGCCGTATCCTAGGCTACCCCTTGATGTCGTCGGAGCCCAGCGCCTTCACGAGCTCTATCTTGATGTTCCAGCGGGCGAACTGCTCAAGGAGGCTACGCTTCTTCTCGTGATAGAGTGCGCTGCCTTTACTGATCTTCTCGTCGAGCTCCTTGGTGATTCTCTCCGCTTCGCTGGTCTGGGCCTCCCTAGGCGCCTCTCAGCTGTGCCAGAATCCTGTCGAGCTGCTGCACGGTCGCCTTGGTCTTAGCCTCGGGGTTCCTTGCGTAGTCTCGGAGTACGTCGAGGCTCGGCGTTGTGCGATCGATCTTGAAGCTGATGAGTCTCTGGAGTTCCTTGTAGCGGGGTTCTACCTCGCTGAAAAGTGCCTTATAGTCAGGCCCGGTAGCCTCCTTCCGATACTCGTCGTAGTCGGGGCCTGTGACCTCCTTGAGCTGGGTCACACCCGCCGCGCCGAGTGAGTCGAGAACCAGGCTCTCGTACTCCGGGAAGGTGATGATCGTGACTTTTTTCATCAAGGCGACTCACCTTAATGCGGTTCTTCCCATTAAAAACTTTAGGGCACATATATGCACTACTGTCTACAGAAGGATCTCAGCTAGTGTTCCTTCTCCGGCTCCACATGGCTTCGCCTTCTGCCCGAGCTGACCCATCTTCCTCGCGACGAGATAAGTCGTGACGACGTAGATGACCATCGCAAAGAGGACGAGCCCCTCCATGAGCAGGAGGTTCTTCACCTTCAAGATGTAGAGGAGGATCATCGCGGCGACTAGGCCGAAGAAGGGGAACATCATCATCATGATGAAGAGGGGTCGGATCCTGCGGAAAGCCTCCTCGATGGTGATCTTCTTCGCCGGCTTCTTACCCTCGGCCATGTCGAATATCGGAGTTGAAGGTGGGTGAGGGGTTAAAAATATTAGCCTAAGTTTGGCCCGTTGACTTACATTGAGATCGGAGCTGAGGTCGGGAGATCGATTATCTGTGGGGATTCCTGTACCGGCGTTATCGAGATCTCCAGCCCGCGGAGCCTGTTCCTCAGCGTGACCTCGGTCGTGCCCGCAGCCCGGGCGACCTCCTTTTGAATGCGCTTGTCGTCGTTCTCGAGACAAGCCATGTAGAGCGCCGCCGCTGCTAAGCCGCGTGGATCCTTCCCGACGAGTCCCTGCTTGATCTTCGCCATCCTTAGGATGTTGATAGCCTTCTGCTCGGTGTCCCTTCTTAGCCTCAGTTTGCATGCGATGCTCGGAACGAACTTCATCGGCTCGTCCACCGGCATCCGGATCTTCAGCTCCTTGATGATTAGGCGGTAGGTCCTCGCGACCTCCGAGTGATCCCTCGTACTCGCCTCCGAAACCTTCTTTATGGGTCTGGGTACCTCTGCTTCCCTGCAGGCGGCGTAGAGTGAGGCGGCGACGAAGGCGTCTATGCTTCTACCCCTTATTAGGTCAGCCTTCAGGGCCTTCCGGTAGATGTGTGCCGCCTGTTCCTTGACGTTGTTTGGGACGTGAAGGATCGCGGACATCCTGTCGAGCTCCGCCATCGCGACGCTGAGGTTCCTGCGCCAGGTCTCGTCGAACTTGCTCCTGTTGTCATATCGCCTGAGGCGATCCATCTTTAGCATCGCCTCTCCGCCTAGCTTCTTCCCCGAGGCGTCGCGGTCCCCCTTGAAGACGGTTGAGAGCCCCTTGTCGTAGAGTGTCAGGGATGCCCCTAACCCTGTTCGGCTCCGGCTCTCCTTCTCGGCGACCGTGAAGGCCCTCCACTCGGGGCCCATGTCGATGGGCGACTCCTCTATCACGAGGCCGCACTTGCTGCATACGCGCTCACCGTTCTCAGGGTCGCTCACTATGTTTGTGCCACCGCACTTCGGGCACTTATGCGTGTCTTCTTCCATCTTCATTCTTTCTCACCACTTCTCCCCTGGATGGTTAGTCCTGAGAAGAGTATATTTTACATATACGTAAGTTATATATACCGGGGGCGCTTATAAGTCTTTCGAGGAAAATTGCCTAAACCCCAGGGCTCCTGCGGCGCCACCAAGATGAAGATCCTGGCGATAATATGCAAAAACGGCGACTGCGGGCAGGAGTCCTACGGCTACGATATCTGGAAGACGATGAAGGAGCACTTTCACATCTATCTCGACGACGGCGACATAGGCAACGTCTACCATCACCTAAACGACCTCTGCAACTTCAACTACCTGACCAGAGAGGACTCACTGACAGATGGAAGATGCTTTTACAAAATGACGGAAGAGGGGCAGGCTTTTAGAGGGAAATTTAGTAAATATATGGAGATATTGGATAGCGGTAGAATAAGTTGAAGAGCGTATAATCAAAGCTGGAGGCTTACGCTCTGCCCCCTTCGGAGCCGAGCCTTATCAGAGACCCCTATCCGGAGAACTACCTCTACCTCACCATCAGAGACCTTGATATCCTTTACCACCCCCGATACGCTCTTCTCGGGATCCGCCTCGGTGGCGCGTGCCATCTGTTCTCTTAGGCGTTGGAACTCGACGAGAAAGTGTTTACCGCGCTCTGTAAGCTCGGCGCCTCCCCCACCCGATCGGCCGCCTTTATGCGCGGAGAGGAGGGGCTCCCCTAGTTTCTCCTCGGCCTTCCTGATGAGCCCCCAGGCGTATCTGTAACTCATCCCGAGCTGGATCGCGGCCTCCTTGAGGGTCCCGACCTCGTTCACCCTCTTCAAGAGGCTGTATACGCCGGGACCGAAAACGTAACCGTCGTCGGTCTCCATCCAGACCTTGAACGCGGGGCGGGGCTTGCTGTGCTCCATGGTAGGGAGATGGAGGTCTGGGCTGAAATGCTTTTTCAGTTGGAGCCATATTTAGTCCGCTTTTGCAATACAACTCCATATTCTCCTCGCCTCCATCTCTTCGATTGCTCAGGCTGATTGAATCGGCACCTACCACCGTGATATGTAAAAAGGTTGTTGGAGACGCATCTTTTTACACTCCCGTGCCGCCATAGGCGTGAGAACGATCCCTTGAGGGGTGCCCTGAAGTTGGCTCCTACGTCGAAGATGACTCAATTTGAGGAACTCACGAGAGAGGTGGAGTCCTGCAGGGCCTGTGGGCTCTGTGCGGGGGCTAAGAACCGCGTCATGGGTGAGGGGGACCTGAATTCTCGGGTCGTGTTCATAGGGGAGGCGCCTGGGCGGAGAGAGGACGAGACCGGACGCCCCTTCGTCGGCTCGGCGGGGAAGCTTCTCGACCGACTCCTCGCCGGGGCAAACCTGAGCCGTGGCGGAGTCTTCATAACGAATGTTGTTAGGTGTCGGCCTCCGGGGAATAGGAGGCCTAGGAGAGAGGAGGTCGAGGCCTGCTCCGGACACCTAGAGAGGTTATTGGAGATAATTCGGCCCGAGATCATCGCGCCGATGGGGAATAGTGCGATAGAGCACGTCTTCGAGAGGTTCGGCGTCGAGAAGTCGGTGATAAGTGCCGTCCACGGGAAGGCTTACAGGGTGGAGACCCCCTGGGGGAGGGTCGTTGTTTACCCCCTCTATCACCCAGCTGCGGCGATCTACAACAGGGAGCTGCTCAATGGACTCGAGAACGGATATGGCGGGCTTGGCTAAGCTTTTAGAGTGACTGGATAGCCTGCAGCCTCTTCACGATGTTAGGGTGGGTGCTGAATAGCTCCATGAAGCTGTCGAAGCCGGTGACCCTGCGGTGGAGTATGTCCTCGACCAGCTGAGAGTCGGGTTCGCCGAAGCGCGCAGTCTGCATCTCTGCAACGTCGATTCCCGCCCTGTCGGGGTCGGAGATGAAGAGGGTCTTGAACCCGCTGTCTGCGATCTTCTTGCCGGAGCGTTGCTGGCTCCACGTCTTTGAGCTGATCTTGGCGAGGCCCTCACTCAGTTTGCGGGCTCCGTCGTCGACGACCTCGGTGGCGTGTCTGTCGGCGAAGTATTCTCGCTGGCGGCTTAGGCCGAGGTTGAGCATTGTGAGTATGAAGTAGACGATCATGCTGAGGCCCCCGACGAGAGCAAGGCTTGTCCCGCTGTCGTTCTTCTTGCCGCTCCCTCCGCCGAACCAGCTGCTCCAGAGGAGGCTGCGTGCGAGGATGTAGAAGAGGCTGGGGAGGAAGCTGACGATCATCATGACCTGCATGTCGCGGTGCTTGAGGTGGCCGACCTCGTGGCCGATAACGGCCTCGACCTCCTCGGTCTCGAGTCCGGTGAGTAACCCGTCCGTGACGGCGACCATGTTTCCAGTCAGGGGTGAGCCGTAGGCGAAGGCGTTCGGGATGGTGAGCTTTGAGATCATGAGCTTGGGCGTCTTCACGCCGCTTCTCTGGCTGATCTTCTCAAGCATGCCTTGGAGCTCGGGGCGCTCGTTGGGCTCCGCCTTCTTGACGCCGTACATCATGTTGACGAGGTAAGGGGCGAAGAGCCACTGGGCGACGTTGAATATGCCGACGACGATGAGGAGGGTGAAGACGTCGAGGACGTCGAACCACCAGAGGATCGCGGTGAAGGCGAGGGTGGTTACGCCTACTATGAGTGCGACTGTGGTCGCCATTGTGAGGCGGAGTTTCCATAGGCCGGCTGTGTTTACCATCGGGAGATGGGGAGTGGGGCGGCGGTATTTAAGGGAAACTGCGGCTAAGGCGATCTCTTACGTGTGGCGATACTTATGAAAAAAATATTTTCTAGGGCGGTGCTGGGCACGAGAGGAGTAAGAGTGACGATGAGCGTGGTCCGAGGCGAAGTGGGTGATTACATCCTCTCAGGTGCCTCGATGCCGAGGGCCGCGCAACCGTTGTTGAGGACGACGCGGACGGCATCTACGAGGGCGAGGCGCGCCCCGATTAGCCCGGGGGTCTCAGCGTTTAGGACGCGGAGGCTCGAGTAGAAGCTGTTGAACCTGTCCGCGAGGCTGTTGAGATAGGCGGTGATCGTGCCGGGTTTGAGCTCCTCGGCCGCCTCGGCGAATACCTCGGGCCAGTTGGCGACGATGCTCACTATCTCCCTCTCCTTGGGGTCCTTGAGTTGGCTGAAGTCGGCCTCGGGCTTCGCCTCGGCGCGTTTGAGTATGTTACAGCAGCGGGCGTGGCTGTACTGGATGAATGGGGCGCTGTTGGTCTCGAAGTTTAGGGCCTTGGCCCAGTCGAAGATGACCTGTTTGTTGGCGTCGACGCTAAGTAGGGTGTACTTGACTGCACCGTGGCCGACCATCCGGGCTATGTCCCTGCGCTGCTCCTCGGGGAGGTCGGGTGTGCGCTTGGTAACCTCCTCGTGGGCGAGCTCGACGCTGCGGTCCATGACATCGTTGAGGGCGACGTATCTGCCAAGGCGCCCGCTCATCTTCCCCTCGGGGAGCTTGACGAACTCGTAGCCGTAGTGTAGCTGGTTGTCACCCATCGCCTGCTTGCCGATGGCGACTAGGGCTATCCTGAGCTGGAGCTGGGCGAGGGCCTGCTCCTGCCCTATGACGTTTATGACCTTGTCGACCCCTGTGCCGAACTTGTAGATGCTGTACGCCATGTCTCGGAGGGTGTAGAGGGTTGTGCCGTCGCTTCGGACGAGGACGAGGCGGGGTATCTCGTGGTGTGGCGCGAGGCCCCAGCGCTCCTTGAGGGCGTAGACGGTGGCTACCTCGTCGCAGTTGAGGACGAGGGCGCCCTGGTCGTGCTCGACGAAGTTCGTGTTCTTCAGCGCCTCGCAGGACCTCGTCGGCCTTCCTCTCCCAGACGAGGTCGCTCTCGTAGTCGAAGGAGTCGTAGCGGATGCCGAGCTCGCCCATGGTCTCGACGAATCCGTCGAGGCATATCTTGACGAGGCGCCGGACCGCCTTCTTGGTCTCGGGGTCGTTGTTCTCGTAGGCGGTGTTGAGTTTGGCGATCTCCGCGCTGGGGTCAGCGTAGCCTGCTATCTTCTCCTTTAGGGCCGCGTATATCTTGGGACTCGTCTTCTCGAGGTCGGCGGCGGCGGTCTCGAATTTCTCCAGCTCCTCCTGTAGCTCGGCGATCATGGGGACGTCGGCCTTCTCCTCGGCGGCCTTGAGCTCCTTGTTGACCCTGAGGAGCTCCATGTTGACGTTTGTGGAGGCGTAGATGGCGCCGATGAAGATCTCGCCGCGGGTGTCCGGCTCGGGTTTGCCGAGGAGTGTCCAGCCCCATGTAGCTAGGGCTACTTGGCGCCCCATGTCGTTGACTAGGAAGTGGACTCTCATGCCATGGCCGTGTAGGCGGAGCATGTTGGCGAGGCAGGCGCCGGTGATGGCGTTCCGGGCGTGGCCGATAGTGATGGGGTGGATCGGGTTCGCTGACGTGTGCTCCACCATCACCTTCAGGGGCTTCTCTGCCTTCAGGTACCCGTACTCGGGGTCCCTCGCGGCCGTCTCGAAGACCAGCTTGTAGTAGTTGCCCTCCTCTGCGTGGAAGTTGACGTAGCCGTTCACTGCCTCCGCTGAGGCGACGAGGCCTTCGTGTTTGACGTGCTTCGCGATGTTCGCCGCTATGTCCGCTGGCTTCTGCCTGAGCTGCCTCGCGAGCTGGAATGAGACCGCTGATGCTAGCTCGCCCATCTTTGGGTCGGGCGGCTGACTGAACTTGGACTCGGGGAGCACTGCGCCGGGGTAGGCGGCCTCCGTGGCTGCCTGTAGCTGGCGCTGGCACTCCTCTCTCAGCTTCGCGAGGGGGTTGGACATGTCAATTCACTCGGTTGTCCAGTATGGCGGGGGGACATCGCGTTAAAATGAGTATCGCTCCCCAACTCGGTATGGAAGTCACCGCTCTTAGAAGGTTCAGTTGGCGGGCCCGGTGGGATTCGAACCCACGCTCTCCGGCTTCGGAGGCCGGCGCCTTATCCGCTGGGCTACGGGCTCGCGCCACCAAGGATTCCAAGTGTATGGCTTTAAAGCGTTTCCACCAAGGCTTGGGCGTAGCCTACGTCACCATAGATAAGAGAAAAAAAATTGGAGCTAACCTTCGCCGTATATTTCCTCTAGGAACTTGAGGGCAGTCTCCTTTGTCATATCGCGGATAGCGTAGCTGAACATGACCTTGATCCAGGGGATGGTGACCGCCTGATCGGCGAGCTTGGGGAGGTCCTCCCTCTTTATGCCCACCTCCTTCAGTGTGGTGGGGAGTCCAACGTCCTCGATCAGCTCGCTCACGGCGTCGACAGCCGCGTATGCTGCCTGTCTGAGGGTGAGGCCGGTGGTGTCTATGCCCATCGCCTCCGCGATCATCGCGAGTCTCTCCGCGGATACCACGACGTTGAACTCCATCGCGTGGGGGAGCGCGAGTCCGCAGGCGACGCCGTGGGGTATCCTGTAGACTGAGCCAATGAGGTGGCCGAACCCGTGAGCCTCCACGTCGCCGGCGTTCATCTCCGAGAACGCCTCAGTTAGCGTAGCCAGAGCCATGTTGTATCGCGCCTCAAGGTTATTCGGCTGGTAGACGGCGGTCCTCAGGTTCTCCGAGATGAGTCTGATAGACTGGAGGGCGAGGGCGAAGGTTATGGGGTTCGTGTACTTGGTAAGGCTCGACTCAATGGCGTGGCTGAGCGCGTCCACCCCGGAGGAGGCTGTGAGCCTCGGTGGCATACTCGCCGACATCGTCGGGTCGACGATGGCCAGCGTCGGCATGACGTAGGCGTGCTCGAAGACGGCCTTGATCCCCGTCTTGTCCTTAACGACGGCGTCCCACGTTATCTCCGCCCCAGTTCCCGCCGTGGTTGGGATCGTGATGCACGGTATACCCGGCTTTGCGAACTCCCGTTTCCCTCCGGCGAAGTAGTCCTCCGGGTCCCCCTCGTTCCGGGAGAGGACCGCGGCGGCCTTCGCCACGTCCATGCAGCTCCCCCCGCCTATACCGACGAGTAGGTCGAAGCCCCCCATCGCGATGTAGTCGCGGAGGCCCACGACGCAGCCGATGCTGGGCTCGGTCTCCGCGCCATCCCAGACCTCGGCGCCGAGCCCCTCCTTCACTAACAGAGTCCTGATCCTCTCCGGCGCTCCCGTCTTCGAGACGCCCTTATCCGTCACGACCAGAACCTTCGCGGCGCCGAGACGCTTCGCCTCGACGCCAATCTTCTCAACATAGTTGATGCCGAACAGCACTCTGCTCGGCATGTGGAGCTCAAACGACCTCAAAGGCTCGTAGAAGGACATGCTGAACCACCCATCCGAATAGGCTCCACGGCTAGAAATAACTTCGCAGCGAGGGGATGTAGATAAAAAGGCGCTTGGACTATGTCTCAGCCATGTCCACGAGGCGCGTCATCATCTGCACCGGCCCCCCCGGCAACGGCCGCGACGAGATGCTCACAAAGATGAGGGAGAAGGCGAGCTTCCACTACTACCACCTCTTCGAGTACATAGTCGAGCAGGCACGCCTCGAGGGCACCAACCTCAGCAAGCTCAACATCCTCGACTTCTACGACAGCCAGCCCGAGAGGATGGACGCCCTACGCGAGGCAGCAGTCACCCGCATCGAGGACGAGATCAGGCAGCGCGGCGGCGTCAACATAATCAGCACCCCCCACCACTTCGAGTGGAAGGGCAACCGCTTCAAGGGCCTCGACCGCGGCGATGTCGAGCGCCTCGACCCCGACCTCTTCGTCGTCGTCTTCGACGACATAATCAGGGTCAGGGAGCGCCTCGCCAAGGACCCACAGTGGATGGAGCACCGCTACACCCTCGGCGAGATCGCCAACTGGCGCCGCGAGGAGATGGCCGACGTCTACGAGCAAGCACGCAGCTTCACCCCCCGCAAGGAGGTCCAGATAGTCGCCTACGAGAACGGCCCAGACTTCCTACGCGACATCATCTACAACCCCCGCAAGGAGAAGTTCTACCTAAGCCACCCCATAACCGGCGAGGACGAGGACTCCTTCAGGAGGTTCACCAAGTTCGCCTCCGCCCTCAAGGACTACTACATAGTCTACGACCCATCAATGATCAAGGACTGGGAGATAGTCGAGTGCTGGCGCGACGCCCTAAACTCCGCCATCGACCTCGGCGAGCCCCGCCCAAACAGGATACCCGTACGCATCCAGTACCACGACGGCCCCAAGGAGGTCATCCTAGACGCCACCGAGGTCGAGGCCGCCATAAAGAACCTCAGGTTCCAGATAATCGACAGCGACTACAAGATAATCGAGAACAGCCACATGGTCGTCGTCTACCACCCACGCCAGAGCATCATCGCGGGCGTCATGTGCGAGATGGTCTACGCCAAGAGCCTCGCCAAACTCGTCTACGTCTACTACCCCTACGAGCCCAGCCCATTCTTCGAGTGGTACAGCACCAGAATCTTCAAGGACGAGGGCGAGCTACGCGACTTCCTAATCAAGGAGTCGAAGATGACTGGGCAGACCCCACTCGACCTCTACTCCAAGCAGTAGCCAACCCTTCACCCCCCACTGAATCACCCGTGGATTCTAATACAGCCGTGAACCCCGAATAACCGAGGAAAACGGCGTGTCTACCGTCAAGAGCGTCAGGAAGAGGGACGGGAGGGTCGTAGCCCTTCGACCAGGGGAAGATCACGAACGCGATCTACAAGGCCCTCTTCGCCGTCGAGGGCAGCGACGGCACAACCGCCAAGGCCGTCAGCGACAGGGTCGTCGAGAAGCTGGACAGGCTCTACCCCGGCGGGACCCCAACCGTCGAGGCAATACAGGACATCGTCGTGGAGACCCTCCGCGAGACGGGGCACGACCCCGTGGCCAAGGACTACCAAGCATATCGGCTGAGGAAGGCGGAGCTACGCGCCCTCAGGGGGGAGCTCGGCATCCTCGACGAGCCCAAGCTCAGCGTCAACGCCATCGAGGTGCTCGAGAAGAGGTACCTCCTCAAGGACGAGAAGGGGCAGATCATCGAGACCCCGACTGGCATGTTCTGGAGGGTCGCCAAGGCAATAGCAGCAGCCGACAAGGCGTACGGGGGCGACCCCGAGGCGGGCGCGAAGGAGTTCTACACCGCCATGAGCAGGCTCGAGTTCATCCCCAACAGCCCCACCCTCTTCAACGCGGGGACCAAGACCGGCTTCGCCCTCAGCGCCTGCTACGTCCTCCCCGTCGAGGACAGCCTCGAGGGCATCTTCACCACCCTCAAGAACATGGCACTCATCGAGCAGACGGGCGGCGGCGTCGGCTTCGACTTCAGCAGGCTCCGCCCCTCCGGCGACGTCGTCAAGACCACCATGGGAGTCGCCTCCGGCCCCGTCAGCTTCATGAAGATATTCGACGCCGCAACCGAGGTCATAAAGGCCGGGGGCCGCCGCCGCGGCGCCATGATGGCCATCCTACGAGTCGACCACCCCGACGTCATCGAGTTCATCACCTCAAAGGCCCGCCCAGGCGTCCTCACAAACTTCAACATAAGCGTCACAGTCACCGACGCCTTCATGGAGGCCGTCGAGAAGAACCAGGACTACGACCTCATCAACCCCCGAACCAAGAAGCCCGCGAAGAGGCTCAGCGCCCGCTACGTCTGGGACAGGATAGTCGACAACGCGTGGAGGAGTGGTGACCCCGGCATCGTCTTCATAGACGAGGTGAACAGGTACAACCCCACCCCCGCCCTCGGCGCGATGGAGTCGACGAACCCCTGCGTCACCCCAGAGACATGGATCATGACGGGTGAAGGCCCGAGACAAGTCGGAGAACTTCTGGACAAGGGATTCGTGGCGGTCGTCAACGGCGAGAAGTGGAACGGGTCGAGGACAGGGTTCTTCCCAACGGGACACAAGCCAGTCTACCGCCTCAAGACAAGAGAAGGATTCGAGCTTGGACTTACAGAGGATCACCCACGTGCTGAGGGTAAAGAAATTGACGAGGTACAGGGTCGAGACTGAGTGGGCGAGGGCCGGGGACGTCAAAGCCGACGACGTCATCGCCCTGAATGATCACAGGGATCTCGATGGGTGGGATGGAAAATACGGTGAAGGCGAAGGGTATCTCGTTGGCTTGCTTCTCGGTGATGGCACGATCAAGGAGGATAAGGCGGTTCTATCATCGTGGGGGAACGAGGGCGGCCCAAAGGCAGTGAGGGACCTCGCGTACACCTACGCTGACACCTTCCCCCACAGGGCCGACTTCAGCGGCTGGACCAAGGTGAAAGGCAGAGAGGAATACCGCATGTCCACGGGACACTTGAAAAAAGTCGCCGAGGAACTCGGCCTGAAAGCCCGGCTCGAAGACGATCACAGCCGACATGGAGAAGTCCTCCTCAGGCTTCTACAAGGGTCTAATCAGGGGACTATTCGACACGGATGGATCAGTTCAAGGGAGGCAGTCAAAGGGCGTAAGCATCAGACTGGCGCAGAGCAACCTAGACACGTTAAGAGCCATCCAGCGAATGCTCCTCAGACTCGGAATATTCTCGAAGATCTACGCCAACAGAAGACCCGAAGGATTCACGCTCATGCCAGACGGGCGAGGCGGCTCTAGAGACTACCATCACAAACCGCAGCACGAACTGACGATCTCAAACGAGAACATACGTGTCTATGTCGAGAAAGTCGGGTTCGGAGACTCAGATAAACTGCAGAAAGTCTTGGCAGCCGAAAAAGCCTACAGGAGAAGACTGAACAGGGAGCGTTTCTTGGTGAAGGTAGCCCAAGTCGAGCCGGACGGTGAAGAGGAGGTCTACGATGCGACCGTCCCCGGAATAAACGCGTTCGACGCGAACGGTTTCCACGTCCACAACTGCGGCGAGCAGCCGCTGCTCCCCTACGAGTCCTGCAACCTCGGCAGCATAAACCTCTCCAAGATGCTGAAGGCGGACGCCTCAATCGACTGGGAGAAGCTACGCGCCACCATACGGACCGCCATCAGGTTCCTGGACAACGTCATAGACGTCAACCCCTACCCCCTCAAGGAGACGGACGCCATCACCCGGGCAAACAGGAAGATCGGCCTAGGTGTCATGGGCTTCGCGGACCTCCTCATCCTCATGGGCGTCCCCTACGACTCCGAGAGGGCGGTAGAGATCGGGGAGGAGATAGCCAAGTTCATGGAGGAGGAGTCGGCGAAGGCGTCCGAGGAGCTGGGACTCAAGCGTGGCTCCTTCCCCAACTTCGAGGGGAGCATCTGGAAGGGCAAGTACAGGGCGCGGAGGAACGCGACGGTGACCACCGTCGCCCCCACGGGCACCATAAGCATCATCGCCGGCTGCTCCTCGGGCGTCGAGCCCCTCTTCGCTGTCGCCTTCATGCGCCACGTCCTTGAGGGCGCACGCCTCTTCGAGCTCCACCCCATATTCGAGAAGATGGCGAAGGAGCGAGGCTTCTACGGCGGCGAGACCCTCGAGAAGATAGTGAGCCACGGCACCATCAGGGACGTAGAGGGGGTCCCGGAGGACATCCGCCGCCTCTTCGTAACCGCCCACGATATAAAACCCGAGTGGCACGTCAGGATACAGGCCGCCTGGCAGAAGTACACGGAGAACGCCGTCTCCAAGACCGTCAACCTCCCAGAGGACGCGAGCATAGGCGACGTCGAGGGCGTCTACCGCCTCGCCCACGAACTCCACTGCAAGGGCGTCACCATCTACCGCTACGGGAGCAAGGGCGCCCAGGTCCTCAACCTCGGCGTCGAGGCGCGCGGCGAGGAGAAGGTCGCCACCGCCGAGGCGGAGTACGCCGGCGGCCGCCCCGTCGAGGGCTGCGAGGTCTGCGGGTGACAGCAATGGGCTACGTATACCTCTATTACGGCACAGGCGGAGGCAAGACGGCCGCCTCTCTCGGCCTCGCCCTCAGATCCCTCGGCCACGGCCACCGCGTCGTAGTCGTCCAGTTCCTCAAGTACTGGAAGAAGACCGGTGAGTACAAGGCCGCCAAGACCCTCGGCCCCCTCTACGAGATTAAGCAGTTCGGGAGACCCGGCTGGATAAAGACGGGTAAGACGGGTACCGAGGTCGACGTGGGCGGCTTCAAGGCGAGCCTCCGAAGCGCCACGGACGAGGACAAGGCCGCGGCGAAGAAGGCGCTCAAGTACGCGGAGAAGGTGATCTCCGGCGAGCATCCACCCGAGCTCATCATCCTCGACGAGGTCTGCCTTGCTGCTCAGATGGGAATAATTGAGAGCGGGGACGTGATCGCCCTACTTGACAAACTCCCACAGGATACGGACGCGGTGCTGACCGGGAGATACGCCCCCAAGGCCCTCATCGATAGGGCCGACTTCGTTAACGAGGTGCGTGAGGTAAAGGCGCCAAAGTCCTTCGTCTCGACGAAGGGCATCCAGTACTAGGATATGCCGCCCTGCCCCGTCCAACCCACCAGGTCCTCTATCTCCTTCAGCTTCTCCGCCACGGTCCGCCCCACAGGTGTGAGGTAGACCTCCTCCTCGTAGGGGGCGCCCCGCCTCGCAAAGGCAGCGACGAGCCCCGCCTCCCTGACCGCGTCGACAGCGTGGGTAACGCTTCCATGCTGCTCCCCCATCTCCTTGGCGAGCTCCGCCAGGGTCATCCGCCTCCCCGACTTGAGGAGGATCAGCAGGGTCTTGATCGAGAACGTGTGGGTAAGCGACTCCATGGGTAATCCATTTTTTCCGCTGAAAATAAAGGGATACCCGACTCAGTCCGGGTTCTCTGAGCAGGCGACACGGTAGCTGCTCTTGAGGAGGGTCTGGGCGTACTCGACTATGGTTGGGCCTATGCCGCCGACTTCGGTGAGGGGTCCCGTGAGCTTCTTCGTCTTCCCGCTCGCGGAGACCTTTATCTCGGCAGATGCGAGCTCCTCGATCACCCTCAGGGGGGTGTCGAAGCTCTCAAGCAGGTCCTCAGCGGACGCCGTCCCGATCTGGGGGAACCCGCTGAGAAGGAAGAGCTGCTGCTTGTTCAGGGGGAGGCTCCTGTCCACTGCGCGTAGCTGGATCGCCCTGTTGTCCTTCGCCTGCTCCCTGTAGGCGAGGCGCTGGAGGAGCACAGCGGTGGAGTCGGTGTCCTCCGTCGGGAGGACGCTTATCCCGTAGTCGAGTGCGACGCTGCTGAGCGCCCCGTAGACAGAGGCGGGCTTCATCGCGCTCCGCTTCAGCGCCCTGCTGACCGCCCCCTCCAGGATGATTATTGGCCTCTCATACGCCTCCGCCATCGCCTTCGCCTGACTGAAGAGGCGCCCATCCATGATGCTCCCGAGGAAGTCGCCCACATCCTTCCTCTCCACCCCGACACGGTCTGAGACGACGTAGTCGCAGACTGTCAGCTTCTGGACGTCGACAGTGACGCCGGATAGGCGGAGGTAGTTGAGGATGTCTCGGCGGCTGCTCGCCTCGTTGCTGTCGACGCAGATGTGGAGTTCCTCAGGCGTCGTCCCTCACCTCGAACTCGAGCTCGACTCGATGGGGTGCCTCGGAGCCCTTGAGGGTCTTTATGAAGCCGAGGACGACGTTGGCGAGGGCGCTACCGGTGAACTTGTTCAGGGGGATGACGGAGCCGTCGACTCTGAGGAGCACCTCGCTGCTGTACTTGACACACTTCTCCGCCTTCCCCTGCCCCGCGAGTATCGCCTTCCCCATCTCCCTGCATGTCGGGAACCCGCACGCCTTGCAGTCCAGCCCCGCGAGCAGGGGGTATGCATCGCTTCTCGACGACGTCGGCGAGGGCGACGGCATCGCTTAGCTTTATCAGGGGCATAGCGCCGGCGTCCAGCATCTTTCCTTCGACGTCCACGGCGGCTATCTCCAGCCCCGTCGTGAGAGCGTGCGACCTCATCCTGGGTCCTCGGCACCATGATCCGCGGCGCGACGTCGAGGGCCTTGAAACCCTCCATGACTATGAAGTCGACCTCGCCCAGGGCGTCGGCCGCCCTCTGCAGGTTCATCGCGCGCTTCAGGAAGATGGCGGTCCTGTTGTCGGAGAGGATCGCTGAGGAGACAGCCCCCGCCTCGGCGTGTCGCCAAGTGTCCGTCCCCTGCTTATCGAGGGGCTGATCCTCCGCCGTGTGCTTCAGCGTGCCCACGCGGTAGCCCCTCCGCGTCAACTCAGCGACCAGCGCCTCGACGACCCGCGTCTTCCCAGCAGCCTTGAAGCCCACGACGGCGACTGCTCTCGGTGCTCCCATGCACCCCAATTGAGGCAGCGCCGTTATATCCCCTGCGCCGAGCTTCAACGCCTAAATAACCGTGGAGCGGAGTCTCCATGATGGTCGGGCTCCGGTTCTACGGCGGCGTCGGTGAGATTGGCGGGAACAAGATCCTCCTCGAGGACGGTGACACCCGCGTCTGGCTCGACTTCGGGAAGAGCTTCGACTCGGGCGAGGACTACTACACGGGATACCTCGCACCCCGGGGCATCGCCGGGCTTAAGGACTTCTTCGAGTTCGACCTCCTCCCCCGGGTCGAGGGGTTGTACGCGGAGGATATGCTAGGCGAGACAGATATCAGGTACGGGGCGCCGCGTTTCGACGGCGTGCTCGTCACACACGCCCACGGCGACCACGTCGGGCACCTCGGCTTCCTAGACCCCAGGATCCCGGTCTACACCGGCGCGGGGACGAAGCTGTTCATGGAGGCCGCTGACGAGACAAGCGTGAACCGCCTCGGGGAGCACGCCTATCGCACATTCAGGACCGGCGACAGGCTCAGGATAGGTTCCCTTGAGGTCCGCCCCATCCACGTCGACCACAGCATACCCGGTGCCTACGGCTTCATAATCCACACCTCGGGGGGGACCATCGTCTACACTGGGGACCTACGCGCCCACGGCCCCAAGGCGGACATGACGGAGGAGTTCATCGAGTGCGCAGCGGAGTCGAAGCCTCTCGTCATGATAAGCGAGGGCACACGCGTCACCACCGAGGATAAGAGGCAGAGCCTATCCGAGCAGCAGGTCTACAAAGGGGTCGTCGAGGCCTGCGTAAAGGCGGGCAGCAGGGGGAGGCTCATGATCTACACACACGGCCCACGCGACATGGATAGACTGCGCACTTTCTACACTGCGGCTACCGTCTGCGGGAGGAAGATCGTCATCAGCCCCAAGACGGCTCACTTACTCTCCAAGCTCGTCCACGACGAGCACCTAGACCTCCCCGACCCGAGCGTCGACGAGAGCATCGCCGTCTACTACAGGCGGAAGAAGAGCGGCCAATACGACGAGAGCGACTATTACAAGTGGGAGAGGCCCTTCCTCGACAAGATGGTGACCCCAGCCGAGCTTAAGAAGAGCCCCAACGGCTACATGGTCAACATAGACTTCACCAGCCTCACCGAGCTGATTGACATCCGCCCAGAGCGGGGCACACCCTTCATCTATAGTATGAGTGAGCACTTCGCTGAGGACGAGGTCGAGGGCACGGTACTTAGGAACTGGGTGAACCACTTCGGGTTGGAGTACGTTCAGCTCCACGCCTCGGGGCACATAAGCAGGGGGGAGCTGAGCGACGCCCTCGCCACTGTGAGGCCCGAGAGGGTCTACCCCGTCCATACGGAGCACCCGGAGATGTTCAGGGAGATGTACAGGGGCTCGGTGCCCCCGGAGAAGGGGAAGACATACACGCTCTAGGTTACTCGACCATTTTGAAGGGGTCGACGCCCGTTATACAGAAGGTGCATATCTTCTCATTCGAGAGGCCTATAGCCTCGACGACATTCTCAGGCGTGTTGTAGAGGACGTGGTCGATGCTGGGGAGCCCCTTAGCGACTAGACGGCCTATCTCCTCGATGCTCTTCCCCTTGAAGGGCTTAGCGGCGAGGGGCTTATCGGCCGGGTCGCTGAAGCATGGATTAAAGATGGGGGCGTAGCTGACGAGATAGTCGACCTCCGTGGCGCCGGCCTTGCGCAGGCTCTTGGCGACGGACTCGCTCACGGTCCCCCTGACTATGCTGTCGTCGCAGATGGCGACCTTCTTACCTCCCACCGTGGCGCGTATGACGTTGTGCTTCAGGTCCGAGGCGGTCTTCCTGAAGGATGGGTCGTAGATGAGGTACGTGCGGCCGAGGTAGGCGTTCTTTATTATCCCCTCGTCGGCGGGGACGCCAAGGCCCTCGGCGACGCCGGTGCAGACACTGCGCCCGGAGTCGGGGACTGGGATGACTGCGAGGTCACTTCTTGGTCCCCCCTCGACACCGTACTGCCTCTTGAGGTCGTGTGTTTCCACGAGTGCGTGGCCGAGGTTCTTCCTCGCTACGTGGACGCTTCTCCCCTCCATGACGGAGTCTGGGCGGCCGAAGTAGACCCACTCGAACGCGCAGTGGGCGGGGTGTGGCTCAATTACCTGCTCCTCCCTGATCCCCTCATCGTTCATGTAAATCAGGGAGCCGGGGACGACGTCCCTCCTGTCATCGAAGGACTCACCCATCCCCTCGAGGACGTCTACCGGTGCCGACTCGGAGGCGAAGAAGAGCTTGGTCTTCGTCCGGGCGACGTGGAGAGGCCTCACGCCCCTGGGGTCGCGTGCGGCTATCAGCGTGCTCTCCTCCTCCTTCTTGTCGAGGGCGACGGCGACGAGGCTGAAGTAGGCGGTTGGTAGGCTCCACATCGCCTCCCGCATAGCAGGGATTATGCTGGTCCCTTGCAGCTTTGCCTCGAGGACGTCG
The DNA here is from genome assembly GCA_963820555.1 of Candidatus Bathyarchaeota archaeon. GTDB lineage: Archaea > Thermoproteota > Bathyarchaeia > TCS64 > TCS64 > UBA8941. The sequence continues at coordinate 27,312 of CAWGAT010000047.1, forward strand.
AGGAACGACTTCTCGTTCGACTCCCCCTGCTTCTTCGGGATGTAGCCGTCGAGGGTGACGGCGATCCTGTACCGGTTCGTCTCGAGGACGCGTGGAGGTAGCCCCCTTCTGGGCTCTCCCCGGAGGCGCAGCCGATGACGGCGTAGTCGTCGGGGTGGCTGAAGGGGGCGTAGCGCTCGTCGAAGACCCGAGAGACGAGTCCCGTCCCGCTCCAGACCCTGAGGCTCCGGGCTCCCGCAGCCGCTACCCCCGCGCTCTCCTGCCCCCTGTGCTGGACGCCGTAGAGGGTGTAGAGGCTCCTCGTCCCCACATCTTCCTTAGAGTAGACGCCTACAACGCCTTGCATGACGGTGTTTTGGGCTCAACCGCTTAAAAAACAGTCGATAGTGGCTAGGCCATCCTCATGGCCCGGTTGGGGGAGAGTATGAAAGGGGTGAGGTAGGCGGGGATGTTGCTGAACGGTAGGACTTCCGGGCTGAGTTTTATGCCCAGCTCCTTCGTCATGAAGGTGTGGCGGGCCTGTATGCGCGCCCACGCCTCCGGATACCTCTCCTCGAACTCCCTCCTGAAGCTTGATATCCGCGAGACACAGGGAGTCTTCGACGTTCGTCGTGTAGTATTTTGTGCCCGTCCCGGGGATGACGTCGACGTGGATAGCCATCCCCGAGGCTAGTTTCTCCTTCGACCCCTCATAAGATGGGCTGCTAAGCCACTCCTCTAGGCTAGTGAGGTGGCCGGGGTTGAGGTGGACGCCGTAGAAGGGGTCGCCTATGCGATCGTGGATCGCCTTCCAGAGATCTCCTCCCGTGGCACCTATCCTGAGCTTCTCGTACCACGCGGCTATCGCCTCATAGTATGGGGCGACCAGCTTGGGGACATAGGACCGGATTGCCTTTGGCAGCTCCTCCTCGGACTCGACGACGAAGCCGGCGCGGGCGTTGAGGCTCCCCCAAGCGCCGTAGGCCATGGTGAAGGGGTCGCCCCGATCGATGACGCGACTGCTCGGGCTTGGTAGTCCCATGGCTGCCCTCGGTCCCGCGCTGAGCATGAGGTGGCAGCTCAGGGGGAGGCCGTTAAGCCTCATGAGGCGGACGACGTCGTACTCAGTCATGCCGGGGCGGAGACCAAAGAGGACATCACGTAGTGCCTGGCTCGTCTGTGTGCCTACATACTCGAAGCGGGCGAGTTGGTCGACGTCGTTGACGGCGCGTATGCCCTCGGCGGGGTGGAGGAGCAGGGTGTTGGCGTTCGCGACGTTTCCCCTTCCCGCCATCTTCCTTATGGTGTCGGCGATGAAGCTGGGTATCTCCAGCGTCGCCTCAGGGTCATCCACCTCAACATCGGTGTAATACTTCCAGCCTGCTACCCCGACCCTGCTGCCCCGCTTGACCCCGCCCGACCTGAGTATGCTCTTCAGGGGCTTACTCTCCCCTCGGGGTTGGCTGACGAGGCTGAAGCTCTGGTAGAGGGCGATTCGTAGCTTCTTCTCGATTGGGCTAATCCCTGTGTAACCCTTGCCCTCGTTGCCGACGACGAGTAGGGGTTTCGCCTCCTTCTTGAGGTCGATTATGAGAAGGGTCTCCTCGAAGCGTGGGTCGTAGCCGGTGAGCCACGCGACGTTGGCGTAGTGCTCCCGGTCACCATATACGATGAATGACTCGTATCCCCGTTCCAGCGCCTTCGCGCGGAGTTTTTCGATCCTTTCGAGGTAAGTCTCGGGGGGGATGGTCGGCTCCTTGGTAGGGGTACCGAATTCGGGTAGTTGAAGCTCGCTCAGCTCGGCGTGGCGTGCCAAAGGGTATACCCGTTCAGGTATTGACGTATTAAGTTATCAGCCTTGGGAGAGAAACGAGGCGTATGACGCGCCTATATATACACCGCCATATATACAAGTCGATGGTTGTTCTACCCCTGAATTCTTTAGCAACCTGAGGTTAGGGTTGATCGATGGACCACACGAGTTACTTCGTGGGCGTGGACTGCGGCTCTCAGGGGACGAAGGCCGTAGTCGTCGACGGTATGGATGGGAAGGTCGTCGGGAGTGGCTACGTCGGATACGGGCTGATCGAGGGACTACCGGCGGGTCACCGCGAGCAGCACCCATCCACTTGGGTGGAGGCCATGATCAAGTCTGTGAGGGATGCCCTCTCGGAGGTGAAGATCGAAGGCAACGTTGAAGGGATCGGCGTCTCGGGGCAACAGCATGGATTCGTGCCGCTGGACAAAAATGGGAATATTATCCGTCCCGCGAAGCTGTGGAACGACACGAGCAACGCAGAGGAGTGTAGGTGGCTCATCGAACGCCTCGGCGGCGTGAGGGAGGTCGTGAAACTGACGGGTAACACGATCCTCCCCGGCTTCACCGCGGGGAAGATTCTCTGGCTGAGGAGACACGAGCCCGATAAATACGCGCGCCTCGCCAAAGTGCTCCTCCCCCACGACTACCTCAACTACTGGCTCACGGGGAGGGCGACGATGGAGCCTGGGGACGCCTCGGGGACGGCACTCATGGACGTGGGGACGCGGAGGTGGAGGAGGGAGGTCGTCGAGGCCATAGACCCCGCCCTCATGGGGAAACTGCCGGAGATTCGACCGTCGAGCGAGCCCTCAGGAAAGCTGAGGAGGGAAGCGGCGGAGAGGCTGGAGCTCCCAGAGGGCATCACCGTGAGCGCGGGTGGTGGCGACAACATGATGGGCGCCATCGGGACGGGAAATACTCGCCCGGGTATCGTCACCGTCAGCCTCGGCACCTCAGGCACTATCTACGCTTACTCGGAGAGGCCCGTCGTAGACCCCCTCGGCGAGGCACACGCCTTCTGCGACTCAACCGGCGCTTGGCTCCCCCTCGCCTGCACGATGAACGTCACCGTCGCCACCGAGGCCATGAGGGGACTACTCGGCCTCGGCTACGAGGAGCTGGAGGAGGTGGTCGAGGCGACACCGGTGGGCTCAAACAACGTGCTACTTCTACCATACCTCACGGGGGAGCGGACGCCGAACGTCCCAGACGGGAAGGGTGTCATCTACGGGCTCACCCCAGAGAACTTTAACGCAGGGAACCTCGCCCGCGCCGCCATGGAGGGCGCGACGATGGGGCTCAACTTCGGCTTCAACCGTCTCAGGGAGATGGGTATAGAGCCCAGCGAGGTACGCCTCACCGGCGGGGGTTCTAAGAACCGGGCCTGGAGGAGGATGTGCGCCGACGTCTTTGGCGTCGAGACCGTGTGCCTTGAGGTTGATGAGGGCGCCGCATACGGGGCCGCGCTCCAAGTGCTTTGGACATACGAGGGCAGCACCCCCATCTCGGAGATAACCGACTCCTTCGTCCACCTCGACGAGGCGACCAGGGCCAAACCCGACAAAGGGAACGTCGAGACGTATAGGGGGCTCCAGAGGCTGCAGGACAGACTCAGCGTCGACCTCCGCGGCGCCTTCGCCTCGTGACCCGGAAAGCTGTTTTACCACCTCGGGCACCATCAACCCATGCTCGACCTTAGACCCCAAAAGACGGAGACGGACCCCGGAGGAGATGCTCAGGCACCTCAAGGGGTCGAGACTTAAGCCGCGCTTCAGCGTCGGCGTCTGGTACTTCTACCCCGGAGGGGGGCGCTTCCACGACGCATACGTGGCGAAGGGCACAATCGCTGACTGCATCGAGAAGATAAAGGTGATGAAGGATGAGGGCATCGTTGACGGTTCCCTCGGCGTGGAGGCCCACTACCCCAACGAGGTGAACAGAGAGAACATCCACCTCTACAAGGGGCTGGAGAAGGAGACGGGTATCAAGCTCATCACCTGCATCCCCATGCTCTTCTTCGACAGGCAGTTCGAGTTCGGCAGCCTCAGCAACCCCGACGCCAAGGTCAGGAAATTCGCTATCGAACGCCTCAAGGAGAGCCTCAGACTCAACAAGGAGCTTGGCACAGACGTCTGCGTCATCTGGCCAGGCATAGACGGGTACGAGAACCCGTTCGGCCACGACTACTACGGTATGTGGAGCCGCTTCGAGGGAGCCGTCGCGGAGGCGATGGACGAGGTCCCAGGAATGAGGGTGGCGATGGAGCCGAAGCCCTACGAGCCCCGAGGGAACAACATCTACAGGAACACCGCTAACGGGCTCCTCTTCGCCCGAAACGTGGAAGCTCTCCTCAAGCACAAGGAGAATCTGAAGCTCCAGAAGGACGGGCACGCGTTGGTTGGGCTCAACCCTGAAGTCGGCCACGTCCTCATGGGGCACGAGGACCTCCCCGGCGCCTTCGCCTCGGTGCTTCGCGAAGGGCGCCTAGCCCACAGCCACTGGAACAGCCAGCCCCTCGGGAACTATGACCAGGACCTAAACGCCGGCGTCTTAGGCATCGACCAGATGCTCGCCACCCTCCTCGTCTTCAAGATGTATGCCTACTCCGGCATCTACGGAATCGACATCAACCCGGAGAGGATGCCCGTAGAGAAGGCGATTGTGTTAAACATGAACGCCCTCAACGCTGGGGCCGAGGTCGATAAACGGGCTCGACTACGACTCCCTCGTCGAGGCGATGTATGACCCCGCTGGCCACAGGGGGGTCGTCGAGGAGACCCTGACGAAGGCGTGGACTCCCAAGGGGACGAATTTAAAGAAGATCCAAATAGGAAATTAATTTTTTAATAAGCATCGCCACCGTAAGAAGAAAAGGGCCCCAAACATCACGGTTGAAGACTCGTAGGACGATGGATGATAGTATAAACTATCATCACACTATCATCCCACTTAAATACAGGAATAAAGCCCAGACGACCAAGAAATTAACATAAATAAATAAAGTAAACAGGCAATCCCCAAGTCACGCCACGGAACTCGTTAAAGAAGGAGACGCTGGATGATGTTATATACCCCCCTCCCCCCCACCCACACACACGCGCATAGACAAACTCTCAACCGTTATCAAGCTAAACGAATAGGTGGTATGACCCCCTCACCTATTACTGCTTAAATAAGGGGCTTAATCAATAATCGACGACTGGGTGCCAGTGTTGAGGGTCGCCGTCGTCGATAAGGAGCGCTGCAAGCCGGAGAAGTGTGACCTCGTCTGCATAAGGTTCTGCCCGATGGTTCGGACGAGGAGGGAGGCGATCCGCATCGGGGACGACGGGAAGGCGTACGTGGCGGAGATGATCTGCAGCGGCTGCGGCATCTGCGTCAAGAAGTGCCCATTCGACGCGCTACGCATAGTCAACCTCCCCGACGAGCTGAAGACGGACCACACCCACCGCTTCGGCCCCAACGCCTTCACCCTCTACAGGCTCCCGACCCTGAAGCAGGGGAGCGTCGTCGGCCTCCTCGGCCGCAACGGGATAGGTAAGTCGACGATCCTCCGCATCCTCAGCGGGGAGCTGGTGCCCAACCTCGGCAACTACATGGAGCCACCGACGAAGGAGCAGGTGGAGGAGAACTACGCCGGGCAGCCGATGTACGACTACCTCGACGCCCTCTACGGAGGGCGCATGCAGGTGGTGCACAAGCCCCAGTACGTGGACAGGATACCAAAGGTCGTCAAGGGCACCGTGGGCGAGGTGCTGAAGAGGCTCGACCAGAGGGGCGTGATGGAGCAGGTCGCGAAGGACCTCGAGCTCGAGTACCTCATGGACAGGCCACTCGACGTTCTCTCGGGGGGCGAGCTTCAGCGAGTCGCTATCGCCACCGCGGTCATCAGGGACGCCAAGGTCTACCTATTCGACGAGCCGAGCAGCCACCTCGACATCTACCAGCGCACCAAGGCAGCGCGCGTCATCCGCGGCCTAGTCGACGCGGAGAAGATGGTCGTCGCCGCGGAGCACGACCTCGCCGTCCTCGACTACATGAGCGACGACGTCTTCCTCCTATACGGTGAGCCCGACGTCTACGGCATCGTGAGCCACATCCACACGGTGCGCGAGGGCATAAACATCTACATAAACGGCTACATCCCCGACGAGAACATCCGATTCAGGGAGACCCCTATCATCTTCCACGACAAGCCACCGAACGTCGACAGGACGAGGGCACGCACACTCCTCCAGTGGAGCGAGCTGAAGAAGAGATATGGGGGCTTCAGCCTCGACGTCGAGGCGGGGAAGATTGGGGTCGGGGAGGTCGTGGGCATCCTCGGAATGAACGGGATCGGCAAGACGACGTTCATCAAGATGCTCGCGGGGGTCGAGCAGCCCGACGAGGGCGCCGTCAACAACCCGACCCTCAAGGTGAGTTACAAGCCCCAGTACATAAGCCAGAGCAGCGTGCCGGGCACCGTCGAGCAGGTGCTCAGGAAGGCGGCGGGGGAGAAGTACGGGGAGCAGTGGTTCACAGCCGAGGTCATCGAACCCCTCCACGTCCGCAGGATGCTTGAGAGGGACGTAAAGATCCTCAGCGGCGGCGAGCTTCAGCGCGTCGCCATCGCGGAGTGCCTTAGCAGGGACAGTGACATCTACCTCCTCGACGAGCCGAGCGCCTACCTAGACGTCGAGGAGCGCCTAGCAGTGGCGCGCGCCATCCGCCGCATCACCAAGATGAGGGGAGTAACAGCCTTCGTCGTCGAGCACGACATAGTCACCCAGGACTTCATCGCCGACAAGCTCATGGTCTTCACAGGCGAGGCGGGACGCAGCGGGCACGCGGGGCAGCCACTCAGCCTCGAGGACGGCATGAACGCCTTCCTCGAGCAGATGGGCGTCACATTCCGCCGAGACGCCGACACGAAGAGGCCGCGCGTCAACAAGCCGGGTAGCAGGCTGGATAAGGAGCAGAAGGAGACCAGGCGCTACTACTACTCCGGCTAACTTGCGTGGCAGTAGATAACGAAAAAATCTACGGGCACCGAAAGGGTTTGTCCCTTTCGATAATTCTTCTCTAAGAAAACGCTCAGTCTGAACAATATGCATCCATAGTTTAGGTGCTTCTTGTGATTATCAATATCCTAAACGTGTTCTGTTGGAACTCCCTCAATGCGGATTTATCCTCATCCCAGCTATACGCTGCGAGGAGCTCGAAGCCGTTCATCTCCAAGTATTGCTGAACCTCTGGATAGCTCACACATCTCAACCGATGCACCTCCTCAAACGTCTCCGCTAGTCCATCTGGGGTAATCAGGATATACTGAAAGGGGAACTCCAAGACGCTGGTCTTAGGATCGAACCTGTTTTCATTGAGTCGATAGAGTGTTCCCCTCTGGTCCTGAACCTTCGTCCACGACTTGTATGGCATAGGCTTCAACCCACTGATGTTCACGAAGTCGAAGATGAAGACACCATCCTCGACCAAGTGCTTCTTTACGCTGGTTAGTGCCCTTTCGATGTCGTCGTAGGTCTGCAGATAGGGGAACGCCGTGAACATACAGATCGCGCAGTCGTACTTCCTGCCGAGGTAGATGCTCCGCATGTCTTGGACGACGAAATTGATGCTGAGGTTTGCCTTCTCCGCTTTTCTTCTAGCGACGTTAATCATATCCACCGAGAGATCCAAACCCGTCACATCATATCCTTTCCTCGATAAAATCAAGGAGTGATTCCCGGTCCCGCAGGCGATGTCGAGTATATGTTCGGGTTTTATTCTGCAGTGCTCCTCTATCAACTTGATTAGAGTGTCGACTTCGGTTTCGTAGTCGACCGATTTATAGATCAGATCGTAGAACTCGCTTGAGGTTTTAGAGAAGCCCATAGGAGTTCTAGGGTTGTTTTAACTGAGTGTTTGCGTTTTTCATGATTACCTCGTGTCGATAAGCCTCAACAGGCTCCTCGTTGACCGATCCGAATCCCTCAACCTATGAATAAAACCATGCATACACTTCCTCCTCACCCACTCAACCGTCGCCTCCAACGAGAGAAGACCACCCGTGACGGAGTACCTCAGAAGCCTGCGACGAAGAACATCGAGGAGAGCACAGGCCAGAGAGACTAGGTGCGCGTGTATAAGCGCCGCTTCGCTCCCCCTGAACCTGTACTCCCCGAAACCAAGAGACTTAGCATCCCTATAAAAGTCCTCCACCCTATGCCTCTCCAAAGCATGACCCAGCAGCTCACCGACGCCGCAGCAGACCATGTCGCTGCAGAGCAGGTGAACATCGTTCGTGCCGGCCTTCACATCCACCAAGATGGATACATCGCCTATCTTGGGCATCGTCACCTCAACCATACACGCCTGATAGAGCTCACCACCAACCTCAACGTCGCTGAAGCACCCCGTACGACACATCTCCTCGACCAGCTCACGCAGGTGAACACGCTTACCATCGTGGAACACGATCCTGTTCCCCTTGATCTCACCGATCCAGTTGAAGCCGCGGCTCCGGCACTCCTCTATCAGGTCCATGCAGGTGAACCAGGAGTCCCAGAGGACGACGGTGCGCCTCGCCCTAGGGGTGTGATCCCCAATCAGCTCGCAGGCCAGCTCCACACGGGTCCTGAACGGGGCACCCTTCTCACTGCACCTCCTCTTGCTCCCGTAGAGCCTCAACCCGTCCGTGACGGCGACCCCGCCGTTGACGTGGAGGGATGAGACGTAGTCGTGGCTGAGCACCGTGCCCATCGTTGAGCTGTGGTTGATGCAGACCATCTCGGTCCTGGGGCTGTACTTCCTGCAGACGGTGTCGTCTATGACCTCGTACTCGACCTCTGGGTCATGTTCGGCCTCGCTTAGGAGCAGCTCCCTGCCCATCTTCACCACCTTCTCTATGTCCCACTTGGATTCGGTGATGAACCTGTTGAGGCTGCTCTGGTCCTTACGGTCTATGAAGAGCTCGTTCATGCTCTTGATGTCGTGCTCCCCTTCGCCCGCTACGATGAGCCCCGTCATGGTTCTGCAGAAGTTGGTGTACTGGGGTTTGGTGAAGAACCTCCTGAATTTTGAGAGTAGGTTTCTGAGTCTGCTTGGTATGCTTGTTATGAAGCCGAACACGGTTTCATGTAGGAGAATCTAAAAAATAAGCTTTAGACACGGTTTACCGGGAAAACGCAAATACTCAGTTAATTTAAAAAATGTTTTACTAAAGAAAGACGGTTGATCTTTGTTACTTTGGTTTGTAGGCTTCGACGGTAACGCTCTTCACCTTGAAGTCGACGTCGTACTCGCTGGTGTCGTAGAAGGACTCCTTGAGTATCTTCGGCTTGTTGAAGCCAGCCGCCTCTATGTCCTTGAGGTACTCCTCCTCTGGTAGTGCGCCGGCGACGCAGCTTGCCCAGGAGTCGAGGTCTCTCCTGATCTCCTCGGGGATCTTGCCCTCGGTGACTATGTCGCTGACGGTTATCCTGCCCCCGGGCTTGAGGACGCGGTGGGCCTCGCGGAAGACCTTTGGCTTGTCAGGGCTGAGGTTGATGACGCAGTTGCTGATTATGGCGTCGACGGTGCCGTCCTCGACGGGCATCTCCTCGATCTCGCCGAGGCGGAACTCGACGTTCTTGAAGCCGTACTCCTCCGCGGCCTCCTTCGCCCTCTTGATCATGGCCTCGTTCATGTCGACGCCGATTACCTTGCCCTTGGAGCCTACCTTCTTTGCGGCGAGGAAGACGTCTATACCTCCGCCTGAGCCGAGGTCGAGGACCGTCTCCCCCGGCTTGAGCCCCACATAGGCGACGGGTGAGCCGCAGCCGAGGCCGAGTATCGCCTCCTGCGGGATCTCCTCAAGCTCCTTGACGTTATATCCAATCAGCTCCGCTGCCTGCTTTGGGTCTCCCCCTCCGCAGCAGCTGCCGCCGTCGCTGCCGCAGCCGCACCCGCTGCTTCTTCGACTCGGCTACCGCCGTGTATCGCTTCTTTACTGCTTCCTTGATCTCCTTCGCGCTCGCCATTATGGTCTGAGAGGCTTATCACAGCGACATATTTAAGAATATTGATATGAGTACTCGTAAACCTTTTGAGACCACCCGCCTCGGCTCAACCTATGAAGAAGACCTGCGGCTGGGGCACCGACGACCCCCTGATGACGGCTTACCACGACGAGGAGTGGGGGGTCCCCGTCCACGACGACCGACTTCACTTCGAGTTCATAGTCCTCGAGGGCGTCCAGGCGGGACTCAGCTGGCGCACCGTCCTCCACAGGCGCGACGCGTACCGCGAGGCCTACCACAACTTCGACCCCAAGAGGGTCGCTGCCTACACCGAGGCCGACGTGGAGAGGATCATGGACCACCCCGGCATCATCCGCAACCGCAGGAAGATAGAGGCAGCCATAAAGAACGCCCGCGCCTTCCTGGAGGTCCAGAAGGAGTTCGGCACATTCGACAGGTACATCTGGGGCTTCGTCGGGGGAAAGCAGAGGGTCAACACCTACACGAGCTTCAAGGAGATGCCCGCGGAGACGGAGGAGAGCCGCGCCATGAGCAAGGACCTCAAGAAGACGGGGCTTCACCTTCGTCGGCCCAACAATCTGCTACGCCTACATGCAGGCCGCTGGCCTGGTAAACGACCACCTGACAAAGTGCTACCGTTGGAAGGAGGTGCAGAAATGAAGCTATTCGACGAGTTACTCAGGCCCGTCCCCGAGCTTTTCTTCGAGAAGTCGGGGGAACCCGAGGACGCCGACTATCATACTCTTCGGGGCACCCCTCGACAGGACCGCCTCCTACAGGGGCGGGAGCAGGTTCGCCCCCACCGCCATCAGGGAGGCGAGCCAGTACATGGAGAGCTACAGCGTCAGGACGGGCCTCGACTGGGAGGACCTGAAGCTCGTTGACATCGGTGACATCGCCGACGTAGGGGAGGTCGAGCCCGCCGTCGAGAACATCAGGAGGGTCGTCGAGGAGATCAAGGCGCTGGGTAAGCTCCCAGTTATGCTGGGGGGCGAGCACACGATCACCCTCGGCGCCCTCCGCGCCCTCCACCCCGAAGCCGTCGTCGTCTTCGACGCCCACCTCGACCTCAGGGACACACTATTCGAGGAGAGGCTCTGCCACGCCACCTACCTGCGCAGGGCACATGAGGAACAGGGATTCAGGCTAGTAATCGTCGCGGCGCGCGCCCTCTCCGCGGAGGAGATAGAGTACGCCGAGGAGAAGGGTGTCACCGTCGTCACGGCGCAGGACGTGAAGAGGTTCGGCGTCGAACCCGTCCTCGGAATGATCAGAGACTCCCTAGAGGGCGTCGAGTCCGTCTACCTGAGCGTCGACATGGACGCCGTCGACCCCGCCGAGGCCCCCGCAGTGGGCAACCCCAGCCCAGAAGGCATAGGAGTCACCCAGCTGCTCGACCTAATCGCCGGCGTCGTCGACAAGCGCCTCGTCGGCTTCGACCTGAACGAGGTCTCCCCCAGCTACGACTCGGGCTTAACCGCGATCCAGGCCGCCTACATCGTCCTCGAGACCCTCTACATGGCCGAGAGGGCACGACGCGGCTACCCCTCATAGCCCATATATCCCAGCGAGTCGAAGTCTACGCGATGGCGGCTCCCGACTTCAATAATGGACGAGGGCGAGGAGGAGATAAGGCCGAAGGGGCGTCTGGCCCCCGAGAACCTGCCCACGAGCTACCTCCTCAGCGCGGGCTACGACGGCGCGGAGCAGAAGGCGTACCTCCGCCTCTACGAGCCCGTGAGCCAGCAGGTCTACCTCTGGTACGACAACACGAGCCACCTCCCCTACTGCATAAGCAGGGAGCCCATCACGGAGCTGGAGAAGAACCAGCGCCTCCTCCGCCACGAGGGCTACTTCTTCATGGAGGAGGTCAAGAAACACGACCCCCTCGCAGACAAGGAGATCAAGGTCACAAAGGTCGTCGCCAAGGACCCCCTCAGCATCGGCGGAGGCAGGGGCCAGCCCATCAGGAGCATCATCGGGGACAGCTGGGAGAGCCGAATCAGGTACTACCAGTGCTACATCTACGACCGCGAACTCATCACCGGGATGCCCTACAGGGTGGAGAACGGCAACCTCGTCGACGCCGGCTACACCCTCGACGCGGAGACGGAGGCGAAGATCGACGCCATCCTGGAGAAGATCGAGCCCGAGTTCAGGGGCAACATGAAGGAGTGGACCCGCCTCCTCCAGTGCCCCGTCCCCAAGCTGCGGCGCGTCGCCGTCGACATCGAGGTCCGCCCAAGCGTCCAGAACAGGCTCCCCAACGCCGACGAGGCGACAGGAGCCCATAACCGCCGTCGGATTCTCAGCCAGCGACGGCTTGCGCAGGATAATCGTCCTCAACGACACCGGCCACGATGTACCGACACCCGGTCATCCTCGGCGCGGAGGTTAAGGTCTACACCGACGAGCGCGACATAATCAGGGACACCTTCAAGGTCCTAGACGAGTACCCCGTCGTCCTCACCTTCAACGGTGACGACTTCGACTTCCGATTCCTACGCAACAGGGCGAAGAACCTCGGCATCCCCGACTCCGAGAACCCCATAGTCATGGGGCGCCGCTTCGCCTTCCTCAGAAACGGCGTCCACCTCGACCTCTACAAATTCTTCATGAACAGGAGCATACAGGGCTACGCCTTCGGCAACCGATACAGGGAGAACACCCTCAACGAGATATCCAAGAGCCTCACTCAACCATGGAGAAGCTCGCAATCGGCGACATCATGGCGGCGAACATGCAGGACCTCGCCCAGTACTGCCTCAACGACTCCGACCTCACCTACCAGCTCACAGCCTTCAACCACGACCTCGCCATGAACCTCATAGTCCTCCTCACCCGCATCAGCAAGATGATCATGGAGGACGTCACCCGTAACGGCGTCAGCAGGTGGATACTCTCCCTCATGGAGTGGGAACACAGGCACCGGGGCTGGCTCATCCCCAACACGCAGGACATCCTCGACGTGAAGGGGCAGACCAGCACCACCAGCATCATCAAGGGGAAGAAGTACCAGGGCGCCATAGTCAGGGACCCGAAGCCCGGCGCCCACTTCGGCGTCATCGTCTGCGACTTCGCCAGCCTCTACCCCAGCGCTATCAGGAACTGGAACCTAAGCTACGACACCATCCTCTGCAACCATCCCGAGTGCAGGGATAACCTTGTCCCCGGGACCCCCCACTGGGTCTGCAAGAAGAACCGCGGCATGGCGAGCCTCATCATTGGAAGCCTTCGCGACCTCAGGGTCCAGTGGTACAAGCCCCGAAGCAGAGACAAAGCCCTAAGCGTCGAGGAGCGCCAGTACTACGACGTCGTCACCCAGGCCCTCAAGGTCTTCCTGAACGCCAGCTATGGGGTCTTCGGCTCCGAGAGCTTTCCCCTCTACTGCCCCCCGCTGGCGGAGAGCACAGCAGCCGTCGGCCGCTACGCCATGACCAAGGCCGTCGATAAAAGCCAGCAACTAGGCATAGAGGTCATCTACGGCGACACGGACTCCGTCTTCCTCGAGAAGCCGTCGAAGGAGCAGATTGACGGCCTCGTTAACTGGGCCGACGCCGAGCTCGGCATCGACCTTGACGTCGACAAGCAGTACCGCTACGCCATATTCAGCAGCCGGAAGAAGAACTACCTCGGCGTCTACCCCGACGGCAAGCTCGACATAAAGGGGCTGACGGGGAAGAAGCGGCACATCCCCCCCATCCTCAAGGACGCCTTCGTCAAACTCACCACCATCCTCAGCAACGTCGATGGGCCCGAGGAGTTCCCCGACGCCAAGGAGGAAATCAGGAACCTCGTCACCACCATCAACCACCGCCTCAAGAACCGCGAATTCGCCATAGAGGAGGTCGCCTTCAGCATGATGCTCGGCAAGGGCCTCGCAGGCTACGACACCACGCCCCAGCACGTCAAGGCGGGCAGGATGCTCGAGGAGCAGGGATACGAGCTCAAGGAGGGGGACATAATCAGCTACGTCGTCACAAAGGACGGCGTCAAGCCCGTCCAGATAGCGGGGAAGAAGGACGTCGACATAAACAAGATGGAGGAGTACCTCGAGGGCACATTCGAGCAGGTCCTCGACGCCCTCGACATGAGCTTCGACGAACTCGTCGGGCGCCCACGCCAGACGGGACTCGGCGCATTCTTCACACGCTAGAGCCCCGAGAGGAGGCGGCGCGCCTTCTCCATCTCCTCCGGCTTCTTCGCCACCTCCCCCTTCTCATTGGCGGTTATCAGCGCCTCCCCAGCGTACACCAGCCCGAGGTACTTGAAGCTCATCTTCAGGCTGTCGACAAGCGGCCCGCAGGCGCTCGGCCCCTCCTCGGAGGGGGCGATCAGGTAGGCCTTCTTCCCCTCGAGGCGGCGGTTGGCGACGTAGGGGCGGAGGCGATCGATGAGGAGCTTCATCTTGGCGGTGGGGCCGTACCAGTAGATCGGGGTGCCGAGGATGATGACGTCGGCGGCGTCTATCTTCCTGTAGATTTCGGGCATGTCGTCCTTGAGTACGCAGACCTTCTCCCCGGCCTTGCAGGCGCGGCAGTCGACGCATGGCTTAATCTCGTAGTCGTAGAGGTAGAGCTTCTCCCCCTCGTGCCCGTGCTTCGTCGCCTCACCGAGGGCGGCGTCGACGAGCAGTTCCGTGTTCCCCATCCGGCGGGGGCTCCCGATTAATGCTAGTATCTTCATTAAGCAGACTCTCGCCCTCAGCTCCTTTATCCCTATCCCCCGGGACCAGTAAAAATTACAACTGGCTGGGAGAAGACTATAATATTGGGGCCACAGCATCCTCTTCGGTCAATATGACCGGTTTCGTGGACATAGCCAAGATACTTGGCGGAAAGCATGACGAGGAGCAGGTCCAGATCCGCGGCTGGCTCTACAACAGCCGGAGCAGCGGTGGCCTGGTCTTCCTCCACATACGCGACGGCACAGGTGTACTGCAGTGCACCGTGAACAAGAAGAACGTCGACGAAGCCACCTTCAATAATCTCGAGGGGCTCACGATGGAGTCCACACTCGAGATTGGGGGAAAGGTCCGCGTGGACCAGCGCGCCCCGGGTGGCTACGAGCTCTCCGTCAATAACCTCGGCACAGTCTACGAGGCTCAGCCAGACTTCCCTATAACGAAGAAGGAGCACGGCCTCGAGTTCCTACTAGACAACAGGCACCTACAGGTCCGGGACCCAAAGCTGCAGAGCATCTTCAAGATCAAAGCCGAGTTCCTCAAGGCAGCGAGGACGTGGTTCGGAGAGAACGGTTACACGGAGACCCAGAGCCCCAGCTTCACAAGCGCGGCCTGCGAGGGCGGCTCAACCCTCTTCGAGGTCAAGTACTTCGACAAGAAGAACGTCTACCTGAGCCAGAGCTGGCAGCTCTACGCGGAGGCGATGATAAGCAGCCTCGGCAAGATATACACGATCGCGCCGAGCTTCAGGGCGGAGCCCAGCAGGACGCGCCGCCACGTGACCGAGTTCTGGCACATGGAGGTCGAGGAGCCCTGGACGGACCACGACGGCATCATGAAGGTGGGGGACGCGCTGGTCACTCACATCGCCCACCACATCGCGGAGACGATGCCGAAGGAGATACAGGCCGTGGGCAGGGACCCTAAGGACCTGCTGAAGATCGAGACTCCGTTCCCGAGGATCAAGTACGACGAGGCGGTGGAGATTCTGCAGAAGGACGGCGTCGAGATGCTCTGGGGGGACGACTTCGGCTGGCAGCAGGAGGCCCCACTGACGCAGCACTTCGAATTACCCTTCTGGGTCACGGGGTTCCCCACGGGGATCAAGCCCTTCTATCACATGCCCGACCCCGCGAGGCCTGACACTACGAAGTCGGGCGACCTACTCGCCCCCGAGGGCTACGGCGAGATCATCGGAGGCGGGCAGCGCGTACACGACTACAACCAGCTTCTCCAGCGGGTGCTTGACGACAACCTCAACCCGGAGGACTATAAGTGGTACATGGAGCTGCGGAAGTGGGGCACGGTGCCGCACAGCGGCTTCGGCCTAGGCGTGGAGCGTGTACTTACGTGGATGCTTAAGCTTGAGCACATCAGGGACACCATCCCCTTCCCCAGGGACATGCGTAGGGTCTACCCGTAACCCCGCTCTTCTTTTCTAAAGAATCACTTTTTCAGTGCGGCGACGAAGCCGTCGACCTTCGCGTCACCCACCCCGCCTTCATACAGACACGCGACCAGAAAGTATGCCGCCGCGGCGTTGAGCCTCAGCGAACTCGCCCACTTCGGCCCCGAGTACGCCAAGCAGATACAGGCCAACTCACACGCGCTCGCAGGGGCGCTCGACGAGCAGGGCTTCAAGGTTGTGGGGAAGGAGAAGGGCTACACGAAGACGCATCAGGTGATAGTCAATGTCCGTGACCTCGGGCCGCGTGCCATCGAGAAGAGGTTCAACGAGTCGAACATCCTCCTCCCCACGACTGTCCTCTGGGACGACCCCCCGAATTGCAGGGGCGGCCTCAGGATATCGGTGCAGGAGGCTACCCGCCAAGGGATGACTGAGGGGGAGATGAAGCAGGTGACGGCGTTGATCAGGAGGTCGGCAGACGGGGAGGACGCTGAGTCGATGAGGGGCGAGGTCGAGAGGTTCGTCGCGCCCTTCCGGAAGCTAAAGTACTGCTTCTGATGTAACCTCTTAACAATTATTGGAAAAATTTATAAAAATATAGAATTCATTTTAACTGGAGAGTGATTTATTTTTATGGATATTAATGAGCCCGGATTTTATTTTAGGTTTTATCGGTAGTGTAACAGGAATTTTAAGTCTATTAATACTCATTTTTAACACCTATAGAGAAAAACCAAAAATTAAAATAATTGACGAAATGATGATACTTCAATATAAAAAAGGAAAATTTAATTCTGATCTAGAATATAAAATTAGTAATACCGGGAATAAAGATACAACTATATACAGAGTAATAGTCTCTTTCGGCCCTGATGTAGAGGTATTTGATCAGGAACTTGTATCTTTACTAGCTCATTCATTGATTAATGGACCCAGTAATACTAAAAGTAATAATTTATGCTCTGTGGAATTAGTCGATAATTTTACATAAATAAACGCCCCTTCTAGGAGCCGATGGACTGGAAAGAGACCGACGAGAGGCTCATCAGACGAGGAGAGCTCATCCTGGACCCCTCCCTCATGAAAAACCACGTAAAAGAACTAAAAACCATGAACAGGCACAGAATAGGACGTCCCTACACCCTATCAAACAGCATCATCAAGCTCCTCACAGCAGTCCGCTACCTCTACGGCCTCCCCTACCGCCAACTCGAAGGATTCACCAGAGCACTACACAGACTCGTACCTGACATGCCCACCGGCGACTACTCCGGCCTCCGCAAACGGATCCTCGGCCAGCCCGTCGACCCCTACAAGGACCTCAAAGACGCCACCGAGCCCGTAACCATCGCCGTCGACTCCACCGGCATCAGCGTCCACAGGGCCGGAGGCTGGATAGAGAGGAAGCACGGGAAGAAGAGGAGGTACATCAAGCTCCACTTCGCCGTAAACACGGAGACCCACGAGGTGGTCGCTATGGAGGTCAGCACCGACGACGTTCACGACGTGAAGGCCCTCCCAGCGCTCGTGGAGGAGTCGGGGAGGAATGTCCGGGTCTCTGGGCTCCTCGGGGATGGTGCCTACGACTCGTCGAAGGTCTACGCTCTGCTGGAGGGTCGGGGGATCGAGGCGGTTGTTAAGCCGAAGAGGAACGGTAGGTCTGATCGGGGTCATCCGGGCAGGCGTCGGGCGGTGGAGCTGGTGAGGAGTTTAGGGTATGATGGTTGGGCTGAGAGGGTGGGGTACGGGCGTAGGTGGGCTGTTGAGACGGCTTACTCGACGTTTAAGCGGTTGTTTGGGGAGCACAGCCTCGCCAGGAGCTTTGAGGGCATTGCGAGGGAGCTGGCTGGGAAGGTTTCGTTGTACAATATGCTGGTGAACCTGTGAGAGGTGGGGGCGACGTGGGCTTGTGTAGAGAGGGCTCTAATGGATTTTAACTAAATCCACAGAGCAGTTCTACGCACTTCTCAACGGAAGTTTACCTCATTACTGGCAAAAGGTTCGCTTCGAGTAGAAGAAGGGCGCTTTCGGGGTAGTTCCGTTCACGTGGGGTAAGGAGCACTGTCTAGTGCTTAAGACATCGACGAAACTGAATTCTACGAATTTTTGAATACATTTAACGAGTTCATATCGAAGGTCATCGATAACTCAGATGGCGATCATAGTTCAACTAACTTGGTTTATTACGACTTTCGTTTCCTCAGGGAAATCGCGCATCAGGCTATCCAGCAGCGTCTCAGTTATGAATCGCTTGAAACCAGTCTCGTCTAGGGATGGATAATAGACCCAGTGATGGCCGCCCTTACCCGTCTTCTCCTCACCCGAGATCACTCCCATCCCCCGCATAGCCTCCAAGAAGTTGATGATGCTGGCTCTGGAGATGGTCTCGCCTTTGAGAGCTTGGTTCACCTTAATCCAGACCGTTCTACTATTAGCACCCTCCAGAGAAGACCAGACAATCTGCATTGCCTTGAGTTGCCAGTTCTTCAGAACAGCATTGAAGCCTGTTTGTGACGTGTCGTATTCGAATCCGTTCATCACTCTGATCATATTCACAGCTATCTTTTAACATTTTTTCCAAATTCACTCAGAGAGTTATCAAAATTCTTAACATGAAGGGAAAAACAAGCCCCTCCTCTTTGTGTAGAGTCGAGTCGTGGGTTGTGTAGACAATTGAGATATTCTCAGAGGGCTTGAAGTCGCGCGCTGGGGCGTTTAGAAATTATTTAAGCGTGTACGCCTCTTGAACACCGCTGATGTAGAATGGAGTATAAACAAATCAAGGTAAGCAAAGATGAACAAGTGGGCGTCATCACAATCGATGCCCTACCGCAGAACGACTTCAGCAAGAGGATGATCGTGGAGATACTCGACTGCCTCGACAACTTCGAGAGGGACGACGAGGTCCGGGCGGTCATGCTCAAGAGCACGGGGCCGAACTTCTCCCAGGGCGCGGGCGTCGAGGACCTCGACAAGGACATAGTGGAGGGGGTGACCGACACCCCGTTCTCGGAGCTGGGTGGCAGGATCGTCGAGAGGATCGACTGCTACCCGAAGCCGACCCTCGTCGCGGCCCGGGGCATCTGCTTCGGAGGCTCCACCGCCGTCTTCAGCGCCTTCGACATCAGGATAGTCGGGGAGACCTTCAACATCCACGACGGCGACATCTACTACGGGATCGTCGGGTCCTGGGGAATGTGCAGCCTCCGGCTGCCGATTTGGATTGGTAGGAACAAGGTGCTGGACTACATGTTCCTCAACGAGGGCTTCACGGGGAGGCAGGCATACGAGCTTGGGCTGGTCAGCAAGGTCGTGCCGGACGACCAGGTCGACGAGATTGGCCTCGCCATCGCTAAGAAGATGTCCACCGCCGCGCCCGTCGCCGCGAGGTACTTCAAGGAGTGCGTCCGAAACACACTATACTCCCACCTCGCGGAGGCCCGTGCGAAGGAACTTGAGGCGTCGAAAATAGTCTGGGCCACCGAGGATGCCAAGGAGGGCCTGGCGAACGTTATCAGGGGAAAGAAGACCGTCTTCAAGGGCAGATGAACTAACCACCTCTAGGAGGCGGGCTTCCTGACTCGCTGAAGCGACTAGCCCAACCCGCTGAGTCGCGCATTCAACTATTTAGAAGTAAATCAGCCCCCACCCACCTCTCCATCGAACAAAGGTTGAATGTTAAGCGCGTGCTTGACTCACTAATGTTTCTACACAAATAATGGAGACAATGGCTGGAATATAGGCGAGGCACCCTGTGTTCGACAGATACCTCGCTAGATTAGGGAACTACAATCGTAAAGTATATTAACAAAAGTTTACATATGTAAACTAAAGTTTATGGTGTTTTGGTGTGCTTCTGCATAAATATCTGGAGAAACTCCTGGGATCCAAGGCCAAAGTGAAGATACTAAGAGCCTTACAACGCCACAGAGGCAAAGAGTTCACCGTGCGTGAGCTCGCAGATTACATTAATATCTCCCACACAGGCGTCCATAAAGCCCTCATTGACTTATATGACATGAACGTGATCACCCTCAAATCTGTCGGAAAATCCCACACGGTGACCCTAAACGAGGAAAGCCATACGAGGGACCTGTTAGAATACCTATTCAAATTCGAGGAGGAGACCCTAAGAGCGCTCCAGAGTCTTATAAATAATTACCTCTGTAGCCAACCTAATATTAGTTCAGCCGCAATATTCGGAAGCGTTGCTCGCGGAGAAGAGGAACCTCGAAGCGACATCGACCTCCTGATACTATCAAATGACAGGGAAAAAGCGGAAGTGGCAGTCTCAGAGCTTCAAGTTGAGGTCTCCAGAAAGTTCGGGAACCCCCTAACTACATACATCATAACTAGAGAGGAGCTGGAAGGGAGGAAAATACCTTTAATGAAAGAGATACAGGAGCAACACATCATGATCTGCGGCGAAACTCTGTAGTAGACGTAATGTCAATAAAAACTAGGAAAGTGGAGCATGGACTATATACTAAGTCTGTTGACGTCTACATAGTATTTATATAGTTGTTATATGCCAACGCCGGAATTTGTTAATAATTAAGGTTCTTCGGACTTCGTCAGATTCGTTATAATGTTAAAACTTGGTGAGTGTCATAACTACATGGATCGGATTTCTTAGGGCTAAACGGGAAGACCCCAGTTGAGGCTTGCAGAATCGAGGTCAAGGGAGATAACAAGTGGAAGATATTAATTCAAAACGCAAAGAAGACCAATTTTATATATGTATAAGTCCTTTCTCTTTCGCTATTTGAAGTAGTTCATCTATATCCTTTATGGGAGCCATTAAGGCAAATTCTCCCCAATGCCATAAGCCCTTTTCATGTGTTTGGGTTCTATACCCAAACCGCAACTCCTTTCTACCATCATCCCATAGTAATTCTTCTATCAAAATGATTTTATCGATAACATTTGTCTGTTGTCCCCAAACGACTTTATTTATTTTGAAGTGAACCCGATCTTTTCTAGACCTACCCTTTGGGACAATCCCACCTTCGAGCTTGAGACGAAGCGTTTTACCTGCTCTATCCTTTATCGGTATCTCTCGAACCCTATCCTCTTCAGAAAAATAACCATTAATCATATCATATTCTATAATACTACCATTTCGGTTAACATTTGCTTTTCAATCAACCGAAAGGTAACAGCCCAACAAAACAGTCTGATCAACCGAAGAGGTAACAGAACCCTCATATCTAGGTTCATCCCGAAGAATTTTGACATGAAGATAAATCCGACGAAGACTTGACAGAACCGCCCATTACCTTCGCAACTTCGTTGACTATCTCATCGATAGAACTTGATCCACCCAGATTCCGTAATGCCTGAAGGACGGGATTCATGAATTTATCGTAAGAAGGAAGACTCGGCGTCGTATCCCCACCTATACTATATTGTTGGTTTCAATAGGATATTTAAAATAATTTTAATTCAATATGCTTAACGGTTCAAATTAAAAATGCTTTATTTTGAAGAAGACCCTTTTAAAAAGTGTGACTTTTCACATAAAATATTTTTCTCTTAAAAATTATATCATATGAAATTACTCATAAATAATATCACCATCACGCGTAGTTATAGTCATTTTAATCAACCCTTGATAAACTAATTCATTTAGAGAATCTTTTACATCCATTTCTTGATATGACTTTTTTGGATTGCTAGACTTAAGTATATTTGTCCAGTCATTAATAGTTCCACTAAATTGAGTTTCATCTTTTTTATTTAATATAGTATTTCTCAAACTTGGATTATAAATATTTTTCAATGTTTTAAAACAATATAAAAGAACTAGGATCGAAGTGATCCAAATTGCCATATGATAATAAGGCGTTTGTCTATCAAGAATAACTATTTTATTATCCCAAAAAATGAAATATTTTACAAAATCTAAGTATAGTCCCATAGAACCATAAAACGATATAGATAAAACACCGCTACTAACTGCCACTCGGAATAAAATATGTTTCCACCAACTAAAAACGTCTCTCTTCTTTATTGCATAATAAGAACATAACAATATGGGAGCAAGGCTAATAATTAATGCAGTAATAGCTTCAATATATTTTTCTAAAATAATTAGAATGATAAACTGTATTAACAAACCAGCAGAAACCGAAGCTAAATTCGAAACGATTTCTTTTCGCTTCATTGAGATCTCAAAAAATGGTTTTAATAATTCTTCATCACATTCTCTACAAAGTCTTCGTTTTGGAAAACTTCTCATCGTTGTAACAAATTTTTTAAGAGGAGCAACCGCAGGTTCGATAAAAAGCTCGTCAGTTCCCCATGCAAAAAAACTAAAAAATAGACCTAAAACTCCAGTTACAATACCTGAAAAAAGGAACGCGTCCATTATGTTCTATAGATTTAACTAGAAATAATATTTATCATTTTTCTTTTTTATCTTTCTTGAACAGGTGCCAATTGAAATCCTTCAAATATTGATCCCAAACTACATCGGAAACTATGAGAAGACCGGGAATGATACCTATGCCAACAGCAATATTATTCGTAATACTAACTGCCTGTATACCTAATGAAATTATGCCAAAACCAAATAAAAGTAAAATAAGACCGATCACCCACTTTCCCGGTTCTTTGTGCAATATTATCCCCTCGACCTTAGGGAACTTATAGGAAAAATATAACGGAGCTTTAATATATATTTTATTCTTAGTATGTGATAATTTTCAAAAAAATTCACCTTTTCTCGAATGGTGGTAATAAAACGTGTTAACATTGAAACGCGTGTTCCAAAGTAATTTGGGGAGAATAACTTAAAAAAGGAAAAAATTTAGATCGAGCTGGTTGAAGAGATAGCTTTATATAATTGTTGTTATGGATGCACCCACTTTTTTGGTGGGTCTAGTGCCGCACATTGTTTCTATTTCTAGTGAGGAAAACGATGGGCTCAGCATCGGCGTCACTAGGCGGTTCCTCGGGCGCCGAGCTGATCCCCAGGTCAAATGGGTGAAACGTGATGGAGCTCGAAGCAACGATAATGGGCCACAGGGTCACCTTCCGAAGCTGGACGTACGGGAAGAAACAGGATGCTATGCGAAGGGCGACCAGTTGGAGGAAGGAGCCCGACGGGGGCTTGGTCCCGGACGTTGACCCGTGGCTCCTCAACGACCTGATGCTGGCGGCGACGGTCGCTGAGTGGGACCTAAAGGGGCCGGATGGTAGCCCCCTCCACGTGTCCGTCGAGTCCATTCGGGGGATTGAGCCGCCGGAGCTCGTTGAGCAGATGATCGAGTTCACCCAGAGGCTTAACGGTGTCACTCGGGAGGAGAGAAAAAAATCATGATGGCTGTGAAGCGCGGTAAGCCTGAGCCACTTCTGGAGGATGTTTCGCTCTGCGCTCGCTTGGGCTGGACCCTAGACCAACTGAGGCGTCAGCCTGCAAGGTTCGTTGAGGTTCTTAGGGTCTACCTCGGGGCACTGGACGACGTGCAGAGCCGTGAGAACAGGCGCCTGACCGAGGAATTCGAAGCGAAGATGCGGAGGCTTCACCCTTGATGATAACTAAGGCAATAAGATTTGGGGACCTGGGATTAGAGCTTAGGTTACTCCCAACCAGAGTCGGTGAGGCCTCAAAACAATCCCTAAGCCTCGACCGCATGGTCTTAATAGCGAAGTCCTACTGCCCCATCGACACCGGAGCCCTGATGGCCTCGATCCGAGCAGAAATGCGCGGACCCCTAGAAACGGCCCTGATCGCGGGCGGAGGAGGATACGTTAACCCCAGAACCCTAAAACCTGTAGATTACGCGAAAAACGTCCACGACGGTACGAGCCGCATACCACCCCGACCCTTTCTCCTCCAGGCAATCCTCGCCGAGCGGCTCAGGCTCGCACAGGAGATCATTGAACGGAGTGGAGGGCTGATGTCGTAATGGAGACCAGCCTAGTCTACACGGTCTCTGTCACCGGCCTAGACCAGGTTAAAGCACAGGCGGATTCAGCCGCGAAGAGTGCAGACCTCGCCTCGAATAGTGTCAGGGGCCTTCAGGGAGAGGGCCTCAGGACCATGCCCCTGGTGATGAACGCCCTCCAGACGGTGAACTCTCTCCACAGTAGCGTGGAGAACGCCACGAAGGCGCTTCAGACGATGAACCCGGAGGCGATGATCTACGCCCTCCTAAGCATGATCAGCGTCGCCACCAACCTGATGCAAATCATGAGACTCCTGAGGGAGTCCACAGCCACCGCCGCCGCTGCCCAAGCAGTCCTCGACACCCTGATCGGAGCCTGGTGGCTGATACCCCTCGCAATTACTGCTGGAGTGATGGTTGCGTCGAGTGTCCGCTCTATGCAGACAGGGGGACTCATCCATGAGACTGGGACGTATCTCCTCCACAGGGGGGAGTACGTCGTACCCGCCAACAACACGGCCAACTACGGCCCCTTCTACGTCTCCTTCACGGGCGGCCCTCAGGGCCTCGACGTGGAGGGGTTCCTGAGAGAGCTTGGCCCGAGCCTCACGAGGCGGATCAGGAGGACTGCCTAGATGACGCTAGCCCCCTCGCCCACTTGGGCTCAATGCCACATCGAGGTTCACGAGGCGCCCGGTTGGCTCGACGACTGCTTCAGGTCGACTTTATGGACCAAGTTCCGGAGCGCTGACTCCGAGAGCTTCGCCAACGCAAACGACATAGCAGGGGACTACGCAACAATGGCGGTCACTGAGGGCGACGTAGTCAACGGCTGCGGGTGGCAGAAGGACATCATTGGCCTCGCCCTAAACACGTCGAACTACCCGAGCCTACGAGTCCGCCTCAGGGGTAGGGGGACTTCACCTCAATATCAGATTGAGGTGGAGATGAGTGACAGCACAATCGATGCGTCAGGTTGGTGCGACGCCCCAACGGGGTTCGAGGCGAGGACCCTTAACCTCACCCCCGGCAAGACCGTCAAATACGTAAGACTCTACGCCCGATTCATCGACACCCCTCGCCTCAGCCCAGATCGACTACGACTACGCCGTCATTCAGGCCCAGCCGCCACTGATCCCATACGAACACCTGAGGTCGACGTGGAGCTCCAGCACACCATCGCTAGCTCCGGCTTCAGGGTCAGATGCTGGCACGACATCCTCCAGGGCGTCACCGCCCGCAGCTATACGATTCGAGGAGGGCTCAGGCATCAAGGCCTACGACCTGAGCGGCAACCGAGGGCCACGGAACCCTCGTCAACTCGCCCACATGGGTCGCAGGTGCAGCCACGGCGGAGGTCTCCAGTTCGTCGGCTCCTCTTCGCAGAGAGTCGACACAGGGTACCTCCCCACAATCCCAGCGTCAGGGGCCCTGAGCATCGCCTCTGGGTCAAGGGCATCGAGTGGGGCTACAGGCGTCATCGTCGGCTCAGGGAAGGTGCCTGGCGGGTCGTTCAACAGGCTCCAACTCAACTTCCAGTCAACGGATAAGGTCAGGCATCTACGTCAAGGACGACGCTGGCAACATCCGGCAGTACACATCGACAAGACGATCTGCGATGACACTTGGCACCACGTCGTCAGCCGTCGTGGACCCCGCCAACGACGTCGTCACCCTCTACGTGGACGGCATATTCGACGGGCAGGCATCGGGAGCCCTCGGGGCAATCACCCTCGATGCCCTACGACTTCACATTGGGCTGCCTCCATAACGAGGCTGGCTACACGCAGCTCATGCGACATGCTTCCTCGACGAGGTGGCATTCTACGAGAAGGCTCTGACCTACGATGAGGTCCTGACATCTTCAGGAGGGATCCACCCTCGGGGATAAGCGGGGCGTCCTGTGGCGCATGGGTGATGATCTACCTGGCCGCGGAGCCGGAGAGCCTGGTCTACAAGCTGATCAGTGGAAGGGTGCTCGAACGCGTACATGGGCGGCGACCCCGATGGGCCCTGGATTGAGCTCAGCGGCGAGGACCAGAGCGAGATCGTCCACGAGAGGATCTGGAGCCGGGAGTTCACGAGCCCGACCCAGATCAGCACCGTAGCGGGGTACGTCGTGGACGATGCCGTGGACGAGCTCTACCGGGACATCGACGCCACGAACAGGACGATAGTCAACAACTTCAGGAACGAGAACGCCTGGAGCGTCCTCGGCAAGCTGGCGGAGAGTGCATCCTTCGCAACCGGCGAGAGCGGCGCTCACTTCTTCGTGGACCCCGGCGGCTGCTTCCGGTTCCGGAAGTACGGCGCCTTCGCCTGCCCACACCATCATCTCGGACGGCAGCGACGGCTACCCGCCGAACATCATGGACATCGAGGCCACGGAGAGCATCAAGGGCTCGCCCAGCCTCGTCAACGACGTGAAGGTGGTGATCTTCGAGGAGGAGAACATACCTAGGGATCGAGGACGGTTGGACGGAGTGCGCCGGATGGCTGGAGCAGCCCGGACCCAACGGACTCGGCTATCCCCTAGAGCGAGGCAGTTGACAAGGTAAGGGGACTACGCCTCCGTCAAGTTCCAGACGACGAACCCGGGCCCAGTCTACAGGATGCGCCTCTCCTTCTCGGAGCAGGACCTAACCGGATTCGACTCGGTCAAATTCAGCCTCAAGTACGGGTCAGGGCTCAGCATCGACTCCTTCACGTTCCAGATAATGAAGGGGAGGCTTCGGAGCCGGCGACTACTATGAGATCACAGGCGATGTATCTCCCCCGGGAGCCGACGCCTGGCATGAGATAACGATCAACCTCGCCGATATGAGCAGGATCGGCAACCCAGGCAACATCGTTAACAACCTCGAGCTGAAGGCCGTACCACGTCCACCGAGATCGGGATCGGCGGCTTCCTCATCGACCATCTAAGATTCATCCGCAGCGAGAAGTCGGGAAGCGCCTCAGACTCGGCGAGCCAGCTCACCTACGGGAAGCGGAGCCTCACCATCGTCGACAAGGGCATAACCAGCACAACCTACGCAGGCTACGTCGCCTCGAACATCGTCGCCAACCGAAAGAACCCAGTGGCCACACTCGGAGTAACGGTGCCTGGACGCGGTCAGCCCGGCTATAGACCACCCCAGAGCGTCACCGTGACGAGCCTCAAGGACGGGATAAGCTCAAGGGCCTTCCAGATCGTGAAGGCTAGGCACAGGATACACAGCCGGGGAGGGCTACACCTGCGAACTTGACCTCGTCGCCGCCAAGACCGCGGGAAGCCCCCCGCTTACTCGGAGCTGGTCTGCCCGAGCCTCAACGATCTCCCAACTCTCCTCGGCGAGTGGAGGAGGCGGCTGCAGGGGGAGGCACTGAACAGCCTCAGGAGTGAGTGGATATGAAGAACGATGAAAAAGCATCCGAGGGATCCGAAGCGGATCCCCTACGGAACGAACGAAGGTAGTCGAGGGCCTTGAGAAGGGGGACCTCGTCGTCGTGAGGTGGACGGACGCGAGCGACCGGAAGGCGCCCCTGGAGGAGCACATCGGGGACCCGAGCATCTACTGCAAGGACTGGGGGATATACCTCGGCGTCACGGGCGCACGAGCGACGTTCATACTCATCGGGAAGGACATCGTCGAGGTCCACAACGAGTGGGGGGCGACCAGGATACCGCTGGAGCTCGTCGAGGAGGTGATACGGTGTCCTACCCGAGAACAAGTCGTGAGAAGAATTCGGGAGATTCAGGTCCTCGGCGGAAGGGTGCGCCTCAGGAAGAGGAGGAGGGAGGTAAAGGTTGTTAGAGTGGCTTAAGGAGAAGCTAACGAAGACGATGGTTCAGGCGGCGCCCGGAGGAGCGCCGCATAAGGGTAGTCGAGGACGTGCCCAGCGACAGATTCGTCCTACTAGTCGCACTCATGGTCATATTCTTCGCGGGTCTCATAGCCCTCGAGGTGGCGCACATGGTCGTCTTCGGCGCAGTGGAACGAGGCCGTCTTCAACGGCGTCATGCTGATCGTCGGCACCATCGTCGGCGCCGTCTGGGGGAGGAGCGAGGCATGATCAGCGCGAGGGTCAGGCCCCGCCGCTACGACTCCGAGCGGGGCTGCTACGTCTACGACGTCAGCATTCAGGACGAAGACCAAGATCACGGAGCGCACCGCTAAGGTGGCGGAGGCCTTCGGCCTAGGCATCGACGAGGAGAGTGAGCAGTGCTCCTCAGGGGCTTCGAGCTCAGGCTGGTGGAGGGGGACATCGTCTACATAACCGGCGAGTCCGGATCCGGCAAGTCGGTGCTGCTCAGGGCCCTGCAGCGAGGACCTGGGAGACCGGGCCGTGGACATCGCCGAGGTCACGGTGGACGCCTCAAGCCCATCGTGGACACCGTCGGCTCCAGCTTCCCGGAGGCGCTGGGGCTCCTCAGCCGGGTGGGCCTCAACGACGCCTACCTGTTCCTCCGCAGGTACCACGAGCTCAGCGACGGGCAGAAGTACCGGTACCGGATCGCCAGGATGGTCGACTCCGGCAAAAGGTTCTGGCTCGCCGACGAGTTCTGCATCGACCCTCGACAGCACCACGGCCAAAGTCGTCGCCTACAACATACAGAAGCAGGCGAGCCACAGCGGAGCCACCCTGGTCGTGGCGACGAGCCACACCGACCTCGAGGAGGACCTGGCCCCCTCCGCCCTCATCAGGAAGGGCTGGGGCGACGAGGTAAAGGTCGAGTACAGGGAGAACAGGGAGGCACCGGAGTGCACGGCCGATAAGAGGCATAACCATACCGAGAGGGCACGAAGGAGGACTACGCCCGGCTCAGCTAGCCTCCACTACAGGGACAGCCGCCTACCCGTCCCGATGAAGATCTACGCCGCGCGCCGCGGCGACGAGCTTGTCGGCGTCATCGCCTACAGCTACCCCGGAGTCAACGCCCAGGGAGGAGGCTCGCCGTCGGCTAAACCGCCCCACCCTCGAGGAACTCAACAGCGACTGGGCCGTCATAAGCCGCGTCATCGTCCACCCCAAGTACCGAACAACCGGCCTCGGCGCCCGACTCCTCCGCGAAACGCTGCCCCTAGTTGGGCGCCGCCACGTGGAGCTCATCGCGGTGATGGCGGAGTACAACCCCTTCGCCGAGCGAGCCGGCATGACCCTCATCCACCAATCAACCCCCGATCCCACCGTCACCGCCGCCATCAAAGCCCTCCGAACACTCGGCTTCGACCCCTTAACCCTAACAAGCCAAGCCCAGAACAAACGAACACTGGAATCCCTTTCCCCCGAGGACCTAGAGGAGGTCCGCCGGATCCTCCTAAGCGTACACAGCGTCTACTACAAGCGCATCGGCAGCACCGACAGCGCCTACACCCGCCGCCCAGAGATGAAAGCCTGGCTCAGCAAACAGGGACCAGCCCGTCTCTCAGTGAGCCTCAAGGCCCTCGCCGTGCTCGGCCAATCAAAGGCCTACCTCTATTGGAGCAGCCAAAATCAAATCGAGGAGGGTGAAATTCCCAGCCACAGCTGTAAAAATATTTTTTTTCGCAAATACCCTCCTACTGGGAAATTCGAGTACCCCACTGGGAATTTGCCGGCCCAAAACGGGGGGTGAATGTTCTCGAGGAGCTACATTTTCACTGAGAATGAGAGGAGGAGACTGAAGGCTTGGCTGGAGAGCGACGTAGAGGACAACCAAACCAAAAAACTCTTCACAGGAGTGAGGCGGGGCCTCACCCCGATAAAGCGAGACATGGAACTAAAAATCGCGGCGCGCCTGATGGCACACACCTCCGATTTTCGAGCCCCGACACATAAACTCTCCGGAAGAATTTAGACAAAAATAATGTTGTTATTAAATTAACTCACAAACAAGATGCAGTCACCCGGTCGAGGGCTCATTACACTCAAGCTTTCTTCTCCCTAAGACTCATCATGACTCCGCCCTTTTTCGTGTACTCATGGAGCTTCTCGTAATCTGTCTCAGCCAATATTTTCCCATCTTTCTCTATCTTGTACAGGCAGAACTTGAATAACACGCCCTCATGGTTGAACACTATATCATAGGGCAAACCCCCGCATTTTTCGCATTTCGCGTTGCTGTCGATCTTGTCCAAGAACTCTTTATAGCCTTCACCCCTCGGTGTGGAGGTATCGACTCTCTCAATGAGATGTTCTTCAGCCAATTTCTTTTCCTTCCTCTCTGGAAAGATGGTCTTCAATGCGTAATGTGTTGCCGTTGGTTTAAGTATCCTTCAGGTGTTTAGCACTCGGGGAGGATCACGTCGAGTAGGGCGTGTTTACCCTTTTTCACCTGCCGCAGGGCTCTGAGTAGGGCGGGCTTGACCTCGGAAGGATCCGTGATCTCCTCCCCGTAGCCACCGAAGGACTCGGAGAGCTTGGCGTAGTCGGGCTTCGGCTTCGCGTAGACGCCGTAGATCCTCCCGCTGCATATGGCGTGCCCCTTAGGGTAGTAGCGTGGGTGGTGCTTCATAGCGGCATAGCCCTGGTTATCGTATATCACTGTGAGGATGGGGATGGCGTACTCCTGGGCGAGGCCAAGGCAGGCGTGAACGGGATTGTAGTTGAAGCTTCCATCCCCCTCAAGGGCGATGACGGTCTTATCCGGGGCGGCGAGCTTTGCGCCGAGGGCGACGCCTAGACCTTGTCCAAGCCCCGTATGGGCGACGGGACCCGTGGCCTCGAGCTGCGACCCTGGCACGGTTCGGTGGCGCTCGATGTGTTCGAAAATCATCGTACTGTGGCTGATGGTCTCATGGACGAGAATCGTGTCTTTATCCACGACCTCGTCTATGCAGTGGCTGAGCCACAGTCGGGCTGATAGGACACTGGTCCTTTGTGGAGAGGGCTGCCTTCCTCCATTCCTCCCTGAGGCGTTTATGTTCCGCTCCCCAGCGCGTTAGCCGATCCTCCACCCGCTTGCCGAGGCCCCGCACCCTAAGTACTTCAGCAACGAGCGCGGGTAGGGCGATGCTCGAGTCGGCGGCTATTAGGAGGTCGGCGGGATAACCGTAGACAGGGTACTTCACCTGCAAGGGATCGAGGTCCAAGAAGACTATCTTGGCTTTGCTCCTATCGGTGATGCTGTTGGGTGGATACCATGGTGGCCACCCGTTTGCGTCGATGACAAGGATGAGGTCTGCGTCCGCGAGGTAATTACCCATACTGGGGCCCATGTGTAGTGGGTTATCGGTGGGGTAATTGGCATAGCCGGGTGTCTCGAAGACCGGCGCTCCGACCAACTCCGCCAGCTCGACTAGGGATGCGACCGCGCCCTGGTTTCTCCCGAGGTAACGGGTGTAGATTAGGGGGTTCTCCGCTTTCGCTAGCATCCCCGCCAACTTCCTCAGTGCCTCTGGGTCCGCCTGAACCCGCGAGGGCCTCGGGTTCGGGTAGGGCACCCTCATCTTCTCCTTCTTCTCGAAGAGTAACTCCCGGGATAGAGAGAGCATCACGGGCCCCTTGATGTCTGTAGAAGCAATGTCGAGGCCCCTAACCATCGTGGAGAGGATGTTAACGTTCGACTCGGGGGTGTCCACCCACTTCATATAGGGCTGGACGAGCCTCTGCTGCCCCCCGACCTCGGTGAACGAGAGGTAGTGGGGTCCGGGCGTCCCGCCATAGACCTCTTCGTCGTGGGTCCTCGCCTCACCGACGAGCAGCATGAGGGGTATCTGGTCGGTGTACGCCGCCTTGAGCTCCATCGCGCCGTGGAGCATCCCCGTGAGGACGTGCGCCATGAGGACCTGAGGCCTCCCCGTCACCATGTAGTAGCCCTTAGCGAGAGAGACGGAGAGCCCCTCATGTCTCGTGTTCATGTAGAGGGGCTTCTTCCCCGCCTCGTTGTACTTCGCAAGGTACTCCCAGATTGGGACGAACTCCGTCCCAGGCGAGCTGAAGACATAGTCCACACCGTATTGGTGGAGAACTTCGACATAGCCCTCCGCCGCGCCCTCGACACTAATCTCTTTCAATATAGAGACCCCTAAGGCAACTGGTAGCCGAGGGGTTAAATCACTTCGTGGTAGGTTTGCCTAGCCGAACCACTTGTCGAGCCTCGCGGCGCCCTTCGTGGCGTTGCTGAACCCCTTATTCATCTTTTCGATGGCCGCGAGAACCTTCTCCCTGCTGAAGTTGTGCTCGCCGCAGAGGTAGCTGAGTATCCCCGCGGTGTCGGGCTTCCCCCACTCGAGTTTATACTCGTCGGTTACATCGGGGTGGAGGAAAAGCGTCCTTATGTCATCGACTGGATGTGGGAACTCAGCTTTTGGCAGCTCAGACAGTGCGCCCTCTAGGTTGCTGTGCTTCTTGATGAGCTTGATTGCGGTCTTCGGCCCAATCCCCTTGATGCCGTCGGGGTTATAGTCAGTCCCGATGAGGATGCCCACGTCTATCAACTGCTCCCTAGTCAGACCGAGCTCGGTCAGGAGCTTCTGGTACTCGTATATCTCGGGCTCGACCTTGATGTAGACGTTCTTACGCGGGAGCTTGCGGCGCCCGCTTATGGAGAGGTTGCGGACGAGGCGCGGGGCCCCGAAGAGCATTGAGTCGAAGTCCTGACTGGATGAAGCCCAGACGGAGCCCTTTATAGCCATGTGAGCGGCTTGAGCTTCCCCTTCACCCGGAGCCTGAATCCAGGGAATACCCATGAGAGTTAAGAGTCTCTTCGCGTCCCCGATGATGTTGGTGGTGGCGATGACGCTCTGCTGACCCCAGCGGCGGGCGCCCTCTTTGTCCCCTTCCTCGACGGCCTTCGTGTACCTCTGCCGCGCATGGACGCGTACATCGTGGCGTGCTTCTAGGGTCTGCCTCTTGAACTCATGCGGCTTACCGTCGAAGCAGTAGACGACCCTCACCCCGGCCTCCATCAGGTTGCTATTTCTGTAGATTAGACCGCTGAGGTGGCTGGTTACGTTGCCCTGAGCGTCCTTTAGGGACTCCCCCCCTTGGCCACGAATAATTGCTAGAAACTGGTAGATGATGTTGTGCCCGTCGAATGCGACGGATCTACCCTTAAGCTCGTCGAGAGATATCTTACGGGGCTCCACGAGGTCGCCGAACTGGACGCCCAACTACGTGGCCCCCTATGAAAGCTCTATTCGCCTCTTGCCCTTGGCCATCTTCGTGACCCTGACGAGACCCTGGATCTCCATCTCCATCAGGATCTTGCCAAGCTCAGTCTGGTTAATGTCACTCTGGTACTTCTGCACCTGCTTGAGGAGGTCGTCAAACTCCTGCGCGCCCCCCCTTCCGAGTGCCTCGATGATCGTCGACGGTATGAGCTTCACGTCCATCAAATCACCTAAGCTATGTCCATCGGAGGCTTGAGCTGGTCACGGATGCGCTTGTTCGTGTCCAGGTACCACTTCTCCATCTCTGGAGTTATCGAGGGTACTATATCTGCCATAACCTTGTCGAAGTCCGCTGACGTGACCTTCTGCGTCTCGGGGTCCTTGCGGAGGGCGTTGATGGCTGCCTCGCGGCATATGGAGTCGATATCAGCCCCACTGAAGCCCTGCATCTTCTTCGCCAAGTCGTCTATCTTAACCTTCTCGAGCGGCATGTCCTTCGTCTTTATCTGAAGGATCTTGAGCCGAGCTTCGTAATCTGGGGGCGGCACGTAGACACGTCTGTCGAATCTCCCAGGGCGGAGTACGGCGGGGTCGATCATATCGGGGCGGTTCGTCGCCGCGATGACGACTATGTTCTGGAGGCTGATCAGGCCGTCTATCTCGGTGAGAAGCTGGCTGATGACGCGCTCCGTGACGCGATTGTCGCCACCTCCCCCCCTCGAGGGGACGAGGGCGTCGAACTCGTCGAAGAAGATGATGCTAGGCGCGGCCATGCGGGCCTTCCTGAAGGTCTCCCGTATCGCCTTCTCGGACTCTCCGACCCACTTGCTGAATATCTCAGGGCCCCTGATACTGATGAAGTTAGCCTCAGACTCTGTGGCGACGGCCCGTGGCTAGGAGCGTCTTGCCGCAACCTGGTGGGCCGTGTAGGAGAATGCCCTTGGGGGGCTGGATGCCGAGGCGCGTAAACCTCTCAGGGTTCTTGAGCGGCCACTCCACCGCCTCCTTTAAGGACTGTTTGACCTCCTCCAATCCCCCCACCTCGTCCCAGTGGACGTTCGGAGTCTCAACGTAGACCTCGCGCATCGCCGTCGGGGTGACCTCCCTGAATGCCCCCATAACGTCATCGGTGGTTACGACCATCTGGTCTAGTACCTCGTGGGGTATCCTCTTCTGTTCTAGGTCGATCTTGGGGAGGTACCTGCGGAGCGCCTTCATCGCCGCTTCGCGGCTGAGTGCCTCGAGGTCCGCACCCGTGTAGCCGTGGGTGAATTCGGAGATCTTCTGTAGGTTGACGTCCTCAGCGAGGGGCATGCCGCGTGTGTGTATCTGCAGGATCTCAAGGCGGCCCTCTCTGCTGGGGGTGGCGATCTCAATCTCCCTATCGAAGCGCCCGGGGCGGCGGAGCGCCTCGTCTATGGCCTCGGGCCTGTTCGTAGCACCGATGACTATGATGTGTCCCCTGCTCTTCAGCCCGTCCATGCTTGCGAGGAGCTGGGCGACGACGCGCCTCTCGACTTCGCCGGTGACCTCGCTCCTCTTCGGCGCGATGGCGTCTATCTCGTCTATGAATAGGATGCTGGGCGCGTTCTTCTCCGCGTCCTCGAACATCTTCCTGAGCCTGCCCTCGGACTCGCCGTAGAACTTGCTCATTATCTCGGGGCCGTTTATGGCGTAGAAGTTCGCGTCCGACTCGTTAGCGACGGCCCTGGCGAGGAGAGTCTTACCGCAGCCCGGCGGACCGTGGAGGAGTACACCCTTCGGGGGGTCGATGCCCAGCCTCTGGAATATCTCCGGGTGGCGGAGCGGAAGCTCAACCATCTCCCTGATGCGCCGGATCTCCTCGTTCAACCCACCAATGTCCTCATAGGTGGTCCTACTCGGCATCTCCATCTCAGGGACGGGCTCGCTCAGAATCTGGATCTCTGAAGTCGGCGAAATCTTCACTATGCCCGCGGGGCGGGTGTTGACCACCATGAAGGGAACTGAGTGGCCTAGCATCATGATTAGCAGTGTATCCCCTCGCGTCGCAGGCCTGTCGATGAGGCGGTCCTTAACGAAGCGGATGAAGTCGTTGTCTACACTGATCCTTATGTCGACGGGGGCGAGCTTCACCGACACGGCGTACTCGGCTTCCGCCTTCTTCACCTGAACAAACTCGTTTATGCTGACGTTGCAGTTCTTGCGAATGAACCCGTCTATGCGAAGGAGACTGAGTCCCTGGTCCTCGGGGTAGGCTGGCCATGCCTTCGCCGCCGTGGATTTCTTCCCGACAATCTCCACGACGTCGCCTACGGTGACGCCTAGGGTCTTCATCGTCTCGGAGTCCATCCGGGCTATGCTGCGCCCGACGTCCCTCTGCTGTTTCGCTTCGGCTACCTTCAACTGGACGCTGCTCAAAAGGTCCACCCTGGGGCTAACTCAGCTTCTGAGTGGGTTCTATTCATATAAAGATTAGTTTGTAGTAAGTGTGACTCCTTGGTGATGTGGGTTAGCTATATTACCCCTGTTTCAGTTGCGAGAGCCTCCGCTGAAACGTGATCAAGCTTAATCTTAGACAATATGGTGTACCTGTCTGGTCTCACGCTCTGCGCCATTTTGAGAGCCTCCACGATCTTCTCCCTTTTCACACCTAGGCCTTCAGCCGTCGTCGGCGCGCCAAGGGTCTCCAGGCTGTCCCTTATCTTCTCCCAGTCGAGGCCGTGGAGCCTCGCCATCATTATCGTCCCTACGCCGCACTGCTCGCCGTGGAGGGCGGGCTTGTCAACTATCAAGTCGAGGGCATGACTGAACAGGTGAGCGGAGCCACTGCAGGGTCGGCTGCTCCCCGCGATGCTCATCGAGGTGCTGCAACTGATGAGAGCCTCCAGAAGGTCCCTGACGGTCTCCGCTGTGTTTTGGCGTATCTTCTTGGCACTCTCCATGATGAGCTGGCTGCTCATTAGAGCGAGGCTCCCCGCGTAGGCGCCGTAGTAGTCACCATTATCGCGATGTGCGAGCTTCCAGTCCTCCACCTCGGTGGCCTTGCTTATCACATCACCACATCCCGCGGCGGTGAACCTATATGGGGAGGCCGCGATGATGCCGCTGTCCATTACGACGGCTATGGGGGAGACCGCCTTGACGGTGTATGGACGCTCCATCCCCTTGACTGAGGCGAGGCTACTCGCTATCCCGTCGTGGCTCGCCACGGTTGGGACGCTTATAAAGGCGCAGCTCGTCTTCGCCGCGGCCAGCTTGGCGACGTCGATGCTTCTACCTCCACCTACGCCGATAAGGACCTCGGCCCTTGACCTCTGTGCGTCCTCCATCACTCGCCCAACCGTCTCGAGCTGGGCATCTTCCACTATTGACCTGTCCGAGTCGATCCCGTCGTTTGCGAGGATCCACTGAACCTTCTCCCCCGCTACCTTCAGGGTGCTCCTCCCGGTCACGATCAACGCCCGGTGGAAGCCAAGCTCCTTACATACACCGTTTATCGCAGACAGAACACCCTTACCCACAAGCACTATCCGGGGTAAGTCTATTCGGTGGACAGGAATCGCCTTGGGCGGGTCGGGTGACGCCATCAGGAACCCCGGGGGCTAGAATCAAGGAGGGACCCAGTGGGCTATAACCCCTCTGGTTTACCCTTTTTTCAATCAACGGAAAAGGTTTTTAAAGCACACCCAGAATCTAAACTTGGTCTTCCTTCTAAGGATACCCTCACTAAGAGTGTTAGTAGGGGAAGGATGAGAATGGCTAAAGAAGTCGAGGCGTTTAAAGGAACAACAACGGTTGGCGTCGTCTGTAAAGACGGCGTCATACTAGGCACAGACACCAGGGCCACCGCTGGGAACTACGTCGCGAGCAAGCACGCGAAGAAGGTTTACCAGATAACGGATAATCTCGCGATGACCATCGCTGGCGGAGTCGCCGTTGCCCAGAGGGTCGTCGAGATACTCAAAGTAAACACCCGACTCTACGAGTTGGAGAAGGGCCGCCCAATGCCAGTGAAATCGGCGGCGACACTAGTCTCCGGAATCCTCTTCCAGAACCGTGAGGCGGGCGCCCCACTCCCCATGCAGGCAATCGTCGGCGGATTCGACGAGACTGGCGCACACATATTCAACCTCGACCCCTTCGGCAGCCTCCTTGAGGACAAGATGATCTCCACAGGCTCCGGCAGCCCCTTCGCCTACGGTGTCCTCGAGGCGATGTACAAGGAGGATAAATCCGTCAAGGAGATGCTCCCAGTCGTCGTGAGGGCTATCGATTCCGCTATGAAGAGGGATACCTACAGCGGAGACAGCTTCGACGTAGCCATCATCGACAAGAAGGGATACAGGGAGCTCGCCCCCGCTGAGAAGGAAGCGTTATTGAAGGCCTAAGTTGGATGCAGGGATGCAGAAGCCCCAAGGACTAAGCTACGAAGAGATCAGGAAAACGATCCTCGAGAAGATCCCAGCCGACGTCGGCATAACGCGGATCGAGTTCGAGGGTCCGAGACTTGCCATATACACCCAGAGGCCCGAAACCCTCGTCGAGCAGAGTCATATAGTCGGCGAGATAGCGGGCATCATAAAGAAAAGGATAGTCATTCGTAGCGATCCATCCGTCCGCGCCAATGAAGCTTGAGGCGGAGAGGATCGTCAAGGAGATACTCGCCGAGGCGGGGCTCGTCCAGAGCAACTTCGACCCGAGCCTCGGAGAGGTGACGCTTGAGGTTGAGAAGCCGGGCGTCGCCATTGGTAAGAACGGGCAGAACCTTCTTGAGATCGTGAAGAGGACGAGGTGGAGCCCCAACGTTGTCAGGTCTCCCCCGATCCCCAGCATGACTATAAAGATGGTTAGGGGATACCTATACGGGAAGAGCAAGGAGCGTGAGAGGTTCCTCCGCGAGACTGGGGAGGCCATCTTCCGCCCCATGTATCAGCAGTCTGGCGACGTCAGGGTCACATTCCTCGGCGCCGCCAGGCAGGTGGGCAGGTCCGCCGTCCTCATCAGGACGAGGGAGAGCCGAATCCTCATGGACTGTGGCATTAACCCGGGTACATCCAACCCCATTGGAGCCTACCCGAGAATAGACGCGGAGGAGTTTGACATCAGCAAGCTCGACGCCGTCGTCATCACCCACGCTCATCTCGATCACTGCGGCTTCCTACCCTATCTCTACAAGTACGGTTACGAGGGTCCCATCTACTGCTCGGAGCCAACAGCGAGCCTTATGGTGCTTCTCCAAAGCGACTACCTCGACGTCACCGGAAAGGAAGGGCGCTTCCTCCCCTACAGCAACGAGGAAGTGAGGGAGGTCATAATGAGGACCATCCCCCTCGGCTACGGCGAGGTCACTGACATAAGCCCAGACATTCGTCTTACCCTCCACAACGCAGGTCACATTCTCGGTTCAGCCCAGGCACACCTCCACATAGGGAAGGGACTACACAACGTCGTCTACACCGGCGACTTCAAATACGGTCCAACCCAGCTCCTCCAGCCAGCCTCCATCCAGTTCCCAAGGGTCGAAACCCTCATCATGGAGAGCACCTACGGCGGCATCGATAACGTGACGCCAGACCGTGAGGAGACCGAGGCGAACTTTGTCGAGATCGCCAATAAGACTCTCCAGAAGGGGAAGCTCCTCATCCCTGTGCCCGCCGTCGGGCGCGCGCAGGAGATCATGATGGTGATCAACAAGTACATGAAGGAGGGGAAGATGACGGAGGCCCCTGTCTACATTGAGGGGATGATCAGCGAGGTCACCGGCATCCATACAGCCTACCCCCAGTACCTGAGCAATGACATAAGGGACCAGATACTACGCGATGGCATCAACCCCTTCGAGAGCGACTACTTCACGGTTGTGAAACAGCAGGACAAGAGGGACGAGATCGTGAATGGAGGCCCGGCGATCATCATGGCCACCGCGGGCATGATGGAGGGCGGCCCTGTGATTGACTACTTCAAGCGCCTCGCCCCCGACGAGAACAACGCCCTCTGCTTCGTCAGCTACCAAGTAGCAGGCACGATGGGTCAACGCATCCAGTCAGGGATGGGCAGCGCCCAGATGTACGGGCAGAACGGCAAGATGGAGATCATCAACGTCGCCATGAAGAACTACACAATAGAGGGCTTCAGCGGCCACAGCGACTGGCGCCAGCTCGTCAACTACGTCCGCCGCCTCCACCCGCAGCCGAAGCGCGTCTTCGTCATCCACGGTGAGGAGTCGAAGTGCGAGAACCTCTCACGCGTCGTCGCGAAACAGAGGGGCATATACGGGATCGCCCCAGAGAACCTCGACACCTACACCGTCGCGTAAGTGGGGATATTTATTCCACTCGCGGTCTATTTCTTGAATAAATGATGAAAGTTACTAGGTCTTTTTATCTCCGTTTGGACGGGTCGTCCCGCGTTAGTGCGGATTTATGGGTTTTTTTTATTCGACTTGGTTATAAGACCCACATTTGGGGCACTTGTAGATCGCTTTAGTCACCTGTCCCATGCGGACATTTCTCAGCAATACGTGATCACATTTACCACATAGGTATACATACGGGCCTTCACCGATCACGAATGGCTCCAGATTCTTTGGTGTGGGCGAATTATTTTTGTTGAAGATTGTTACCCCGATGGGTTTCGTTGTGTACAGCTTCATCTTGAATGTCTTTTGGTCGTTTATTTTGGCTCACCTCAAGGTCGTGCGCGCGTTACCTTGAATGTAGTAAGGGAATGGCATTGTAATAAGTTGCACCTTTGCGCTTAGGTGGGTGTAGTCACAGCCTTCAAAAACCTTGGATCGATTACACCCAGTGAGGTCGCGTAGGCTTCTTAACCTCAGTGACGTAACTTGTCTCGATGAGCGAATCTGCTCCAAAGGTCAAGAGGAGACGTGCCCTCAGAAGGCAGGACGCGAGGAGCGTCCTGGAGGGGGCGTCGGGTTACTTTAAAGGACAATCCTTCTCATTGGTCGAGGAGGCGGAGACAGAGGATGGCACTAAAGTCTACATCCTAGACGACGAGATATTGTTGTTTAGGTTTGAGGGGAGCCTCTACCCGACGCTGAGGTGCAAGTGCGTGGGCTCTCTCCCCGCCGTCATCGTCGACATGGGGGCTATACCTTTCGTCTGCAAGGGGGCCGACGTTATGGCGCCCGGCATAACCGAGATCAAGACTCCCTTCGAAGAGGGCGCCCTAGTGGTCGTACGTGACGTTAAACACGGGAAGGCGCTCGCCATCGGTAAAGCGCTGAAGCCATCGGCGGCCATCATGGCCGAGAAGAAGGGTAAGGTCATACACAACATCCACTACGTCGGGGACAAGATTTGGGAGTCAAAGCCCTAGGCGCCGCGTAATCCGGGCAGGATGAAGTATAACCCTATGGCGAAGGCAATTAGAACCATCACCGCGAACAGCATGGCGCCCGTGAACACGACCCACCAGACCCCATACTTCCTCTTCCCCCTCTCGAAGCTCTCAAGGTACTCCCTGAAGTATCCCCTGATTAGGTTGAGGAGGCGTCCCGCCATGCTACCACGCGCATACGCCTCATGGGTGTAGACCGCATAAACTTTATCCGCCCTGCCCGTCTCTTTCACAGGATTCGGTGAACGTTATGGGTAAGAGTATGCTCGACGGCGTACGCATCCTAGACTTCGGCCACGTCTACTTCGGCCCCTTCTCAACCATGATCCTAGCGGACATGGGCGCGGAGGTCCTCAAGGTTGAGCCACCTTGGGGTGAGATCAACAGGCTCGGCACAAACCTCTTCGGAGGCGCATCCAGCAGCTTCCACTACCTCAACAGGAACAAGAAGGGCCTCGCCTTCAACCTCAAAGACCCCAAGGCGCTTGAGATTGTCAAAGAGCTGGCGAAAAAGAGTGACGTGATAGTCGAGAACTTCAAACGCGGCACCATGGACAAGCTCGGCCTAGGCTACGAGCAGGTAAAGGCCGTGAAACCCGACATCATCTACGCTAGCCTCAGCGGCTTCGGCCTCGACGGCCCCTTCAGGGACCGCCCGAGCTTCGCCCCCATAGCCGAGAGCCAGAGCAGCTGGCTCCGCCTCTCAGGCGACAATGTCGACCCCAACGGTCCGCCGGTGGTCCCGGCGGAGTACCACGGCGACCTCGACCCCGCCCTCTACGCCACAATCGCCATCCTCGGCGCCCTAAGGCACCGCGATAGGACCGGCGAGGGCCAACTTATCGACGTCTCACAGCTCGACGTCATGATCGCCCAGTGTGGTGTTAGCATCGCGAGCTACAGCCTCAGCGGCAAGCTCCCGTGGGTTACGAGGCAGGCCCGGAAAGGCATCGGCGCCTGGGGCATCTTCAAGGCGAAGGACGGCAAATACATCTACGTAGCCGCTGACCAGAACATGGATGATAGGGTCATGAAGGCCATAGGCGTCGAGGAGATTGAGGAGGGCAGCGATATCTTCACGAAGTGGGTCGAGGGCCAGATAGCCGCCGACGCCATTACGATACTCGCCGCTAACGCGGTTCCCTGCGCACCGGTGCACCACATCCCCGACATGCTCGAAGACCCACAAGTGAAGGCGAGAAACAGCATCGTAACACTCGACCACAAGCTGGCGGGCAAGTTCGTCGTCCCACAGCACCCGGTCAAGTACAGCAAGACCCCCGCCACCATCAAGGCACCCGCCCCCATCCTCGGCGAGCACAACGACGAGGTCCTCAAGAGCCTCCTTGGCTACTCGCAGGAGAAGCTCGACGAGCTACGTGCCGCGGGCGTCATCGTCTAAACCCTTTTTACGCCAATTTCCCCAACGGTGGGTCTTTAAATCACCGCTGGGGCTCTTCTCAGTTGAAGAGCAATGAGGGTGGGCGTCGTCTCAAGGACAGACACGGATGCCGTGTTCCCTGTGACCCGCAAGGTCATAGAGCTTCTAGAATCCCAGAGAGTGGAAGTCCTTGTAGAGACTGAGACCGCAATGGCGCTCGAGATGAAGAACGAGACCATCGACCTAACCGACATGGAGGCGGACTTCGTGGTCGCCATCGGCGGCGACGGCACGATCCTCCGCGTGGCAATGGGGCTGAAGGCCCCCGACACACCCCTCCTCGGCGTCAATATGGGCAGAAGGGGCTTCCTCTGCGAGGTCCTCAAGGAAGAGATAGAGCCGGCGATCGACAGGGTCATCGCGGGTGACTATACGATCGAGACCTGCGTTAAGCTGCGGAGCCGTTGCCTCGAAATGGAGGCGGACTTCCCTGACTCCCTAAACGAGGTTCTCGTCTCCTCCAGCCTCCCATCCAAAATGATCCTTTGCAGGTTACTAGTCAACGGGGAGCAGCTCACCGAGATACAGGCGGACGGAATCCTCGTCTCGACGCCCACGGGGTCAACAGCTTATAATCTCTCCGCCGGTGGCTCTATACTCGCCCCTGGCGTCGATGCGATGATACTTACTGCAGTCAACTCCTATAGCTACTTCCGCAGCATAACCCTACCACTTAACTCAAAGGTGACCGTGGAGCTTCGAAAACCTAAGGCGGACGCCCTCGCTATCGTCGACGGGAAGGTATACACCGGTTTAAAGCCTCTCTCAACAGTCGAGATTGAGGTGTCAGCCAACAAGACGCGTTTCATAAGGTTCAAGCCGTTCTACGAGAGGCTCAGGAGCAGGCTCACCCACATCCAGGCGCAGTGAGGTGGCTATCTTGAGACACGTCATCCTGGATACGTCCGCCTTTATCCAGGGGTACAACCTCTCCACTGATGAAGAGTACTACACAGTCCCAGAGGTGCTCGACGAGATCAGGGAGGATCTGGGGAAGATGAGATACGAGAGCGCGAGGGCCTCGGGGCGGCTGAAGGAGGTCAATCCGGATAAGAAGTGGTCGGGTGAGCTCGAGGCGAAGTCGAGGTCGGCGGGTGAGGCGCACAAGCTCTCCCCCACGGATAAGCAGCTGCTCTCACTCGGGCTCCAGCTGAAATCCGAGGGGAAAGAGCCCACCATCGTGTCCGACGACTACTCCGTTCAGAACATGGCGGCGCGGCTGGGATTCCGATTCGTCTCCCAGGCCACAAAGGGGATAAAGAAGGTGTTTAACTGGGGAATCTACTGCCCCGGTTGCAGGAGGAGTTTCGACTCTCCGCAGGAGGACAATGTCTGCCCAATCTGCGGGACGGAACTGAAGAGGAAACCGAGAAGGGACTAGGGTATGCGGGGGACGAATCGCCCCGTGCCCTCTTTCGCGTGGACGACACCGTCCTCCTTCACGATCTCACCCCTTATCAGTGGCATGACGGGTGCTCCCTTCACAACCATTCCGTCGTATGGCGTCCACCCACAGGCCGTGATCTGATCGTCGTTCGTAATTTTCGTCGTTTTGTACATGTCGCAGATTACCATATCAGCGTCTGCTCCTGGCATCAGAGTGCCCTTCTTCGGGTATATCTCGTAAATTCGGGCCGGGTTCTCCGCCATGACCTCGGCCACCCGCTCAAAGGGTCAGCCGGCCAGTAAGGAGCCTACGGGGCCCACCCAAGAGCTCCCGGGTTAAAACCGTCTAGTTGAAGAGTGCGCATGAATTGGGGATTGAGGATAAAAGACTGTCTTTTATATTCTATTTATGATCTTCTAAGTCCCTTATGGCTTCTCTGACTGCTAAATATATGATTGCTAGGCCAGCTGCGGCGATAAACATTGAATCTCCCAGGTTGGGCCACATTGGTAAAAAGTACCATTCATCGAAGTATATAGTGAACTTCAAGGCGAAGCCGATGAGTCCTGAACCGAGACTAGTTAAGGCAGCTAGTCTGAGGAAGGTTCTATTTTTCAAGATAGCCACCCTATGGTCTAGCTCCCTAGTTTCATAGTAGCTACTAATCTTGTTAATATCTTTTACTTCAAAAATCTACCGCCTCCCTGTCTTCGGCCTCACCCTCGCAGGGGTCTTGTGGATGACGAGCCTCTACCAACTTGAGGTCGTCGTGATTTGGATTTGCGATGGTCGGACAACCTTTGAGTTTCCAGCTACATCTGGACAACGAGCCTCTGTATGGCTCGCGATGTCTTCTATGACGTAAACACCATCGCCTTCATCGTCGCGATCCTAAGTGGCGCTCTCTTCAACGAGAGGCGTCGGCGACGTAAAGCAGGAGGCGTCTCAAGTGGTTGAGGTAGACGCCCGCCGCATCGCCTTCTGGACGGTCTTCTTACTTGGTCTCTTGACCGCTTTTTGGCAATATTTCGAGTTTGCTTATGCCCTCACGAAGGCGAGCCTCATCGCGAGCCCAGTTTGGAGCGGCACTCTCGGGGCGCCAGTGCCACTACCTCCCCTCCTCGACGGCTATTCCAC
Organism: Candidatus Bathyarchaeota archaeon; assembly: GCA_963820555.1. Lineage (GTDB taxonomy): Archaea > Thermoproteota > Bathyarchaeia > TCS64 > TCS64 > UBA8941. Next base: position 71,474 of record CAWGAT010000047.1, read on the forward strand.
CCTCAACGATCCCGCGAGGCGTGACGATCCTCGCGTTCCTAACCACGAGATCAACCTTCAAACCAGACACTCTCTATACCCTCACCGAATCCGCATAAAACAGCCACCCCTAAACCGTTTAAACGCCGACTCAGAAGAATAGCCAGATGTACGACCTCATAATCAAAGGCGGTAGGATAGTGGACGGCGCCGGCAACCCATGGTACCCCGGGGACGTCGCAGTGACCAAGGGCAGGATCATCGCCGTCGGGAGGGCCGAGGGGGAAGCCCGGGAGACGATAGACGCGTCCGGCCTCGTCGTCTCCCCCGGCTTCATAGACGCTCACAGCCACGGTGACCTAGTCCTGATCTCGGAGCCAGAAGCAAAGATTAAGATTATGCAGGGCATTACGACCGAGGTCGTGGGTCAGGACGGCCTCGGCGAGGCCCCCCTCACAGATGAGAACGTCGATATGTGGCGCAGGTACCTCTCAGGGCTGAACGGAAACCCGGACATAGGATGGGAATGGAGAAGCCTCGGCGACTACCTCACCCGACTTGAAAACGCGAGACCATCCGTCAACGTCGCCTCACTCGTCGGCCACGGAAACATTCGCCTAGCCGCCATGGGTATGGAGAACAGAAAGCCCACACCCTCAGAACTCGACGAGATGAAGAAGCTCCTCGACGAGTCACTCCGCGAGGGCGCCATTGGCCTCAGCACCGGCCTCATCTACCCCCCCTGCGTCTACTCCGACGCGTTCGAGTTGACCGAGCTCTGCAGAGTCGTCGCGGCCCACCGCGGCGTCTTCGTGGTCCACATGAGGAACGAGGGGGACAAGCTCCTCGACTCGATAGACGAGGTGGTCAACGTTGGACGCGACTCGGGTGCCTCCATCCACATCAGCCACTTCAAGTCGAACGGCAGGGCGAACTGGGGCAGAGCACCGCAGGCAATCGCTAGGGTGGAAGAGGCGAGGATGAGGCGGCGTTGACGTGACCTTCGACCAGTATCCATATACTGCCGGCAGCACCTTCCTCGGAAGCCTTCTCCCCCCATGGGCCCACGAGGGCGGCCTCGATAAGCTGCTGACCCGACTCAGGGACAGAGCAGACGAGGGCTAAGCTCGCCTCTTACCTCAACCACGAGGGGGACGAGGGAAGTCCCAACGAGTGGGACCGGATACTCATCACAAACGTCAGGACTATCCGTAACAAGCGCTTCGAGGGAAGGTATGTCTCACAGATAGCGGAGGAGCTCGGGAAGGGACCCGCGGAGACCGTCCTCGACCTCGTCCTAGAGGAGGAGAACTCGGTGACAATGGCGACCTTCACCATGGATGAGGAGGATGTTAGGACCATAATGAGAAGCCCCCTAGGCATGGTCTGCACCGACGGCATAGTTCTCGGCAAACCCCATCCTAGGGCCTACGGTAGCTTCCCACGCGTCGCCGGCCGCTATGTTAGAGAGGGCGTCATACGGCTAGATGATGCGATAAGGAAGATGACCAGTTACACAGCGCAGACCCACGGCTTCACAGACCGTGGCATACTTCGACCAGGTCTAGCCGCAGATATCACAATCTTTAATCCCGATAAGATCGAGGATACAGCAACCTTCGAAAATCCCATCCAGTACCCGAGAGGTATAGAATACGTTATCGTGAACGGCGTCGTCACCGTGGAACATGGTAAACACAACGGCAGTCGGGCGGGTAAAGTCCTACGCCGTCCCAGTTAATTTTACCCCAAATAGTGAGCCGGCCAGTTTATCGTGCTAATGATTAGGAATACATGAGTAGCTTGGACGTAGAAGGTGAGAACCTGCGACCACGCAACATTTGCTTGTGTTCTTTGGAATGTATTTAGCTATTTTTCGCGTTTTTCCTTTTTACAGATTAAGTACTCGATTGCAGGTTCACATTCTGCCTCCGAGAAGATTTAAATCGCGCACGCTGTTGAGGCTTGAAGAGGCGACCGAGATGGGGACCGCGATAAAGGTTAGCGACCTCCGGAAGAACTTTGGAGACTTCGAAGCGTTGAAGGGGGTCACGTTCAACGTCGAGGAGAATGAGATATTCGGTCTAATTGGACCTAATGGTGCCGGTAAGACCACGACTCTCAGAATACTCGGGACCCTGATCAACCCCTCTTCAGGGGTGGCTGAGGTCTTCGGGCACGAGGTGGTCAGGGACGCGAACAAGGTAAGGGAGATACTCAGTTATCTACCCGAGGACGCAGGGGCCTATCAGTACCTCAACGGTGAGGAGTATCTACGGTTCATGGCGGGGTTCTACATACGAGACAAGGCGGCCCTCGAGGCGATGGTGTCCGCGGGGAAGGATATAAGCGGGCTTGGTGACCGCCTAAGAGACAGGGTCAACAGCTACAGCAGGGGGATGAAGAGGAGGCTCCTCATAGCGAGGGCGCTAATGATCAAGCCAAAACTCGCCATCCTCGACGAGCCCACCTCGGGACTAGACGTGATCCAGGCCTACCACGTCCGCGGCATGATAAAAGACTACGCGGAGAAGATGGGCGTAACCACCATCGTCTCGAGCCACAACATGCTCGAGGTGGAGTATCTCTGCCACAGGGTCGCGCTCATCAACGAGGGCGTCATCGTCGCGCAGGGAACACCCGAGGAGCTGAAGGCGAGGTATAACTCGGTCAATCTGGAGCAGGCTTTCATGGAGGCGACTCAGCTTGGGTAGCTTCACGAGCATAATCCTGAAGGAGATCAAGGAGCTCATCAGGGACCCGAAGATACTGTTCGGTGTTGTGCTCCTTCCCCTACTCCTGTACCCACTCATGGGGCAGGGGATACAGATCAGTCAGCAGGCCGTCGAGACGAGCATAAGGGGGGCTAAGTTTTCACTCTACAGCGACGACAGTGGGCCCATCGCCGACGCCATCATCAAGTATATCACGACGAATAATACAGTGACGAGGATACAGGCCAGTAATCTCCCGGAAGCGTTGGTCAAGTTTAAGGACTCGGATTCTGTAGCCCTCGTCTACGTTCCAAGTGGATATAACTATAACATCACAAACGGCGTGAAGGGGAACGTGAAGATATACGGGAACCTTAAGAATCTTAACATTGCGGAGGCGAGCGGCGCCGAGGTGGCGGGCAGTCTCGTCAACGTGTATAATTACTACTACTCGCTTGCAATCATTAAGGGCTTAGCTACTACGGCGGGGGACAACAGCAGCCCGGTGGCTATCCACGATCCCATCAGTCTCAATTACGCTTCAATAATAAAGGGGAACGTCATCGAAGTCTCCCCCAGCCAGATCACGGGTCTCATAATGAGCCAGAGTATCATGCTCCCGATAATGGTGATGATGATGGTCATATTCGCCATCCAGATGGCCGCGACCAGCATCGCATTGGAGAAGGAGCAGAAGACGCTGGAGACCCTCATGACGCTCCCCGTGGGTAGGCTCACGATCCTGGCCGGGAAGCTAACCGGCTCCATAGTAATCGCCATCGCTGGCTCGATCAGCTACCTGATAGGTTTCAGCTACTACACGAGCTCCGCCTTCAGCTTCGCCTCAACAACCACGAGCGTAGATCTCACAGGTGCGGGGATAGGCATCCAGCCACTGGGCTACGCTCTACTCGGGATAGTCATGTTTGTGAGCCTCGTCTCGGCCCTCGCACTGGCGATAAGCCTCGCCGTCTTCACCGACAGTGTCAGGAGCGCCCAGAGCCTAACCGGTGTCCTCATAGTCCCGCTGATTATACCCGCCATCATACTGATGTTCAGCGACATTGAGATGCTACCAACAACCATACAGTGGATTCTGCTCGCCATACCATACACACACACAATGCTGGCGACGAAGGCGGCCTTCCTCGGAGACTACTGGCTGATGGTGAGGAGCATAGCCTACATAAGCGTCTTCACGGTGGTGGTCCTCTGGGCCGCGGCGAGGATATTCTCGACCGAGAGGATAATCACTTCGCGCTTCACGAATTTCCGTTTCGGGAAGAGGAAGCAGCCAGTGGCCTAGGCTATTCCTCCACCAACTCCCAGTCCTCGCACTCCTTCTTCGCTATCGCGGACTCGAGCCACCCCTGCTTGGAGCAGTAGAGGAACTCGCTGAGGTGGTAGCGGGATCGGAGGAGGCTGTTGAGTATCTCCTTGTTCTCTTGGCCAAGAGAGAGGCGCGTCTCCGGGTCGATGACCTTCGCCCACTTGCATTCCCTGCAGGAGACCTTCAAACACCTCACCACAGAATCCTGGGTGATGGATGGGGAAAAGGGTTCCCGAGAGTCATGGTAAAGGTTAAGTTGGCTTCCTCGTATGGTTCGGGGATCGGCTTGGGCAGGTACAAGGGCATAGTCTTCGACCTCGACGGTACCCTGGTCAACTCAGAGGTTGACTTCCCGAAGATGAAGAGGAACATGATAGTGGTCCTGGAGGAACATGGGGCCCCGAAGGGGATCCTTACGCCCCAGATGACTACCGTTGTCATCCTCGAGAACGCCGAGAGGTACTGGGCGGAGCAGGGGAAGCCCGAGTCCGAGAGGATCTGGCTACGCGACGAGATGACCCGCCTCATGGACCAGGGGGAGCTTGAGGCTGTTGAGTCACTGACTATGATACCGGGCACCAGCAATGCTATCCACAAGCTGAGGAAGATGGGCTACCGCCTTGCCATTCTAACTCGCAGTCATCACGAGTACGCAGTCAGGGCACTGGAGAAGACGGGCATGATAAAAGACTTCGAACTAATACTGGGGCGTGGCGAGACACCGCAACCCAAGCCCTACGCAGAGGCGATGATCTACGTCGCCAAGCTGATGAAACTCGGCCTAGACGAGGTTTTCCTCGTCGGGGACCACCACATAGACTCAACCTGCGCCGTGAACGCGAAGTGCCACTTCATCGGTGTGGCGACGGGTCCCCGCCCCGACAGGGCCTGGGAGGTCAACAAGCCCGAGGTCATCCTGCCCAGTGTCGCCGACCTCCCAACCTACCTCGCGAAGCACGACAAGTAAGGCGAAGTGGAAGGTTTTTTAACCGCTCTCCGACTCTATTGAGGCAATTCAAGGCCCCCATGGTGGGCCCTGCAGAGGTGTTGATTGTGTCTGGTAAAGAGGAATATGCGAAGAAACTTCAACAGGCTCAGAGCGTCCTGAACATGATCGCCGACGACAACACGACCCCCCGGAACATCCGCAGGGCCGCGAAGCAGGCATCGGACATGCTGCTGGACGGGAACATCAGCATCGCCGCTAGGGCGGCGAACGCGATTAGCCTGCTCGAGGACATCAGCCAGGATCCGAACATGCCCATGTATAGCAGGACGAGGATCTGGAACGCCATCAGCGTCCTAGAGGGCATCCGGGACTAACCATCCCCGGTTTCACGATTGTAGCCTTCTAGTCGGACTCGGTTTTTTATCTCCTCATTGACCCTTCAACTCAGGTGTGATACTTGGTTGGCAAGGTGCTTTTAGTCGGCGAGTCATGGGTCAGCGTGACGACCCACTACAAGGGTTTCGACCACTTCGTCAGCGGTGGCTACGATACCGGCGTGGCGTACTTCCGAGGGGCGATGGAGGGCTGGGTCGACTGGGTCCACATGCCTGGCCACGAGGCTCAGGCGGGCTTCCCCCTCGAGGCCGAGAAGCTCAAGGATTACTCCGTCATCATCCTGAGCGACGTCGGAGCCGATACTTTCCTCCTGCACCCCAGAACTTGGATTAACGGGGAGAGGACACCCAACAGGCTGCGCCTGATAGAGGAGTACGTCCGCGGTGGTGGCGGTCTGATCATGGCTGGGGGTTACCTGAGCTATCAGGGAATAAACGGCGTCGCGAGGTACCGGGGCTCCCCCGTCGAGGAGGCGCTGCCGGTGGAACTGGAGCCCTACGATGACCGCGTCGAGTGCCCGGAGGGCATCCAGCCGAAGACCTCCACGATCAGGCACGAGATAACGAAGGGCCTTGAGGGCACGTGGCCGCACCTGCTCGGATACAACAGTGTCAGGGCAAAGAAGGGAGCGGACATCCTAGCCACCGTCGGCGCCGACCCACTGCTCGTCGTCGGGGAGCACGGCAAGGGCAGGGCGGTCGCTTGGACGAGCGACATCGGCCCTCACTGGTGCCCGAGGGAGTTCGCCGAGTGGGACGGCTACACCGAGATATGGAGAAGGATGATAGCCTGGGCGTCGGGCGAGTAGGCGAGACGATGGCGCCGATTGACACCCACGCCCACCTCGCCGATCTCCCCGAAGGTGATGCTGTAGTCGAGAGAGCGAAAAAGGCGGGGCTCTCTGGCATAGTCGCGGTGAGCGCCACCATGCCGACATGCGAGGGCACGCTAAGGCTCGCCCGGGGACACATGGGATACGTACACGCTGCCCTCGGCATCCACCCTACTGAGTTCTTCGATCAGAGCCTAGACGCTGCGCTGGACACCATCAGAGCCAACGCCTCCGATTGCGTTGCGATTGGTGAGATCGGCCTCGACTACTGGCACAAGCTGGTTCGAAAGGATGCGACCCAGAGGGATAGACAGAAGGAGTTCTACGTTAGTCAGCTCCGACTCGCAAGTGAAGTCGATCTCCCCGTCTCCATCCACAGTAGAGGAGCCTGGGGGGACTGCCTCGACCTCGCGTCCCACCACGGCCCAGGCAAAGGCGTCTTCCACTGGTATAGCGGCCCATTAGACGTACTCGACGGGATCCTCGACTCCGGATACCTTGTATCCTGCACCCCTGCCGTCGAGGTCAGCGCTGAGCTGAGGGCGGCCATGGCGAAGGCGCCCCTTGAGCGCATCCTCGTCGAGACCGACTCGCCGGTCTGGGTCAAGAGCCTGAGTAGGCAGTCGGAGCCCGCGGACGTCCTCCTCACACTCAGGCACCTCTCGGAGTTAAAGGGGCTGCCAATGGAAGACGTCGAAAGGGCGACGACGAGAAACGCCGAAACCCTATTCAAGCTATGATTCCCGGTGTTCATTGATCCCCTTGGGCTACCGGGAGAGGGCTGTGTTCAGGCCAGTGAGTCTCCTCTACTTCATACTGCTTCTATTGGCGCTTGTCGCTGTGGTGCCCATCATCTTCCTGTTGATCGGGGATCTCCTTGTCTCCGCCCTCGGGATACCGGCGCAGTGGGTTGGCGTCTTCCTCTTCGTGAGCTTGGTCGGTAGTCTCGTCAACATACCAGTCGCGACCTTGGAGAGCAGGGTGCCCGTCGTCGGGGTACGGGAGATCAGCGTCTTCGGAGTCACATGGCAGGTACCGAGTGTGGGCTTCGGTGTCACGAAGACGCACGTCCTCATTAACATCGGCGGGGCGGTGCTTCCAATGATCGTATCAGGTTACCTTCTCGGCATGCCGATCATCCACGCCCCTGGCAACCCAGTCGACGAATACATCGCGATAGGGGCGGTGCTCCTAATTGTGACCGTTCTTGTGAATAGGTCGGCGCAGGTCGTGGAAGGGCTCGGGGTGGCGACGCCCGCCCTAGTCCCACCGCTCGTCACGGCCCTGGCGACTATACTCGTCGACTACCTCTCCCCCCTCCACTCGCCGGCGCAGATAGCATACATAGGCGGAACCCTGGGAACCCTCATAGGAGCGGACCTCCTCAATCTCCATAAGATTAGGGACATAGGGGCACCAGTCGTCAGCATCGGAGGCGCCGGGACGTTCGACGGCATCTACTTCACGGGGATAGTCTCCGTCCTACTAGTCGCCCTAGCGCTAGGGTAATCCTCATCTAACGTACAAGAGGGTTATTTAAGGAATTGATTCCTTTTGTAGAGATTCATGAGGTAAATTCATCAACAGAGAGATGCTCTGATTCCACTGCATCAGACGCAATTAATCAGCATATCCAGGCCTTAGCCCGTTATTAGCTGATAAAGCGCATTAATGGCCGTTATAAGCGGTTAAAAAATCTCTAATTGATAGCTGGGTACAATGGAACGCGCTTATACCTTAGCGGTAGTGATTGCTTTGCCCAGGTGGGAGCGGACGAAGGGTCGAAGCGGTGGAAGACCCCCAAAGCCGCAGAGCCGTGAGGAGTGGGCTGCGAAGGACCAGGCGGGCTTTGGCTAGCCGGGAAACCTGCTCTCCTCAGCTGATCAAGCGTGCACGCGTGACGTACCCGGGACGGGTAAAACCACGCGAGGTCGGCTCCGGTAATCTCGCTTGGGCACCTCTATTCTTCGATAATTACCTACATTATGAATCAGCAATGTTCTCATTAGTCTTATCCTCAGTTTCACCTGATAGTCGTGTCATCATGTTTCTTGGAGTAGATTGAAGTCTTTCCTTATCTTTGAACCAGTTCCATAACCATAAAGAAATTTTTGCATAAGCCTCATCCTATGTGCAATAATTTTGTCCTACATTCCTCAAGCTTAAAGAAAATAGGATTTTAACAGCAAGATTCAGACTCAATACTTAAATCCACACAGCTTCCTGAGGCAGACAATGGTAAAAATAGGAATTGTAAGATGCACAAGAGACTTCGAGTGCTCAGGATGCAACTGCTTCTACGCCATAAAGGAACACGATGGCGCATTCAAGGACTACAATGAACCAATCGAAATCGTGGGAATTACACCGTGTTCAGTATGCAAGGGAGGAGAGATCAACGATGAACTTGTCAATCTTAAGCGATACGGCGCTGATGTAATTCATCTATCCTCGTGTCACCTCGCTGTTTATCCACCGTGTCCATTCATCGCGGAGCATAAGAAGCACATTGAGGAGCTTCTGGGGCTTCCGGTTGTTGTTGGTACTCACCCGATGCCTACTAGTTATGTTGAGAAGCATACGCGGCTCGGAGACTGGAGGGGGTGCGAAGGGTTTCTCTCGAAGATAATCGGCGATGTTAAGGCTTCGTTGAAGTATGAGTCAAAGAGGTGAGTGTAATCTTAGTTGCCGACCCACTGTAGGAACAACTGCACTAATTATGTTGTGTACGAGTAACTCAATAGCCCAACCTCAGTTCGACCGTGATGGCATGGTTGATCTACAGACCGTTGATGTTTTAATGCGCACGCGGCTCAGTGAATTGGAGCCGGCAGCAGTCGGCGGCTCTGTGAGGAGAAACGAATGAAGGTCATCGACGTCCACAACCACGTGAACCCGCGTCCATTCCTGGAGGCAATGCGAGCCAGTCATGATTGGTACGGGTTCACCGCCGAGCACGGCGAGCTTGAGAACCCCCGGAACCACTGGACCCTAGAAGAGCGGATTGCCGACATGGACCGGCTCGGGGTGGGAATGCAGGCGCTCACCGTCTACGGCGGCTTCAACAAATACGACCGCGACCCAGAGCTCACCAAGGCAGTGGTCAGGGCCTGCAACGACGAGGTGGCGGCCATGGTCTATGAGCACCCCGATCGGTTCGTGGGCCTGGGCATTCTTCCCATGCAGGACGTGGCGGCATCGGTAGTTGAGCTCGAGCGGGCGGTCGCCGATCTCGGGCTGAAGGGCGTCACCATCAAGGACCACATCAACGGGAACACCCTAGACGAACCGCAGTTCCTCCCATTCTGGGAGGCCGCTGAGCGGCTGGGAGCCGTCGTTGAGTTCCACCAGGGCAGCACGATCGTGACGCAGCGGATCCCTCGCTACTTCCTTGAGAACACCGTGGGCAACCTGGTGGAGCGGGTCCTCACCTTTGGGGCTCTGGTGCAGGGCGGGATCATCGATCGCTTCCCCAAGCTGAAGGTTTGTCTGTTGCACGGGGGCGGCTACGTGGCTTTCGGGGTTGCCCGAATGGACAAGGGCTGGGAGGCGGTGAAGCTGGGCTATATGGCCGAGTACTCGGCCGGTGAGGATGCCCGCCAGTCGATCTCCAAGCCTCCGAGCCAGTACGTGGGGAGCTTCTATTACGACTGTGCCACCTTCAGCGAACCGACTCTGCGGTTCCTGATAGACACTGTGGGGATCGATAGGGTCGTATTCGGGACCGACTACCCATGCCCTATGGAGATGGTGGACTCGGTTAACTGGATCAACAGCCTGGGGAGCCTGACCTACTCGGAGAAGCAGGCGATTTTGTCGGTGAACCCGGCCCGGATGCTCGGTATCTGACCCGTTGGCTATCTCACCGTGTGGCTTCCATAGCCTTATCCTCACTTCCACCCGATACTCAACCGTGTTCATGCGCAGATACTCTAAATATAATGAATATTTCTTTGGTATTCAACCGTAAATTGAATAGTTGACCACCTAATCCTTCAATCGTACGCGAGATTCAGCTAGGGCTCTTCACATGACGTGAGGATTTTTTTATTAGAAACCGACATTCAATAACATTATGGCGAACCTCATCCAGGCGATAATCGTTATACTCGCGGGAATCGCAGTGGCTATCGCGGATGGCATCATTAAAAAGACAGCCATCGGCGTTTCCTTCCCCGATGCGCTAAAGAACCCTCTCATGATAGGCGTGGTGTTCCTGTATCTTGTGCAGATTGCGTTTTTCACCTATGTCTTCGTGAATGATTGGCAGTTGGGGGTTGTCGGTGTTTTACAGATGGTGGCTTACTCCACATTTGTGATAATTACGGGCGTCTTCATCTTCAAGGAGAGCTTTACTGTGACTCAGTACCTAGGTTTTATTTTAGCGATTAGTGGTGCTGTTCTGATCAATTTATGAATTTTTGTTTCGAATGTGCTTAATAAACACATCCTCAGCTCCACCTGATTGCGTCGCCAAAATAAACCAGGAAAAAAGGGGAAGGCCTATCGTTTGTAGTATACGACCGGGCGCACATCTCTACACAAAGGAGGTAAAAGTTTAATCATCAGATTACGCGAGTAGCTCTATCAGCAATTTATCCGAAGATGAATCACATGAGTGAATCAAAAAAAGTTGGACCAGAACTCATTGTATCTATCCTCAGGGAAGCGAAAAAACCCCTAACTACAAGACAACTACAACAAGAGGTTCAGAAATTAGTTCCATTCTGTCTATCTGATAATGTAATTGCATTGAATCTGATGAGAGTCAGAGGAACGATTAAAGGAAAACTCACCGAGAATAGATCTTGGATCTGGTGGATCGAAGACAAGGAAGAAAGCAAATGAAAACAATTGTCTATGCATGCATATGCGTATCAAGAGATTACAATAAAGCGCGCGCGGAGCACCCTGAACTGAAGACTTAGCCCTCAATAGCATCATTCTTCCTTCCACCGGCTATTCGAAAAATCTTACCACAAATTTACTTTGGCATAAGCCTCATCTAACGCACGCTGGACCCGCTGAACCGCCGCCCTTGACCCTCCATCTGATGCCTTCAATACTTGGTGCCTTCAGCTGAGTAGGTGCTTGGGCTGGTCTGGTTGAGGCATTCATTCTGAGGATGGTTCGTGCTTCGAGTAGACACCTCTCGCTCTCCTCTATGATGCTGAGCAGCTTCTCGACTTGGCTCTGACTCAATGTGACCGTGACACTCAACGCTGCGACCTCAGCCTTTGGCGGCTCGCTCAGCTTCTTAAAACCTAGGCACATCAATGCAGGAGGCAGTCGAATGAATATTGATGCGCACACGCATCGTACAGGGATAGAGCTACGGCTAGCTGATGATTCCCCTACCTCCTCCAGTTCCTTCCTTCACTTATCCGTAGAATCCAGCGGTCAATCCACCATCGACGAAGAGAATGTGACCATTGACATATCTTGAGTCGTCGGATGCGAGGAAGAGCGCCCCCAGGGCTATGTCTTCTGGTTTAGCAAACCGCCCCATCGGTATCTTCTTGAGAAGGAAGTTCTTCGATTCTTCCGGGTTTGGAGTACTCTCGATCGATGCCGTCCACTGAGGTGTTATCGTCTCCCCCGGGACCAGTCCGTTGACCCTGATGTTGTCTTTGGCATATTCGAGGCACATCGACCTCGTCAATTCCCGCACGGCCCCTTTCGATGCACCGTACGCTTGACTCCCCACATAGTTCATGTAGGCGTTCGTGGTGATGGTGTTTATTATCGATCCACCACCCTTTTCAATCATAATCGGGACCACTTCCTTCGATACGAGAAACACCCCGCGCAGGTTCAGGTTGATGAGCCTGTCCCACTCCTCCTCGGAATCGTTAACGACCGTATCCTTGTTTTCCCTCTGCCATCCTCCCACATTGTTGTGCAGTATATCGATTCCATTGTAGCGATCACGTACTTGACTGACCATGGCTTTCACCTCCGACCACTTTGTCACGTTCGCCTTGTAGAACGTGGCTTCTCCCTTGGCTTCTTGAATCAGCCGTACAGTTTCGTGACCCCCCTCTCCGCTGATGTCGTTTACTGCGACTTGGGCGCCCTCCGCTGCGAATAGGATGGCCGTGGCCCTGCCAATACCCGAACCCGCTCCCGTGATCAGTGCGGTTTTTCCATGTAGTCTGTTCATACCACTTTCTTCTTTCGCAGCAACGGTTAATATGTGTAGGGAATTACGCAAGCCTCTGCTCCATCTGATACTCGAAAAATCTTACCACAAAGTTGCTTTGGCATAAGCCTCATCTAAGCGACGCGTGCATTCTTCGTGTATGCAGCACGTTTACTTCGAGGTGAAGGGGGACCCTGTGCCGAAGGCGCGCGCCCGCACGGTGAGGAAAGGCGGGAGGACTTGGAGCTTCACCCCGAAGAAGGTCGCGGTCTGGGAGAAGACTGTGAAGGAGGAGGCGGTGAAACACTTCGAGCAGCCCTTAGTCGGTCCGATTCAGGTATCCATGATATTCTACATGGACCGCCCAAAGTCCCGGCGAAAGGATGTCTGGGTCCCCACTACACCTGATCTTGACAACCTTGAAAAGGCAGTCCTCGACGCCCTCAACGGGGTCGCCTATGAGGACGACCGCTTTGTTGTGGCGAAAAACGCGCAGAAGAAGTACATCCGACGGGATGAGCCCAAGGTTTGCGTCAGGGTTACGAGCTTGAGTAATCAGGTTTCAATTGATGGATTCTCTAAACCCGAGTAGGCTCCGATAAGGTTTTACAGCGCGTCTAGACATGTGTAGCAGGGCCGGGGTAGCCAAGCGGACCACGGCGCCAGTCTTGAAAACTGGTGCTCTTACGAGCCCATGGGTTCGAATCCCATCCCCGGCGCCAAATCAATAATCGAGACCCTTCACATGGAATTAGTCGATGTGGAGAGTCACAATACAAAACGCGGTTGTAACCTACTTGAGGTAGGCCGCCATCAGCTTCATTATCTTCCCCGGCGACCTAGCACAGATCTTCGCGACCGTCCTCTTCGTGTTCTGCCCGTTGGCGAGAGAGAGTATCTCGTCGTTCGTTATGATTGTTGAGAGGGTGTTCAGGTCGTCGTCGCTGAACTTGTCGAGCATCTCGACTATCCTGCGGCTGTCCTTTATCCTTTTTCCCCAGTACTTCTCGAATTTCACCCTATACTGGTTTAGTCTCTTCGCCGAGGTGTCCTCTCCTACTATCGCGTCGACGGCTTCCTTTCCCGCCATCTTGCCCGCCTCGATGCCACTGTGGATGCCCGCCCCCGTCATGGGCACGAGCTGCCCAGCCGCATCACCGACGAGCATCAGATTATCATCCACGATTTTCTCGAGCATTCCCGAGACGGGTGTCACCCCGCCGTTCCTGCGGAGCGCCTTCGCACCCTTGAATCGGGGGTCGGCGTCCATGAACCTCCTGAGGTAGTTGATGGCCGGTTCTGTGTGGATGTTCCGAACACCCAGTCCGACGTTGGCTACCCCCTCGTTCTTTGGGAAGACCCAGGCGTAGCCCCCCGGCGCGTACTTGAACCCGACGTAGAACTCGTTCGTGGAAGGATCATCGAGGTGTAGCCCACCAAGCTGGTATTGCGCACACGTGACGACGTCGGGGTACCACCTCTCCATGCCAGCTGATCTGCGAACTATCGACCAGTAGCCGTCCGCGCCTATCGTGACCTTCGCCTTCACCTTCACTTGCTCGCCGCTCTGCTCGGCCATCACCCCGGCAACCTTGCCGTTCTCTCTGAAGACGCCCGTCGCCTTCGTATCAGTCATCAACTCGGCCCCCGCCTTCACCGCCAGGTCCCCGATGGCCTTATCGAAGAACTGCCTGTTCAGTGTGTAGCCCACCCAGTTATCGCTCGTGAGATCAATGTGGTTCCCATTGGGGGCGAAGACTCTCGCGCGTGTAATCTTCTGCGCCACTAGTGGGGCGACTGGTTCGAGCCCTGCGTCCTTGATGCCGTTGAGGCTGAGCCCCTCGGCGCAGAAAACCGGAGAACCAATCACCGGGTGTTCCTCTAGGAGAACGACGCGCGCGCCGGCAGCCGCCGCGGCTCTGGCAGCTGACGAGCCGGCGGGCCCACCGCCCACCACGACTACATCGCAATCTATAAGCCGCATAGTAATCAAATAGTCGCCCGCGGCTTTCGTATATTAAGGCTACCTCTCAAGGACCTTCTGAGCAGCTATCTCAATGTCCTTCGCTTTCACAGTCTTTCTGCCCGCGTGCTTCGCGTAGTCGAGGGCCTCTTTCGCCACCTTGACCCCGATCTCCTCGAGGGCTTTCCCCAACGCTACAGCGCTCTCCTCGCTTACCCGGTCCGCACCGGCACGCTTGATCAGCTTGTGCATTGGAGCAACCTTAATCTCATCAGTCAAGTGAAATCCACCTTAATATAACTCAGCTTTCCCTAAATATTTAATACTTTTCCCTTTTTCCAGCAAATGAACCCGAAAATGGGGTTATACTCGTTTTAAGGGTGATTAACAGCCCCTTCAAATGAGTTATACTGGGGCCGAGATGGATGACATATTGGGTACGCGTGAGGAGGCGCACCCCTCTACGCCCGCCGGCCATGAACGAGCATCTAAGATAAACGTTTAAATGAGTGCCCAAGCCTCATACAGCATCGACAAACCATCCCGGTGGAATGTAAGTGGGTAAAGTCAGGACAGAGATGGTCAAGAGATTAGCAATCGAGCTCATCGGTAAGTATCCGAAGAGCTTCAACATAGAATTTGACCACAACAAAAAGTTCCTCACGGAACTCAACATCGGCGTCTCCAAGAAGATGAGAAACAAGGTCGCCGGTTACGCTACCCGGGTCGTGAAGTCCGACCTCATGGCCGTAGAGGTCGAGGGCGAAGTAGAGCCCGACAACATCTAGGGCCACCAAAGCCTAATACCTCGCGAACAGATTTTCTCGTCGAGGCCCATGGCATCAAGACCGCAAATAGCCTATACTATTGACCACAATGGGCTTCGCCTCGACCTAGCCGTTGTAGAGCTGGGCAGCCTTCGCGTCCACGAGGAGACCATGCAGGGGCACGCTGAGGAGCTTAAGAGGGGGCTCATCGAGCGGGGCTCTCTGAGCACTCCGATGTTCGTCGACAGGGCCACCAACATAGTACTCGACGGGATGCATCGGGTCAGGACGCTCAGGGAGCTAGGGTGCCGCTTCGCCCTAGTCTGCTTCGTCGACTACTCGGATCCAAGGATAACGCTGGGGCGCTGGTGCAGGACCATACCCAAGCCATTCGGTAGGAAGGACGCCGAAAGGATAATGGGCGGCAACGGGGCAAGCCTCAGGCCGGCGAGGGGAGTCAACCCGACACAGAGTACCGACCTCCTCCTGGCTTTCGGGGATGGTACATACATCGTCGAATCCCCCGAGAAGGAGCTAATGTCCGTCTACCGGCTCTCACATAGGCTGGAGCAAGCACTCATCGGCGAGGGCTACGCTGTCGGGCACATGGGGGAGGACGACGCGACGCGGTACCTCGCGACAGGCGATTTTTCGGCAATACTCTGTCCCCCAGTGATCACGAAGGAGCAGGTCGTCGATGTGGTCCAGCGAGGCGAGGTTTTCCCGCCGAAGTCAACTAGGCACAGGATACCCGCTCGCCCCATAGGGGCAGGCCTACCTCTCACTGCACTGAGAGACGAGGAGAGAACACTAGAGGAGGTCAACCTCAGCCTCTGTAAGCAACTGAAGTCGTCGAGGCTGAGAAGACTGCCCCCCGGTAGCACGTATCGCGGGAGACGCTTCGAGGACACTCTATACGTCTTTGAGTAGCAGGTAGCGGTCAACGTCCCTCTTCTTGAAGCCGGCCTCGAGGAGCTTAGCAGCGAGGGCTTCGCCCTTTAATCCTGTTGCCTGTATATTTCCCGCGACCTCGAGCAGACACTCTTTCAGTTCCCAGGGGTAGACAACCCACTTGTCCACGCTCTCCGCGTAGTAGTCGGGAATGAACCGGCTCCAGGGCTTGATGTGGATCGTGGCGATCCTGACTTCGGATGCCCCATTCTCCTTGACGTGATCCCTCGCCTTAATTATAGAGGCGCCGGAGTCAGACACGTCGTCGACCACTAGAGCCTTCTTACCCTTGAGGTCGGCATTAACGGGGAGGACTACTACGGGCTCTGGCCGCTTAACCATGCCATCGTAGGCCTCGACCTGTACGCTGGCGAGCCTCCGGATGCTGAGCTGGTCGCAGAGTATCCTGGCGGGGTCGAACCCGCCCCTGCTTATAGCGATGATGATGTCGGGTCGGAAACCCGAGGCCTCTATCTTGCCAGCCACAACCTCCATGAGCCTCTGAATGTCGTCCCAGGATAGGTGTAGGAACCGAAGATTCTCCATAGACCGGCCTCTATGAGATGATGTAATTTAACTCATTAGGGCGAATATAAGGCAGACGCGCCCCTAAACTTCGCTTTATATCGGGGTAGCTACGATTCTGGATCATGATTCCCGGGAACGACCTTGGTGAGTGGGTGAAGAAGCTAGTCGAGGGTTTCATAGCCTCGCCTGAAAACTCCTTCAACGACATCGGCGAGCCCGCATGGGATGTACCCCTCGTCGGCTTCTCGAGCGGCGCCGATCCCCTCTACGACTTCTACAAGAAGGATATAGGGAGCTTCTACGTCTCACCGATCGAGTTCTTCAAGAACGCTCACCCCTCAGTGGAGGCGAAGCCCGAGGATCTTACCGTCATCAGCTGGGTCCTCCCCCAGACTAAGGCTACTAAATACGATCAGAGGAAGGAGACGAAGATGCCAAGTGAGAGATGGGCACGCGCGAGGATAATGGGCGAGGGTGTGAACGTCAAGCTAAGGAGATTCATGGCTAAAGAACTCGGGGAGTCCGGCTACCCTGCGGTGGCCCCGATGCTATCCCCTCTCTGGAGTGAGCACACGTCGAAGAAGTACCTCTTCGCCTCATCCTGGTCCGAGAGGCACGCCGCCTACGCAGCGGGGCTTGGTACATTCGGCCTGAGTGACGGCCTAATCACCGCTAAGGGGAAGGCTCACAGGGTCGGCTCTGTGGTCGCGAAGATTACGATACCGCCGACCCCCCGCCCCTATACATGATCACCATGCCTACTGCCTCTGGCACGCCAAAGGAACGTGCGGTGCCTGCATGGGAAAGTGCCCCGCTGGGGCTATCTCCGAGAGAGGCCATGACAAGCAGAAGTGCAGTGACTACGTCGACACCACACACGCTTTTGTCGAGGAGAACTACCACTTCAAGGGTTATGGGTGCGGCTTCTGTCAGGTCGGTGTCCCCTGTGAGAGCAGGATACCTGAGGGCATCGACCTCTGAGGGAAACAGATAAAGAGTCGCCTGACTAGTTTCCTCCAACTCCGGGTGGTGTGTTGGTCCGAGCCCTCTTCGTCGGTAGATTCCAGCCCTTCCACTTCGGCCACCTCCACGCGATCCAGACGATCCTAGAGGAGGCCGAGGAACTCATTATAGTGATAGGTAGCGCCCAAATGAGCCACGAGCCAGATAATCCATTCACAGCTGGTGAACGTATAGAGATGATTAGGGCCGCCCTCAAAGAGGCGGGTGTGAAGCGGGAGAGGTATATGCTTCTCCCCATAGCCGACGCACCCAGCCACCGGACGTGGGTGAGTTACGTCGAGTCCCAAACTCCTCGCTTCGACGTGGTTTACTCAAACCAAGCCCTGACACGCAGGCTCCTCATAGAGGCGGGCTACGTAGTGAATGAGATCCCCCTCCACAAAAGGAGCAAGTTCGAGGCCACAGAGATAAGGCGCCGAATCCTCAAGGGGGAGGACTGGGCGGATCTCGTCCCAGCCTCCGTCCACAGGATAGTGGAGGAGATAGACGGCGAGAACCGGATACGCGACCTCGGAAAATCCGACTCAGTCCGTATACGTGAAGAGAACCACTCAGGTTAGCCAGATGTACCTCAAACTCAACCCCGGCCTCGGCTCAAAGTTCCCCGGACTATCCGCGAGAACAATCAACATACGCGGTGTAGAGATTACAGCGCGAAGTTCCGAGTTGGAGGTCTTCAAGAAGCAGGTCTTCGACGAAGCCGCGGGGAAGTGGAACGTCGAGGAGCTGAAGGACAACCAGGTTTTCCGGGCTTACCGGGACTTCTTCTGGAAGGTCAAAGTCGACCCGACAAAGACACGCCCCGCTGCTGAGGCGCTCCTCAGGAGGATATTGCGGGGGAACCCGCTGCCCACAATTAACACCCTCGTCGATGCCTACAATCTAGCGTCCGTAGCTACGAGCATCCCCTTCGGCGCCTTCGACCTTGACAGGATGAGGGGTGAACCTACTATGAGGGAAGCGAGGGTCGGTGAGGAGTTCCTGGGGATCGGGATGGAGAGGCCCATCGCCCTCGGTGGCGGGGAGGCCGTAATAGAGGACGATGAGAGACTCATCGCCGTCTACCCCTACCGAGACGCTGACTACAGCAAGGTCACGATGTCAACTAGAAACCTCTTCCTCATGACCTGTGGGGTTCCCGGGGTCGGGGACGAGGCCCTGAGTGGCGCGGAGACGATTTGCATAGGATATATTAAGAGATTCTGCGGTGGTTCCCCCGTCTAGGTGGGTTACGTGTTAGAGGTTGACGGTTCACTGATGGAGGGGGGTGGCCAGCTACTCCGTATGGCCACCACCTACAGTGCCATCCTAGGCGAACCAATCAGGATCGTCAACGTCCGCGCCAAGAGGAACCAGCCGGGGTTGAAGCCCCAGCACCTAATGACACTGAGGGCGGTGGCAGAGCTTTGCGCCGCCGAGACGAAGGGCCTCGAGGTGGGGAGCTGCGAGGTCGAGTTCAAGCCCGGGAGACTCAAGAGCGGTAGCTTCGAGTTCGACATAGGCACGGCTGGGAGCTGCAGCCTCCTTCTCCAGTGTGCTGCGCCGGTCGCCGCGTACGCCGACGGCCCAGTCAAGATCAGGGTCAGGGGCGGAACCGCGGTCCGCTGGTCCCCCCCGATGACTATTGTGCAGTACGTCGTATGGGCTGGGCTCCGGAAGATGGGTTTCTCGGGGGACCTGAGGGTACTTCGTGACGGCTACTACCCTAAGGGGGGCGGTGTCGTTGAGGCGAAGATGAACCCTATACAGGGATTCAAGCCGATTACCGGCGAGAAATCCTCGATCACTGGCGTGCGAGGCCTCTCCACCTGCGGTGGCCTTCCTAGGCACGTGGCGGAGAGGCAAGCGGAGGCTGCCGCTGATGTGCTGCGTGAGGAGGGGTTCGAGGCAATGATCGATGTGGCGACGCCAGGGAAGGCTTCGGAGCCAATGTCGCCGGGGAGCGTTATCTGCCTCTGGGCGGAGGGGGACGCCCTCATCGGGGACGACGGGCTCGGTGAGCGGGGCAAGACCGCCGAGAAGGTCGGGGCAGAGGCTGCACAGCGCCTCGTGCACCAGGTGAAGACCGGCGCCTACGTCGACCTCCACACAGCGGACAACCTAATACTCCCGTGTTCCCTCGCCTCGGGGACGTCGAGCTTCACTGTGTCCCGCCTGACGATGCACACCCTAACTGCGGTCGAGGTGGCGAAGATGGTGGCGGGGGTCAGGATAACTGTGGAGGGGATGGAGGGTAAGCAGGGGAGGATAACCGTCGAGGGGCGTGGCGCAGTGAATCTCGGGTTCGCGGATCAGGTTTAACCGCGCGGAGCCACGAGTCATTCCATCGGCTTTGGTTGTGCTTAGCTTCGACCGTGGGACGCTTCTAGTCGTGGATGATCAGGGCAAGGTGACGAGGTGCCGCGCTGGCGACTACTCGAGGGTCGTGGGGGAGCTTCGGGACGCGGGCGCTGAGTTCCGGGACGACGCCCTCAGGTCGCCTCCGACGGGGCTTCTCGCCTCACGATTCGAGGCGAGGGACTACCAGTCCGAGGCCGTCGAGAGCTGGGCGAAGGCGGGTTACCGGGGGATCGTCGTCCTCCCCACGGGCGCGGGCAAGACCGTGATGGCCATAAAGGCGATGGAGAGGCTGCAGGTCGCAACGCTCATCGTTGTACCAACCATCGTTTTGATGGAGCAGTGGAGGGAGACGCTTACTGAGGCGTTCGGCTCCGAGGTGGGCGCCCTCGGAGGTGGCTCGAGCGACGTGAAGCCTATAACGGTCGCCACCTACGACTCCGCCTCCCTCAGGGCGCGCGAGATTGGTGACAGATTCTCGCTTATAGTCTTCGATGAGGTCCACCACCTCCCGGCTATTAGTAACTCGCGAGCGGCTACATACTACCTGGCTCCGTACAGGCTCGGGCTCACGGCCACTCTCGGTCACGACGAGGAGGTGATAAGCGGGCTCGAGGAGCTGGTCGGAAAGGTCGTCTACGAGAAGGTCGTCGAGGAGCTGGCGGGGAGGCACCTCAGCGACTACACCGTGAAGACCGTGAACGTGTCCCTCGCCCCCGAGGAGAAGGCGGAGTATGAGAGGCAGTTCGCTGTCTACAAGGGCTTCCTGCAGCGGAGGGGTATCAAGATAAGGAGTGCCCGCGACTACCTGCTCTTCGTCAAGCGTAGCGGCGTGGACCCTGAGGCGAGGAGGGCGCTCATGGGTAGGAACGCGGCGATGGACATCGCTTTGAACAGCAGGAGCAAGGAGGAGTACCTCCGGGGGCTCCTCGTCGCCAACCCGAACGAGAAGACCATTATATTCACCCGCCACAACAAGCTCGTCTACAGGATAAGCAGGAGCCTACTCATCCCCGCCATCACCCACCAGACGGTCAGAGAGGAGAGAGAGGAGATACTCGACAGGTTCCGTAGGGGCGTCTATAGGAGGATAATCACAAGCCAGGTCCTCGACGAGGGGATCGACGTCCCCGACGCCTCGGTGGCGGTGATACTCAGCGGCACAGGGAGCAGCCGGGAGTTCATCCAGCGCCTCGGCAGGGTTCTCAGGAAGAAGGAGGGGAAGCAGGCGACACTCTACGAGCTCGTGAGCTTCGGCACCGCAGAGACCCGGCTCAGCAGGAGGAGGAAGGAGGCTTGATCCTCCCCCACGAGCTCATCAGGGTGAGGCGCACAAAGGCGGCGCTCACACCCCTCTTCGCGAACGAGGAGAAGCTTAGCCTCGCCAAGACCCTCATCGCCGTCTACAGTGAGAACCGGGACAGGAAGAGGGCGGAGCTTAACGATGGCCTCGCGGTATGCGAGGAACTCGGCTACGACTTCAAGCTCGTGAGGGGCCTCTCAGCAGTGCTCGACTCGCGCTGCATCTTCGGGGCACGCTCCTTCGTACCGCCGATCAAGGCGCGTAGGCTGCTCTTCGAGGAGGCGGCGAGGAGGCCATCCATCTCGGAGAGGGACCGCGCGGAGATAATGGGGAAGGTGGCCGAGGGGCTCGGCGTCGCCTCTGCGGACCTGGATGAGAGCCTCTACGCCGACCTGCTCGACGAGCAGTACCTCATAGACTTCAAGGAGCCCGCGCCGGATGAGCTGCTCAAGCTCTACAACTTCGCCCTCGTCTCTGTGGTCCTCGCCTACTCCGTCCACATAGCGGTGGGCTACTCGGGGAAGAACGAGGGCCTCGAGAGGGCGGCGAAGAGCCTCGGGTGAGCCCGATGTCAGGGTCGGCTCCATTAGCGTCGACCTGAAACCCTCGAAGCAGGTGGGGCTCCGCGGGGGGAAGGTGGAGGCCCTCCTCGCCCGGCTCATCGAGTCGAAGGATTGGAGCCTGAGGGCCGACGTCGCGTATCCCCCACGCTACCACGAGACGAGGCCACTGGAGCTGAACAGGAGGACACACGGCGGGATGCTCAAGGCGGAGCCGGTAGAGGAGGAGACTATCATCGAGATCAAGGCGCCGGTGAGGAAGAGCAGCTTCGGCGACATAATCGTCATCGACGACGTCGCCAACAGGCTTGGCCTCACCGACAAGGAGCTGCTGAGGAAGGTGGAGGCGGAGAAGGTCAGAGTATGTCCGACTCCCGGGCGTCCTAGTGACGCCGGAGAAGCTGGAGGCGCTTCGCACAGGTCTTGGGGAGGTGGAGGGGGACGACCTCGCCTCGTACAAGGCCTTCCTGAAGGGGCAGGGGTGCAAGAACCCGATCCCGGTGCTGGAGGCGCTGGGCTACTTCGTCGATGTGGACCCGGAGACGCGTAAGCCGAGGGTGGTGAGGCTCCGCCGCGGAGCGTCAAGTTAATATCGCTGCGGGATTAAGGGGGTTCGGAAGATGCGGCATGGGCTGGCAGGATTATCAGGGCGCTACGACGATAGGCCTCGTCTGCAAGGGCGGGGTCGTGCTCGCCTCGGAGAAGCGTGTCACTTGGGGTAACATGCTCACGAGCAGGGGCGGGATGAAGGTCTTCAAGCTCAACGACAGGATAGGCCTCGCCTTCGCCGGCCTCATGAGCGACATGCAGGCCCTTACGCGTGAGGTCGCTGCGTACGCGAGCCTCTACGAGCTGGACAACAACAGACCCATCGGCGTCAAGGCGATGGGTAAGCTCGTCGCCAACATGCTCTTCCAGCGGCGGATGTTCCCGCTCTTCATGGAGACACTCGTCGGGGGCGTCGACGATGATGGGCCAACCCTTCTCAGCATGGATCCCGTGGGTAGCCTGATCCCCGACCCCTTCATAACCGCGGGGACGGGTGCACCTATCGCGATGGGTGTCATCGAGGCGGAGTACAAGGAGGGTATGAGCATGGAGGCGGGGGCGGAGCTCGCCCTTAAGGCGATTAAGGCCGCCGTGGCCCGTGACATCGCGAGCGGCGATGGCGTCGACATGCTCCTCATCACCAAAGACGGGATCGAGGAGCGCAGTATCAGCCTCAGGAAGTAGGCTCAGCGTAGCCCCCCTTCTTTTAAGGGGCGTCTGTTGTCTTAGTCATCACCTTCGCTATTGTGATCGCTTCCTGCGCTGCGTCGAGTCTTTGTTTGGTATTCTTTGTCGTGTCGTTGGCGTCATCCTGGGCTTCGCGGAGCCTTGGTAAACCTAGTGTATATGATGCGATGCCACTTGCTCTGAGGATGATCGGGGCGATAGTGATTGTGGTCTCAAGGTCGTCTCCACGGTATCTCAATCTTCCGTGGTGGAGCCTGCGCAGGGCGAGGACGAGGAACTTGACCTGGTAGCTGAGCTGTTTCTCGTTGGCACGTAGACGGTTCAGGGTGACGTGGAGGTGGGGGGTATCCTTTCTGTTGGCTTTCCCTGTCATCCACTTCGTAAGGAGTCTTGATTTCCTGTTCGGTGAAGATGTGGGTATTCATTTTCTAACGCCTGGCGATACTTGTGAAAAAATCACTACTTTTCCCGTGTTAAAAGGTTTATTGTTAGTTGAGTATTTTTGTGATATTTATTGAAATTTTTGGGTGTTTTAGGCGGTTGCCCCGCCATCTATTACCAATGTGGCGCCGTTCATGAAGCTGGATTCGTCGCTAGCGAGGAATAGCGCGCCCTTCGCTATCTCCTCCGGTTTTCCAATCCTCTTGAGGGGGACCTCCTGCTCCAGGTACTTCCGCCTAGCGTCGGGATCGGTGGCTCTTCTTATCCCCTGCTCAAGCATAGGTGTCAAAGTGACGCCGGGGCAGAGACAGTTTACACGGATGTTCCTGTCCCCGAACTCGAGGGCTAAGGCACGTGTTATCTGGACGACCCCGCCCTTCGCGGCGCAGTAGGCGGCGTAGTTGCGGGCCCCGCTTATGCCGATCTCAGAGGCGGTGTTGACTATGACTCCCCCGCCCTGCACGAGCATCTCAGGAATGACATGTTTGCACCCGAGGTAGACGCTCTTAAGATCAACGGATAGGACTCTGTCCCAGTCCTCTTCGGTGGTATCTAGGAATGGGCGGTATAAACCAATACCAGCATTGTTGTAAAGGACATCTATCCTCCCGTGGCTGTGGACAGCAAGCTTCACAGCCGAGTCCCAATCCCCAGACTTGGAGACGTCCGCCCTCAGCGATCTCGCGTCTCCACCTGCCGTTTTCGCGGTCTCAGCTACCGTTTCTTTTGTATCGATCAGGGTTAGCTTTGCCCCCTCCTTGGCGAAGAGAAGGGCAGCAGCCCTTCCAATGCCGGACGCTGCTCCAGTGATCAGAACCGACTTGCCCCCGAGACTCATGGGTGATACGCCCCCGCGTGTGTCTTATCTGATTTGTCTCCGCATAAAGCATAAATGTGAAGCAGTCGTTAGTGTTGCGGCGTTGGGCGCTTAGTTCAGCGGTATGAATGCTCGGTTCGCATCCGAGAGGTCGGGGGTTCAAATCCCCCAGCGTCCACCTTATTATGTGTCCATAATGTATTTATGTAGGCCACTCCTAGGGCTATTCAGGTGAACAATATGAGAGAGGCGAGGTGGGCCCACCTCTTGGAGGAGGACCCCGCGTTCAGGCGGTGGCACGACAACTTGGCCCGCGGCAGCGCGGGGACGGCGAGGGAGAGGGCGCGGGTGCTCTACCGGTTCCTGAGGCATCACGACCTGACGCCCGCCGGCCTCGCGGAGATTGGGAAGAGGGATGTGGGGGCGGTGGAGGACCTCCTGATGGACTTCGTGTCCGAGCTTCGCCGCGAGGGGAAGGCCCCGGGGTATATCAAGTGCTACCTGACGGCGGTGAGCTCCTGGCTTGAGTTCAACGGCGTGCGCCTCGTGAGGAGGATCAAGGTCGGTAACATGAACCACACTCCGACGATAGAGGACGAGAGGGTGCCGACGCCGGACGAGCTGCTACAGGTGCTGAGCTACGCCGACGAGAGGGGCCGGTGCTCCATATCGTTGATGGCGTTCGCCGGGCTCAGGCCCCAGGTACTCGGGAGCATGACGGGGACGGACGGCTTGGAGGTCCGCGACCTACCCGAGATGATGATAGAGGGTGGGAGGGTCACCTTCTCGAGGACCCCGACGATGGTCGTGGTGAGGCCGGACCTGAGCAAGGCCGGGCACAGGTACTTCACATTCCTGGCGTCCGAGGGCTGCGAGTACCTGAGGGCGTACCTTGAGAGGAGGCTGGCGATGGGCGAGGGGCTGGGCCCCGGGTCGGCGGTGATAGCCGCGAAGCCGGGGCACACGGAGACCGGTTTCCGAGTCAATGGGACCGACGGCTCCAGCCACGTGTCGACCAAGTCGGTGACGGGTGAGGTAAGGAAGGCGATGCGGCCTAGATACAAATGGCGCCCCTACGTGCTCCGCGCCTACTTCGACACCCAACTCCTCATAGCGGAGAACCATGGGAAGGTGAGCCACGCGTACAGGCAGTTCTTCATGGGCCACAAGGGCGACATCGAGGCCAGGTACACGACGAACAAGGGCAGATTATCGGAGGAGATGATCGAGGACATGAGGCGGAGGTTCGCTGACTCCGAGGAGTACCTGACCACACGGAAGACCCGGGACGAGGCGGATGCACGCAAGAGGCAGTTCCTGTTGACGGCCGAGATGCTGTTCCCCGACAGGGTCGAGTCCATCAGGAACATACTGGCGAGGCACGTCTCGCTCGAGGAGGCGAGCCCCGAGATCCGTGACCTCGTCACGCCCACGGGGAAGGGGCAGCGCAAGGCGGTCGTCGTCGAGAGCGAGGCCGAGATGGTGGAGCTCGTCTCCCAGGGCTGGGAGCTCATGAAGAACCTCAACAACGGTAAGTTCTTCCTCGTTAGGGACTAGGTTGCGGCCGCCCCGGTCTCCCCCTCTTTTTTCGTCAAGCCCTCCTCAAGTACATGTAGCAGCAGGGGTGTGAGGTCGTCGATGGTCTCCTCCTTCTCCGCGTAGTAGAGTTTCTCCAGCGCCTTGAGCAGGGCGTTCACGGTCGTGAGGTACGGCCTGATCACACCCTTCATCTTCACCTCGAGGTACTCGTGAACCAGGGTCTCGAATGCGGCGTCCCGGTCTCCGTCGTGGACGACTATGACCCTGGTGTCGGGGTAGGCGGTGCCCCGCTCCTCCGCCGAGCTGCTGGGGCTCCACACGACGGTCCAGTCCCTCAGTCCCAGGCGCCTCAGGGCATCGTTCAACTCCTCTTCCGTGCCCGTCATGGATCCGCCTCCTCCTCGGCCTCCTCGGGGTCGCCGCGGTCCTGGACGAGCTCCTCGAGGCGGTGGTGGACGACCCCCATCACGGGGCCCACCTCCTCGGCGTTGAGGCGGTGCCTCCGATCGGAGAAATGGACCATATCTTCCTCCCTAGGCTTCATGGCCTCGCCTCCCCCGAGAGCTTCCCGGCCATCTCCAGCAACAGGTAGCGGTGACAGGGGGCACCTTCTCCCAGCAGATCAGCCAGACGTCCCGGGTCCTGGCCAGGTCTATGATGTGGCGGAGGGCAGCCACGGCCTCGGCAGAGCCTAGGATCTCTTTCCTGAACTTGGCGGCGTACTCCTCCCAGGTGATCCGCTTCCTCCGCCAGTCGTCGAGGAGCTCGTGGCTGGGGGCTAGGGCGGAGAGCCACCTGTCGAAGTGGATGCTGGTTATGCCCCTGGGGTAGCGTCGGGTCACCACGAGCTTGAGGCCCTCGACCCCATCCATGGCGGCGATGTACGTCTCCCTCAGCGTCACCCCGTCACCACCCTGAACCTCCATGGCTGGCCGGGCCCGGCCTCCTGCCTCTCCAGGCGACACCTCAGGCAGACCCGCCACACGCCCTCCACGTCGGCGTAGAGCTGAGCCCGGAGACGGCATACCGCGCACTCGCCCTCCTCGCCCAGGGGCCTCAGCTCAGCCCCAACCAGCGCGATCCACCACTTCTCCCGCTCCCTCCACCCGGGCGAGGAGGCCTGGATGATGAGGCCGTAGGGGTCGCTGACGCCGTCCCGTCCGAGGAGCACCCCCAGGGCGTCCAGGAGTGCAACGCCCTCTCCATCCTTTTTTAGGCCGGTCCAGATCCCCATCACGGCCTCGAAGGGATTGGGAGAAGGCGGTCCCTCGGCGGCAGCCCCGGGCTCCTCCTCGGCCCCGGCCTCTTCGCCGGCTCCGCTTGAGGGAGGCGGGGCGGGTGTCCCCCGTGTCGAAGAGGGCTCTCCACCAGGTGTCGGTTTCCTCCACAACGGGCCGAGGCTGATCGCCTTGGGTGTTACGATGATGCAGCCCCCGGACTGAAGCTGGGCCAGCTCGTCGTTGAGGCCCTCGAGGCTGTAGCCTTGCCCCTCAAGGTGGGCCTGAAGCCGGAGAATGGTGGTGCTGTCCCCCTGCGAATCGAGGAAATTATGGACGGTATCGGGCAGAGGAGGCAGATTCAGCCGGGCTTCGGGATTATCCGGCTGTTCCTTGCTTCTCTCCGGTTTTTGAGGCGTTTTCTCCTCCAGATCGCTATCCGGAAAACCGGGGGAGGGGTGCTCCGTCGCAGAGGGAGAGTCCAGCGTGAAGTGTTGACGCAGTACGGCCCCGTACCCCTCAGGTAGTTTTCCGGATAGCATTTCAAGCGTTTTCTGTGCCTCCCTACACATTTCGACTATCAAATCATCCGGATTATCCAGTTTCCCGGATAAAGCGCTGGCCTTACGCCTAATGGACTTCAAAGACTCAAGCAAATAGTAGGTCTTCGGCCTCTTGCCGTCACTGCTCAGGAGGCTCACCTTCTCCAGGTTGTTGAGGTAGCGATAGACAGTGTCCGAAGCATACCCCATTTTCAGCGCTAGCTCGGCCCTCTTGTCCGGCGGTATCACTGCGCCCTTCTCCGTCCATCCCATCGCCTCAAGGCCGTCCAGCAGCTTCTCGGTTCTCTTGTCTAGCTCCAGCGTCATGAGCGTCAGCGGCTCCCAGGCGACCTTCAAGACGTCTAGTGCGGTTTGGGGAGTTACGAACAAGATGTCCGTGCCATCGCGGCCCTTGACCTTTGGGAGGGTCCTCTGACGGAGCCTGCCGTAGTACTTCAACATCCTCATGATTTTACTGAAGTCGCCGCGGACTCTGAGCTTGCTCTGCTCAAGTATCTTGAGGAAGGTCCTGGGAAATAGGATATGCACGTGATATGGCTCGATCTGCTCCACTAGGGCGTTTAGTAGACGCTGCGCCCTGTCTCGGCTGAGCTCCTCCCTGATGCCGAGGGCAACTTCAAGCTCCTCCGTCTCCTGCCTAGCGACCCACTCCCTGATGAGGTTCGTCTGCTCCATGGACTCGTCGAGGTACATTATCCAACACCGCCTCTCGAATTGAGGGTCGAGCTCGACGCGGGTCGTGGTACTAACAATCGTCATCGGCGGTATCCGCCTCGTCTCGGTCGTGAAGCCATCCTGAGGGTTTCCCATCGTCACCTCGACTGTATAGCCTTGGTCGTCGGCGGAGAGAAATTTGAGGGTGCTGACTCCCTGCTCCTCCTCGTCCATGTGGCCTACCTCTTTGAGGTAGAGGATCTCGTAGCCGGTGAGGTCGGAGTAGTCAAGGGCATGCTCGCTGAATCGGCCCACCGCCTTCGTCTTGAAGGCCTTGGTGAGTACATCGATTAAGGTAGTTTTCCCCACGCCAGCGCTGCCCTTGAGCAGGATCATCTCCCTCTCCCGTGGATTCGCGCTTTTGCCCGACGTCAGTAGCGTGAGTGTCAGCTGTTTGTTATCCGTCTCTCCGGCTGCGACGTCGTCCAGCAGCGGTCTCATCTTCTCCAGTGGCATGGGTGAGTCGAGGATAGCGGCGACTTCGGCTTTCTCCTCCGAGGATAGCGAGGGCTTCTCGGACTCCTCAGTGCCGCTGACTGCCCCGTCGGGCCTCGTGCCAGGGCCCGTCCCCTGCGCCGCCACTTCGGGCTCCTTCTGCCCCTCCGTGACGGGCCACCGATCTACGCTCTCCTGGATCTAAACCTATGGCGGCGTCAAGGATTAAGCGCCAGGCCTCGGGGTAAAGGCGCTCGAGCTCTTCCCTGATGACCACGGCGTGGGGTGAAGTTCTAAGCAGCTCCGCCTCATCAAGGGTGACCCAAGACGTCTTGACGATGGGCGGGGTCCTCTGGTCCCTAAGGCTGAACGTCCATTCTTGGCCACGGCGGCCCACGTCGAGGTAGGCGGCCTCCTCATCGATGCTGATAATGGGTCGGCCATCGAGGCTGCTCAGCCTTACCTCGGGCAAGTAGGGCCCGCCAGGCAGGGAAGCATCTATCTTCACCTCAGTGTTCATGGCCGAGCCTCCCTTCTGCTTAGCACCTTGTTGAGCAGGTCAGAGGCCTCGCCCCGACTTTCAGGAATTGGTAAACCAAGGTTAAACAGGGTTGCTTTTTGGTCGGTGGACGGTAATAGATCCCTCCAACCTTTAACCCTCTCCCCTTCTCCTATGAAGTTTATATAAAAATAATAGTCACCCTCCCGAGCGAACATGATTGGGCTCAAATTTGCCTCGGGAAAAGCGGTTGCCACTCGTTCTAGGATATCTCGAGCCACGTCACGCGAGGCCGAGAAAATCTTTCCTTTCGCTACTCTTTGAGTCATATTCAGATCCTCCGACCCCCTTTTCTCCCGGCCGGTCTACCTACTTAGAGTAGGTATCAATGATAAACTATAAAAGGGTACCCACTCTAAATGGGTATGACGATATTAAATGGTGAGATATGTTTGTAGGGACTGCCATCACCCCTGGGATGGGGTTGCCCCCATACTCGGATTTCGACGTTGCCCAGCCTGTAGGTCATACAATGTGGTCCCCGCCTCCTTTGATCGTATGGTTGGGATTGGCCTGGAACTCGGTATTAGTCACAACACGCCATGGTTGGATATCGTGAAAGCATTTCAGGCGGTGTGGTCGGAGGAAGGGCTTCTTTCACTAGGTGCCAGAGAATTTTACAGGACTATGCAACTAGTAATAAGAGAAGTTGAGTCGAGCCGGATCTCACGTGCGCGCGCCTCGAGGACATGAGAGAGATGGGAGTTCTCAACGGAGTTGAGAAGACGGGGAAGGGAGTTCGATGAACGATTCCTGTCGGACCTTCCATCCGGCGTCGATCCCTGCGGTGAAAATGGGGAATTCCACTCTTTTGCATACGATGGTCCGATATTTCAAAGAAAAATACAATGCGAGACAGGCGAGATCGTCTTTAGAGAAAGCCGCTTCTACTACTGCGATCTGCTACCCGCCTGACATTAATGGTCCAGTCGCCCTGCTCACGTCCATCATTGGCCTTCAATCCTTTATCGACGCGCGCTTGGTTCTGTCTTACTTTACGGACCTTTTTCGAGTCCTCGTTTGCAGGAACATGGAAAATGCCATGAAGATACACACATCCTTCTTTCGTCTCATATACAACTAAGCTCTCAGACGACTCAATTAGGCACTTTCTCTGTTCTTCAATTTGGAAATGTCAGAGGCATCCATCCAGGCTAACGGTTTTTGTTGGCAAGATGTGAATCCTCTTGATTCCTAGTACTCGTCCCTCCTCTTATTTCCTAGAACATTCTGAAACTACTTCCAATGCAATCCTGATTGTATTATCGATAGAATCATTCAATTTCTCGTCGTAGAACCCAATGTCCCCTTTCTTTCTTGAGAGATTGCCCGAAGCCACGAGCAGACAAGCAGCTTTCACCTTTCGATATAATGCAAGTGAGAAAATCGCTGAACTCTCCATATCCACCCCAATGATTCCACGACGCACGAAGTACGCTACCTTTGATCGTGTCTCTCGATATGGCGCGTCGGTTGTCCAGATTTGACCCAGATGCGGAGTAACGCCTTTAATCTTGCACTTTTTAGCTAGGCTCTCCACCAGTCTTGAATTCGCAGCAGCGGGAATCGCCCTTGGTAGATACTGGTATGATGTCCCTTCGTCTCGAACCGAAGCAGCCGGTATGGCAATATCGCCTGGCAGGATGTTTGGTTGAATACCTGCAAACAGCCCGATTCCTATGAACACTCTCGAACCGCATGCAATCATATCCTCCATTACCATCGCTGCAAGAGGAGCGCCTGGCGCAGCCCAAATGATACCTACCCTTGTCTCTTTGAATGTGCCAATGTAGAAAGGCCTAGCTCTGTATATCCAGTCAATCTGCTTAGCGTTGGTTTGGTCAATTAGGCGTTGTGTGGCTCCCACTGATAGAGATAGGAAGATACATTTCGGAGGGTTGGCTTTGCCCAACTTTATTCCGCGCCTCTTAGTTAGTCGCTCTACAGTTTGTCTGGGTGTAACGAGAGGCTCTTCCACGAACCTTTCCTTTGGTGGTGAAACCAGTGAGATAGGAGTTTTAGGCAAGTAAACCCGCCCGCTCTTTCGAGGGATCTTCGACGTCAATGCTATAAGCTTTCTTTTTAAGCCGTTGTGTTATACAATTCCTTGACGATACGACGCTTTTGTCAAGTCCCACTGCCGTTGTCGGTCACCAGACTCCTTAAGACTAACGTGAAAATGCTTTGGTTAGAAGCTGTACAAATCTCCCTGTGTCAATAGATCAAACTCGCGGGCGCCGAATCCCAGGTGCCACGTCACGGGTTGAGGGGCCACGCCTACCAGGGCATATAGACAAGATCGAGCGCGAGGCGGTCCCGAGGGTGAGGGCATGACCGACGCCGAAGTCCGCGAGCTGGTCTACAGGCGATCAGGGAAAAAGGTTTAATCCCCTTCAAGGTCTCCGATATGGAAGAGATCAACTTCTCCGAGCCCACGTCGATAAAGGCTCAGATAGTCAAGTCGGCGACGGAGGCCGCTACGATGCTGCTGAAGATCGACGACGTGATAGCCTCCTCGAAGTCAAAGCCTCCGACCGGTGGGCCGGGAGAAATGGATGGCGGTATGTCGGGCGGGATGCCAAGCGGCATGCCCCCGATGATGTAGTTAAGATTAAACTGAAGGGTCTGTTTGTCTGATAATGTCCGGATTGGGCCCCCGAAGCTGACGCGCTTCGAGAGGGTGAGGGTCGTTGGGGCGAGGGCGCTCCAACTCTCATTGGGCGCGCCGATGCTCATCGAGCTGCCGCCCCGCGTCAGCGACCCATTCGACATCGCCCTGGCGGAGCTGAAGGAGGGGGTGCTCCCGATGACCATCAGGAGGACGTTCCCAGACGGGAGCTATCAGGACATATCCCTCGTCGACCTCATGCCGCCGAAGGAGAAATAGAACTCTTTTCCTCGCTGAACACGGTATGGGAGTCAAGTTGGCCCTAAACGACGAGGGGTTCTGGAGGAGGACATTCGCTCTCCTCGACCGTGGGGACTCCGTTTCCGATGTAGCTGATAAGCTGAAGATTGATCTGACTCTGGCTTAGGCTCTAGGAGGAGGCTGGGTCCCCGGCTGGTCACCCGTTAAGTTCACAGAAGTACCTACTGCAGCTACGGCAGCGTCGGCGGCGGGGCTCCGCCGGGAGCCGGGGGTCCTCCTCGACGCGTCCACGCGGCGGAGACGCCTGTAGAGGTAGGAGCTGCTCCATGGCGATCTCGTCGGCCTCCGCTCCACGTCCGCGCCGAGTAGGTGGATGCTGATCAGGGCACCGACCTCATGCGGGCTGACGCCGGCCACGGCGGCGATCTCGGCGGCGCTCACCCACCTGTCGAGTGGGATGGCCTCGAGGACCTTCTTGACCACCTCCTCACGGCTCCGGGACCGGCGGCGTGGAGGCGTCTCGGCGCCGTCCGGTTGAGGCCCTCTGGGCTCGGAGGGCTCATGCCTGGGGAAGGCTCTGGGCGGCGACTGGTCTCCCCTGACGTGGCCGCACCGTAGGCAGCGCCAGGCCCCCTCAGTCCACTCGAAGAGACGGCGCCCATGGCAGCCCCCGCACCGGAGCTCCCTCAGCCACCCGGCCCACTGGCAGCCGGGGCAGCGGGCCCGGTACTCGACGACGTTGAGGTCGGGGATGCGCCGGAGGATCAGCTTTCCCCTGCAGGCGGGGCAGGTGGGCGACGTCGAGGTGTTCGTCACCTTCTCATACACCTATCTTCGTATCCACCTCACCTGATTCACCCACTGCATCCGGCCTCCTCATCCCCCTCCTCGAAGGGCCGTTCACGAGGTCTGAAGGGGCCCATCCCGTAGCTTCTGAGGAGTCGCCTCAGTGCCTCTAGGATGATCTCCGCCTTGCTCAGGTAGATGCCCTCCTCGACGAAGCAGTCCAAGGCGTCCAGGTATAGCCTGGTCAGGGTGACGTTGATGCGCGTCTTCTCCACCTTCCTGGGCCGGTTACCCATGGCCCTCAGCCCCCTTCCGGGCCTGTACCGTGGCCTCATTATACGCCTTCTCGGCCTGGGCTATGGCCTCAGTGCAAGCCTTCTCTGACTGGGTTATGGCCTTCTTTAAGACCTCCCAAGACTGGTCCTCGATCTTCTCCACGGCCTCCCAAATCCGGGGCACGGCCTTATCGTGAATTTCCCAGATCCGGGACCTGTACATCTTGCAGGCCTCAACAGCCTGTGCCATGGCCTTGTAGTAAGCCTCCCAGGCTGCGGCCGTAGCCTTCCAGTAGGCCTCCTTAGCCTGTGCACAGGTCTTGTTATGGGCCTTCCCAGCCTGTGCCGTGGCCTTCATGTAGATCTCCCAAGCCTGAGCTAAGGTCTCATCATAGGCCTTCACGGCTGGGGCTACTGATTCTCCGTAAGCCTCCCAGGCTGCGGCTTTTGCCTCATTACGAGTCCTCATGATCCGTGCCTCAGCCTCCCTGCAGGCCTCCCGGTTCCGGATCGCGGCCTTATCGTTAATTTTCCAGGTCCAAGGCTCGCGCTTCTTGAAGGCCTTCTGGGCTTGGGTTGCGGCCTCCTTGACAGCCTCTAGGACCGGGGCCATGGCCTTATTGTAGTCCTCATTAGCCTGAGCGAGGGCTTCCCTCTCGCCTTCCCGGCCTGTGTCTCGGTCTCCTTGTAGGCCTTCCAGGTCTGTTGTTTATTCGAGCTCATCCGACCTCAGCCTCCAGTACGCCCAGGTGGATAGTCTCCCACGCGACGCGGCCCGCCTCCACGGCCTCCCTGATGCGCTCCTGAGCCGGCGTCAGCTTGGCCCGCGGGCCCATTTTCACGTCGGCGAGGACCACGCATACAATATATACAATCGAGAAATTGAGAGTTTTCACCAATATTCCAAATCAGATAATGTAAATGCTCATGATTTATCATTTCCTCAATTCTGTCAACTCTTGAGTCAATACCCAATAAAAGAAACGTGGGGGTCGCCGCATCTCACCTTTAGACCGGCTGCGGCTCCACCTTCTCACGCAGAAACTTGGAGATGGCTAAAAGCCTCTCATAATCCTACCGAAGCCTCTGGATCTCCCTTCGATTGCCAACGGTGCTCTGCAGACTCACCAGCGCGCCTATATGAAGTCGTATTTAGCAGTATCCCCCATCCAATATCTCCCGCCGTGAATCAACTGCATGCGCCTATCCGCCCACCAACCGAGGGGCAAAATGACACTGCGCCACCAGGCACCACCAATCGCGCGCACGGCCACCAACCCGGGGCCAGCGCTTTCACGGCGAGACAAAGCTAGGCCTGAGCATCCAACGGGTTGAAGTACGGCCGACGGTGCACCAGCACCGAGTAGCAAACCTCCGTAAGCTTCCTCGCAGCAGCCACCAGCGCAGCCCTCTTACCCCTACGCTCTGCCACACCGTGATAGAACCTAGTGACGGGGGTATCGTACCTCACGTGAACCATCGCCGCCTCAACCATCGCCCACCTCAACCTCTTATTACCGGGACCAGAGACTCCACCCATCCGTATCCTCTCACCCGACTGGTGGACACTCGGCATAAGCCCCATCCACGAGGCGAACTCCTTGTCGCCTCGGAACCTCCCGACGTCGCCGACCTCCGACACGACGAGCATCGCGGTGAAGTAGCCGACGCCCGTCATCGTCATCAGAAGCCGCGCACGCCGGTCCTCAGCCGCGAGGACCGTGATCTTCTCCTCAATAAGTGTGACCTGGGCGTCCACCGCCTCCAGGACTGCCAGGTCGCTGCGGAGTATAGCATCATCCATGAACCCGAGGCTCAGCCCTCGGAGCCACGCGACGTTGTCCTTGCTGAAGGCCGTCGCTCCGGGCATCCTGAGACCGTGCTTATCGAGGAGGCCATGTATCCGGTTCTTCACCTCTGTCCGCGTCTTCACTAGGTTCAGGCGGTGGCGGAGGAGCTCACGGCGGCTCCTCAGCTCCTCGCCGGGCACGTA
Source organism: Candidatus Bathyarchaeota archaeon (assembly GCA_963820555.1). Classification (GTDB taxonomy): domain Archaea; phylum Thermoproteota; class Bathyarchaeia; order TCS64; family TCS64; genus UBA8941. The sequence continues at coordinate 106,692 of CAWGAT010000047.1, forward strand.
GCAGGTGGGCAGCATGTCGGCTCTCAGTAGGCTAACCAAGGTTCTGGCGTCGACCTTATCCGTCTTCACCTTCGCCTCGGCGATGAGCCTCGTCTTGGATGGGTTGGATAATGCCACATCGAATCCGTGTTCCTCGAGCCTGTCATGGATCGGGATCCAGAGGTTCCCCGTCGACTCGACAACCGCCTTCACCTCGTCGTGGAAGGTTGTTAGCTTGCCCGCAAATTCCTCGATTCCATCGGGGTCGTTTGGGAAGCGGATCTCGTCTAGTAGCTCCCCATCCTCGTCTAGGACGGCGGCCTGGCACATACTTTTATGGACGTCTATTCCAACGATCTTCACGGGTGTAACCTCTCGGGTGGCCTGCGGGCGGCACGCTCCTATCGGGTCTCGTCGGGACCATTCGGGTAGCCGCTCGGGTCTGGCCCAGTCTGTCTTTAGGGTCTCACTTGGACCAAGCGTGCGACGGGCCTAGGCCACCCGCGACACCCTCACGGTCTATCCGTGAAAACGTTTCTCATACCGTCTGCCTTGTCCCTAAAATGGTTAAAAATGGTCTTAATTCCCCTCACCGGATTTGGGGGCAATCCCGAGCATAACACGGCCCCCTAATCTTCTTACAATAACCACCCTTCTCAAACCTACAGATCTGATTCAACTTACAGAATCAGCGAAACCACACCCGTGGACCAGTTTAAAACGAGTTTTAGGACCTCCTCATGATGCCCAGAGCCTTGGAGTAGGTGAGCTTGGACCTCCTCCTTCACGCGCGCGATATAGAAGCGATATAGCGTATAAACTCATTTCAATAATTGAAGATACTTTATCTTACGATGAAATGGGTAGACTGAATTTCACAAACACCATAGAGATAGAGGCTTATTCCAAATTTTTATTATTCCAGTCGATTGATAATGACGGCACTGATGATGAGATAACAGATGATGAATTGCAGTATATCTGGGATGCACATTCGCATGGAAGAAAGGAAGTAAGAAAATGGTTTGAAGATTCTTTAGAAGTCTACTTAGCCACAGATCGCCGCCCTGAAGGAACAGAATTTGGAGAAAACCCAGACTTAGCTAATGCCATTGTCGATGTAATTAAAAGTACCTCAATTGGTTTAGGAGAAACTCCGATGATCGGTAAAAAAATTTTTAACTTGATTATAAAGTATGATGCTAATAGAAGCATTTTAGAATATCTAAATTTGAATAATTGACAACTCAATGCAAGGGAGCGCGCGATAAAAAAAATTTAGAATATCCCTGATAAATACTTTTTTCTCCACTCTGCTTCTTCTTCCATCAATAATTCTTTGATTTGGTCGATAGTGTAACTTTTTTCACCTACATTTTCTTCCCTCATATATACATTAGCTAACCCAGCATTAATTATTATTTTTTTACATATAATACAAGGAGCATAAATTATTTCCTTCTCGTTTCCATTATTATATGCACCATCTACTCTCTCACTTGAGATATATAAATCCCCATCTACTATTGATATCCCAGTTCTTGCTGCATTTATTATAGCATTCTGTTCTGCATGTACAGCTCTGCACAATTCGTAACGCTGCCCAGACGGGATTTTTAGTTTCGTCCTTAGACAATCTCCAATTTCAAAGCAGTGCTTCATATTTCTTGGTGACCCCGAATATCCAGAACTAAGTTCTACACCATCGTTATTAACGATTATTGCGCCAACTTTTCTTCTCAAACACGTACTTCTTTCTGATACAACCTTGGCTCTATTTAAAAAATGTTCGTGTTTATTTGGTCTTGAACTTCTCAAATTCATCATTTCACCATCCATTCCTTTCATAAATTAACTTTTAGTTGATACTATTTTCTAATAATATTGTAGAAGACACACTTACAAGGATTACTTTTGCAGGAGGGACATATGGCCTTACCACTTGCGTCGATGTATTCAGCTCTGATGACATTTTCAATAAATCCTATTCTTTCATGTTTTTTTGGTTCATCCCATATATGTTCAGATATGAAGTCTAATTTATTCAAGATCGAACAGAACCACGAAAATGAGTCTCCAACCTCGACCACTAGTCCTATTTTAGCTTCCACTAATCTTGTCTTAAGCATTTCTGGTTCAGTAGAAGCATAATCTATACGTTTATTATATTTGGAATAGTTATTTACCATTCCTTTAACTGTTGATAATTCTGTCAGGAAATCTTTGTCAATCTTAGTACTTTTATCAGCAGCTATATTACTTAATTGGCTTAATTTACGAACACAAACTGCGGATTCTCCTATCTCCTCTAAAAAATGAAAACCAATATTTTCAAGCGTTTGAATATGACCTCTTCCTCCATAAATTTCCCAAAAAACTTTTTTATAATCTTCGACACTATAATTTTCACAAGAATCTAAAATTAGATTTCTAATTTCAAAAAGTTGTGAATACATCGCAGATTTTTCTGATAGTTCTTCCATTTTCACGGGATCACAAGTGCAAGGTGATGATTGGCAATAGCCACATTTATTCGGATATTTTAGGGAAACCACTCCACAGAGAGATTCTGAAATATGAAAGATATCATCTTTGGGTAATTCATTACATTTG
>CAWGAT010000048.1:0-9134 GCA_963820555.1 Candidatus Bathyarchaeota archaeon
CACGCGACAGCGCCCCAGATTCCAAGCAACAAAGTTCGCGCACTCAGATCCATAATCTCAGCATGCGCACTAGCTGACAATGGACATGTCTGGAGGTCCTCTGTAGGAAGGTACCTCCTCAACCCCAACGTCTACACTGGCTTCTAAAACATGTGTTCTCTCACCAGGCTTCAACATCAAGCCCCGGGATCCTACTGAAGTGGTTCAGGTTCCTGGTGACGAGCGGCTCTCCATATCTAACGGCTATCCCCGCAATGAACTCATCCTCGACTCCTATCAACTCGCCTCTCTTGCTCAGGGCGGCGTGTATCCGCGCGATCTGTAAAGCCGCATCAACGTCAAATACCAGGATCGGTAGATCCCTCAAAAGGCTGGCTGCCTCCTTTAGGTTAGCCTCAGACCTCATGGACCTCCATGCTCCCGCGAAGAGCTCGTAGGCGTTAATGGGCGTCGTGGTCGTCGGGACCCCCCTCGACTCCAGGTCACCGATGTGTTCAGCGGCTGAGGAGTCCCCCCGGAGGAGGGCGACCAAGATGTCTGTATCTAGGCAGACCGTGGCTCTGCCACCTTTACATCATCCTCGGTCTTGAGGGCTTCGATCTCCTTGAAGATTCGCTGGAACTCCTCATCTGTGCCGATCCATCTTCCATTGTGTTCCAGGAGAGATCCCCTTCTGCGGGGGCCGAGTAGCCTGATTATCACCTCCGTGAAGCTCTCCCCCGGCATCTTATGGCCTGCGAGTACATCGTAGGCTTCCTCCGAGATCGTGATGTTTTTGTGAGCCAACTCAAATCAATGTTCAGTGTATTATCCGTGTATTTAATCCTTATTGGGTCAAAGGGCGCGCTAGGTAGGTGGTCAGGGTCACCCTTCTCGCGCGTGACACATAAGTTTGAGATTTTAATATAATTACGGATTCGAGATATAGTAAGTGCATTTAAATAACTACTACTTAATCCTAGGGCGTAATTATAAATACACACGCACTGAAGACACGTCCAAAACTGAAACTTATAAAATAATTTTGGAATGCATGTCTCCCCAGTAGCTAGCAGTTGACATGTGTGAAATAGTTTATAAAACGTGAATCTTAATATGCTTCCCCTGTATCAACGATGAAACAGTCGTAAGAACAGTCCATCCGTGAAGATCTTGAAACCTAAAGAGATCACGGGCAACGCCCTCAGAACGTACCTCTACTTGGTCACCCACGGCCCAAGCGAACTCAGAGAGGTCCAGCGGGGTGTAGGGCTCTCAACACCATCCCTAGCATCCTACCACCTCAGCAGACTCATCGAAGCAGGCTACGTGATACAAGACGAGGAGAGCAGATATGTCGCTTCGAAGGAGGCGTACACAGAAATCCTCGAGGGCTACGTAAAGGTAGGGACCGCCTTAGTCCCCCAATTCCTCTTCTTCGCCGTCCTCTTCACTCTCCTGATCCTCTTCTTCTCACTCGAATCCCTCATCTCCAGCGGTTTCACGCTGTATCTAATCGCAGTATCCCTCGCCATGGTTGTCCTACTCTGGTACGAATCCCTGAGGTTGTGGCGCAAGTTAGTCGTCGACCCAAACAGTAAGTAATTTGGCACATGAGCCGTCATTCAAGGATCTTGAAAGAGCCTTCAACCACACTGAAGAGCCTTTCAAATGTGTAGCATCATATAGAAACTCCAAACGCCTATTATTCAGGTAATGTAGATGGCGACAAAGAGACTCTCACTAAAGTACGGAGCGGCCGCGGTTCTCGTGGCTCTAGCCATAATCGGAACATCACTCATCACTAACACCATGTTGAATCCGACGGGTCAGTCACCCCAGAGTGTTGGTCATACGAGTTTCCTCGTTATGTTGACTGATCCGCCGAACGTCCCAAGGGGGACGACTCAGCTCAACGTAACCTATTCGAGCATCCAGCTGCACGTGGTCTACAGCGACGGCTCATCAAACTGGGTGGCAGCCCAAGAGTCGGGGAGGGTCAACCTGCTCTCACTGGTCAACGTGACCCAGACAATTGCCACCCTAAGCCTGCCGACGGGCTCAACCGTTGACAAACTCCAGTTCAAGATCTCCGAGGCTGAGACTAAGATAAGTGGAAAAGACTACCCGGTAACGATGCTCTCCGACACTCTACTAATATCAATAAAACAAACGAAACTCAACGGGACAAAGACCGGTGCACTAATCGATCTGCGCCCAACTCTAGTTCAGATCAACGCCACCAACTCGACTGGTGGCTCAGTAAGCTACTTCGTATTGGCCCCGAGCGCCTCCGCCATCGTGAAGTCCAACGTCTCCGAAACTCAGTCAACGATCGGCTGCAAATCGAAGCTAAATGACGATGATAATAAGGAGCTAGACAGGGAATATAAGAGGGCCTCAAATAACGTGACTGTGACCCAGTCGAGCCTCTCAGTCAACGGAAACGTCACAACACTGAGCGTAACCATTAAGAACATCGGGAAAACCAATGCGACACTCTCCAGCCTCACCGTCAGTGGAGACTTTAACGTCACCTCTTCTTTGGTGAAGTGGTACAAAGAGAATGGTTGGGGTATGCCTAGTCAGGGAGGTATGCATGGAGGCTCAATGATGATGGATCGCCCCAAGACTATACCCTTCAAGATCAGCGGTAGCACTCTGACCCCGATCCTCGGAGACACGTTTCGCATGGACGGACAGGGCGCTTCGAGGTTAGTTCTAATACCCGGCGAGACAGCGACACTTACCTTTAACGGAGTCATAAAACTGAACGTCGATGGCCGTGGCAGGTCTTCTCAGGTCGCCGTGATCCCTGTAAAGGGGAATAGCTACACAATCCACCTAATGAGTGAGAACTACCAGACCTTCAAGGTCACAGCGTCTTAAACTCAACACTCACCACATCGTGCTAGCTACACGCGCGATACGTAGATTATTTTCTCTTATGTTGAGGTTCTCCTTCCCTGATCTTCCTTCAATCCCATCCCCTCCTTAACACTTACCCCGACCACGAGGGCACCCCACCAAACGGCATTCTCTTATACGCGGTCCAGCCCGCCGCACCATGGCGTTCCGCCCGAGCGCCCCACATCTAAACAACGCGGTCAAGCCGCAGAAAATCGGGCGGGGTCTCAACCTACCCTCCAGAGTCACCCACCACCCAGCTCCCTCCCCTCCGGAGTGGTACGGCTCCCCCTCGAGGAGCATCCAGATCATCACCTTCAGCATCTTCCTAGCAGTCGCCACCACCGCCTCCTGCTTCGTCTTCCTACCCGAGAGGCGACGGTAGAAACGACTCAGCTCCGTGTCGTAGCGGACATGCGTGTGGACAGCCTGGACCAGGGCCCACCTCATCCACCTGGACCCCGTCTTCGTTATGCCGCCATGCCTGACGGAGTCGCCGCTGTTCCTAACCGACGGCACGAGCCCAGCGTAGCTGCACAGCCTCTCCGAGGGCCCGAACCGCCCCACGTCGCCCACCTCGGAGACGATGAGCGCCGCCACGTAGTAGCCCACGCCGGGCATAGTGGTGAGGAGCCTCATCCTCTCGTCCTCCCCGCTCATCTTAACCAGGCTCCCCGAGATGAGCCTGAATCTGGCGGTCTAGGACGTCCAGAACCGGCGTGATCTGGTCCACGGCCTCCAGCCCCAGGCTCCCCAGGAGCTCCCTGCCCCTCCTCGTGAAGAGTGGGGTCCCCGGGTCTATGCCCCGCTTGGCGAGCTCGGCGTGGATCCTGTTCATCAGCTTCATCCTCTCCCTGACTAGGAACGCCCTCCTCCTCACTGTTTCACGGAGCTCGCGGATGTCCCTCGGCGGCACGTAGCTCTCCGGGAGTAGCCCGGCTCTGAGTAGGTGCGCGAGGGTCTCCGAGTCGACCTTGTCCGTCTTCACCTTCGCCTCCGCTATCGCTTTCACCCTCTGGGGGTGGGCTAGCTTAACCGTGTGGCCCGCCTCGGTGAGGGCGTCGTAGAGGGGCTGCCAGCAGTATCCGGCCTCCATGGCTACGCTGGCTCCCTCGACGTCGCCGAGGAAGGATCTCAGGCTCTGTGGGTCGCTGCTGACCTTTCCTCTCCTGATGATGTTGCCTTCCTCATCCATTAGTGTGCCGTAGCAGAAGCGTTTGTGGACGTCTAGTCCGATGTACATCATTCTCCTTCTCCTCCATTCATGGTTTGGCTTCATTCGCCGTTAAAGGAGAGGAGAACCTCAAACATGCCATCTAAACAACCCAGCGCGCAATAACACTCTACTCGCACGCTTGCTGAATTTAGCCGCCTTAATATGACTCTATATTTACTCCCTCGATACCCTGGAAGTGCTTAAAGTTCCTCGTCAACACCTTTTCACCGTGAACCCTCGATATACTCGCGATCATAGCCTCCTCAGGGTCAATCGTTGAGCCCATACGATTCTTCTCAGCATAGATTCGACCACCGGCTTTGGAGGACTCGACGTCCAAGGGCAGGAAGGGCAGAGACTGAATAACAACCAGAACTCGAGCCTTCTCCTCCTCAGCCTTGTGTGCGCGCGGAATACTCGACTGTCCCAAGATCGCGTGCACCGGTGACACAAATACTTTAACCTAATATTATCAATCCATAAAGACTATTTTTAACCATACCCCATCTCTAGATTGGCGATTCCAGTACCCCTGGGATTCTCTGCCAAGCACCAACATCAGGGCCCGAATAGGGCCCAAATCTTCACACAAATCCTTCGAAAGAGTATAGTTTGTCATAGTTAGAGCATGTCAGCTCGCAGCGCGTGTGACATAGTTTTAGAGTTGTTTTCGCAAGTATGGATCAAACACTCTAAGTGACTAAGATGCAGCCTCCAAAACCCCACGATCACGACAGCGGCAGAGACCTGCTCAAATGGCTCGCGCTGGCCACGATGACCATAGATCATATAGGGCTTATACTCTATCCCCAGGTCCCGATCTTAAGAATCATAGGGAGACTCTCCTTCCCATTATTATCCTATCTGCTCATACTCGGGATGGAAAGCACACATGATCCAAGGAGATACTTTACCAGAATGCTCGGCTTTGCCCTCCTCTCGCAGATCCCGTTCGCCATCGCAAACGAAATCCCCCTCTGGCAGCACCTGAACATCTTCTTCACCCTCTCCCTTGGAATCATACTCATCTACTTTCAGGAGAGAAACAATATTCTCTTCATCGTTCCAATCATTGCATCATTAATACTTCCCGTCGACTACGGCATCTATGGATTAGCAACGATTCTGTTCCTCCACGAAATGAGGAGTTTTAAATTTACTGGATTGGCTCTTCTTATCGCACTTAATTTATCATTGATACCATTTGAGTCCTTATATCAACCACTAGCTTTACTCGCCCTGCCCATTATTCTGCTCCATAGCTACGGGAAGCTGACCTTCAGTCTCTTTAGAGAGAAAACAAAATACCCCCTCTTAACCAGATACTTCTTTTACGCATATTATCCGATTCACCTCCTTGCCTTATCCTTGATCCGAATGATTTAATGACCGCGTACTTATGTGAAAGAGAAGAATCGCGTAGTATTTGATTGGGACCCTAAAACAACAATCGTGCGTGTTCTCCAATCCAAGGCGGAGAGATGATGGGTTAAGGGTCATCGAATTGTTCACAAGGTGTTGACTAACATCCCAAGCGTAAGGGGAGGGTCGGATGGGACTCGCTGAAAAGTATGTTGGACACTCATTAGTCGTACTCTAAATTGTTATTTCCGCTCATCGAAATTGGTGTTCCCGTTCTGAAAATACCCGGCCATTAAAACCAGCCGATGCTATAAATCGCATCCCCCAAAGCATTCCTGCTAACGAGGGACACCCAGTTAACAAACGCCCTATCTCTGATCACAATAACTCCGCTATTAGAGAAATTCGCTGTAATGTCACTATTATCCTCAGTTATCCTGACCGTATTATTATCAAACGGAGGGGAGATGATTTTGCCACCCAAGGAGACGTTCGTAATTAACAAGTTTCCATTATACCTGACAGCGATGGAATACACCCATTCCCCACTCGTATCATTGAAGTATCGTTCCGTCATGCCCTCGTTTATGCCTATGTCGGTCGCCTGCGCGGTCACGACGGATGGATGACGCATAAGCGGGTTTGTCACGAACCCGGGCGGCAATGCAAACATCAGAATCACCGGCACGGTGAGAATCACGGCGCACGTCTTCGCGGTGAAAACCCTCGCCATTACCTTCTCCATCCTCTTAACGCCTGACAGTGAGCTGAGGAGCAGCATGAGGACGCCTGAAAACATCACTACGGAGTAGAACATCCACCACACGTTATACCCCAGTGCACCGAAATACGGCGGGTTTCTAATTAATTCAGTAAAAATTTGGGAAAAATGTATGGGCGTCATCGAGCCGCTTAGAAGTGAGAACCCATACCACAGCAGCAGGAAAAACAACGACACGATCAGGCTTCGTTTTCCCCTCAGCAGATAGACGAAGAGGAGGATATACGGAATTAATATCACCAATCCGAAGAGCATGAGAGGGCTGAATGTGAGCACGAGCAGCCCGATTAGCAGGAGCGCCGTTATTCCATAGATTTTACGTGCTCGTTTTTCCCACTTCGGCAGAGAGATTACCGGTTCCTCTCCGGGGTGCGTCATAGGGAGTTGTTGCCCAGTTGCGGGCTTTTTTTCTTCACGGGATGCTGCGATGTATACGATGATGCCTGACAAGATGAGCATCGGGGAGGCGACGAAGCACAATGCCTTGCCCAACTGATATTGGATGCTCTCAGCGGGGTTGACGACTGTGTTTGCGAGGAAGAGGCCGCTGAGCACGAACAGGATCGGGGCTGCCACCAAGATAGCCGCGGCCCTCCGCCTGGTGAATTTCCCGTCCTTCTTGCCTTTGATGAGCGGGATGAGTATCAGTACTACTATGATGATTGAGAGCAATGACCATAGTTCCACGACTGTTCCACACCTTCTTCTTGAATGACCTGGGGTCCTAACCGATGTGGCTGGGCCCGACATGTTACTCGCAGATCGAGCTTAATAATCCGACCACGGTGTGTTCTGCCTAGGCTTCAGGTATTAAGTTTTTGAACTGCTATCTCTGTCTCCTCCTAGAAGTAACGCAGATTTCCTCGCCAGTTCGTCGTCGGCATAGCCTGTTAGATTCTTGAGGATAACCTTCAAATCTTCTATCCCAACGTCAAGATTCTCCAGTCTCTCACCGAGAGTCCCATTGCCTTCTCACACAGCTTGCAGGATTAGGGCCCCGAACATCTTCTCGCGCGCTACTAGAAATCCCATTCCAACCCACAGGAATCAAGTGGCTGAATCTAGGTGAGGAAATAAATATTCACGGAGACCGAGAGAAAGCGCTAAGGCAAAGCTAGAAACCAGCGTGAGGACCCCACTACTCCACTGAGGCCAGCGCGCGCACTATGTGGTATGATTGAGTGGCCGATACAAAAAATCAGATGCCAGTGATAAGTTGGAGCCATATACCCCTTTTCTAATTACCGATCTTCGTATTATCTCTAGACTCCACCTGAATGACACTCTCGTTATCCCTTTCCATCGGAACCATTCCCCTCAAAGGAAGGGTTACGGTGAAGGTCGTACCTCTCCCAACAACCGAATCGAACATCATCTTACCACCGTGAGCCTCAATAATCTGCTTGCATATGACGAGCCCCAAACCGGTCCCACCAGATTTCGTGGTATAAAACGGCGTGAACAGGTTCCGAGCCAAATCCTCAGGGATTCCACAACCCGTGTCCACTACAGTCAGTAGGGCCATCCCCTCATCTGCCTCGACTTTTACCGACAAGGTGCCGCCATCCGGCATCGCCTCTACCGCATTCTTCACTAGGTTATCGACGACGCGTCGAATCTTGTAAGAATCCACCTCGGCTAACACGGGGGCACCGTACCTCGCCTTAACGTTGATCACTGAAGCGAAGTTGGCATCCCCAAGACAGCCCTTCACCAGGTCATTGAAGTCCATAACCTCCTTATTCAACTGAGATGGCCCCATCATCACCTTCAGGTCTTCGAGAATATTGATCGCGTACTCCACCGCAGCATCGATTTTCGTCGTATACTTTTCAGCCTCTTTAAATCTGCGACTAATGAGGTATGATGCGTTCTGTATCGTCTGTAGAGGTCCCCTGAGATCATGTCGCACCATACTAACCATCTTTTTAGCACCATCCATCAGCTCTCTCACCTTCGTCTCCGACTGTTCCTTCGCCAACTCCATTTCGCGGATCCTGTACAAGGCTGAGGATACATGTACAGCGAAGGTCTCCAGTAGCTTCTGGTCCACATCATCGAAGGCATCTAACTCAAGACTCTCAAAGTTCAACACAGCCACCGTCTCCCCATCAAGGATCACGGGCACCGCCAGCTCAGATAGCGAATTCGTCGTCCCTCGTAGAAAATCTGGGTTACTCCTCACATCCCCAATTAAGATAGACCTCTTCTCTCTCCCAGCCTTAGCTGTGATGCCCTTCCCATCGATAGGAATCGGTCTGCCAAATGTAGGGCTCCCCCGATTACCTATCGACACTAGATCGTTCCCCTTAACGACTAGGAAGGAACCCAAATGGAACCCTATCACCGACTCAACGGCGTCTAGGGTCATCTGACACACCTCCTCGATGCTTGATGTTCCTGGGAGAGTATAGGCGTGGTCGCGGAGAGCCATCACCTGCCTCTCGAAGCGCTTAACCTCCGATATATCTCTGGTAACGGATAAAACAGCTGGCTTACCGTCATACTCGATCAAAGTAGTAATTGTCTCTGCCTCAACGATTTTCCCGTCTTTTCTCCGTAGCCTGAGCTCGTATCTACTGGGTTCTGTTTCCCCTCTCTGCCTGCGTAGGGTCCTCTGTCTCACACGATCATATTCGTCTTCGGGGAGGGTGGCAGAAACGTCGAGGCCGATAAGCTCTAATGGGCTATCATAGCCGAGTAACTTTGCTTCACTGGTGTTCGCGTAGATTATCTTCGTCCCCGAGAGCAGAACCATGCCATCAAACGATGATTCGAGTAACCTCCTGTATCTCTCCCCCGAGGCCTTGATAACGTCGAGTTGCTCGATCCTCGAGATCGCCGAGGCCACGTGAATGGCGAGTGTTTCGAGCAGCTTCTGGTCCGATT
>CAWGAT010000049.1:0-14788 GCA_963820555.1 Candidatus Bathyarchaeota archaeon
GTCTTCCCCATCTTGACATCTGAACCGACAACTAATATGACCGCTATCCAAATTGTCATTGCTAATGCATCAAGACCAATAGGACAACCAACCTCGGATGGTCATGAATTACTTAATTCCACAACCACTCCTCAAACTGAGGCTAGCAACGTTACCATCTATGTTCCTCCAGCGATTGATTCGGGGGTACCAAAGAAGAGCTACAGCGAATTTACAGCCTCATTGCCAACCACGTCCACTATACTATTACCAGACAAATTACCCAGGGGTCTTCTACCAACAAATGTCGTAGGCAGTGACCCAAAATATTTGGTTATAATTGATTATAGTAGTAAAGGATACGATACCATTGCACAATCTGAGCTTACCCTGCAAATCACCTCAACGTTGGAGGATCCCTATCCTAAAAATGTCACAGTGGGAGGTACGTTCTTCAAGATAGGTGATTGGTCAGCTTTCTATGATCCGAAAGCCCCAGAGTTCGAGCCTGAGTACATCCAGCTATATGGGCACACCTGTGGGCTGTTGAATGTTCGAATTGGAACAATGAACTATCAATTCAGGGCAATACCCGACATTACATACGATGAACTAATCCAAATCGTAGTCAACATGAAACCCTTACACTAATCGCATTTACTTTTGATGAACGATTGTAATACTCGCGCGTGATAATGCCTAGCGCGCGCAGCGATGAGTCGAAGTGACTACACCTATCATAAGGAAACCAATAGCTTGGTGATTATCGAAGTATAGTCGACCTAAAAAGCAGCGCACTCTGAGAGACCCACTTAGACTGACGACGCAAAGATGAAAAAAGAGTAATAGCCAAACAACCTCAACTCAAACAGACCAATGTTTTCCAGTTTACTGATCCTGATTCTGCTACTCAGCGTAGCCCAGCCTCAGAGCATGGGGGTAAAGTCAGGTGACTGGGCTGTCTACCAGAAGCGATTCCATCAGGAGCAGACAGACAATAGTAACGTAACAAATAGAAATTACCTCTACATAATTGAACTCCAGATAATCAGCGTCGAGGGAACCCAGCTAACCTACACCCAGACGGATCGACTGGAAAACGGCTCGGTGAGGCTGCGTGCAACCTATACTGTGGACCCGACCAAGCCAATCTATCCCACGTACAACTACACAGGTATTTTGGAGAATGAGCTGAACACGATGCTTGCGCCATCGGGCCTAGGCGTCGGAGATCACCTTCCTGAGGTCATCTGGTTACCAAATGAAGCCGGAGACTTCGTTCCTCACGAGTGGAGCCAGTGGGTAAACTCTACGACGGTTGAGGGTGATCCCCTAAACCCGATGACTATCAACCACGTTGAGTGGAGCAAGGACATCCACTTCGTTAGGGAGAGCTATGTATCAGACTTCCACGAGGATAGTCAGCTCAGCTTCGATCAAGCAACTGGGTTGATGTTGCACGCGGTTATTTGGGAGGAACTTAGTTCGCATTCTGACTTTGGGCAGGTCAGTGGGCTCAACTACATCTATGATTACAGACTCATCGACTCCTCTACTAAGCCTCGTAATTACGTGGCGGCTGGTTTCACTGTAGGATTGCTATTGGTAGCTGTGATCATAGTTACTTACCCTCGTCGAAGGTAGAACGCGAGCGCACACCGATCAGACCAGCCTGAGCCTACATTCACGGAGCCCTTAGCGGTGTACGATTTCGCGTGCGTATGCTTGTTCTAAACCTTAGTATTATATCGACTCCACACACATTACCAATTGTCTAGCCCGTGAGTACATTTGAAGATCATCAATGTTAGTGTTCTAATCGTCATAGTTATTCTGGTATCCATAACTGCCCTTGGAGCAAGTTCTCAGAAGCCCAGTATAGAAAATGACATACAAGGGACCATACATCCCGAAGAACCTGCAACCATTCGTACCAACGACTGGTGGGATAGTTGCCATCAATTTAACGACAAATCAAACAATATCAGCTCCTCAGAAACCTGTTGACTACATTGACATCTACACGACAAAAGATTATCAGAACTTCGTGTACAAAGCTGGAACCAATCTCACGATCCCACTCTACCTCAAACTCGTCTCCCATTCGAAGTCAACCGCAAACGTCACCATCGACCCCCATAACCCATTCACATGTTATTGCTCTCAATCCCTGGGATTCAACAAGGGAGAGATATGCCTCAACGACTACATGAAATACGACTACAATGGCACGCTTGAGTTGACGAATGGCACCTTGGCCAAGGTGATGCTTACGATATCGATTCCCAGTGGCTTGTGGCCGTACCCTGAGACCACGCATATTCCGTTTAATCTACTTGGCGTTGATAGCGTTGATAACCATGTGTATGTTGTCGACACGTTTCAGCGGCGAAATAGATCTGTGAATGATTCAACAGAATTGAGGGGAAAATGACTTTGGTGACAGCTTCAAAAAAAATAGCACTCCTAGTTGGTCTGGTCCTTCTTGCTGTAGGCTCCTACGCTGCATACACAAAGTACACCAAGTCTCAGCTGCCGAAATTTGGCGTAGGTCAGACCAAGGCGTGGATATTCGGGTCAGGTCCGTACTCTGGAATAGCAATCGAGACGACCCCAACCTCCATCATGAATCAGGCCTTACAATTGACTCCTGAGGAACTCGCAAGGTTTCCCACAGTTAAGGCATACATTGATTACGTCGATTCAAATCCGGGGCGTACGCCTCTCGGCTCGATGAGTATTGATCCGAGTGAGGCGAGGTCGCTATTGTTACTACTCACACAAAAGACCAGCTATGAGATGAAACCACAGACTGGAAGCATGTTGGACGAATGGTATAGCTTCAATCTTGATGTGTCTGGCACAGGCTATGGTATTAATATTATCTTCAGCGATGAGAGGCCGGTATTGGATTAGTTATTTTAAAATACCTTTGATTCTCGCCAAAACAGAACTACATTAAAAAATATCTGAAGATGCGCACGTATTGAATCTACTTCGTTTCAGCTAGCCTTCCTCACACTCTCAAGGTAAGCGGCGACCATCTTGGCCCTCGCTGGAGCTGTCCTTGTTAGCTCGTAGAAGCTCGAGAGCACCCAGATGAGCGCGAAGCACCCCGACCCGACTAGCCAGCCCTGGACGCCTAAGTACATTGGGAGGTTGGGTGAGATTAGGAGAGCGAGGATATCCGCACCGGATTGTAGGCTCCACTCCCTCGTTGAAGCGAACGGAACCCATTCCCAAGCCCTGATCCACTTACCCCGAATGTGCTCATAGACGCCCTGCTCGGGCTTCATCCAGTAGTCGTCGAAGATGTCCATGAATGAGTGAAGCCAGGCAGCGGAGAGGAAGCAGGCCAGCGCGAGTAGGGTGCTGTCCCTAACCCAGACTAGATAGATGATGACGGTTGCGATGGCTGCGAAGCCGTAGCCAACTGGATAGTGCAGAGATCTACGATGGTGGAGCCCGAGGCTCTCCCACCTGTCCACATCCGGCAAGACCCCGCCAAACATGCCGACCACTATGAGGATCGTGGCTGGTATTGACAGTTGAGGGATGAGGCCGCTCAGGGGACCTAGGATGATGAACATTAGGTAAGCAACTACGAAGCCGTACCCCATGTGGGTCGAAATCATCAATGATTGGTCTCGCCTCATCTCAAACAAGGTCGTCAAGAGGATAAGTTACTTGTTAAAGGTCCAGAAGGAAATTGAGGGGGATAAAGCGTCGAGTCACTCGTTCTCAATAATAGGGGCTTCAGGAAGATCAGTTCTCTCAAGGAAGACTCGGCCCTTGGAGGTCGGCACAGCAATGGGAAGTTCCCTTAGGCGCGCCCTGTTCCTCAACATCACCGCAAGGTGGTTGATTTCGACCTTGACGGATTCAGTGTTGATAATGGCTCGCTTGATGTTTCGCGTCATGAAGTCGTCAACGTAGAATCGTATTTGGACGCCCGTGTGTTCACAGGGATCTCGTCGCAGGGTGTCAAAGTCAAAAACCATTTCCTAACCCTCTAATAATGAGGGGTCAAAGGGTGGTTATATGAGAGTGTCGACGTAAAACAGATGGTTTATTAAATTTCCCGATTCTAATAATTTGTCGGGCTCATATCGCTCTTCAATCCCCCACTTAGGACTCTCCTAATCACCTCAACCTCTCTGAGAATACCTCTCAGAAATGAAGACTAGATATGCTTATATAGTGGACTTTTATCATCCACCCACTAATTTGGTGGGTCTAGTACCACACATTTTTCCCTCTTATAGTGAGGAAAGAGCTATGTCAGAGCAGAGGATGTGGCGGGTAATCATGCCTGCCATGAGGAGAGTCCTATTTGGAGGGGCTCGTCAACCCAATACAAGGCGCATCGGTGAAATAAACACCCTTACTATGGACAACTACTGCTATGGGATGAACGAGGACTACAATTGGTTCCGTCAGGGCGAACTCATCTTCAAATGAACCATCGCAAGGGACAGGTGAGGAATCATTAGGCTGTTTTGTAAATTGCTTATAATATGCTACCACTTACAGGAGGGGCTCGAAAAACGCGCCGATTCATACTCACCGACCTTGACCGGAGGAGGCTGAGGAAATGGCTGGAGACCGGGGAAGAGGACGTGTCAACACGAGAGTTATTTGTGACTATTCGACGGAGCATAAGCCGCCTCACAGGGGATGTGGAGATAATCGTGGAGGTCGCGAAGGAGCTGAGAAAGCAGGGGAGGATGACGGGGAGAGGCCGTTTCCCAAAGTCAGTGTACGCGTCACGGTCAGGCGAGCCAGAATCGACCCTGAGGGAAAACGAGCCGACTACATCACCCGCCTCGAGTCCCTCGCCAAAGAGGTAGACTCATTCATCGCTAACGCTGACGGAGTCGACCCCACGAGGCTCCAAGCCGTGGAGTGCATGGTCCACATAGTCCGTGCCTGCTACACTATGGTCAAAGATGTGGATGTGGAGCGCCTGGAGAATGAGCTTAAGAAACTTAAGGAAGAGGAGAGACGAGCAAAAGAGGAGTCTAGAAGAATCACAGAAGAAGAACGAGACGAGAAAAGAGCGGATACAAAGACGGACTTCAACCCCTCCACGGGTCCCCCTTGACACGGTGGAGTTCTGCCGGAGCTGGCTCTTCTACGACCCGTACCCCTACATGTACCCCTTCCTGCGGGACGAGTCACACTTCATAGCCAACCTACAGGCCAGACAGACGGGTAAAACCTTCAACGGGATGGCGAAGCTCCTCCACATAGTACTCCTGCATCGTGATAGCCTGGCCCTCGTGACCGCCCCCAAATTCGACCAGGCGAAGAACATCGCATTCAAGCACCTCACCGACCACCTCCACCGGATGAAGTCAAACAACCCTGAACTCTATGATGCCGTCGTCGGCGACGGTGGACTCCTCCGCACCGTCATACGGTTCAGGAACGGCTCCACGATCCTCGCCGAGTCGCCTGTCAGCGAGACGATTCGAGGCCACACAGCGAAGGCCGTTTACCTGATGGAGGCTAACTTCATCGCGGAGGACGAGGACCTCTACACCGCCGTACTCTTCACACTCAACACCACTCGAGGCTACCTGATCGCTGAATCCACCCCGTGGAACATCGACTCAATCTTCCACAAGATGTTCCACGACGAGGCATACTCGACCTTCAGCCGCCACATCGTCCCCTACACCCAAGCACTACCGCCAAACGGCCCCCTCACGATGGAGATAGTGAACCTAATCGAGAAACAGCTCGCGGGAGACCCAGCTAGGTGGAGGCGCGAGATGCTCTGCGAGTGGGCCGAGGACATCAACGCCTGGCTCCCCACTGCCCTCATCGCCTTGGCTCAGGACAGCTCCCTAGAATACTCGAAGACAACGGACCAGATCGTCGGCGATTTCTACCTCGGAGTCGACTTCGGCAAACACAGGGACCCGAGCGTCGTCGCAGTCGTGGAGAAGCTGAGTGGTCATCTCTATCTACGCCACCTCCACGCCTTCCCCCTGGAGACAAGCTACGGAGCCGTCATCGGATACGTCAAACGCCTCCAGGACAACTGGAGAACCATCCACACCATACACGCTGATAACACCGGGGTCGGAGACTATATTGTCGAGGACATGCGCCGAGGAGGCCTACGCGGAGTCGAGGGTATAAACTTCACCGAGCAGAACAAGGAGGCGATGGCCACCGCGCTGAAGGAAGCTATGAGGAAAGTTATCTGCACTAACTGCCACTGGACCGGCCATGTGGACACAAGAGAAGGAGAATGGACAACCGTGTGCCCCACCTGCACATCCACACTGCGTCCACTCCTCCACATCCCCTACGACCCACCACTCCTCCACGAACTCAACGCAGAGCGCTACGAGCTCGCCAAGTCGGGGCGCCTGCTATTCAACCACGCTGAGGGCACTCACGACGACCGATTCTGGGCCCTCGCCTTAGCCGTCCACGCCGCCGAAGCCCGAGTCCCCAGCCAGAAGCCCCTCGCGAAGATCTAGACAAATAGGCGGATATTTTAATTCCAGAAGTAAAAGCCCTCTTAAAGCCAAATTGAATAGTTATGACAGTCCTGCTTAAAGGGCATAAAAAAAATGCCGAGTGAGCTTATCCCCTTGGGATTTATTAACCGCCTCATTGAGGATTTTCCTACCGGGGATGCAATAGAATTCCACAAAGCAGATGCTACTCATGATTGGTTTACCTTTCATATCCCCCTATTGATGAATTGGGTTAAGCATTTTTTAGCCACTCGGCGAGTGCCCTGAATGCCCTTGCGCGGTGGCTAATTTTATTCTTCTCCTCAGCCTCCATCTCGCCGAATGTGCGCCCGTCGCCTTCAGCGGGGATGAAGATGGGGTCGTAGCCGAAGCCGTTGGTGCCCCGGATGCTGTGGGCGATCTCGCCGTCGACCGTGCCGCGGAAGATGTGGACGCCGGATTCGTCCCTGTAGGCGATGGCGGAGACGTAGTGCGCCTTCCGGTTCTGCTGGCCCTCCATTAGTTTGAGTATGCCGGGGTTGCCTAGGCGTTCGAGGACGTAGCTGCTGTAGGGGCCGGGGAAGCCTCCCCAGCGGTCGATTGAGACGCCTGCGTCCTCGACGCAGAGGGGCTTATCCTCCTTGACCATGCTGAGACTATAGGCGGCGATGTCGGCGGGGTCGTCTGCCTGTATCTCGACTCTTTCGAGGGGGTAATGTTCCAAGGCAATGCCGTAGGGGGCAAGGACCTCCGCCGCCTCCATGACCTTGTTTCTATTGCCGGTGGCGAACCATATCTTACTCTTTGTCAATGTAGCGTCCCCTACGTCTGATCTCATCTGCGCGCTGGAATACCTCCTCGGCATCCGGCCCCATGGTGGTTCTGTAGCCCTCTTTGAAGGATTCGAGGAGGGGCTCCATGATGGTGTAGTGGGTGCTGGCGAGCATCCTGACCATGAGGTTGAAGTCGACGCCGCGCTTCTCGATCTCCTTGCTGATCTCGCCGAGGCCGAAGTCTATGAAGACGACGCGGTCCCCGGATTTGATCATGTTGCTGGTTGTGAGGTCGCCGTGGATGAGGGCGGCGCGGTGAAGCCTACCGGACTCCTCGCCTATGAGGCGGAATAGGGCGCGGTTCTCATCGAGGCTCAGCTTGGGGACGGCGTCCCTGACCTTCTCGCCCTCGATGTACTCCATGACTATGGTGGCGCCCTCGGGGTCGAGCTGGTAGATGAGGGGGGTTGGTACGCCGGCCTCTTTGGCGCGGTGGATGAGGTCAGCCTCGTGGAGAGTCCGGTATCTGCGTATATCCCTGTCTATCTGGGGGTGGCGGTACCTCTTGACACCTCTGCGCTTGAGGAGGGCCTTCCTGCTGTTCCAGTCGGGGTCGAGGAGGAGGTCCGCCTCCGCGCCCTTGGCTATGAGGGTTAGCGCCATGGTATCTCCACCTCGTCAAGCCTCCACCGGGGGTCGATGTAGCTGGTCTCTATGGGGGTCCTGATGCCGTGGGTGTAGGCTAGTATGCCGGTCCAAGCTATCATGGCGCCGTTGTCGGTGGCGAGGCTGATGGGGACGTAGTAGGGTTGGGCGCCCTGCTCCTCGGCTATCTCCTTGATGACGCTTCGGAGCCTCTTGTTGGCGCCGACCCCGCCGGTGAGGAGGAGCTCGGGCTTCTTAGTGTGGGCGAGAGCCCTCTCCGTGACCTCCCCCAGCATGGCGTAGCCCGTTTCCTGCAGGCTGAAGCAGAGGTCGGGGATGCTGTGCTTGCCGGATTTGAACTCGTTGCTTACAGCGGTTAGTAGGCCGCTGAAACTCATATCCATGCCCTTGACTGCGTAGGGGAGGGGGATGAGCTTCGACCCTTGGGCTGCGAACTTCTCTATGGCGGGACCGCCGGGGTATTCGAGCCCGGCGAGGCGGGCGAACGTGTCTAGGCAGTTGCCAATGGCGATGTCGAGGGTCTCCCCGAAGACACGGTAGCGCCCCGACTCGAAGCCTGAGATGATCGTGTTGCCGCCGCTGACGTAGAGTGTGAGTGGGTCCTTCGCCCCCGTGGCGAGGCGCCCGACCTCGATGTGGCTTATGCAGTGGTTGACGCCGACGAGTGGGACCTTGAGGTAGCTGGCGAGGGCGCGTGCCCCCGTTGCGCCGGTGCGTAGGCATGGTCCGAGGCCGGGGCCCTGTGCGAATGAGACGAAGTCTATGTCCTTCGCCGCGATGTGTGCCTTGCCCAGCGCGGCGGTGATGACTGCGCCGATGTTCTCTGAGTGGTGGCGCGCCGCCTCACGTGGGTGGATGCCGCCGATGTCCGGCACATGCACCTTCACCTCGTTAGCCAGTATCTTCCCGTCGCTGGAGGCTATGCCCACCCCTAGGTTGTCCGCAGTGGACTCGATGCCCAGGCAGATAAGTGGATCTATCCCCGCCACCTTCAACAGCATCGTGAGGGGACCCGATAAAAACCTTTACAAAACGAGGATTAACGCCCTAGAATCGCCTCGGTTGATGGCTTATCTTACCTTGCGTTTGCTCTCCTGTATGAATAGGAGGAGGATTATCGAGACGAGGGCAGAGGCTGTGAGGAACCACCAGCCGAGGGTGTAGGAGCCCGTCGCGTCCGCCATCCAGCCGAATATTGGCGGCCCCAGCAAGTTACCTATGAGGGATATACTGGCCGCGTAGCCGACCGCCAGCCCCGCATTCTCCTTCCCCGCGAACTCGGAGGCGAGGACGAGGTTCATCCCGCCCCAGCCTATGGCTGTGAAGCCGAAGAAAACGATCACGCCCAGCATCAACCACGGGGGCGTTGAGGCGCTTATCATCTGCATCGCGACCGTCAGCACGAGGATGAGGACACCGACTATTATGAGGGGCTTCCTGCGGCTCCCCCCGAAGACCCTGTCGCTCAGCGCGCCGAAGAACGGCTTACCCACCGCGCCCCCAATGTTGGCGAGCGCGAGGTAGCCCCCCGCCACCGCCACGGAGACCCCTAAGACCTCCTTCAGGTAGATGACGAGGTAACCCGTGAAGGCGAACTCGCAGATGCACAGCCCCATGCACGCCACGGCGACGAGGAGGATGTTCCTGTTGAGGATGACCCCGCGCATCACCGCCCACGAGGCGCCGCCCTTCTCAGCTACTTTCGGCGTCTCCTCGCCCGCGGGCTCCCGGTACAGGGTGTAGGCGGCCACCGAGGCGACGATGGGTATAAGGGCCACGGGAATGAATGCCACCCTCCACCCATACATAAGGGCTAGCGTGGGGAGCATCGACGCCGTGAGCACCCCCGCCACATTAAGCGAAGTCTGATTGATCCCAATCGCCGTCGCCCTCTCACGCAGCGGGAACCAGTGAAGCACCGCCTTCGTCGCCACCGTGGGGAAGCACCCGCACCCAAACCCCGCGAGGACCATCACCGCCAAAGTCGCCGCGAAGCCCCCCACGAAGTACATCCCGAGCACGAACGACCCCGCAACGAGCGGTCCCACAAACAGCATCTTCCTCACCCCTACCCTGTCCACGAGCCATCCCGCGGGAATCTGGAACGCCATGTAGCCAAAAGCAGAAGCGGAGACTAGAAGCCCCACCTCGAAGCGGCTGAGGCTCAGCCCCTCTATGAGGAATGGCGACAGGGGCGCTACCGCGGTCCGAACGAGGTAGGCGCTCATGTACGCCATCCACGTGACGCCGAGCACAGCCCACCTGAACCCCCCGGACCCCGAAGAACCGCCACTCATTTCCCAAGCGATGAGACCAACAACTATATACCCTTATCTGGGCATCGACGATGCAGAACGCCACGATCCCCCATTCAAACCATACGCCGCCAGGCTTCCATGAAAAAAGCCCGAGCCACAGAACCATTTACGAAAGGGGGCGAATGATGATCTGGTCACCAATCACGAACTCTGTCAAGTCGCCCGGGACCTCCAGTTGCCCGTGGAAGGTCTTCCTGACACGACTGATGGATGAAGGGTCACTACTCGAATGGATCAACACCGCGACCTTGCACTTTGACCGCAGAAACGTGTCGGCGACCTCCTCAGGCGTTGCCATGAGAGCGGACCAGATCCTCCGCCGTGCCCCCAGCTCACTATCCTCACCCAGCTCCTCCGCGGTCCAACCATACATGACGTGAAACAGCACGTCGACCCCCATTGACGCCCGAACCAGATCCTCCGAGTGCTTGTCATCCCCCGAGAAAACAACCGAGTGCCCGTTGAAGTCGACGCGATAAGCGAGCGAGGACCCGACGGGACCATGTTCAGCGGCGACAGCGGATATTGCCATACCACCATTCGCGTAGACGACACCTGCCCCCTATATTTATCCCAGCGACGGCCGCCGTACCCAGGGGTAGCAACTCGGGTAGACCCGTCCGCGTCTCAATGTCTGCAGAGAAAGCCACACGCAGGTTCTCGACCATGTCGGTTGTCCCTACGGGCCCACGTATCTCGAGGGACGCCGTCCTCCCTCGGAAGAACCCGCTGAGCCACAGGTCGGGGATATCAGTGACGTGGTCGGAGTGCAGATGGGTGAGAAAAACTCGCGTGACCTCATTCGGCATGAGACCAAGCTGCGCCATCCGCGGGACCACGCAGCGTCCACAATCGAAGAGGAAACGCTCGCCATTCGCCTCCACGAGGGCACCGGGACCCGCGACACTCGGCACGGGAGTCGGTCCTCCCCCTGAACCTAACAGAACAACCCTCAACGAATTAGGAGCCATCATCGTCGATATACCCCGATGGATACGCTATTCTCCGACCAGTCCAAGCTTCAGTAAGAGCTTGTTTAAGGTCCCAGATTTCTCGGCTTTTAAGAGTCGACCATTCTTCAGCTCCGCCCTTAGGGTCTCGGAGTAGATCTTGATTAAAAGATTCTCACGATCCAGTGTCGACTCGGACACCTCGTAGGTCTCGGCTATCTTTGAGATGCGCTGGGCCGTCAACTCAGCCATCGCCTCTATCTCGGCGCCGTCGAAGTCGAGTTTCTCGGAGTCGCCCTCGATGAGATGAAAAACACTGAACATGCCTCGGAGGCGCTCCATATGAGCATGTATGAAGTATCTATGTAGCTCTGGGGGTATTGAGTCCCAGTCCTCGAGAAAGAGCCTCGCCGTTGGCTCATAATACTTCTGGAGTATACCATACGGGCCCACCTCAGAACGGCTGACCTGGATCAATCCCGCCTCGGAGAGGCGGCTGAGGTGGTGTGAGACCGAAGGCTCCTTCAGGTTCATCCTCTCGGCGAGTTGACTCTGGGTCATGGGTTTTTCGGAGATGAGTCGAAGTAGTTGACGACGGACAAGATCCCCAAGCAACTTTATCGTCTCTGGGTCATGCACGACGAGTATATTCTTCGACTCTGTTCACCGTATGGAATACCTAGAAAAGGAGTATAAATATATATCTAACCGATTAGACACATCTTAGTATAGCACTAAAGTGCTGGAAACGGAGGGCAAGGCAAGTGACCAATGATGAAATAACAGAGAACGAGCCGACGGGTCTAGAAGGACTGACTACGTACGAGGCGGGACAGCGATTCAGGGAGTACGGCCCAAACGAGGTCCCCGAGAGGAAGTCGAATCCCCTCAAAAAGTTTGGGAAGAAGTTCTGGGGCATCACACCGTGGATGCTCGAGCTCACCGTGGCGATGGAATTAGTCCTCGGCAAGAATCTCGAAGCCTACTTCATCGCCGGCCTCCTCTGCTTCAACGCTATTGTCGGCTACCTACAGGAGGAGAAGGCTAACAACGCCGTCGCCCTCCTCCGAAAGAGGCTGCTCGTAAACGCGCGGGTCAAGCGGGGCGGCGAGTGGGTTCTCATACCCGCCCGGGAGCTCGTCCCCGGGGACGCTATCCGCCTCAGGGCAGGGGACATGACCCCCGCCGACGCGAGAATCCTAGAAGGCCACCTAGACGTCGACCAGTCTGCCCTAACCGGCGAGTCCCTGACAGTGGAGAGAAACGCGACTGATACCCTTTACTCTGGCTCCACGGTGAAGTCTGGGGAGGCCACGGGCGTCGTCACCGCCACGGGACTCCGCACCTTTTTCGGGAAGACCGCCGAGCTCGTCCAGATCGCGCGCCCCAAGCTCCACATCGAGGAGATGATCTCGAAGGTGGTGCGCTGGCTCCTAATCATGGTCGTCCTCGCCGTCGCGGTGGGGATAGGGCTCGCCCTCCTCAGGGGGATCGACCCCGCCGAGATTGCGCCGCTGGCCGTCATCCTCCTCGTCTCCGCCATCCCCGTGGCGATGCCCACGATGTTCACCATAAGCATGGCCCTCGGCTCCTTCGAGCTCTCAAAGAAGGGCGCCATAGTCACCCGCCTAGACGCCATAGAGGACGCTGCTACCATGGATGTCCTCTGCGCCGACAAGACTGGCACCATAACCATGAACAGACTCGCTGTCGCCGACGTCCTCCCCGTCGGGCAGCACACCAAAGCCGAGGTCATACTCTACGGCACCCTCGCATCCCAGGAAGCGAACCAGGACCCCATAGATCTCGCCTTCATCGCAAAATCGCGGGAATTAAACCAGCCGCTCGGGGACTACAAACAACTCAGATTCGCCCCGTTTGACCCCTCGACACGCAGAACAGAGGCCACCGTGGAGGTCAGCGGCGTGGCACTATACGTCGCCAAGGGGGCCGTCAACACCATAATCCACCTCTGCAGGGACTGCCACGACGACATAGGCGCCCTCCACGAGAGCGTAGAGGCCCTCTCCGCCAAGGGCTACAGGGTCCTCGCCGTCGCCGAAGGGCCCACGCCCGAGGAGGCGGAACTCGTCGGCTTCGCTGCCCTCTACGACAAGCCGAGGGAGGACTCCCCCAAACTCATCTCGGAGCTCAGGCGCCTCGGCGTACGCGTCAAGATGCTCACAGGGGACGCCCTCCCCATAGCGCGTGAGGTGGCTGAGTCCAGGCTGGCATAGGTGAAAACATCACTGGGATCAATGACCTGAAGAACAGCACTGGGGCGACGCCGCAACTATCAAGATCATGGAGGGGAGCGACGGCTTCGCTGAGGTCTATCCCGAGGACAAGTACCTCATAGTCAAGGGGCTCCAGTCGGGAGGGCATTTGGTCGGTATGACGGGGGACGGCGTAAACGACGCCCCCGCCCTCCGCCAGGCGGAGGTGGGCATCGCCGTCAGCAACGCCACAGACATCGCGAAGCAGGCGTCAAGCGTCGTCCTCACCGACGAGGGCTTCGAGGGTATCCTCGACATGGTCGTCATCGGCAGAATGGTATACCAGAGAATCACCTCGTGGACCATTAACAAGATAATACGCACCTTCAAGCGCGTCGTCTTCATAGTCCTCGCGTTCATAATCACGGGTCAGTTCGTCGTCTCGACCTTCAACATGATCCTCCTCCTATTCCTCAGCGACTACGTCACCCTCAGCATCTCGACGGACCGCGTTCGCCCATCAAGGGTCCCCGAGAAGTGGAACTCGACTGCGCTAGTTAAACTCGGGATCCTCTACGCCTCCTTGATAGTGGGGGAGTCCCTCGTCATCCTCTATATCGGGATGAACGCGTTCGACTTGGGTGGTGACCTAGCGAGGCTCCAGACGTTCGTCTTCGTCTGGCTGACCCTCTCGGGCTACTACACGGTTCTCAGTATAAGGGAGAGGCGCCACTTCTGGAACTCGAAGCCGAGCGGGTGGCTCGCCCATTGATTTCTTTAATCATCTCCTGCTGGGCGGCATCGGAACAGGTGAACATATTGGTCTTGGCTGTCACCACCGACGGTTCGTTGGCTACTACGTCGCGCACCTTTTCCACATCTACATAATCAGAGATGTTGCCGCCGCAGTAGCAGATGTACACGCCCAGCCTTCTCTCCGTCATGTATTGTTGCCCCCTCGCTTAAGGTAGGTAGCTACCTGGGCCGCCGCCGCGCCCGAATGCAGTATGCTGTCGGGAATATCCCGTGCCGCGGATGCTGCCCCGGCCACGAAGACGCCATCGATGCTGGTCTTGCCCGGCTCCAGGTCTTCGTCTATCTCCTGAACGTATGAGAACGGGTCTGCCTTAAGCTGCCCATCTTTAAACAGGTTCAGGGCATCCCGGGTGGGGAGCAGTCCTACGGACAGGACAACGAGGTCATGCTCCGCCTGTTTCAACCCTCCATTACCCTCCATATCTTCGTAATGGACCGTCAAGTTTTGATTCTCCATCTCTTCGATTCGGGCTACCTTGCCCTTGATGAAATACACACCCATACCCTTGGTTTCGTAGAATTCGTCATATCCTTTACCGAAAGCCCGGATATCAATATAATAAATAAGTGATGTCTGCCAGCGGCAGGGCCCCC
>CAWGAT010000050.1:0-26585 GCA_963820555.1 Candidatus Bathyarchaeota archaeon
ATCGCGCCGTCGGTGGCGGTTGACAGGCTGCCCAACGTGCCCATGTCCCAGGGCACGTGGTCGGTTTCACCGAGCTCGACGCGCACGCGGTCGGCCGGTACGTCCAGCTCCTCGCCGACGATGCGGGCAAACCCCGTGCGGATGCCCTGGCCTGTACTTGACCTTGCCGGAGTGCACCACGATCGTGCCGTCGCGATTGATGAGGAGGCGCTGTTCGACGTGTTCGACAGGCCGTTCGGGTCGTGCGTCGCGCGCGCTCACCTGGCGGCCCGTTCGACGGCGCGCAGAACGCGCCCGTACACGCCGCAGCGGCACAGGTGCGGCGCCAGCGCTTCGCGCATGTCGGCGTTGGTGGGGTTCGGGATGCGGGTGAGCATGCGGTGGCGGAGATGATCATGCCGGCCGTGCAATAGCCGCACTGCAGGGCGTCTTCCTCGACGAAGGCGCGCTGGACGGCGTCGAGGACGCCGCCGCGCTCGAGGCCCCCGAATCGTGATGAATCCTGCCGGCCACTTCGTGGGCCCCGAGCGTGCAGGAGGGCACCGCGCAGCCTTCGACGAGGACGAAGCAGCTCCCGCAGAACGCCGCGCCCGCAGCCGAACTTCGTGCCCGTCAGACCAAGGTCGTCGCGCAACGCGCCAAGCAGCGTCGTGCCCGGGGGCACGTTCGGCTCCACGCGTTTCGCCGTTGACGGTCAGCTGGCAGCGCATGCGCAGATCCCTGTCAGTGGGAGACTGGGGAGATTCGGGAGACTGGGAGAAGGTTGCTCTCACTTCAATCTCCCAATCTCCCAATCTCCCAATCTCCCAATCTCCCATTCTCCCAATCTCCCAGTCTCCCAGCTCTCCCAATCTCCCACTCTCCCACTCTCCCATTCTCCCATTAACACCGCCCTGTCCTTATCCCCCGGCAAGGACCCGGGCCGCGCCTTCACCTTGACGTCACGGCCCTTCACGCGTACTTCGAGGCGGTGGTAGCCGTCCTTCGAGACGCCGCGCGGCGTGTAGCTGAGCAGGTACCGGTGCCGGAATTCCTCGAGGACTTTCAGAAACAGCGCACCGAGATCCCTCGTCGAGTCAATCTCGATGAGCGAGCCGCCGGACAGCGTGGTGAGGTCGCGCAGGAACGTCGCTTTCACCAATCCCGTCACCGACACGCCATAGACGACGGCGTTGCTGCGCCGGCCCGTGTCGAGCACCTGCTCGGGAGACAGCCAGCTCGCGGTGTTGACGCCGTCGCTGAAGCAGATCATCAACGTGCGGCCGGTATCCGACTCGCCGAGGATCAGCCCCGCATAACTCGCGTCGATGAGTGAGGTATTGCCGCTCGGCTGCGCGAGGTCGAGCGCGGCGCGCACACGATTGTGGTCGGTCGTGAGCTTCGAGCGGAGCGCGATCAGGTGGCTGAACTTGCGGACGAGCGCCGCCCCGTCGTCCGTGCGAAGCGCGTCGAGCAGGGCGCGGCCGGCGCCCCGCAGGTGCGTCAGCCGGTCGCCGGCGACACTCCCGCTCATGTCAGCGTGAGGATTGCGTTGATGGGGATTTCTGGCAGTTCTACGAGGTTGACCTGCTGCGGGACCCCGTTGTCACGCACCTCGAAGTCGGCGGCCGTCAGACCGCGGACGGGCTGACCGCCGGCGGTGACGAGCGCATCGACCCGCACGACATCCACCCGGGCGGTGAACCGTGGCTGCTGCGCCGCCGCCATCGACGTCCCGGCGGCGATCGTGACGACGACGGCGAGGTGAAGTGGCCTCATCGCGGTGTCCCTCTCCCGAACAAGGCACGCCACGTCGCCAGCCGCGCGTCGGCGTCCTCCACGTGCGAAGCGTTGTACCACCACCACGGATTGTCGCGCGCCATTTCGTTGACCGGCAGCGCGAGCAGCCGTTCGAGCGCCGCCAGCGCGCCGGCCGAGTCGCCGGCGCGGCGCGCCAGCTCGCTCTCGGCGAGCAGCGGGGACTGCGCGCGAGGGAACAACCGGGCCGCCTGCTTGAAACTCTCGATGGCCGCATTGCGATCGCCGAGCAGGTCCTGCTCGCGGCCGAGAAAGAGGGCGGCGTAGTACTGCAGCGTCTTGTCCGTGAACGCGGCGGCGGCTTCGGTCAGATCGGCCACCGCGGATTGGTGACGACCCAGCAGGCCGCTGACGTGGCCTCGATGCAGACGTGCCTCCGCAAACGCCGGAGCGATCTCGAGCGCGCGGCTGAGGAACCCGGCGGCGCGCTCGATTTCCTGCTGTTCGGACGAGGTGTTGACTTTGAACGAGGTCGTCGTTCGTGCCGACTGCATCGCCATCTGCAACTCGGGCGTGGCCAGCATCTCGTGCAAGGCGCCGCAATAGAACCATATGAGCGCATCCGAGGGGAAGAGTGCCCGCGCCCGCTCCAGCATCCAGTTGACGTCGCCGGTTCGGAGATTGCGCTGCAGGATTGCGGCGGCCGCCTGGTACCACGCGCGGACCCTTCTCGTCGGCTGACGGATTGGGTCGCACGCCGTCGAGCAGCCAGCTCGCAAATTCCAGGTGCGCGGACGCGCCGCTGAGACCGGTCTGGCGGCCGTCCTGGGTCTCGATGGTGATGCGGCCGCTGAACGGCGAGGGGCTCGACGCCCTCGCGACGCCCGGCTGTAGGCGTATCCGGTGTCTGTGCCATTGTAGTAGTAGACGCGGGTAGCAGGGACGGTGTAGTTCTTTCCGTTCTCCCTGTAGCTGGGGAGGGAGACGTTGTCCTCCATAACCCACGCTCCCTTCTGGGTGACTAGGTACACGTAGTCTCCAATCAGCCTAGTCGCCACGTAGCTCCCCTCGGCCTCATAGGTCCTCTCGATGACCGGGGTAGTCTTATCCGAGACATCGTAGAAGTAGACAACGGTGTCGCTGCTGATAGGCATCGGCATGATAGCACTCTTGGGAGCAATAATTGAACCAGACGACCATCGCATGAGGTTTGGATAGCCTAGGGTGAACACCACCAACTTGTCACCGGAGATGAAGAGGTCGCTCACAGTGACGTTGAAGGCGATCTTCGCCACAACCTTGGCATCCTCAGCTGGGTATGCTTGTACGATGTAGACTGTGGAGTCCTTGGATAGGTAGATAAATGAGCCATCGGTCTTGACCACGTCTGCCTCATCTACACCCGCTACCTGTATGTTCGTAGTGGAGTATCCTGTTGCAGTATCGGATGCTAGCTGAGCCGCCGTTGCCGCCTGGCTTGCAGCTGTAGCAGCTGCAGTTGGAGCTTTAGAAATGGAAAACCCAACACCAGGAATGAGTGTATTAATGGTTCCGCCGAAGGATTTACCCGCCAACTCGATTAGTGATGGGGAGCTCGATGCTCCCTCCGTTAAGCCTGATCTTGTGGATGCCCGTCGAGGATTCGCCGGGTGAGGTAAGGTAGAGGTACTCGGCGCTGCAGTAGATGGTGCTGCTTGAGCCGAGGAGGAACGTCTTTGACGACGCGGGGGTGGACGGGTTCTTCGCGTTTATGGCCGCGACAGTTGTGTAGGCGTATCCGGTGTCTGTGCCATTGTAGTAGTAGACGCGGGTAGCAGGGACGGTGTAGTTCTTTCCGTTCTCTCTGTAGCTGGGGAGGGAGACGTTGTCCTCCATAACCCACGCTCCCTTCTGGGTGGCTAGGTACACGTAGTCTCCAATCATCCTCGTCGCCACGTAGCTCCCCTCGGCCTCGTAGGTCCTCTCAAGGACCGGTTTAGCCCTATCCGAGACATCGTAGAAGTAGACGACTGTGTCGCTGCTGACCGGCATCGGCATGAATGTCACCTTCGAGGCGGGGGCTGTACCCAACGGCCACCGCATGAGCGTCGGGTAGCCTAGGGTGAACACCACCAGCTTGTCACCGGAAATGAAGAGGTCGCTCACAGTGACATTGAATGAGATCTTCGCCACCAGCTTAGCCTCCTCCGCTGGATACGCCTGTACGATGTAGACTGTGGAGTCCTTGGAGAGGTAGATGAATGAGCCGTCAGTCTTAACTACGTCAGCCTCATCTACGCCCGCCACCTGAATGTTCGTGGTTGAGTATCCAGTCGCAGCATCGGCCGATACCTGAGCCGCCGTCGCCGCAAGGCTTGCGGCTGTAGCAGCTGCAGTTGGAGCTTTAGAAATTGTAAACCCAATTCCTGGGATGAGTGAATTGACTGTTCCGCCGAAGGATCTTCCAGCTAACTCGATTAATGTTGGGGCGCTTGACTTCGCCTTCTCGTTCAGGAACCAGACAAGCTCCGCCTCCGACCTGAATGTGTTGAAGCCGCTTGAATCGTTTTTAAGGGTGAAGGGGGAGAAGCTGAAGCTGCTGGCTGCCCCTAGTAGAAGGCTCCCGCAGACTATCCCAAGGACCGCATAGGATAACAACAGTACCTTACCGGACATTTTTCATCTGATCTAATGGGTTTGGGAGCGGGCTTAATCCTAGGCATTAGAACGATGAGCGCCCCTCGTTCTAAGTCGTGGAACAGGCGGGGAAACCGTTAAGGGTGTAGCCGCGTTCCATGCCCACCATGCGACTCCTGCTCGTCGTCTCAACCCTCGGAAAGCTCCGCGACGTGGAGGGACTCAGTAAGGCCGCAGCGAGGGCGGGCCACGACGTAACCGTCTTCTTCAACGAGGAGTCCGTCCAACTGCTCAAGGACCCGAGCCCCGTCGAGTACCTCTACGCCGACCTGCTTGCCTGCAGGGCCAGCGCCGTCGAGTACCAAATTACGAAGGAGAACATGGCCGTCAACGCGAGGATGAGCAGCCTCGCCGAGCTTGTTGATCAACTCGAGGGGAACGACAAGGTGGTGTTCATAGGTTGAGCGAGGAGACAACATTCATCTTCAGGAGCAAGGTGGAGCCAGGGAGCAGGTTCTGGGAGGGTCTCCGTCTCAGCGCCGCCTTCGTCGGCATGGATCACATCCCCCTCATAGTCTTCATGGACGACGCCGTCCCCGGCCTACTCCCCAACGCCCTCCCTCTCCGCCAGCTATGGGAGTACCTAAAAACAACAGCCGACCTCGCCGGCATCAACGTCCTAGACACTGATATGGAGGAGGTTCATCTAACCCTCGCCGACCTCGACCCTCAATTGAACATCAAGATGATCACACTCGACGAGCTTGCCGAGAAGGTCGCCGAGAATAAAGTGGTGGCGATCTTCTAGGAGGATTACTGGATGATAATCTTGCTTCAGGTCGGGACGCAGGAGTACGGGGAAGTCTTCCGAATAGCCCGCAGGGTGGCAGCGCAGGGCAAGAAGATGCTCATCCTCTTCACGGGTGACGGCTGCCGCCTAGTCGAGGACCCGAATATGGCCGAGAGCCTCAACTTCGCCAGACTCTTCGCGTTAAAAGAGGACGTGCGGAAGCCCGTGGAGGGCGTCGAGGTCATCGACTACGACAGCTGGGTGAAGCTTCTAGAATACTGCAACAAGACGGCCTGCTGGACCTAGACCCACCAGATCCAGCCGCGTCTCTCCTTCGACATCTCCCCGTGGATGACTCCGCTGAGACGCAGCTTGTTCAGGAACACCGCCGTAGAGTCAGGGCATCGGACAAGCCTCTTCTGAGTCTCCATCTGAACCTCCCTCGTGGTGAGAGGATGACCAGCATCCCTCAGCAGCTGGAGTATGAGCTGGTCCGCCTCCTCCCCCTTGAGGACTCTATGCTCCATGCATGAACCCCCTTAACGGCCCCTATTATCTCCATCGCCGCCCTCGGGTTTTAAGCAAGTCGACACATCTATTATCATAAATAGGGAATATCTGAGACAATCCATACTGCCAGATAAATGTATATGATAGGATCATCTTCCATCATTCTTAATATAGAAAAAAACTCCAATTATCCGTCTAAAAATAACAGATATAGCTAAATTTTCAGATTTCTGTGCCAACACATTCAATAAAAGATGCAAGAAGGACGATGATGGAAGGAAGATAGTTTCTAGCGGGGAAAAGACCTCTATAGAAGGAGATCAACACCCCCTACCTCTATAACAACTACGCGTCCCCTTCTTCACACATCAATGAGGGACGTTAACCGAACTTTTTTCGTTTCCAAAAATTTTATAATAAATCCACCTATAAAAGCCATCATGCCCACAAATATTATTCAAACACTAGCCACGCGCCGAAAAACAAGTAGGAAATTCAAAACCGATAAGCCTCCAATCAGTGATATTTTATACGTCTTAGATGCTGCCCGTCAGGCCCCATCTGGTAGTAACCTCCAGCCCACGGTCTACATACTCATCGACGACCCAAGCATCAAAACCAAGATACGAGCAGCCTCGGAAGAGGGTGAGAAGAGATTCTATGAGAACCTACCCGAGGATCGTAAACGCTGGTACATCGAAAAGGGACTAAGTTGGCGGAAGCCGAACTTGGAGGAAGCTCCGTTCCTAGTAGTTGTAGTGGCCGACTCATCCAAGGCTAATTACTTCGCCAGTGCTTGGGTCGCAGTTGCATACATGATGCTGGCTCTCGAGGAGAAAGGATTATCAACAGTTACATACACACCCTCGAATCCGACTCTGGTAGCGAATGCTTTGACACTCCCTAAGGGGCAACAGGTGATCACCATCCTTCCAATTGGTTACGACGCGGACCCCAAGTTGAAGGAGCCTAGGAAACCCTTATCTGAAATTATTAGGCATAATCGATATGATACCCCTCTTACAATGTGAAGTGGTGGGTCTAAACCCTACACTTTTATCCTGAATATTGTAATTCCTAAGAGAGGGACCTAGGTTTGAAGCTGTTCACGGTGGGCCCCGTGGCTTGCTACCCAGTCGTCCTCAAGGCGATGGGGGAGCAGATGTACAGCCACAGGAGCGCCGAGTATAAGAAGCTCCACTACGACACGGTGGAGCGCCTCCAAGCTTACATCGAGACGAAGAACCCCATCTACCTCTTCAGCGCGACGGGGACGGGTTTCATGGAGGCCGCGGTGAGGAACTGCGTTAGGGAGAATCTGATCGTCTGTGTGAACGGCGACTTCGGGAAGCGCTTCGCCGACGTCGCCAAGGCGAACGGGAGGGGAGCGGTGATCGTGGAGCCCCCGATGGGGGAGCCGGTCACACCGGCTCAGCTTGAGGATGCGCTCCGCAGCCACCCTGAGGCTGAGGCCGTTGCCATCACCCACAACGAGACGAGCGCTGGCCTCATTAACCCCCTCAAGGACCTATGCGCCGTCGCAAAGAAGTATGGCAAGCTCATCTTCGTCGACGCCGTCAGCAGCATGGGCGGTACCGAGATCAAGGTCGACGACTGGGGAATCGACATCTGCTTCAGCAGCAGCCAGAAGTGCTTCGGCGTCCCACCGGGCCTCGGCATAGGCTCGGTGAGCAAGAAGTGCCTCGACATCGCGGAGAAGATCCCGAACAGAGGCTACTACTTCGACCTCCTCCTCTGGCAGAAAGACCACGAGAGGGGGCAGGGGACCCCCGTCACATCCGTGATCCCCCAGATCGCGGGCCTAAACGCAGCCCTCCGGATGGTGGAGGAGAAGGGCGGTAAGCAGTGGTACTTCAACCTCTACAAGAGGAGGAACACGAGGATACGCCGCGCCGTTAAGAGGCTTGGTACACCAGTCTACCCGAAGAGGGGCTCGGAGAGCCCGACGGTAAACTGCGTGAAGGCGCCGAAGGGCGTCCCGGGCCCCAAGGTCTACGAGGCCATGAGGGCGAAGGGATTCGAGCTAGCCCAGGGATACGGCGCACTGAAGGACACGACCTACCGAATAGGCAACATGGGCTACATCCCCAACCTTAGCGTAACCCAGATGCTCGACGCCCTCAAAGAGGTCTACGAGGAGATCGCTCCAAAGTCCCCTACTTTTTAAAATAATCCGCTATCTCCGGCCTCGTCAGGAAGTAGATGACGATGGCGTATACGATAACCTTCGTCATAGCCTGTACGGGGGACGCTGGCTCTATGTCCAAGGTGATAAAAAGATCGATAAAACCGATGAGAATCTCCCACCCCGACAGCGCCATCATCCCCAATCTTCCCCACCTGCGCCCGCCCCATAGCCCGTACGCGATGATGAAACCCGCGACGGAGGCGACAGCGTAGTAAACTGTTGCGTAGACAGGTGCTGCCTCAGCGTAGTAGCCGAATACTATTACGACGTTGATGACACTCTGGATGAAGAAGAACGAGGCGAGTAGGGTGACCCCGAAAGGCCTATCCATGGGGGATAGCCTACGCTCCGACGTTAAAACTTGACCCCTAGAACAATCTCCCTTTCTTGGCGATGTGATAAGCAAAGGATTGGGTGAAAGAAGGCCGAGAAAGAAATATGAAGGACTGGGCCGTATAGCTTAATGTAGCCTTCCCAGACAGACCTTCTCACTATATCGCTCACAACTATGATGGATTTTAAAGCGAGGGTGAAGACCGCGCAGTACCTGCATATATACTTCTTTGGGTGAGTCACTTGGCTTCAGCGCCTTTGGAAGCCACTGAGTCTTCCTTCAGCGGGTGCTCTCTCAACTTTGATTTCATCGACGATGGCACTTGTGGGTCCGACGCTGCACCACTCGATGAACTCCTCTACATATCCCTCGGGACCCTCAGCGAGTATCTCCACGGAGCCGTCAGGGAGGTTCCTTACCCAGCCGCTCAGACCAAGGCGGTCAGCCACTCGTTTGGCGTTGACCCTGAAGCCGACACCCTGAACACGCCCCGAGACGGCTATGTGGGCGGATATCACGACTGCTCAACACCGTATTTCGCCGATATGAAACAGCTTCCCTCGTGGCTCACCATGCAAGGGCCTATCGGGGACTCGGGTGTGCAGGCCTTGTTGAAGAGCGGGCAGTCCCAAGGGTAGCAGACCGCGCGGAGCACCTCGCCGCAGCGGCAGCCGTGGGGCATCTCGTAGCTCGCCTCCGATTCGAAGTCGAACCTCTTCGAAGCGTCGTGGTCCTCGAACTCCTTCCTCAGGGCGAGGCCGGAGTCAGGGATCGTACCGATCCCCCTCCAGGGGGCGTCCCGTCTCTCAAAAACTTCCTCCATGAGCCTGATCGCGTGGGGGTTTCCCTCTGGGCGCACTATCCTCTTGTAGGCGTTCTCCAGCTCCCCCCGCCCCTCCTTTAGCTGCTTGCAGATCATGGCAACCGAGAAGAGTATGTCGAGGGGCTCGAAGCCTGCGATGACCTGTGGCACCTTGTAGCGGTCCGTAACCTCACGGTAGCCAGCCTCCCCGAT
This sequence comes from Candidatus Bathyarchaeota archaeon, assembly GCA_963820555.1. Classification (GTDB taxonomy): domain Archaea; phylum Thermoproteota; class Bathyarchaeia; order TCS64; family TCS64; genus UBA8941. Next base: position 9,212 of record CAWGAT010000050.1, read on the forward strand.
TATGGCGCTGACGTGGCCCGGGTCTATGAAGCCGTCGACGGGAGTCTCCCCCGATTTGAGGAGGTGAATCATAGCCGGCGGTATGAGGATGTGGGCGCTGTAGACGCTGAAGTTCTCGGGCGGGTCAGCGAGCAGCTCGGAGGCGGTGGTCGGCGCAGTCGTCTCGAAGCCCACCCCGAAGTGGACGACCTCTTTATCCGTCTCCATGCGCCATCTTCGCGGCGTCGTGGATGCTGTAGACGACCCTCACGTCGGCTCCTCTCGCCTTCGCATCGACGAGGCTTCCCAGACTAGCTGGGACCCTCATCATATCCCCGAAAGTTGTGAGAACGACGCCGGACTCGGCGAGCTTAATGGCGAAGTCGATGCGGTTCGGCGGTACCGTACAGACGGGGCACCCTGGCCCCATCAGGACCTCTACATTCCGGGGTAGCATGCTCCTGAGCCCGAACTTAGTTATCGCGTCCTCGTGGGTCCCGCAGACGTGAACTATCCTTATACGCCTGTCGCCAGCCAGCTCCCTGATTAGTTGGACGACCCTCTTGGCGGTGTCGCCGTCCCTGAACCTCTCCGAGATGCCCGACATCAAGGAAGCCTCAGTGCCATCGGATATAAACCTCCCCGATGCCCGAGGGGTAGGGGTTTATATCAGGAAACCCCTAGTCTGAGGGTGAGGACTGACAGGGTGTCGGAAGAGCAAGCCCCCGAGAAGATAGTGTTCAGCGATAAAGTCGAGTTCAAATTCACAGCCGCCTACGAAGCTTACAGTAAAGCTTTCGACGGGGCGGAACTAGCCGTGAAGGGGGAGCTGAACGAGGCCGTCACCAAGCTCCACGACGGCAAAATGGATTATGGACTATTCTACAACATCATTAACCAGCACATACAGGGCGCCGACAAGGGGAGCAGCTTCAGGCGCGCCCGAATAGAGGGGCAGAGGAAACAGGAATACAATAAGGACGAAAGGAAGCGCGGTAGAAACGAAAGATATCGCAGCTAGGTAAAGAATTGTTTTTCTCAAAATCCTAGTATTTTTTATTGCTATTTAATGTGAACTAGCCGTCACTTGTAAGAGTCAACTCCAATCCACCTCAATACTGTTAGATCGTTTACGGGATACCCTTTTTTACCGTCACTTCTTGTGGTATCTGTACCTCTCCAAGAAGAGGTCATAACCGCACTCTGTTTCCTTGAACTCGACTTGCTGCCTTATCCCCTCAGTGAGCGTGTAGAAGCAGAGGTTGCCTGCCTTCGACTCCTCTGGGATTAAGGGCGTCTGAGTGTCTAGGAACGGGTCCTTCTGCTCTACGTAGAGGAGGCCACCCTTGTTGATGACCCGCAATCTCTCGAGTCCCATGTGTATCTGGTACTCACCTGTAAGGCTCCTCATTTTTTCTCGTAACTGTAGGTGTGGATGGGCGTAGGGGTCCTTTCCCATTAGGGCGGCGAAGATGCCATCGGCTATCGTCGCGAAGGGCGGGCGGCTCGTGTTCGCTGCCATAGCGACGCCTAACTTGAGGTCGGGGATCATGGCGAGGTGGGCGGTCGCGACGAGGAGGCTGCCACCATGGTTGAGCTGCCTGTGCCCGTGGAAGTCGGTGATGACGCTCCACCCGTAGCCGTAGCTGCTCATTCCCCAATAGGTCTCGGCGTACTTGATGTGGGGCGTGAACATTTTCTCGATGGACTCCTCGGAGGCGAGTCTCTTCCCCTTGTGGACGCCTCCGTTCATGAGGGCGGCGAGGTAAGTTGTGAGCTCCGTCATGGGGGCAATGAGGCCGCCTGCGGCTGCGTTCCAACTGAAGTCTGGATTTTCGGAGACGTCCGGGTAGGGGAAGCCGGTGGGCTGAAGCGTGCCATCGGTCCTCTTCCAGTGCGCCACCATCCTGTCGGGGTCCTCGTCGAACTCGTGCTTGACGAGTGTGCTCCTCTTCATGCCGAGTGGCTTGAGGATGTTCTCACGGATATACTCGTGGAATGGTACGCCGGAGACTTTCTGGATTATGTTGCCGACGACGCGGAAGCCCTCGTTGCTGTAGAAGAACCGCTCCCCGGGGTCAGCCGCGATCTCCGAGTTTGCGGAGTTCACTACGCGGTAGAAGTCGTCCGCGGTGCCCCATGGGATGCCGAGGTCGACGCCGACGCCGCGGCTGAGGCCGATTGTGCTGGTGGCGAGGTTTGGGACACCGCTCCCGTGGCTGAGGAGGTGGTGGATGGTTATGGGCTTGCCCTTGAGTCCGAGGCTGAAGGGGACGTAGTCTGAGGCGGGGTCGGTGAGCTTGATCTTACCCTTCTCGGCTAGCTGCATCGCAGCGAGGGCGACGAAGCTCTTCGTGCAGGAGCCTATCCCGTAGAGTGTGTCGGGGGTGGCTGGGAGTGTGCGTGCTGGGTCACGTGAGCCGAAGCCCTGGGCGTAGATCACCCTCCCATCCTGGACGACGGCGACGCTGAAGCCCGGGATCTTCCCCTCCCTCATGAACTCAGGGATGATCTTCTCGGCGAACTCCCTCATCTTCTCGGTCTTGTTCGGCTTGGACATGGTTATTGTGGGGGTGGTTGGGGTTTTAAGGTCGTGGGGCGGAGACGCTATAACTCCCATGAGGTGTATCTACTCGCCATGAAGGACCTAAAACTCCTATGCGTCGGCGACGCCTTCATCGCACGCCGAATCGGCGTCTACGAGGGCGAGCCCGACGTGGCGCCCCTCTTCAAGAGGATCCGAGACGCGGATGTCTCGTTCATCAACGTGGAGATCGCTATCCACAGCTACGAGGGATATCCCATAGGGGAGGGGAAGTACGACGCCTACGGGCAGGCGGACCCGCATCGTCGCGGACGACCTGAAGGAGATAGGCTTCGACATCTGCAGTTGCGCCAACAACCATGCTATGGACTACAGCGAGGGGGGACTGAGGGCTACTATCAGGAACCTCGACAGGGTGGGCCTCGCCCACTCGGGATCGGGGATGAACCTCGCAGAGGCGAGGGAGCCAGCCTTCCTCGACACACCCCAAGGGCGTGGTTAGCCTCGTCTCAGCGTGCACGTGGGACCTAGGCGTAGCCGGTCATCAGCGGAACAACCTCCCGGGGAGGCCGGGGATAAACCCACTACACCTAGACAAAGTCTACCACCTCAAGCCCCAGCACTGGGACCAGTTCAAGGAAATCGTGGGCGCCCTCGACCACGCCGCGGACATCTTCGTCAATGAGCCCAAGTTCATCAGGTTCCCAGACAGGGAAACGAAGTTCATGAAAGGGGAGGAGACGAGGAGAGAGTACGTGCCCCGGAAGGCGGACGTTGAGGGGAACCTACGTTCCGTGAGGGACGCCCGCTCCCTGAGCGACTGGTCATTCTTCAGCTTCCACGACCACTTCATGGGCGTCCACGCCCCCAAGGGGTACAGGAACCTAGACCTACCACCCGAAGAGGTCCGGGACTTCGCCCACAGGGTCATTGACGCAGGCGCCGACGCCTACCTTGGCCACGGCCCCCACGTCATGAGGGGTATCGAGATCTATAAGGGGAAGCCCATTTTCTACAGCCTCGGCAACTTCGTCTTCCAGAGCACCCTCATCAGGAGGCAGCCCAGCGACCTCTTCGACCTCTGGGAGCTCACGGGGGAGCAGTCAACCGTCGAGCTCTACGAGAAGCGGGAGGCGCCACCAGCGGTCTTCTTCGACGACCCCTCCTACTGGGAGAGCTTCGTCGCCGAGGTCGACTACGAGGAAGGAAAGCTAAACGAGATACGCCTCATCCCCATAGTCCTCGACTACGACCCAAAGAAGCCGCTGAGCGAGCAGAGGACTACGGCGGGCGTCCCTCGCCTCGCGAAGGGGAAGACAGGCGAAGAAGATAATCGAGGACCTCGCTCGCCTATCCCGACTATACGGGACGGAGGTCATCTACAGGGATGGCGTAGGGGTAATCACTCTCTAGCCTGTTTTCAATCCTCGAAGGCCTTTATCAGGTCGTCGTCGCTCAGCGTCCCGACGACGCCACCCTCGCCGTTTATGAGGATGTGGTCGAGGCCGGTGACCGCCATGACCCTTATGGCGTTAGCGAGTTTGTCGTCCTCGCCGAGGGAAATGCAGACATTCGTGCCCGTAAGGCCGCAGGCCTCCATGAACTCCTTCGTGTAGGCCCCCTTGAGAATGCTGGTGACCTTCAGCTCACGGACATCGCGTGGGATCTGCTCGAGCATGTCCTTCTGGAGGACCCACATGACCATGGCGTCGAAGAGGTCGTGGCTCGTAACTATGCCCTGGACCTCACCCTTCTTATCCTTGACGACGGCGACATCCTTCCTCCCCTCACTCATGGCCTTGGCGACCTCACCGAGGGTGTGGGTGGTGGATACGAAGAGGGGCTTCTTCTTCATGAACTCCCTGATGGGTTTGTCGAGGTTCAAACTTGATCAGGTTTCTCTCGGGAGCCGAAGTTAAAAAAACCTCTTTTTTCCTAGAATGAAGTAAAAGTTAGTGATGGAGTCATCTTGCGCTGCGGTGGGGCGACCCGGTTATATTCGAGCATCACAGCGAGTATGAGAGACGCCGTGGACGTATGATGAAGGTCATGGACTTCGAGGCCAGCATCCGAGAGGCGAGGCTCATGCTCCCGCCCCTCGCGGATTACACCGACTACCCGTATCGCCGCGTCATGGCGGGGTTCAACCCGCCCTTCATCGTCACCGAGATGATCAGCGCAGACGCCCTCATCCACGGGGGCACGAAGACCCGGAGAATGTTGGCAAGGGTCACCGGAACCAGGTGCGAGGGCGTCCAACTCGTCGGCGCCGACCCCGACTCCATGGCCAAGGCCGCGAGGATGGTGGAGTGGCTCGGGTTCGACTACGTCGATGTAAACATGGGGTGTACGATAAACAAGGTTGCCCAGCAGGGGGCGGGCATCTCCCTCATGGGGGACGAAGATAGGGCTTGCAGCGTCGTTTCAGCAATGATAGACGCGATCCGCATCCCCGTCACCTGCAAGATGAGGCTCGGGGTGAGCAGGGGCAGCATCAACGCCGTGAGCCTCTCGAAGAAGCTGGAGGGGCTCGGCATCGCTGCCATAGCCGTCCACGGTAGGAGCGGAGAAAAGAAGTGGGGTCTCCCCGTCGACTACGAGGGTATCAGAGGCGTCGTCGCGGCGTTGGGCATCCCGGTGGTGGCGAACGGCGGTGTCTTCACCGGCGAGGACGCTAAGAGGATGATTGAGAGGACGGGTGCCGCGGGGGTCATGCCAGGGAGGGGGCTAATCGGGAACCCCTGGATAGCCCCCGAGATAACCGCCGCCCTCAACGGAGCTGACTACAATCCCCCGACCCTTGCCGAGAGGAAGGAGACCTGCCTGCTCCACATGAGGTACCTCTGCGAGTACTATGGGGACAAGGGAGGCGCCGTGAGGATGCGCAGGATATTCCCAAAGTACTTCCCCGGGTGTAAGAACCTGCGTAGCCTCCGATACGACATCAACGCTACGTCCAGCCCCGGGGAGGTCGCGGCGCTCATGGGTAGAATCCTAGACGAAGGCGCCCACGGACGCTACGATGGGCGAGTCACTTCGTTCGGGGACGATCCTTCACCCACGCTAGGATGACGACCCCATCGACGAAGGCGAGGACGAGGTTCAGCATTATTGGCACGTCGAAGCCGAGGACATCGAACAGTATCCCACCGATTATGGGCGCGGGGAGCCCCATGAGGCCGCGGAAAGTCGAGAAGCTCCCAAGCGCTTGGGCCATCCGCTTAGTATCCACGTTCGCGGCTATCCAGGCCTGCTCCGAGGGCAACCAGAACGCATTAGCGACGCCGAGTATGAGGTTCGCCGCGATGACGGTAACATAGCTCTTAGAGATGATCATCATACCGAGCATCACGCATGCCATGAACTGGGAGATGGCCATAAACCTCCCGTAGCCAAACCTGTCGGCGAGGCGGCCCAGGGGCACCTGCCCCACCGCCATCGTGAGCGTCATCGCTGCCGTGTAGACCCCAATCATCCACGGAGTGAAGCCGTAGCCCGCGTTCAGCATGCCGCTGAGCAGCCTCATGCCGACCCCGAAGGCGATTGCATCGAGCCCAGTCGCAATGTAGAATCCCCGAAGCTCCTTCGGTGGGTTAAGCGCCCGCACCGTCGAGGAGAGGGTCCTCCCCCAGTCGACCTTGGCTGGTGCGCCACCGCGAGTCTCGGGGAGCCTCAGCCAGATCACCGCGAGGCTCGCGAAGGCAAAGACCACAGCGAATCCGTAGACGAGGCTGTAACCGAACGCGTCCGCCAGGTAGCCCGCCCCGAGCGTCCCGACTATACCGATGCCCGTGTAGCATGCCCCCACCACGCTGTAGACGTAGCCCAGATGGCTCGGCTCCGCCGACTCCGCGATGACGGCGCTCCACACCGAGTAGAGCCCATTGGTTACCCCGAATCAGAAGCATGGCTGCGAAGAGGAAGGACCAGTTCCTCGCGAGGAGCATCAGCACCAGGGCTGCCAGGGTCAGCGCCTCCCTGAGGACGAGCAGGCGTTTCCTCCCCATTGCGTCGCTTATGACGCCGAAGGCTGGCTCGACGACGAGCTTGGTGAGGTCGGATAGGCTCTCCAGTCCCCCGACGGCCTGCATGTCTAGGCCGAGGCTGAGGGCGAAGGGCTGCCAGACGGTTACCCTTAGGTTGTCACGGATGCCGCGAAGGGCCGATGCGGCTGAGAGGGTGAATAGCCTCCCCCAGCCGTGAAGTCTCTCCCCAACCATGCCTGACACCCGTGAACATTTCGCTGAACCTGATGCATATCCCCCAACCAATATTTAGAGGTAGCGAAAAAACACCCGAAAACACCCCATAGAAAAAAGGTAGAGTAGGGTAAACCAAATAAACGTGTCCGTAACCCTATTTGAGAAAATGGGCTAAAAAACGACCCCGTTTGGAACCCATTCAACACAAAAAAGTGTGGTTAAGACACTTTTCTCGGCGCGGACCCTACCCTACGCCGGGGAAAAGTCCCTGATCAGGCCCTTTCCGCCTCATCCTAGGCTTGGATATGCGAAAAAAACCTCAATTCGGCTCGAATCTGCCCGCTAGCTTCAGCATCCTGAGCACCCTGAACGTGATCCACTTGCTCTCCCGCCCCTTCGAGCCGAAGGGCGCATCCAGAGGCCCGGGGGCGTTGTCGAGTACCCACCTTCCCTCCTCGTTCTTCTTGGATATGACGAACTCGACCGCATCGTTGACCACCTCACCCTCGACGCCCAGTTTGAGCATCGTGAAGGCTATCTCGACGGCGTCGTGGTAGTAGGTGAGGGGCGCCGTCAGCCTCTGTGGGCGTGTGTTCTTCGTGGCTATCGGCCTCGACGGATTGTGGCTGCTCCAGAGTAAGCGGTGGGCTAGGACGAAGTCGACCCCCCTCCTCTTCGCCTCCTCGGCCTCGGGCGACCAGAACCCCTGCGGAGCGACGGTCATAGCCCTGAGCAGGTTCGTCACCCCCCAGTAGCAGGTGTGCCTCCCCCAGCACCTCTCCCTCCCGCCCCTGTAGGGGAACACCGTCGGGGGCCTCCAGTCGCCGTCGTCGAACCTCTGGTACCTCACAAGCCAGTCGAGGGCCGACTTCACCTCGGGGCGGGAGCCGAAGCCGAGCCTGCTCAGCGCCCAGATCATGTTCCCCATGAAGCACGGCATCATGAACACCTCGCCACCGCGGAAGCTCACGCCGAAGGTGCCATGCTCCTTGCTGTAGGCGTTGGCGAGGATGACCTCCCCCAGCCTCCGGACCCTATCGTCCCCCGGGTCCGCCCCCGCCTCGGCTAGGAAGAGGAGTTTCCACGCCGCGCCCCTGTACATCGGCTTGTAGCCCGCGGCCACTGCCGGCGCCCCCCAATTCGCAGCAGCCGCAACGTTCGAGTATCCCCCCTCAGGGTTCAACCCGGCGAGTATCCGCGAGATGGGTGGAGTCTCCATCGCCTCGGCGAGGGCCTCTTTCACCTCACTGCTGGACCTCAGTGCGCCTAGGAGATCGACTAGGGCGTTGTACCTGATCCAGGGGTCCTGTGGCTCGAGAAGCCACTCCAGTGTCCCAACGGTGTCCAAGTTCGCATAGAAAGTGGGTGCCAGTGGCATATCTCGGCTTCGACGCCTCATCTCCTAGCGAAGGCGATGACGGCGATGAGGAGAAACGCGGCCCCGGCGAGCAGCTCGCTCCCCGTGAGCCAGTAGACGACTCCCGCCACTAAGAAGGCTGGGATGAGCATGATCAACGCGCCAATGACCACTATGATGATCACGCCGATCAGCACCATCACGATGAGGGCGCCGATGAGCAGGAGTGGACTCGCAAGCAACCCGGTGATTATGTCGAGGGCGACGTTATTCAAGATGGATCAACTGATCCTCGGGGACCCCAGTTTATATGCTCTAATCCTCCGAGAGCCCACGAGGCCACTTCCCCTGTTCGCAGAGAGACTCGGAAATGGTTCTGAACCAGTTTTTAACCGATATTCTCGCCGCTTATTTTAAAAACTATTACGGTAACAAGTAGATGTCCCCCAATGCCCCTAAATAAGGAGCGAGCTAAGCAGGTCATGGAGAGGGCCGGCGTTGACGCTATCCTCGCCGCCTCCCCAGCGAACGTCTTCTACGTCTCAGACTATTACAGCACAGGGATGCAGCTCGGGTGCGGGACGCAGGGCTACGCCCTCCTCTCCCTCGACGCGGAGCCCGCCCTCATGGCCCCCCTAGCTGAGGCCGACCTCGTGGCCGAGAGCCGAAGCTGGATCAAGGACATCCACTGGTACGGCTGCCTCAAGGTGAACACCACCGGGAACCCGAAGGCATCAGACATAACGCAGGCGATAATCGAGGCGACGAAGGCGAAGGCCGAGCAGACTCCATGCGACTCCCTCGTAATAGCCGCCACGAGCAGGGGGCTCGCGAAGAAGACCATCGCCGTCGACAGCCGCGGCGTCAACCCCACACGCTGGGAGAATATAAAACGAAACCTCCCCGACGCCAAGATAGTCGACGGCTCCACCCTCCTCGACGAGATAAGGACGGTGAAGACCTTCGAGGAGATCGAGCTGATCAAGAAGGCCGTCGAGATAACGGAGAAGTCGATGGAGGACGCCCTCGAGATCGCCCAGCCGGACATTATGGAGCTCGACATGAGCAAGATGTACAGCTACAGCGTCGGCGAGGACGGCGGGGTGGTGACGAGCGACCACATAGGCTTCGGGGAGAGGAGCGCTTATCCGAACCCTATTCCCACGACGCTTCAGCTCAGGAAGGGGGACCTGATCCGGATGAGCCTTGGTGCATCATGGGGCCACTACAACGGCAACGTGACCCGCACCGCTGCAATGGGGAAGACCTCACCCGAAGTCGAAAAGAGGCTAAAGACCGTCATCGACGCACAGGAGGCGGCCTTCGACTCCGCCCGCCCCGGTGCCACCTTCGGCGACGTCTACGCGTCGGCCCAGAAGGAGCTAGAGAAGGGGGACGTGAAGGAGTGCAGCATGAGTCTCGGCCACTGCATCGGGGCGGAGGTCAATGAGCGGCCTTGGGTAGGCCCAGGGGACAAGACAAAGATAGAGGAGGGTATGGTGCTAAACATCGACGTGCCGTTCCTCGACCTCGGCTGGGGGGGTATAGAGATGGAGGACGCCATCGTGGTGACGAAGAAGGGGCTTAGACTCCTCACGAACACCGAGAGGACCATCTACCTGCTCTAGGCGTTTCTCCTAGCTATCATGAGGACGACGCGGGAGGCGTGGCCGAGGCCATTTTCCTCAATCTCCTTACCGTACTTCTTCCACACCTCCTCGAAAGGTAAGGCCTCCACGTCGTGGCTCCTCGCGTTCTCTATGGCGGCCTCAATCTCGAGACGCGCCTGCGCCGCGCGTAGCTTCTTCCCGGTGTAGAAGACCTCTCTCTTGACGAGGGTAAAACCGGCGCCCCTCAGGTATTCCTGGTAGCGGATGGCTGGGAGCCACTTCGCTCCGCACGCATTGGCGTAAACCTCGGCCTCCAGCCTCTGCGCCGTCGTCTCAGCCTCCTCCGGGGGGATTATGGTGAAGCAGAAGTAGCCCCTCGGCTTGAGGACACGCGCCACCTCGTGGAAGGCCTGCCGTACCCCCTGGTCGCCGCGGGTCATGTCCACGTCGTCGAGACCCATGAAATTGACTGCCAGGCCGAAGCTGCCCCCTGGAACTCTAGGCGAGTGGCGTCCATCTTCATGGTGGTAACGTGGGGGTCGAGCCACCTTTCCCTGATGCGGCGATCCGCGATCCTGATAGCCTTGTCGGAGACGTCTATGGCCACGATCTTTAGGCTCGGGTCCCGTTTCACGAGCTCGATGGCGAAGAGCGCTGAGCCGGTCGCGATGTCGAGGACCCTCATCCTCGGCTCGAGGGGGAGCTTGGCGACGACCCTCGCCCTGAGCCCGTCCAGCCTGGACGAGTAATCCTCGTAATCCCTCTCAGGGACGAAGTTCTCCTCGGGAGCCAAGGTTATCAATGATAAGATGAGTTATCGCTGTTAACCGTTTCCTTCTAGAGGCTCGCGATCTCGCTGATCTTGGATTTGATCTCTATGGCGCGGGTCTCGAATATCCTGACGAGCTCCACTGCCTCCTCGGGGCGCGGCTCCTCGGCGTGGCTCGCCTTGTAGTCGAGCCAAGCCTGGTAGGCGCGCATGTAGACGCGGCCAAACATGGCGCTGCTCACCGAGTCTATGAGGCCGCGGTTCATGAAGGCGGTGAAGACGCCGAAGTTGCTGCTGAGCTTGTCCTCGCTGAGCTCCTCGTCTATGACCTTCTCTATGATGCCCCGCAGAGCCGGCTCCATGGCGACTCCTTAGCTTCCTCATCTTTATTAGGCTTTAAGGGCGAAGCGATTGCTCGGATTGGTGAAAATGAGTTGGAAAAAGGGTTAAATACCTCACTTTTAGATGTGCCAGTGAGCAAATTCATTTGGGCATATGCGCATCGCTTTTAACATCTAGACAACTTTGTAGCATCAGGGGATAACCGTGGACACCGTCACGCTGATCCTAATCGGGGTAGTCGTAATCGTTCTAATCGCCATCGTTTGGATCTTCATCTCTTCGTACAACCGCCTCTTCCGCTTCAGGAACGCCGCCGAGGCGGAGCTTGGCCAGATCAGGGTCGCTATGAAGAAGAGGTTCGACATGATCGAGCAGCTCCTCGGCGCCGTTCAGGGATACACGAAGTTCGAGAGGGAGGTCTTCGAGAAGGTCGCGGCACTCCGCGCGCAGGTCATGAACGCGGGGCCAGCGAATCTCGCCGACATACAGAGGGAGAGCGCCAACCTCTTCGGCAGCATCCGCGCTGTCGCGGAGGCCTACCCCGACCTCAAAGCGTCTGAGACCGTGAAGAAGTTGATGGACGCCATCGCGAGTCTCGAGGAGGAGATTGGGCGGCAGAGATACACATACAATAATGTAGTTCAAGAGTTCAACACGATGGTTGACACCATCCCCACTAACTTCGTCGCGGGGGTCCTCGGCTTGAAGAAGCTCGAGTACCTAAAGTTTGGTGACGAGATCGAGGCACCACCGAAGGTCACGGGGATTGGTCCGAATGGATGAGAGTAGACAGATAGCCATCATAGTCATTCTTGGGTTAGCCCTAGCCGTCGTCGGTATTGCGGCGACGTCAACGCTCAAGGGTTTCGGGACAACTGGGCCCGCTGTTGTGAGCAGCTACGAGGCCCACTTCATGAATAACGGGACCCTCAAGGAGGACTACACTTACACTCTTCACGGTGCAGCAGTACCGATTTTTATACCGGAGTTGGGAGGCCCCAGTCTCCCTGACGCCACTGGGACAACCATATATTAAACCAGTTGAGATCGACCCGCCGGCGGGCTCCGTGGCGTACGTCAAGGACAATTTCGGATACGTCACTTTAGAGACCCCCAACGCGGGCCCCTACGTAAGTGCTACAATCGATAGCTTGGCTGAATACAATGAGGTGGGCTGCTTCTACCCACAGCAGTTCCCGCCAGGGAACTACCACATAGGGTACATTTTCAACCTCTATCCCCCGATCGAGTACGACTCAAGCTACGACCACCTCAACCTCATGTTCGCTGACATCCACGTCCCATACAATAACGTGAAGATAGTAATCGAGAACGCAACCTACGTCGCTGCAGTGTATCCTCATCCGCCCAGCCTGACTGTCACACGGACCGGTAACCAGATCGTGATAACGGGGAGCGCGGCGCAGGACGAGCTTCTCGAGGTCGAGCTCCTAATGACGCCGGGGGCGAGCCACTTCAACGCGTTCAGGACGCCTGTTCAAGACGTGAAGGGGAAGACTGATAGCGCGAACTTCTGGTACAGCCTCCAGTACAACGCAGCGACGTGGCTCAGCTACGCTGCAATCATTAGTAGTCCTCGCGGTGCCACTCATACTCTACTGGACATATTTGAGGTTCGGGCGTGAGGAGGAAGTCACCGTCCCCACCTACCTGAGCACGGTCCCTAACAAGGACCGTAAGCCATGGCTGGTAAACCTCGTCTTCAGGAAGGAGATCTTCGACTTCGACGAGGATGGCTTCTACGCGACTCTGCTCGACCTCCACCTGAGGAAGAAGGTGAGGCTTGAGCCGAGGGAGCATGGTATGAAGATCCACATACTGGACGCGACCGTTGAGGACCCCTACGAGGCTAGAGTGATCGGGTTCCTTCAGAAACTCGCGGTGAACGGTGTCTTCGATACAGATACCCTACGTGACTTGGCCCACGATATTCGCAGCGGGAAGGGGAGCTACGCTCGTGGTCTGGAGATCAAAGAGGACCTCGACGGCCTGACACACAACGCGGACGGTGACGTCGTAAAGGACTTCGCAGTCGGCGGGAGGACTAAAATCATTCCCACTGCACTCCTCGGCGTCGCGATCTTCGTCGCAGCCATCATCCTCCTCATCGCCGCCCCAATAATCGGGTACCTCCTCGTGGCACCCTTCCTACTGGGCGCGATAGTGATAGTCCAATGCGTGATCGCCGTACTCTTCCCATCGACCCTGTTCGGCAAGTGGCGCCCAGGGATGTTCAAGGAGAAGAAGGAGTGGGACGCCTTCAGGAACCACCTCGGGGACCTCGCCCAGCTGAGGAAGTACTCGCCAGAGGACCTCTCCATGTGGGGGGACTGGCTCGTCTACGGGACCGCCCTAGGCGTCGGTGACAGAGTCGCGGAGGCGATGAGGGACCTCAACGTCAACCTCGACGTGGCGAGGTTCTACCCGTTGATGCCCCTCTGGTTCCGCCCCATAATCGTGGCAACGCCTCCCTCAAGTCGGAGTGGTGGCGGTGGGGGATTCCGCGGCGGAGGCGGCGGCTTCGGAGGCGGTGGAGGCTTCGGCGGCGGAGGCGGAGGCGTCCGCTAGCCTCCTACAGGGCTATTTTTAAATTGGGGCAGTTAGTAGGTTAGGCGGGTTCGCGGACCCGTAGCTCAGCACGGATAGAGCACAGGCCTCCTAAGTCTGGGGTCGTGGGTTCAAATCCCACCGGGCCCGCCAATTCATAGGGTTCAATACATTAATATATGTAGGCTAAGAACGTTGTTTTTGATGCGCCATGCCCTACAAAGGCATCGAGAGCCTCAAGGTCGATGGAGTGTTCCATGAGAGATGGCTGGGGATTCAACCCAAGGACCGCCCTGAACTACGGGGACTACTTCCTCCGCTACAGGGACTGGTTCAAGGCTAGAGGAGACTGGCCTTCGGCCAAAGCCATGCTTGAGGATTACGGACACCTAGATGAGAGGGAGAGGTCCAGGCACGTGGACGCGTTGAAGGAGTACATCAAGTCCAAGGGCACCGGCTCCAGGGATAAGAGGAACGCGTGGTTCGCCGCCAGGAGCTTCTACTCCTACCACAGGTCGCCACTTCCGGAGTTGCCGAGGAACGAGTCCTCAAGGCTCTTCGGGCTGAGCAAGGAGGATAAGCGCAGGGCCCTAGAGTTGGCTCCCGTCATGCTCGAGGATGTCAGGAGGCTCATACTCGACTCGCCCCAGCCTTACAGGGCCGCGTTCATGGTGATGTTCCAGGGCGCAATGGGGCTGGCGGAGTTTATGCAGTTCAACCTCGATGGCTGGCGGAGGGTGGTTGGGCACCTGGATGAGCCGGGGCCCCTAGGGTTGACCTCTTCAGGGAGAAGACGAGCAGGACGAGCGTCAGCCGGTACTACACATTCCTGGGTGAGGACGGCAAGAAACTGGTTAAGGAGTGGCTGGCGGTGAGGCCTAACGTGAATACGAGTGCCCTCTTCGTGGTCTACAACAAGAACAGTAAAGAGTGGGTGCCCATGAGGCCCGCCACCATCGGGAGTATGCTCACTAAGACCGCCAAGAGGTCGGGGCTGATCAAGCCCAATGGGTTGAACCGCTACCACATCCACGCCCACGAGTTCAGGGACCTATTCAAGTCGATGTGCACGCTGAGCGGGGTCGCGCCGGTCGCCTCTGAGCTGTTCCTCGGTCACAGCATCGACAAGCTCGGCTATGACAAGTCGCCTCGGTACAGCGAGGATTGGTTCAGGTCCCAGCTAGAAGGTGGAGCCCAAGCTGAACCTGCTGTCGAACCCGTCTGGCGAGGATTGGCGAAGAGGATAGAGGCATCCAAGGGCGAGGCAATCGTCGAGGCCGTTAGGAGCTTCGCGAGGGCTATGGGCATCGACCCCATGGGAGCTTGGGATCAGGCAGAAGGAGATCGGGAGGGAGCCCACGCAGGACGAGGAGGTGGAGGCCATCCAGGACGGGATAAGGAAGCTTGTTATACACCAGCAGATGCCGAAGAATGGTCAGGGCGAAGGCAACAACTGCCGAAGGTACGAGACCAGGCTCGTCAGCGGAGGGGGAGCTGCTGGCGCACCTCGACGAGGGATGGGATATAGTGAAGGAGCTCGTCGACGGAAAAATAGTCGTGAGGAGGCCGTTAGATGAGGAAGTCAGGCGCTCCACAAGCCTCTCCTTCCTCCTGTAGGCTTCCGCCTGAAATGCGTCAATCAACTTGTTGATTAGGTCCTTGTACGGGGCCTCAACCTCGTGTGAGATTACATAGTCCACAATCTCGTGCCTGAGCGCCTTCAAGGACTCGGCCTCGTCCTCTTCGTAGATGAGGATGGTGCTGCCTTGGACCTCGCCTGAGAGAGCCATTCCCTCTGCGGAGTGCCTGACACGGCCGGGCATCCACACGACCCTGAGCTCGGGGCCCAGACCCGCAAGCACCTCAGTCTCTCCAGTTCCTTCTGCAAGCTTGGCTTTGTTCTCGCTCTTACGAGGATCGAGGCCGCGTGCGCTCTCCCTCAGCGTCACCCCGTCACCATCCTCCACCTCCATGGCCGGCCCGAGGCCGTGGAGAGTTGCCCAGGCGGCACCGCAGGCATACCTTCCACACGCCCTCCACGTCGACATAGAGTAGACCCGGGCGAGCATATCGCGCACTCTCCCTCTTCACCCAGAGGCCGAGCAACTCGACCCCAACCGTTGAATCCACCACTTCTCCCGCTTCCTCCACCCGGGCGAGGAGGCCTGGATGATGAGGCCGTAGGGGTCGCTGACGCCGTCCCGTCCGAGGAGCACCCCCAAGTCGTCCAGGAGGGCGGCGCCTCCCTCATCCTTCGCCAGGCCGGTCCAGATCCCCATCACGGCCTCGAAAGGAGGTGAGTGAAAGCGGCCCTTCGGCGGCGGCCCCGGGTTCCTCCTCGGCCCCGGCCTCGACGCCTAATTCCTTCGCTTCAGGTGTCCCACGTGTCCCATGTGCTGAAGAGGGCTCTCCACCGGGTGCTGGCTTCCTCCACTCGGGGCCGAGGCTGATCGCCTTGGGCGTCACGATGATGCAGCCCCCGGTACTGGGGCCCGGGCCAGCTCGTCGTTGAGGCCCTGAGGCCGTGGCCCAGGCGCTCGAGGTGGGCCTGCAGCTTGAAGATGGTGGTGGTACCGCCCTCCGCGTACAGGAAGCCGTGGATGGCCTCCGCCCGACTGATCTGGGGCTCGGCGCCTGGCTCTCGATGATGTTTCAACGTCTCAGCGTCCGGCGGACGGGCGGGCACATGTGTATCAACTTCCCAAGACCTCCATTCTCCGGTTATTGGGCTGAAATAGCCCGTTTCCGGGTTTATTAGTTTGGCGTGTGTGTCCCCCCATCCGGTAGACGTTGAGACGTTATCGTGGAAAAGGCCGATTTAACCCTCTCCTGCAGAACGGAGGCCCGTAATAGCGCCAAATGGTCTCGGACGCCATTCAAGGCCATATCCGCCCTCACGGTGTAGGTGTGGGTCTTGCTTGATTCATCGATGTCAATGTATCCCATGTAGACCAGACCAAAAGGCTCCTCCTCGCATACGCGTCTCCCTTCCTGAGCTCCGTGGCGACGGTCCTGTTTGTGGCCGTGCCTAGCTTCTCGACCGCTCTGTAGACCACCTTGAGCCGCCTCTCGAGGCCGGTCAGCGTCTCCTCGAGGGGCTCTCCCCCGAGTTCGAAGGCCACGTAGGCGTCCGCGGCGGTGGCGTAGATGAAGCGGTGGCCCCCGACCTCAACCGTGGGGCGCTGGCGCTGGTGGACCCTGGCCAGGATGCAATCAGCCCCAGCGCCTGTTGTTCCACGTCCCGCCGGGCCCTCACCACCTGGCTCGAGAGGAGAGTTCTGAGCTCGTCGGCGTAGGCCACAACCACCGTCGCCCCGTAGTCAAGGAGTGAGACGGTCTCCTGGACGACGGGGGCCAGGTCCTCGGGGGTCCGGCCCAGGGCCTCGAGGAGCTCCGGCGGCTCCGCGGCCCGGTCGAGCTTGTAGTCGATGATACGCCCCGTCTGCTCGGGGCTGGCGTCGGCGCTTATCAGCCAGGTGCGGGTCGCGTCCTGGGGGTCGAAGGCGACCTGGGTCGTGGTGGTGACCACGCTCCGCGGCCGGGGAGCTTGATTTCCGTGGTGGCGTACCTCCCCGTCTCCGGGTCCCTCTCCGTGACCCATACCTCGAGGCCGCCGTCATCCGCGCTGCTCAGCCTTATGCTGGGCGTGGCCTCCTCGGCGCCCGGGCCTCTTGGATCCAGAGGAGCTGGAAGTCCTGATCCTTCAGGTACTCGAGGGCCATCCTGGAGATGCGGCCCACCTTGCGCCACCACTTCTTGGGGACGTACCTGAGGGTCCTCTGGACGAGAGCGGTCTTGCCTACGGCGCTCTCGCCCACAATTGTTTGGAAGGCGTAGTCGTTGGGGACCTGAGAGGTGAGATCCAGCAGCCATATTAAGAGCCGGGTCCTCTCCTCGCCTACCACGGTGTGGCCGAGGTCCTGGCCGACCAGGTAGAGGAGACGGGGATCCCCGAGGAGCTTCTCGGCACTTCGGCGGAGCTCGGCCTTCTCCGCCTCCTCG
>CAWGAT010000051.1:0-18072 GCA_963820555.1 Candidatus Bathyarchaeota archaeon
ACGCATCTAGTCACGCTGATCTTATCGGGTTTGCGTAGGTAAGAAAAAAGAGAACCTCAACCCAAAGTGGAGCCAGTTTATATCCAGCCCAAACCTTCGATCAAACGTTATGATCAAAAAAGCCATAATCATGGGCGCCGCGGGCCGCGACTTCCACAACTTCAACGTCTTCTTCCGGGACAACCCATCCTACGAGGTCGTCGCCTTCACCGCCGCCCAGATATCGGACCTCGACACCACCGCCGGGATCGAGAAACGCATCTACCCACCCGAGCTCGCGGGGAAGCGCTACCCGGATGGGATACCGATCCACCCCGAGTCCCAGCTCGAGCAGCTGATCCAGGACCTGAACGTGGAGGAGGTCTTCTTCAGCTACAGCGACGTGAGCCACCAGTACCTTATGAATGAGGGGAGCCGTGCCATGGCGGCGGGGGCGAGCTTCACCCTCCTCGGCCCCAAGGAGACGATGATCAGGTCGAAGAAGCCGGTGATCAGCGTCTGCGCCAGCAGGACGGGGAGCGGGAAGAGCCCGACTAGCAGGTGGCTCGTCGACCTCCTCAAGCGGAGGGGCTTCAGGGTCGTGGTGATACGCCACCCGATGCCCTACGGCGACCTCGTCAAGCAGCGCGTGCAACGTTTCGCCACCCTCGAGGACCTCGACAAGCATGACTGCACAATCGAGGAGAGGGAGGACTACGAGCCCCACATAGAGCGCGGTGCAATAGTCTACGCGGGCGTTGACTACCTCGACATAATCAAGCAGGCCGAGGAGGAGGCGGACATCATTGTCTGGGACGGTGGCAACAACGACTACCCCTTCTATTGGCCGAAGATACACATCTGCGTCGTCGACCCCCACAGGGCGGGAAACGAGCTCACCTACTACCCCGGCGAGGTGAACGTCCGCATGGCGGACATCATAGTGGTCAGTAAGGTGAACACGGCGCCATCTGGGAGCGTGGAGCAGGTCCGGAAGAACGTCCAGTCGGTCAACTCCCGGGCGCAGATCGTTGAGACGGACATGGTGATCACCGCGGAGGACGAGTCGAAGCTCCTTGGGAAGAGCGTGCTCGTCGTTGAGGATGGGCCGACGGTCACTCACGGCGGCATGGGCTATGGCGCCGCCACGATAAAGGCGAGGGAGCTCGAGGCGACCATCGTCGACCCGCGCCCCTATGTGGCGGGGACAATCAAGCACGTCTACGAGCAGTACCCGCACCTCCAGAAGATCCTCCCCGCAGTCGGCTACAGTCCACACCAGATGAAGGAGCTTGAGGACGCAATCAACGCTACTCCGTGCGACCTCGTGCTGCTGGGCACTCCCACCGACCTCCGCAGGTATCTGAAGTTGAACAAGCCCGCGATGAGAGTGAGGTACGAGTTGAGGGAGAGGCAGAGGTGGGAGCTGGAAAGAGCCGTAATCAGCAGGATGGGTACCTAGAGGGCGTCGCTAGCGTCATACGCCTTCGCCATAAAGAGGCGCTCCTTCTCCGTTATCTCTTTAGTCTCCTCTTTGGTATTCTCCTTATCCTCTTCTGACCCGTACTTGCGCTCACCCAGCTTCTTAGCGGCCTCGAGCTGACGTAGGTGGATTACGGAGACCAAAATACACCGGAGACCCAGCGAACAGCCGATTTAAAGTGTTAATCGATTGTTGAAATGGATTATTTTAGAGGTTTTTCTAGGGGCGCCATTCGCCCTTCGCTACCTTGGGGGTGTAGCCGCGGACGGATTCGGGGTTGAATCGGATTGTCCTACCCTCCTCAGCGGACTTGTAGGCGTGCATCATGAGCCGGGTGACTAGTAGGCCGTCCCCCCAGTCCTCGGTTGGCATGGCGCCGTTTCTGAAGCTGTCGACCATGTGTCTACACTCGGCGACGTAGCCGTAAGCGGCGGCCTCGTCCGGGACGATGGGCATTAGGCCCTGCTCCGCGGCCTGCTTCTCGACGAAGTCCTCGGACTGCTCCGCCTTTATGTTCCTGCTGAGGAAGACGTTGAGTTCCTGCTGGAGGCTGTTCATGGTTATCGAGTATTCGGGGCCGAGGACCTCCATACTTAGGCGGAGTCCGGGGCCTGTGTAGCACCAGCTGACGCGGGTCTCGGAGAGTGCGGGCTCACCATCGTCCTCGTAAGCTATGTTAACGGAGGCGTAGTCCTCGGCGGGGGTCTTGGAGTAGTCGACGGCATGTTGCTTCCTGAGCTGGGTGAGGGCGGGTTCCCTCGTCCACTTGAGGCTCTGGGTGGTGCATTGGATGGTGTGGGTTTGAGGCTGGTCTTGGTCTTGTCGGGGTCGGTGAGCAGGTATCTTGACGCCTCTATGCTGTGGCAGGCCATGTCGAGGAGGACGCCTCCTCCGCTTCTGCGTGGGTCCCAGAACCAGGCCATGT
This sequence comes from Candidatus Bathyarchaeota archaeon, assembly GCA_963820555.1. Taxonomy (GTDB): domain Archaea; phylum Thermoproteota; class Bathyarchaeia; order TCS64; family TCS64; genus UBA8941. The sequence continues at coordinate 2,388 of CAWGAT010000051.1, forward strand.
GTGGGCCTCCATGTTCCTCGGCTGCTCGGGCGAGGTAGGGTCTTCCCGCGGTTCTGGCGCCGTATCTCCAGATGGCGTCTCGTCCCTTGACGACGCTGGGGGAGAAGACCTGGTTTTCGAGGTAGCCGTGGAGTAGGCCGGTCTTCTCTATGCTTTTTAGCATCTCTTCGGCTTCGTCGGCGGTTCTAGCCGAGGGGTTTCTCGCAGGCGACAGCAACGAGGTTGCCGCGTCCCTGTGTGGCTTCTTCAGCGATGGTTCTGGTGGTTTCTAGGCGAGCGTAGTTGGGGTTCATGATCCAGGCGGCGTTGACGGTTTTGTCTTGGAGGGTGGTGTGGAGGTCTGTGTAGGTTTTAGGCTTGGGGAGGCCAAGGGATTCTATGTATGCTGCGAGTTTCTTAGCTCCGTTCTCGTGGGGGTTGTAGACTGCGGTTATGTCTGCGTCTCTGACGGCGGTCCAGCTCTGGGCCATGAAGCGGGCGATAAAGCCCGTGCCTATGAAGGCGACGCCTAGTTTGTCCATGGTTGTTCCCTCTGTGTCCAGGTGGATAAAATGTGTATGTCTCTGCGTGTTGCACATGGATGGGGGGCACCTACGACGCCGCCACGTTTCCACCTGTTTTAGCCAGTTTTCGGATTTGGCGGTTTTTTTCGGTTCCTTTGGAGGAGGAGCAGCGGAGCTCGACGGGTGATGAGGTTATTTTTCACGTGGTGAAATTCGGCATATATTAACAGTAAGAACGATGTCCGTATGGCTTAAGTCGGTGTCCCGCTTCAGGGCATTCCAACTGACGCGGTTAGTCGCCGTTTCATCGATCCGTCGGAGGACCGCGGCAAGATAGACCTCACTCAACTGCGCAAGAGCCTATAAAGATGTACGCAATGAGCTGCGTATTTCTTTATATCTTATCACCAACTCGATGTGTTAATTCATTTACATATGCGTTCTCGAGGCCCGTCTAAAGCAGCTCTTCTTGGCATAGTTCCAGATCTGCTTGACGAGATCGGTCGGGCAGGCCTCGTGGTGCGTAGGGGATTTAGGGTGAGCCCTGTTGCAGACTTGGGCGTGTTGCCCGCTGCCTCGGCGTTGCGCTGATTCTCTTGAAGCCGAGTATCAGTATCAGGCCGAGGATCGCCGTGAGCACGATCGTGGCGCCGGACGCCGTGTCTAAGACGATGGATAGGAGCATCCCGACCACAACACTGATTGAGCCGAACACCGGCGACAGCAGAAGGGTGCGTCTGAAGGAGCCACTTACCTGGAGGCTCATCAGAGCAGGGAGGACTATCATCGCCGAGATGAGGAGCACCCCCACTATGGGTATAGAGGCTATGACGACTATCCCCGCGAGGACGCTGACTAGGTAGTCGAAGAGGGAGGTGTTGATGCCTGAGGCCCGGGCCTGGGCCTCGTCGAAGGTCGTGTACTGGAGTTCCTTGTAAAAGACGAGGATGACCCCGAGGGTGAGGGCGAGGACGACGCCCGCGACAAGTATCTGGTTGGAGTCGACGAGGAGTATGCTGCCGAATAGGAGGCTGTCGAGGTTGACGCCGAAGCCACGCGCCAGGCTCAGCAGCACTATTCCGGAGGCGAGCCCGAGCTGAAGGATGACGGCCACCGCGGCGTCGCCCGAGATCTTCTTCGAGCGCGTCGACTTCGTTATCCCGATGGCGCCGAGGATCACAACGACGGCGGCCGCCCAGAGGGGGACGACGTCGAGGTAGTAACCAAGGGCTAGGCCACCGAAGGCCGTGTGGGCGAGGCCGTCCCCGATGAGGGAGATCTTCTTCAGCACGATGAATACGCCGAGGACGCTGCTCGCCAAGGCCACTATGATTCCAACGAGGAAGGCCCTCTGAATGAAGGGTTCCGCGAGGAGGCTAAGGAGGGCGCTAAGCGTGGTCATGGTGTGTCAGGTGCTCCAGCGGGTAGTCGCAGACGCGGCCATCCTCCGTGACCTCGATCGGGTAGTCGTACATCCTTGAGAGGACCTGGTCGCTGAGTTCCGAGGTGGGGCCCTGGAATAGGAGTGAGCCGTGGAGGAACGCGGTCCTGTTTGTGAGGCTCTTCACTACGCCTATGTCGTGGGTAGAGAGCATCAACGTCATCCCCCTATCCCTGTTCAGCTCCGCGAGTATCCGGTAGATCTCGATCCGTGAGGGGGAGTCGACGCCGCTCGTGGGCTCGTCGAGGACGAGTAGATCGGGGTCGCCGGCGAGGGCCTTCGCTATTAGGACCCTCTGGGACTGCCCCCCCGACAGCTGGCCCATCTTCCTCCTCCTAAGGTCGTGAAGGCCGAGTAGCTTGAGGACTTCCTCGGCCTTGTCATGGTCTTCGTGCCCGAGCCTGTGCAGGGGCCCAGCGCGGGGGGTCCGCCCCATGAGGACGGTCTCGTAGACCGTGAAAGGGGAGTTGGTCTCGGCAGTGGCGGTCTTCTGGGGGACGTAGCCGACCCTACGCAGCCCCGCGGGGGAGACGGGCCCACCGAAGAGGCTTACCGAGCCCCGGTTGGCAGGGGTCAACCCGAGGAGCACGTTCAGTAGCGTCGTCTTACCGGCGCCGTTCGGCCCTATGACCCCCATGAAGTCACCCTCGTAGACGTCGAGGGTGACGTGGCTGAGCGCGTCGACGTCCCCACCGTAGGTGACATCCAGGTCAACGAACTTAGCGACGATGTTTTTACCCAACATTGTTCAGGGCCACCGCGATGTTCTGGGCGTCGTCCCGCATAAGGGCGATGTAATCTTTCCCGGCGGCGAGGTCGGCTGGAGTCAGACCCTCTATGGGGTCCATGAGTATGAGCGTCGCATTCGTCTGGCTACTCACTGCCTGGGGTATGGCGGGGTTCTCAAGGGACTCGTAGCCAACGTAGTGAAGCTTGTACTGCTTGATGGTGGAGACGACGTTCTGTATGTCGCTCGGCGTGGGCTCCTCCTGGAAGGGGCCCTGTGTCGGGATCTGCGTGAGGTTGTAACGCCTCGCGAAGTAGGCGAACGCCTCGTGGAAGGTGACGAAGACCCTCGTCTTGGGTGCCCTGACCTCGCCCGCTATCTGGGCGTCGAGGGCGTTGAGCTTCGCCTCGTATGCGTCGGCGTTGGACCTATAGTAGGCAGCATTCTCCGGGTCAGCCTGCATCAGGGCCTGGGCTATGTTCTCCACCTGCTTCTTTGCCTGCGTTGGGTCGAGCCAGAGGTGGGGGTCTATGGTCCTCCCCTGCCTCTGGAACTCGGCGGCGACTGGGAGGAGGTCGATGCCCTGGCTCGTGTCAACTGCTTTGAGTGTGGGCTTATTTACGGCGGCCAGCAGGCTGGGCATCCAGGGCTCCAGCCCCGCCCCGTTGTAGATGATCACGTCGGCGGAGACCGCCCTATTGATGTCGGAAGGGGTGGGCTCGAAGGCGTGTACGTCGACGGTTTCTGGGACGAGGATGGAGACGTTCGCCCTGTTCCCCGCCACGTTAGAGGTGAAGTCGTAGAGCGGGTAGAATGTAGCTAGGATATTCAGGCTCTTGGTCTGGGGCTGTGGTTGATTATTCTGGAGTAATGCGTACGCGGAGATCGCGACGGCGGCGATGACCACAACCGCCACCACTGCGGCCACCTTGTGTCTCATGTTTATGCGGTGAAGCCGCCTACTTTATTAATGATTTGGATAATGTTATTAATTATTGTTATCCAAATAAGGTATTTTTAATAACTATTTGGCGTGACCACTAGCTTGCCAGAGTCAATGCTGCTGATGGGGTGCCCGATCTGTAAACGCTCACCTTGGCCAGCGATCCCCGCGCTCTTTCAGGCACCCTCGACTACCGGGCTCACCCGTGGCATTTTGAGTTCCCCGAGTATCTCGGCGAGGCGCTGCCTCCCCTCCTCGGTCAGGGGGATCTTCGGGCTCCTGCTCGTGGCGGTCATGATGACTCCCCGGTGCTTGAGTGTCTCCTTCTCTATCTCGGCTGTGGCTCCGGGGCTCGAGTGGAAGAGGTCCACCCAGGGCTTGTACCTGGCGTAGGCGGCCTCGGCCCTCTTCCAGTTGCCCTTCTTGGCGGGTGTCCAGATCTGCTTGATTAGGTCGGTGAGGCAGCCACTGGGGATGGTGCCGTCTGCCCCCAGCTCGGCCTCCTGGAGGATGAGCTTGGCCGCCATGCCCCCGAAGACGGTGACGCGCCCCGGCATGAGGCGGTTTATGTCGCGGAGCTTGTCGAGGGTGCCCGGGCCCTCGAGCTTTATGCTTGCTAGGTTGCTGTGCTCGTCGGCGAGGTCGAGGTAGGTGGTGGGGCAGATGTGTATGCCCGTGGCGTCCTCGGCGTCCTGCAGCATGACCGGGAGGCTCGTGGCCTCGCAGATGGCGCCTATGTGGTTCTTCACGATGGCCCTGCTCGGCGTGTGGCTGAAGTAGGGGACCATGGCGATGACCCCGTCGGCGCCCCTGTCCTCCGCGTGCTTCGCGAGGCGGATCGCCAGCTCGGTGCCGCTGTGGCTCACCCCGAAGAGCACCGGCACCCGCCCGTCCGCCGCCTCAACCGTCGCGTCGAGGATATCCATCCGCTCATCCTCGCTGAACTTGAAGAACTCCCCCGCGATTATCCCCGGGCAGACCCCGTCCGCGCCCCACTCGATGTTCGCCTCGACCTGGGCGCGCATACCCGCCACGTCGAGGTCGCCCTTCGCGTCCGTCACGGTGCAGAGGGCGGGGAAGACCCCGGCCCAATCAGGCTTGACCATGATCCTTGATTCCTATAACTGGAGTTAAAAATTAATCCAACAAGAACCCAAGGAGCCAGATCGTCGAGTGGATACGGAAAGACAGGGATACGCATTAAGGGTGACCCGTTCTTTTAATGATCAATGACCTGGATGCCTCACCCACAATATCAATATATACCTCCGTCAAGTGAATCGTTACACGAGGCGAAGCAGATGCTACCAAAACCAATACCCGCCCTCCCAAAAGAGGCGACCGAAAGGTTTGAAGCCCAAGACAAGGAGCCCCTATCCCCAGAGGATAAGGCGTTCCTTAGAGACTGCCTCGAGATCTACCGGAAGAAACCCGTAAAAGCTTAAATTTTATCCGACACTTCCACAAATCGTATGCCCAGACGCGATATAGGTTATGATGAAATCATAATCGAACCCCTATCGCGGGCAAACTACTCCCATGAATTCAACTGCGATTTCGAAGACGACATAGGATTAAACACCTTCTACCACAATGAAGCGCTCGCTTTTCACAAAGAAAAGTTAGGCAGGACCCATGTTTTCCTCTACGAGGGGAGAACAATCGGCTTCGTGACACTCGCGATGGAGAGCATCCCCCGCAAGAAACTAGATGAGGACGACCAGCTGGGCATCCACACCCGTACATACCTCGCCCTCCTCATCGGGAGACTCGCTGTAGATAACGGGTGGCGTGGAAGCGGCGTAGGCACATGGATCCTGAAATGGTGCCTGGGCTTCGCCGTCGACATATCGGAACGGGTTGGATGCAGGTACGTAGTTCTCCAAACCAACAAACGGAGAGAGGGTTGGTATAGACGGGACTCTCTGGGATTCAAGATTCTGTACATCGACAAAGAGGATTACTGGCTGTTCAGAAAGATCGATCCGGATTAGACAAATGCAGCCATCTTCTGCATTAGATCTAGCATCTCAATATTTTGCAGTTTGGTAACTTCAACGGCAAGTGTTTTCTAAACATTCGGCGGAAGTCTCACCAGTGAGTTCGATGGCGAGGCTACCCTACCCAAGGAAGAAGCTGAGGGCGACTGGGTCCCCAGCGCAGCTACGGCCCCGAGGCGACGCAGGCCGCGTTCCTCCTCGGCGGCATCGGCACGGGCAACGTCAGCGTCGGGGCGCGGGGCGAGCTCCGCGACTGGGAGATATTCAACAGGTCGGCGAAGGGGCAGAGGATGCCCTACGGCTTCTTCAGCATCGCCGTCAGGCAGGGGGACAAGGTCGACACACGGGTCCTCGAGTCCCGCCTCCAGCCCCCCTACGCTGAGAGCCACGGCTTCCACCCCAGCACCACCGCGGGGCTCCCCCGATTCGCCCACAGCGAGATGCGGGGCGAGTACCCCCTCTGCTGGGTCGACCTCTGGGACGAGGAGCTGCCCCTCAAGGATCACACTCGAGGCGTACACGCCCCTCATCCCCCACGAGCCCGACGACTCCGGCCTCCCCGCCGCCGCCCTCACCTACACGGTCAAGAACACCGGCACAACCCCCATCGAGGCAACCATAGTCGGCAGTCTCACAAACGCCGTCGGCTACACGGGCGTCGACCAGTTCGGCGCCCTGAAGACGCCAGGGATTCGGCGGCAACGTCAACGAGCTACGAAAGGAGCAGGGCCTCACCGGCGTCTACCTCTGGTCAAGGAAGCACCCTGACGGACGACATCCTCCACGGCAGCCTCGCCCTCGCCACCACCAACAAGCACACCACAGCCAAGCCCCACTGGCTTCGCAGCGGCTGGTGGGACCCCCTCCGCGAGTACTGGGACGACCTCCAGGACGGGGAGCTAACCCCCCACCCCTACACGGAGCCCAGCGAGGAGGGTAAAACTGACGTCGCCAGCATCGGCGCCACCGAGGAGATCGACCCCGGCGAGGAGAAGCAGTTCCGCTTCATCCTCACGTGGCACTTCCCCAACAGGGTCAGGCACTGGGACCAGCGCCTCTGCGCCTGCGGGGGCGACTGCGAGCAGGGTACCGTCCGCAACCGCTACGCCTCCCGCTTCGACGACGCCTGGGAGGTGGCACGCTACATGGTGGACACGTGGGACCACCTCGACGGCATGACCCGCGCCTTCCACGACGCCCTCTTCAGCAGCACGCTCCCCGCCTACGTCCTCGACGCCGCATCCGCAAACATCACCGCCCTTCGCAGCAACACCTGCTTCTGGCTCGAAGACGGCACATTCCTCGCCTACGAGGGCTGCTTCGACGACGCGGGCTGCTGTAGCGGCAGCTGCACACACGTCTGGAACTACGAGCAGACCCTCGCCTACCTCTTCCCCACGCTGGAGCGGAGCATGAGGGAGACCGAGTTCCGCCACGAGACCGCCCCAGACGGCAGGATGAACTTCCGCGCCGGCCACGTCTTCCCCGGCAGGATCAACTGGGACACCGCCGACCCCGCGAGCGACGGCCAGCTCGGCAGCATAACCCGAGTCTACCGCGAGTGGAAGCTATCCGGGGACACGGCATGGATGACGGGCCTCTGGCCACAGGTCAGGCTCAGTATGGAGTACAGCATCGGGACGTGGGACCCCGACGAGGACGGCGTAACCGACGGGCGCCAGCACAACACCTACGACATCCAGTTCTACGGCCCCAACCCCCTCACAGGCGTCATCTACCTCGCCGCCCTCAGGGCAGCCACGAAGATGGCGGAGGCCGCGGGCGACTACGAGGCCGCGGACCGCTACAGCCGGCTATACGGCAAGGGGGGCAGGCGCCTCGACAAGGCCCTCTGGAACGGGGAGTACTACGAGCAGCGCCTCCCCGACGTCGACGCGTACAAGTACCAGCACGGCGTCGGCTGCCTCGCCGATCAGCTTCTGGGGCAGCTCAACGCTCACCACGCGGGCCTCGGCTACCTCCTCCCCCCGAGGAGGGTGAAGAAGGCCATAGGCGCCGTCTACCGCCACAACCTACTCACCGACTTCACCCACCACGACAACTGCCAGCGCACATACGCCCTCAACGACGAGGTCGGCCTCCTCCTCTGCACCTGGCCCAACGGGGGCAGGCCAAGGATACCCTTCCCCTACAGCCACGAGGTCTGGACCGGGATAGAGTACCAGGTCGCCGCCCACCTGATCTGGGAGGGCCTCCTCGACGAGGGCCTCGCCGTGGTCAAGGCCGTCAGGGACCGCCACGACGGGGTCCGCCGCAGCCCCTGGGACGAGTTCGAGTGCGGCCACCACTACGCCCGCAGCATGTCGAGCTGGGGCCTCATCCTCGCCCTAAGCGGCTACAAGTGCGACATGGCGGAGAAACGCATCAGCTTCAGCCCACGCATCAACGGGGACGACTTTAAGACGTTCTGGAGCACAGGCACCGCGTGGGGCACATACACCCAGAAGAGGGACCCAGACGGCCGTCTCACCCACGGCGTCGAGGTCATCCACGGCAACCTCAATGGCGTCAAGGTAAACGGTGAGCCCCACCGGTCACCGTAGCCCCGGGGCATCCGTCACCAGCTTGGCTATGAAGAAGCCCTCACACCCGTGCGTCTTCGGGTAGAGCCTCTGGGCCTCCACGAGCCCGCGCAGCCCCGGCGCCCCAAGCCTCGGCCCCGCCTCCACCAGCCTGAACCCGGGGTGCCCCCCAAGGAAGCCCCCCACCACCCCTTCGTTCTCCTCCACCGAGACGCTGCAAGTGCTGTACACTAGCACCCCACCCGGCTTCACGTGCGCCGCCGCGTTCTCTATGAGCCTCCCCTGCAGGGCCGCATACTCGTCGATGGAGGCACGTGTCACTCTCCACTTCGTCGAGGGGATGCTGTTGAAGGTGCCAGTCCCCGAGCACGGGGGGTCCAGCAGGACTAGGTCGGCGCCCACATCCGGGAGCCCATCGGCTCTCGACGCGTCCCCTAGCACGGGCTCCGCGATGGTCACGCCCATCCTCTCCATCAGCCGCCCCCACGACGCGAGCCTCCCCGCGTTGATGTCGACGGAGACGATTCTCCCCCGGTTACCCATGAGCTGGGCTAGGTGGCTCGTCTTCACCCCCGGCGCGGCGCAGAGATCCAGAACGACGTTCCCGGGCCTCGGCGCCGCGACCTCCCCCACGAGCATGCTCGCCTTATCCTGTAGGATGAAGCCCCCCTCCCGGTAGGGGGCGGTGTAAGTCAACCCCGCTGAGCCCCCGAGAACCCGGTGGGCGTGGCTAATCCCCGGCACGGCAGAGAATCTGAAGCCCATGGCCTCCAACCCGGGGATCGGTGACTCGTCCCCCCGGAGGGTGTTGACCCGAACATACTTCGGCGTCTCATCGGGCGACATCAGGTCGGCCGCAATCCCCTTCTCAAAGTTGGCGCAGACGTAATCCACGAACCAGGTCGGCAGGAAGTTCTCGTATGCCAATGCCTCCACGCGGCTCAGGCTCCCCCACGGTATCCTCTGGTGGGGGATTAGGTCGATAGCCTCCTCCACGGCCTTAAACGCCCTCCTACCGAGGACCCCCCTGACGTGCTCGGCGAACCCGTGAGCCTCGGCGCCCGAGCCGCCGCCGTAGTGCACCATGTAGGCGTAGAGCCTGAGGAAGCTCCTCAAACCCACGTCGAGGCCGTCGACGTCGCCCGGCTCGAGGGCCTGGTTGATGAGGCAGTCGAGTGCGTTCCTCCTCGTCGACACGGCGTAGAGGAGTTCACCCGCCTCCCCGGCAACCCCCCTGTCTTCGACCCTGAGCTGCTTCAGTGTCTTCCTCAGGGCGGCGTCCTCGTTCATCCCCTGAAGTTCGACCCAGCTGAGGGCCTCCAAGGCGGCAGTCAGAGCCTCACTCAAGAAAATCAATACTCTACGTTGCACCGGGACATATAACCTGCTGGCAGCCTGCGACTTGAACCGAAAACCATCGGGGCAGATGGCGATCAAACGCCCCCATTTGGGATGGTTAAAGTGAAGGAATCCCCACAACTAACACATGCCAGAGTGCGGGATTTGCGGGGAAAACGTTGAGAAGCTGTACCTGTGCAGTAAATGCGGCGTAAAGTTCTGCGAAAACGACGGCTCACCCGAGGAGAAGCTGTGCATCAACTGCTCGGAGAAGGACAAGGAAAACCGTGATGCCGAGCACGAGGAGGAACGAGAGCAGGAACACGAGGGGGCATCAACGGTAAGAGACGAGGAAGAGGCCGAAGAAGAGGAAGAAGAGGACAAAGACGAAAACCTAGACGATTACAGGTAATCAATCTACAATAGATCGCTCCACGCATTTCACAGAATCGGCGCGGTGTGAAGCCCGTCGCTGAATCCACAAATCGCAGGCAAGGATGCCTGATCAGCACATCATATAAGCGGGAATCCCCCGTCTCCCAATAGTTATAGGGGGACACACGATGGCCACCAGAAAACCCGCCGAATCCCGCGAACAGGGAGAGGCCGAACCGGTATCAGCGGCCGACCTCCTGACCCTCCCCCAGGCCGACGTGCTGAAGAGACTCGGCTCTACGGAGCAGGGCCTCTCCGCAGAGGAGGTGGGGAGGCGCCTCGAGGCGTACGGGGCGAACGAAGTCGCAGCCCGGAAGAGGCGCGCCACCGCCGTCGAGTTCCTCCTCCAGTTCCGCAGCCCCCTCATACTCCTCCTCATCTTCGCCGGCGCCGTCTCCCTCTACTTCGGCGAGGCCATAGACTCCGCCATAATCTTCACCATAATAATCGCGAGCGCCTCCCTAGACTTCTACCAGCAGTCGAAGGCCCACCAGGCAGCGGAGCTTCTCCGCTCCAAGCTCGTCTCCACCTGCACCGCCATCAGGGATGGGACGAAGAAGGAGGTGAAGTTCACCGATGTGGTCCCCGGGGACGTCCTCTACTTCAGCGCCGGAGACATGATCCCAGCCGACTCCCGCATCCTCACCGCGAAGGACTTCTTCGTCAACCAATCCGCCCTCACAGGCGAGTCCTTCCCAGTCGAGAAGGGCCCCGTACCACTCGCCGAGGCGGGGACGTCCCTAACCGACTGGACGAACATCGCCTTCACGGGGAGCAGCGTCGTCAGCGGGACAGCGACCGCCGTCGTCGGCAGGACTGGAGGCTCCACCGAGTACGGTAAGATTGCGAAGAGCCTCGCCGCCCGGGGCGACGAGACGGAGATGGAGCGCGGCCTACGCCGCTTCGGCTACCTCATAATGCAGGTAACCTTCGTGCTCGTCATCTTCGTCTTCTTCGTAAACGCCCTCTTCCGCCGGGGCGTCCTTGAGTCCCTGCTCTTCAGCGTCGCCCTCGCCGTCGGCCTCACCCCCGAGCTGCTCCCCATGATAATCTCCGTAAACCTCAGCAAGGGCGCCCTCGCCATGAGTAGGCACGGCGTTCTCGTCAAACGCCTAAGCTCCATACAGAACTTCGGCAGCATGGACATACTCTGCACGGACAAGACGGGCACCCTAACTGAGAACAAGATCACCCTAGTCCTCCACGTCGATATTGATGGCAAAGACGACGACAGGGTCCTCGAGTACGGTTACCTCAACAGCTACTACCAGACGGGGCTCAGGAGCCCCCTCGACGAGGCCATCCTGTCCTTCAAGAACATGCCAATAACCGAATACGAGAAGGTCGACGAGATACCTTTCGACTTCGTGAGGCGCCGCGTCTCGATAGTCGCCTCGAAGAACGGGGGGAGGCTCCTACTCACGAAGGGGGCGCCAGAGGAGGTGCTGAGCGTCTGCGCCCACGCTGACATCGCCGACGGGGCCTCCGACCTCACCGAGAAGGTTAAGGAGAGGATAATCACCCGGCACCGGGACCTGAGCGCGCAGGGCTTCAGGGTCCTCGGCGTCGCCTACCGTAAGCTGAGGGACGAGAAGCCCACCTACTCCGTGGCCGACGAGAGCGACATGGTCTTCCTAGGCTTCGTCGCCTTCCTCGACCCCCCAAAGAAGACGGCGATGGAGAGCCTCAACCTCCTCAACCGCGTAGGCGTCGAACTCAAGATACTCACTGGTGACAACGAGCTGGTCACCCTCCACACCTGCGAGCAGCTAGGCTTCAAGGTTAAGCGGGTCGTCCTCGGCAGCGAACTCGCCCTGATGGGGGATGACGCCATCCAACGCGTCGTCGAGGACGCCAACGTCTTCGCCAGGGTCAACCCGAGCCAGAAGGACCGGATCATGGGCGCCCTCCGCAGAAACGGGCACGTCGTCGGCTTCCTCGGCGACGGCATAAACGACGCGCCGAGCCTCAAGCGCGCCGACGTCGGGATCAGCGTCGACAACGCCGTCGACGTCGCCAAGGAGAGCGCGGACATAATCCTGCTGGAGAAGGACCTCAAGGTTCTCCAGGACGGTGTCATCGAGGGGCGGAGGACCTTCGGCAACACCATGAAGTACATAATGATGGGGACCAGCAGCAACTTCGGCAACATGTTCAGCGTCGCCGGCGCATCCCTATTCCTCCCCTTCCTCCCCATGCTGCCCACCCAGATACTCCTCAACAACCTCCTCTACGACCTCAGCCAGACCACCATCACCGCCGACCACGTCGACGAGTCCTACGTCGAGAGGCCGAAGAAGATGAACATCCGCTTCATCCGCCGCTTCATGGTCTGGTTCGGCCCCATAAGCAGCCTCTTCGACTTCCTCACCTTCTTCGTTATGCTCTGGGTCTTCTCCGCCTCTCAGGGTCTCTTCCAGACCGGGTGGTTCCTCGAGTCCCTCACCACGCAGACTCTCGTCGTATTCGTCATCAGGACGCAGGTCGTCCCCTTCTGGAGGAGCAGGCCGAGCAGGTACCTCGTGGCGGCATGCCTCGCCATACTGGTGTTCGCCTATGTGCTCCCGTACACGCCGGTCGGCGCCCTATTCGGCTTCACCCCGCCCCCGCCGAGCTTCTACCTCCTCCTAGCCGCCCTAGTCGTCGCCTACCTCGCCATGGTGGAGGGCGTCAAGTTCCTCTTCTACAGGAGATACACGCACCTCCTCGAGAGCGGATAGCGGGTAAACCCTTTAATCCGTGCTACCCTCTCGGATGGGCGACGAGGATTGTCCTGGGACGCCGAGTACTCTAAGAACAGGCAGATCTGGGGTGAGAGGCCGAGCGAGCTCGCCCTCGAGGCGGCGAAGAGGCTCATCCACTCCAAGGGGAGGCCCCTCAGGGTCCTCGACATCGGCTGCGGCTACGGCAGGGACACCATCTACGTCGCGAAGAGCCTCGACTTCAGGGTCCTCGGCATCGACGTCTCCGAGAAGGCCATCGACCTCGCCAGGGAGAACTCGATCAACGCCCTCGCCAAGCAGGCGGAGTTCAAGATCATGGACTTCCGCGACCTACACGGCCTCTTCGACGCCGTCCTCGTCTCAAACCTCTACCACCTCCTCGACTCCCCAGGGCAGGCGAGACCTTGCCGCCCACACCGCGAGGCTCCTCGCCCCCGGCGGCAAGCTGTTCCTGAACGCCATCTCCGTCCACGACAAGGAGCACTACGGCGTCGGCGCACCCGTCCCCGGCGAGGAGAACACTTGGGTCGACGGCAAGTACATCCATCTCTCAACGGAGGAGGAGGTGCGCCGAGACTTCTCCGCCCTCAGCATCGAGGAACTCTACGAGCACGAGTACGAGGAGCCCCACCCCGGGGCGCGCACCCACAACCACATAGCCTGGATACTCGTGGCCAAAAAATCAGGTTAATATCGGACGGACTATTTCGCCTCCACAGCCGATTCATAATGTTCTTATTACACTTTGTATACATTGTATACAAGAATAGGTATGGATAAGACAATCAGGGTAGACGAGGAGACCTACAGCAGGCTAATCGAGCAGGCCGGGAGACTCCAGACTCAGCTCAGGAGGTCCGTCTCCCTCAACGAGACCGTAAGATACCTGATGGAGACCTGCGCGGCGCGTGGGAGCGTCGTCAACTTGGCGGGTTCCTGGGAGGTGACCGACGAGGAACTCAGGGAGATCAGGGACGGGCTTGAGGAGGGCTGGGAGAAGTGGCGTTGAGCCCGGTCTGTGTTGACAGCGACGTTCTAATCGACCACCTGCGGGGGGACGAGTACGCGACGCGCCGGCTGGAGGCCCTCGAAGTGGGAAGCATACTATCCACGACTGCCATAAACGCCTTCGAACTCTACTATGGTGCCAACAAGACGAGGAAGCGGGAGGAAAACACCCGGGCAGTGGAGCGCCTGCTCGGGCGCCTCGTTCTCCTAGACGTTGGCGTGAGAGCCGCCGAGAGGGCGGGGGAGATGGCGGCCCAACTGGAGGTGGAGGGCGTCTCCTCCGGATTCAGGGATATACTCATCGGGGCGACGGCGGTGACGAATGGCTGCGAGTTGCTGACTAGGAATTTCCAGCACTTCGAGAGGATCCCCGGTTTGAAGCTTGTTAAAATGTGATCGGTTGAGAGGTGTGGTGCGGTCGCCGGGATTCGGACCCGGGTTTCCTGCGTGGCAGGCAGGTATCCTACCAGGCTAGACTACAACCGCGTGCATCCAGAAATGTTGGGGGCTTGTATTAATCTCTTACCCCGCAGCCCGCTGGACGAGAAGCGGCAGGAGGAGAAGCGCCGTCATCCCCACGAGCTTCATGTAGATGATGAGGCTCGGCCCCGCCACGTCCTTCATCGGGTCCCCGACGGTGTCGCCGACGATCGCCGCCTTGTGGGCCTCGGTCCCCTTCATCCCGAACTCCCTCTCGATCAGCTTCTTCGCGTTGTCCCAGGCCGCGCCGGTGTTGTTGAAGAAGACCGCGAGGGAGACAGCGCTCACGGTAATGCCGAGGAGGAGCGCCACAAGGGTCTCCGCCCCGAATATCAGCGCCACGGCTATGGGGGGGACTATAGCGAGCAGGGCGGGTGCAACCATCTCCCTCAGGGCGAAGCGGGTGCTGATGTCTATGCAACGTGCGTAGTCGGGCTCCGCCTCCCCCTTCATGATGGCAGGGTTCGCAGAGTACTGCCTCCTGATCTCGTCTACCATCGCGAGGGCCGTCTTCGCCGTCGACCCGATGAGCAGACTGGATATGAGGAAGCTCAGGGTGACGCCTATGAATAGGGCGGCGAGGTTATAGGGGTTGATGAGGCTGAGGCTGTGTATCTGGGCTATCTGGAAGTAGGTGATCAGTATCGCGAAGGCGGTGAGTGTGCCCGTTGTCATGCTTAGGGCCTTCGTGTAGGCCTTCATGCTGTTACCCACGGCGTCGAGGTGAGCTAGGTTCTCGCTGGCCCCCTCGTTGTGGGCCATCTCGGAGACGCCGTCCGCGTTGTCCACTATGGGGCCGAAGGCGTCCGTCGACATTATGTAACCCACCATGAGATCGGTACCGATGTTTGCTATGGCTATCGCGAAGAGGACATTACCGTTGATGATAAAGCTGAAGGTGGCTGCCGCGACGACGGCGACTACAGGAGCTATCGGGCTGCGGAGCCCGTAGGCCATACCGGTGATTATATTGAGGCCCGCGCCGCGGTTGCTCGCCTCCGCTATCGCCTTTACGGGCTTCCCCTCGAAACCTGTAAAGTACTGCGCCGTCCACATACTTACGAGGACCGCGGCGATACCGCTGACCGCTGCGTAGAATATCTTAACGTCCCCTATGAGGGCGATGGTGAGGAAGTAGGCGCCTATCAGGCTGAGGCTGGCGGTGACCAGCAGCCCAGTCCTTATCGCTGTCTCGGGTTTCTGTTTGAGTTGTTTTACGAGGGCTATTCCGGCGAGGCTGGCGAGGTTGCCCACGCATTGGAGGAGGAGTGGGTAGATTAGGGCGCCGGGACCGTAGCGTGGTACGAAGGCGGCGCCGAGGATCATACCCGTGACCACATCGCCGCTGAAGCTCTCGAACAGATCCGCGCCGCGTCCAGTGCAGTCTCCTACGTTGTCCCCGACGAGATCCGCTATGACGGCGGGGTTGCGGGGGTCGTCCTCGGGGATGCCTAGTTCGACCTTACCCACGAGGTCGGCGCCTATGTCGGCGCCCTTTGTGTATATACCTCCCCCGATCTGGGCGAAGAGCGCCGTCAGGCTCG
>CAWGAT010000052.1:0-13784 GCA_963820555.1 Candidatus Bathyarchaeota archaeon
CCAAAACTTCCTAATTCTCTAGCCCTGGCTGGCTTTTAGGACACCCTCTTATTTCTTCATCAAGATATACAGGTGTAAGGAGTTTTCTGAAAGGCATCCAGCGACCCGTCTTGAGGTTGTAGAACCACGCTTTATCCACGTCTTCTAATAGCCTCTCCGTAATTGCCGCCAAAGCCGGGTAGTAAGTGTTCTCAACCTCCACACTCGAAGATTGGACAGGTACGACACCCTCAGGATACTCGTCGATACGGTCCTTGAGGGCTGTGCAGGTCATGTCGAATGTCTTCACTACCTTGAACTCTTGGCTTATCACCGGGACGAAGGGGTAGGATCTACAGATGGCGGGGCGGTAGGCGTGCATAATGCATCCCCCGAGCCTCCTATGCGGGCAAGCGTTGAGACGCATCTGGTAGGCGATCACCTCGAACTCGGAGTCCTTGGGATCAATACCGACTCCGTAGGCGGGTTTGACGTGTTCCTTCCTGAATATCTCGACCTCACCGGGGAGGAGAGGTAGTCCCTTGCGGACGCCTTGCCTATCTATTAGCAGCCTGTTGCAGCAAACCCCGCAGTTTATGCAGTGGTAGGATATCGTCTCGGGCAAGGCTGAAAAGTTGTGGACCTCCCCCGATTTAAAGCCGTTCCAGTTTGAAGACTACGGGGCGAAGCCCGTCGGTGCAGCAGCTGATCATCACGCCCTTCTCTCGTATCCATGGGAAGTCACCGCCGAGGGATAGGTGGATGACATCCCGCTGGATGTCCGCCCACGCCCAGCTGCAGAAGCCCCCCGGCATCTGCATACCCTTGGAGAGATACTCCTTTCCGTCCTTCATTATTGTGCACTCAGGCGTCATCTCCTTCGACGCATACTTCTCGAAGACCTCACCCGTCCCGAGCTTTTTCAACACAGTTATCCTGACATCGCTTCCTACCATTGAACCACCGGTGATAGTATCCCACAGACTGTTTTAAGACATCACCGAGCAGTCAAAGAGATCATCTACATCCAAACAAGTTGAAAAAGGGGGAGGAGTGTATCCAAACGGAGACATAATCTCGACGATAATCGGGAAATAATCCCGAAAACGGCCTCGATGACCCGTGACCAAAATGAGATATTGGACACAATTTCTCGAAGAAAGAGTACTGGTTGGTGCCGCTGGTGTGATTTGAACACACAACCCCTCGGTCTTCAGCCGAGCGCTCTCCCAGGCTGAGCTACAGCGGCGCGACAACAACAAGGCATACAGAGTTGATATAAAGATTTTCGTCGAATACAGGATGGACAATTACGTGGCCTTCCTTTTCGAGTTTATATAGAATGTAAGCATCTATTCGTCGAATGGCGTTTTTGCGCAATTAATCAAAAATATATGTAAAAAATGAGAAAAAATGATCAGATAAGATATAATGATATCAATAAGGACTTTGTGATGATAATTGGTATATAAAACGTTTAAAGGGTAAAACTCCTGAATAATAAGGTAAACACTATAAATGAGCTGGATACATCTTTCAGGATACCTGTGGGCTTAACTTCAAACCTTTACTATGTTCTTCCCAAGGAGGAACTTGGGGCCTTCTTCAATTTATTGAAGCTTCAGGGTGATGTATACGGACCTGTCAAGATAAGCGATAAAAGCTTCAGCTTTCGAAGGGTTGAGGGCCTCAAAGAAATGGATCTTAAATATACCCGTACTATTCTCCCTCCAAAAAAGTTCTTCATAAAACCTACGGAGGAAATATTCACTTTTAGCGAAGAGGAGAATATATTTAGGGAGCCATCAGAGGGAGAAAAGGAGTTCGTTATCTTCGGCGTCCATCCCTGTGATATTAACGCCCTCAACCTACTAAGTAAGGTCTTCCTCGATGATATGCCCGACAAGTACTACAAAGAAAGGAGAAGTCACTCCCTTATCATTGGACTGAACTGCACACCGGACGAGAATTGCTTCTGCAAATCCACCGGCACATCCTATGCTATGGATGGCTTCGACATCTTCCTCCATGACTTAGGTGACAGGTATATCGTTAGGGTAGGCAGCATGAAGGGATATGACTTAGCCCTTGATGCCAGTCTTAAGCTTGGGGAGAGCACTCCAAAGGATATAGAGGACTACAAATTATCGGAGGCCAGGCGGGATAATTTATTCAAGAGGAGCCTAGACGTCACAGGCCTCCAGACCTACCTCGACCTCTCTTTCAACGACCCGCTTTGGAAAGAGTATGGCGATAAGTGCCTCAGCTGCGGCAACTGCAACATGGTCTGCCCGAGATGCCGATGTTACGATATGAAGGACAACGTAAACCTCGACATCAAGACCGGGGGAAGAACTAGAATGTGGTATTCATGCATGCTCAGCGACCATGGCCTCGTCGCCGGGGGCCTCAATTTCAGGCCGACATCTACTGAGAGGATAAGAAACAGATTCAATTGCAAGGGGAGTCTCAGAGAGGATCTTCCAAATTGTGTAGGATGTGGTCGATGCACCGTATACTGCCCCGCTGACATCGACTTTGTAGATGTCATGAAGAGAGTGAGGGGGGAGAAGCTATGACTACCGAGAACCCGCTGGCGCCCAGGAGAGCTGAGGTAGTTGAAACACGGTTCATGACCGAGAAGGAAAAGCTGATTAAGATCAGGCTAAAGGAGGAGGATTTTGCTAGAGAATTCCATTACAGACCCGGTCAGTTTGTCACACTGGGGCTTATGGGCGAGGGCGAGGTACCAATCTCGATATGCACTTCACAGGTGGGTCAGGAGGACCTTGAGTTCTGCATCAGGAACGTAGGAAGGGTTACGAGAGCTATCCACCGACTCTCCTCGGGTGACACCATTTGGGTGAGGGGACCTTATGGAAACGGCTTCTCGATGTCACAAATGTCGGGAAGTGACATAATCCTCGTCGCCGGAGGCCTCGGCGTAGCCCCAATAAGGAGTGTTCTCCACCACATCCTTCTTAACCGCGAAGAGTATGGGAAGGTCACATTACTCTATGGCGTCAGGTGTTACGACCTGATACTATTCAGAGACGAGATCCTCAACATCATGCGGAACGGCGAGAAGAAAGGAGTCAAGCTCTATCTCTCATACGAGGACCCAAATGACAAGGTCTGCAACGATCTCGCCTGCGAGATCAGCGACAAATGCACGCAAGGCATGGTCACCAAGCTCTTCAACTTGATAGAGAAGCCATCCAAGGAATCTGTGGCTATTCTCGGTGGCCCACCTGTTATGTACAAGTTCGTGATTAGAGAGCTGGGCAAATTCGGTCTCGACCCCTCAAACATCTACATGACCCTTGAACGTAGAATGCACTGCGGCGTTGGCCAGTGTGGCCACTGCATCGCTGGATCAGGGAAATCTATCAAATACATCTGCAAAGACGGCCCGGTCTTCACCCTCTGGGACGCCATGAATACAAAGGAGTTGATCTAGGAGTGACATCAAACTACAAACCTAAAATAGGGATATTCGGGCTGACAGGCTGCGGAGGCGACCAGCTAACCATCCTTAACATGGAGGACGATCTCCTTGAGCTTCTAGGTAACTTCGAGCTAGTGCAGTTCCAGATGGGAAGCAGCAGAAGAGGCAATGGCAGACTCGATATAGCTCTTGTCGAGGGCTCCGTGAGCACGAAAACCGATCTGCGGCGCCTCAAAGAGATAAGAGAGAAGGCAACATACCTAGTGGCGATAGGGAACTGCTCTATAGACGGCTGCCTGCAAGCCGGGATGAGCGGCGAGAATAGCATTAAAGAGAGCGTCAAGGAAGTCTATGGAGAAGCAAAGTTCGACTCTCAGTTCCTGGATGCGAAGGGGGCTGGGGATTATGTACCTGTCGATTGTAAGATCCCGGGCTGCCCCATAGAGAAGAAGGAGATCCTTCAGGCGTTAACCTCTATGCTTCACGGGGACTTCCCACAAGAGTTTACATATCCGGTATGCGTGGAATGCAAGCTCAATGAGTATCCCTGCCTAATTACGGAG
Organism: Candidatus Bathyarchaeota archaeon; assembly: GCA_963820555.1. Classification (GTDB taxonomy): domain Archaea; phylum Thermoproteota; class Bathyarchaeia; order TCS64; family TCS64; genus UBA8941. The sequence goes on from CAWGAT010000052.1 coordinate 3,991, forward strand.
AAGGGGGAGCCCTGTCTTGGCCCCATAATAAGGGGCGGATGCAATGCGAGGTGTCCGGGGCTGGGAGTTGATTGCATCGGCTGCCGGGGACCACCTTTAGATAACGTGAACATCTCTAAGGAGTTCAAACTGCTGCTAGAGAAGGGCTACGATAATGAGTACTTAATGAATCGCCTCAGGATGTTCTCCGGTGACACTGAAGCCCGCTCACGCATCAAGAAACTTCTGGAGGAATCGGAATGAGTAAAATAATCAGAGTCGACGAGATCACCAGGGTCGAGGGATACGGCTCCATCGAGGTCGAGATAGGAAGCGGTGAGGTCCTCGGAGTCAAGATGAACATATCCGAGGGGCCCAGATTCTTCGAGTCTCTAGTGAAGACCGTGAAGTACGATAAGGTACCTGACATCATGAGGAGAATATGCGCCATCTGCACAGCTACCCACACACTCGCATCCATTGCAGCCATCGAGAAAGCATTCAAGGTCGATGTGACGCCTCAGACCAGAAACCTAAGAGACCTCCTCATCAACGGTGAGATGATCGAGAGCCACGCCCTCCATCTCTACTTCCTAGCTCTTCCTGACATCCTCGGTTACCCGGATGCAGTCGCGATGACTGACAAATACATGGAACAGGTGAAGATGGCCCTTCAACTGAAGAAAGCCGGGAACATGATACACAACACACTCGGTGGTAGAGAGGTCCACGGCATGAACGAGAGAGTAGGCGGATTCGCCAGCCTCCCAACCGACGATACGCTCCTAGAAATAAAAACAGCCTTAGTTGACAGTAGACCCGCCGCCGAACTCGCCGTGAAACTCTTCTCAGAAGCCGAGATACCGACTTACGCGAAATCTGAGAATAACTTGATGGCCTTAGACACAGGGAAGAGGTTCGGCTTCACAGGGAACTACATACTCACATCACAAGCCGGAAGATATCCAGCTGAAGATTACCTTCGACTAACTAACGAGAAGACGTTTAAGCACTCCAACGCTAAATTTTCCACTTTTCAGGGCAAGCCGTTTGTGGTCGGAGCCCTATCTAGAATGCTTTTAAACGGATCAAAACTGGAGGGCGCGGCTGCGGAGCTTTACAAGGAGAACTATGACAGACTCGATTCAAATAACATCCTAACAAATAACCTGGCTCAAGCCATAGAGCTTCTCCACTCCGTCGATAGGTCTATACAGATCATAGACGAGCTCGTCTCAACGGGAATTCAGGAGGAGGGGCTCGCAGAATTCGAAACACATTCCTCGAGGGGGGTAGGAACCATCGAGGCTCCCCGAGGGATTCTCTATCACGACTATGCCTTCGACGAGGAAGGAAGAATAACAAAGGCTAACGTGATAACCCCCACCGCCCAAAACGTAGCCAACATGGAAAAAGATTACCGGGTAGCCGCCGGGAGGCTCATAAAGGAACCCGACTACAAGATAAGGGAAAGCCTAGAGATTATCGCAAGGGCCTACGACCCCTGCATCTCTTGTTCGGTCCACCTGGTGAAGTGTCCTTAAACTGTCGATGGAAAAGGCTTGAAACTGAAGCTGAGAAGGCGCGTGTGGCTGGCACTGACTGTGCCTCGGTGATTTGCCCCCCTGTTTCTAGCAGTACGACATGGGGCAGCTGGTCGCTGGAAGGAAAGTTGGGCTTCAGTTCAAGCTGCCGGACTTGTTCTACCTTCAGCTACTTGGCTCTCAATTGGCCTCGGCCTCGAGGAACTGCAGTGAGGTGCCCACAGGGTGAGGGACCCCTCCACGGAAGAGAAGTTGAAGGCGCTCCTCGCAAAGTAACTGTTTTTTAAGTGATGCTTTTTCCCGCATCATCGGGAACCTACCCGAAAAACAATTGTATTGAACCCTCAGATCCCTATCCATGTTTAAAGACATTTATGAGGCTCTGGGTCGGGAGGTTTCCGGCAATATAGCCTTCAGCCACGTCGCAGAAATCTCAAGGCATCATCGGATACAGGTCAGCCCCGGCATTAGGGAAGCTGTTGGCTATGCAGCAGAAGCGCTCAGAAGCTATGGGCTCGAAGTCGATGTCCGTCGCTACCCCTCCGACGGAAAGGCTTTGGCGTGGAGCAGCCCCATGTTCAAAGAGTGGAGCTGCAGCGGAGCTGAGTTAAAACTCGTCTCCCCAGCCACCGAATCTCGCTTCCTCGCCCGCTACTCGGAGAGCAAGATGAGCATAATTCAGAGGAGTCTACCAACGCCTAAGGGTGGCGTCGAGGCCGAGGTAGTGGTACTCAACAACGGCGAAGAAGAGAAGGACTACAAAGGGCTTGATGTCTCGGGAAGAGTTGTACTAACTAATGGTGATGTTGCCCGAGTTCGGGAGCTAGCCGTGGAGAGGCACGGCGCGGTTGGTATCCTATACGACGGTATGTGGGTTAGGGAGCCTAGCCTCAGAGAGGGTGAGCTCGATGACGCCTTGAAGTACACGAGCTTCTGGTGGTATGGCGGGGAGAAGCCTTGCTGGGGCTTCGTCCTCTCGCCGAGGACTGGGCGATGGCTCCGTCGCCTAGCTGAGAAGTTGAGTGAGCCGGTCAGGGTCAACGCAGTGGTCGACTCGAAGCTGTACCCTGGGGAGATGGAGGACTGTATCGCCACGATCCCTGGGAAGACGAAAGAGATGGTCATTGTAGTGGCCCATATCTGCCATCCCCAACCGAGCGCCAACGACAACGCCTCAGGATCTGGCGCTGCGATGGAGGCAGCAAGAGCTTTACAGAGGCTAGTAGCCGACGGCAAGCTTAGGAAGCCGAAGAGAAGCATAGTCTTCACCTTAGTCCCGGAGATTTCTGGGACCTACCCGTTCCTATCGGAGAATGAGGCTAAGATACCCGATATGGTCGCTGCCATCAACCTCGACATGGTTGGGGAGAACCAGAATCTCTGCGGGGGGTCCCTCATCATGGAGAGGACTCCTGAGGCGTGCCCCAGCTACGTGAACAGCTTGATGGAGTCCATATACGACTCGGTAAAAGCCGAGGCGAAGAACCTCGGCGGCTCATCGAGCTACGCGTTGTTCAAGCACGCCGTGACACCTTTCAGCGGTGGGAGCGACCACTACGTCTACTCCGACCCCTCCGTCGGCGTGGCGTGCCCGATGATGATACAATGGCCCGATAAGTTCTACCACACGAGCGCGGACACCATAGACAAGGTCGACCCCGAGATGTTGAGGAAGGTCGCCCTCATCACAGCCACATACGCCTACTTCATAGCAGACGCGGGGCCCGATGATGCGCTTTGGATCGCGTCGGAGACAGCTTCACGGGAGAAGCGTGCAATGCTGCAGAAAATACAGGACGAGGTTACGATAGCCTCGAACGGGGACGCAGAGGTAGCCTCTGAGAAGCTTCTGAGGCTGAGGGATCGCGTTGACTATTGGGCGGTGCGGTCCGCCGAGGCCGTAAGATCTACCAAGCGCCTCGCGTCGAGGGATAAGCAGCTTGACTCAGCCATCTCAAAGCTGGTATCCGATCTGGTGGCGTCCGCCAAGTCTGAGAGGCGGCGCGCCGAGACGACGATCAGGCAGCTCGCTGAGGCGAGGGGGTGGACCCTGAAGCCGAGGAGGAAGAGGCTGACGAAACTGGAGAAGGAGGCGTCGACGATTGTTCCAGTGAGGCGGTATAAGGGCCCGGTGTCGACGCGGCAGTGGGTGAACAAGCTATCCGCCGAGGATCGCGAAGCCTTCTACAAGTTCGGCAAGGCCCACAAAGAGGCCTCGGGGTTGGAGAACCTCGCCGTCTACTGGAGTGATGGAAAGAGGAGCCTTCTTGAGGTGTCCCGCCTCGTGGAGCTGGAGTCGGGGAGGCGCGATCTCGGATATCTCATGGGTTACTTCAGGTTCCTCGAGAAGATGGGACTCCTCGGGTTCCGGTAACCTTTATACGATCCGTCCGAGGTATGGTGAGTTGGTCGGGCCGGTGGTCTAGTGGTTATGACATCGCCTTGACATGGCGGGAGTCGCAGGTTCGAACCCTGCTCGGCCCACCACTATTTATATTCGAAACGCGTGCGAATGTAACTTCTCATTAATAAACCGAGAATCGCTTATGTACGGAGTTTCATAAAAGCATGTAGATTATCAATGGAACTAAACTCAGACGAGTAGCGAGTTCTTTCGGTGGCGCAAATGGATCAGGATTATTGTAACTCTGAACACCAGTCTTTTAATTTTCTGTTTTAGTTATTGTTATTGGTACGAATCCCCATATTTTAGTGGTAACCGTCATTGTTAATTTAGTACGTGGGGTTTCGCCACTTTCAATTAGATCTTGCATCTTTTCTGTCCCGAACTTGGTGGTTAATTCAAGTGTTCCAATTTCTCCGGACTGTAAAAATAAATTGCCTTTCGCTTGAGCCAAAAAAGTAGTATCAATATATGTATTCATTACAACATCAAAATCTAATTCATATTTACTAGTATTTTTTAATACTGTTATAGATAGTAAATCTGCACTTAGAGGAAATAATGAGAGGTTAGTTATTCTATAATCGGATTGCGCGGTTCTTATAATTTGTTCAGCTGCGCCATCAAGTTCATTTTTTGTTATGATATACGAATATCCAAAACTTCCAAATATTACAACTAGTAAAATTATTACACCATAAATTAACGTCTTCTTATTACCACTTATTTTTTTAGGGGATGGGGAGGATATGATTTCTTGTATTAGCATATCAGTCGAAGTTTTACTTTGTGAATCTTCAAACATCAATAACAAATGGATAAAGTACATTATTAGTTTTTATCACGCACGCCAAGGTGAAGAAAAGAGAGTTTGAGAGATTATTAGAAAATATAAAATGATTTGGGTTCGGGCTTAAATTTTATTCTCCCACGCACATAATAAAATCAGGGACATGGGTAAATGATTCTTACACACACGTGTATTATAACAGACGACGTGAAGGGTTTGAGCTTATTCTACGAAACCGTACTTGGGATGAAAGCAGTTTTCTATGGAGAAGATTACTCGGAATTTAACACGGAGCGAGGCAACCTCTCTATTTACAGCTCAGATATGCTTAATGAGCTCGCGCTTAATTCGGTGTTTCCAGCTTCTAATAGAAGCGTAATACTTGAGTTCCAAGTAGACGATGTCGATGAGGAGTATGAGCGTCTACAGGAAGTTGAAGTCGTGTGGGTCAAGTCTCCCACGACTCAGCCGTGGGGGAACAGGTCAATCTACTTTCGTGACCTCGATGGAAACCTCGTGAGTTTCTATACACAGGTAAAATAGTTACAATACGCATGCAAGGGAATGAAGAATTGGTATCAAAAGCAGATGGTAGGTCTGTATGAATGGAGGTAAAAAAAGGATGTTATCTAACTGCATCTAAAAGCCCCTTTAGCCGATCTTCTCTCATACTGATCCTTTCGATCCTCGGCATTCCATCCTTACCCCGAAGATATCGCTTGAAGGAGCCCTCACGAAGCATCGTCACCTTCAAAGGGATATATTTCATGAAATCTGATAAATCTCTGTAATCTTTATCAACCCTCAACATCGTCTTGTGGAGCCTCGAAACTATCTCTTCTGCCGTTAGTCCCGGCTTAGTTTCAAGATACATCACCATGTACTCCCTAGATCCCTCTGGCTCCACCCTAACGGTGAAGTCCACATAGGGGACTTCCGCTTCCTTCATAACGCTAAGGAGTTCCTCCTCAGCGATCCGCGTAAAATTATGCATCACTACGAGCTTATCCGTCCGACCATAGAAGTTAAAGACCGGCATGTCGAAGCCAAGCACATTATCGCCTTTGCTGACGCACTCCAAGATGTCCGGTGTCACGTACCTCGTCAAGTCGTTTTTGATCGGGGTAGCGACGAGCTGGTACCTCTCTCCAACAGAGACATCCATCAAAGGAATAATTTCAACCGTTTTCTCCGATACATCCACCTCGCTTGAGAAGCTGGATTTCTCCGGTATGAATTCGCAGTACATGACTCTCCAGTCGAAGAAGAAACACCCCGGATGTCCTATGGATGGGAGAGCCGAAAACAGCGTCTCGGTGGAACCGTAAGTAACCTTCGGGGGGAAGCCCGTGATTTCCTTAATCTTGTCCTTCAGGACGGTAGCGGAGCGGTCCTGCGTGATGAAGCCCTTGAGGTGGAAGGGCTCATCTATCATTGGGTAGACCTCGTCAAGTAGCGTCGTGATGGTCATGTAGGCGACGTCGATTTTCTTGTAGTTAGCTACGAAGTATTCAACCTTGTCTTGGAAGGACATGTCTATGTCCGGTACCTGTTTCACCCAGCCGGAGCTATGTTTATCGAACATGCCCGTTAGTAAGCTGGAGAGGTATGAACCACCCGGTATATTTCTGTAGACAACGTCCCCCACCTCGAAGTTAGTTTTCTCTCCGTCGTGTGTCGCGAGGAACATGAAGCTCAATCCCGTCTTCATGAGGTTATCCCTAATCGCGGATTTTGGCAGTAGGAACGCCTTAGGCTTACCCATGCTACCGCTTGTATACGCCTGAACGTAGTCGTCGAGAGGAAAAAGGAAGTCTCCGTCATGTGGGTCCTTGAAGTATCGGTTATAGAATTGATAGGAGGTCAGAGGCAGCTTCTCGAAGGATGTACTCGACGCTAATCCGAGGTCTCTACCTATTCTCGTGTTTATAGCTTTCCTTAACTTATCCCCAAGAAGCTTCTCTTGTTTCTCGCCTACTCTATCCTCTTCGAGAAAATTCAACGCGTAGCGTTTCACGACTGGGAGTAGTATCGTAGCGCCTATACTCGATAGATCCATCTGCACGTTAATCAATATCTCGTATTTTATATTAAAATAATTCTATCAGCTATTTTCTCAAACACAGCTATATCTGCTCTGTTGCCATGTGTCTCGGGGTAATAGAAGCAGTAGAGTTTTACCCGGTTCCCCTTTAGCTTCGACGCCATGGTAATGAACTGAGAATAAACCTGTTTCCAACCGTGGCTGTGGATAATCCAGGATAGAGAATATAGAATAATGTCGCACCTCAGGTTCCTTTCTGCAGAATAAGCTATTACATCGGTCAAAAAGAAATTGAATTGAGACCAGTCGTCGTTTATCGTTGTAACGTTATCTTTGAATACCTGCACTTCGTGATTTCCTCCTAGCTTCATTCTTACTATATACAAGTCCTCCCCGCGTCCTTCGGAGCCTATGTCAGAGGGAGTGATGAGATCGTAGAGGGAGATCAGTATTGTCCTTACGCCGTTTTCCGAATTTTCCCTTAACTTTTCTTTTATCCACTTTATCTCTTCGCTCCTCATTTTTTTTCCAGGGTTTATTAGAATCAGGTGGTCTCCTCCTTCGATAGGGTATTCTTTTGAGAATCCTGAGATTAGGAAGCGTTTGACGTCGGCTTCTATAAGGCTGAACTTGGGACTTATCATGCCTAAGAATATGATTATCTTTGCGATTATCGCAAGTATTTCGACGTATTCGGGATGGATTAGGTTCAGGGGTATCGTTAGATTTAGAGCTAAGAGAGCTAGCCAACCTAGGATGAATATGTCGAGTGAGACAGGATATCTCCGTTTGATAAAGTATAGGCTGATGCTGGTTAGGAAATATGGGCTTAAGGTTGCTGCCCACCCCAAGGCTGCGGGTCCGGATAGAAGGTAAACAGTAATAGGAATGAGGATGATTGCGGCGGAGGAGGCTAACCATATTCTTGTTTTACCTAAAAGGCGCCCATTTCCGGTGATTATCAGTGTGAATCCGCTCATGTAGCAAGCAAAAGCTGCCCATGAGATCAATGTGGGTGAGGTTTGTTCTGAGTTTATGAATGCTCTGATAATGATGTTTATTCCATATAGGAGAAAACCAGCTCCCCAGTAGAGGTAGAATTTCTTCTTATTCTGTTGGTATATTTTGATTAGGAATGGGGAAAAGCCTGCAGTAATGAAACCGTTTGTCAACATTATTATGAAAATATCCATCGATAGTTAGACTCCGAACAGCAATAGAATATCCATATACAGCTAAAACTATTTGCCCCTTTCCCTCAAATCGGTAATATTTTCAACAGGCGATGCATGGAGCCCTAAAGGTTGGACGTATCGCCCTGATTACATAGGTAAAAATTAATTTTATTGTGATTATGCTGGTCTCTTTCCTTGTCCTATTAGGAGTTCGTATCAAGTATTCTGCCCGCAACAGGTCAGAAAAATTGGCCTAGGCGAGTCGTGAGGCCTACCGTTAAAAGGTAGTAGCTCACTTCGCCAATTCTTTCTCTTTCTTCTTTTTTCTCTTCTCTTCCCTCTCCTTCTTAGTCAATGGTTTTGACTTCGCGTTGTGCATACCCAATTCAATCACCTCATAGAATTAGTCGATGGATATTAAATAAATCTTTCAAGTACTGATGGCAGCGATTTAGGGTATACCTGCACATTTTTGATTTTTTAGCCGACAAGCGCGCGAAAGACATGTACTACTTTTAGTATAATCGACTCAATGTCTTTATCTTTGTATTTTCTCAACAATGGGGACTTAATAGGCTCTTTCCTCGCTGTTTATTTGAGTGACTCGATTTGGTGACGAACCTCCCACCGCAGGCCAAGGAGAAGTGGAACGAGGTCACCTTAACCCGTAACCCTGAGGAGAGGCTCCGCCTCATGGGGGAGTTCATCAGCATAGTCCCCAAGCACAAAGGGACAGACCGGATGGTCAGCCAGGTTAAGAAGCAGATGGCTGCCCTCCGGGAGGAGATTGACCGAAAGAAGAGGACGCAGAAGCCGGGCAGCGCCCCAACATACTTCGTCCCCAAGGCGGGTGCTGCGCAGGTCGCGGTCGTCGGTCCCACCAACGTGGGGCGAAGCAGCCTCCTCCGAGCAGTCACCAACGCCCAGGTCGAGGTCACCCCCTACCCCTACGGCACCAAGACACCCGTCCCGGGTATGCTCCCCTACAAAGATATCCAGTTCCAGCTCGTCGAGGTACCCGCCCTAGTCGAGGGGAGCAGCGAGGGCAGGGCAGACGGCTTCATGAAGCTCAGCATGGCGCGGAACGCCGACGCCATAATAATCGTAGTTGACGTCCGCGACGACCCCGCAGGCAACTTCCTCATGATCGCGGAGGAGCTCGCTAACAGCCGCATCCTAATAGCGCAGCCCTGAGGGTGAGGTAGAGATTGAGAAGAGGGCAGGGACCCAGATACAGTTCCTCTGGGAGGGGGAGCTGTCCGACTGCTCCACGGAGGAGGTCATCGCCCTCCTCGCCGGGTACAAGATACGCTCCGCACTCGTCAGGATCAGGGGGAGGGTGACGCTGGAGACCGTGGAGGACGCCATCTTCGGCAACGCCGTCTACCGCCCCACCCTCGTCCTCGCGAACAAGTCTGACCTCAGGCCAGACCCCCGCGTCATGGAGCAGTTACTGATGGCAGCGGAGCCCCTGGAGGTCATCGTCGCCTCCGCTGAGCACACCCCGGACCTAGCCGCTAACACTGGGCGAGAAGCTCTTCAAGCTCCTCGACATCACCCGCATCTACACGAAGGAGCCCGGGAGGGAACCGGCGAAGGTCCCCATGGTCTTCAGGGGCGCCGTCACCGTCGGCGAACTCGCCAGGATGATCCACAACGACTTCTACAAGAACTTCAAGTACGCCCGGATCTGGGGCCCAGCGGCGAAGTTTCCCAACGAGAAGGTCGGCCTCGACAGGAGACTCACAGATGGCACGGTCATCCAGCTCTACACCTAAAGCCCGTTAAATACAGAGTCACCCCTAAATTACCCATGGTTAATCTCGGCCTAGATCACGTCCACCTCTACGTCAAGGAC